>NZ_JBASWY010000001.1:0-43324 GCF_049276715.1 Polaribacter sp.
CTTTATATACACTCCTTTGTAAAACTTCATAATAAGGAGATTAGTTATAAAATCATTAAATCTTATTAATAGTTATTTCCTTATTTTTTCTCATATTTGTAGCCTAATTTTTTAATTACAGATTTATGTCGATGAATAAAAATACAGTTCTTGGTTGGGCTACTTTATTAATGATAGGAATGGCAGTAATACTTATACTAATGGGCGCATACAGATATAATGATGTTGCTGGTTGGGGATTTGCCACAGTTGGAATTGGTTTTCTTTGTATTGCCTGGGTTTTTAACGCCCTAAAAGGAAGAGTATAAAAAGTCTACAGTTTTCGGTAGCAGTTTACAATAAAATTTAAAAATTAAGAAAGATGAGTGATGATAAGAAAGTAATATTTTCTATGAATAAACTTTCAAAAACCTATCAATCTACTGGAAAGCAGGTTTTAAAAGATATTTATTTAAGTTTTTTTTACGGAGCAAAAATTGGAATTCTTGGTTTAAATGGTTCTGGAAAATCTACTTTATTAAAAATTATTGCAGGTGTAGAAAAGAATTTTCAAGGTGATGTAACTTTTGTACCTGGTTACAAAGTTGGTTATTTAGAACAAGAACCTCAATTAGATCCTGAAAAAACAGTTTTAGAAATTGTAAAAGAAGGAGTTGCAGAAACAGTTGCAATTCTAGATGAATACAACAAAATCAATGACATGTTTGGTTTAGAAGAGGTGTATTCTGATGCTGATAAGATGGATAAGTTAATGGCTAAACAAGCAGAATTACAAGATAAAATTGATGCTGCAAACGCTTGGGAATTAGATACCAAATTAGAAATTGCCATGGATGCTTTAAGAACTCCAGAATCTGATAAAAAAATCGGTGTACTTTCTGGAGGTGAAAAACGTAGAGTTGCACTTTGTAGATTATTATTACAAGAACCAGAAATTTTATTGTTAGATGAGCCAACAAACCATTTAGATGCAGAATCTGTGCATTGGTTAGAGCATCATTTAGCACAATATAAAGGAACTGTAATTGCAGTAACGCACGATAGATATTTCTTAGATAATGTAGCTGGTTGGATTTTGGAATTAGATAGAGGTGAAGGCATTCCTTGGAAAGGAAACTACTCTTCTTGGTTAGACCAAAAATCTCAGAGAATGGCGCAAGAAAGTAAAACAGCTTCTAAACGCCAAAAAACTTTAGAAAGAGAACTAGATTGGGTACGTCAAGGAGCAAAAGGTCGTCAAACAAAGCAAAAAGCTCGTTTGAAGAATTATGATAAATTAATGAGTCAAGACCAAAAACAGGTTGATGAAAAATTAGAAATCTATATTCCAAATGGACCAAGATTGGGTACAAATGTGATTGAAGCAACTGGAGTTTCTAAAGCTTTTGGAGATAAATTATTATACGAAAATTTAGCATTTAATTTGCCACAAGCTGGAATTGTTGGAATTATTGGACCAAATGGAGCAGGAAAAACAACCATTTTTAAAATGATAATGGGTGAAGAAAAACCTGATAAAGGAATTTTTAATGTTGGTGAAACAGCAAAAATTGCATATGTTGATCAAGCGCATTCTAATATCAATCCAGATAAAACAATTTGGGAAAATTTTTCTGATGGTCAAGATTTGGTAATGATGGGGGGAAAGCAAGTAAACTCTAGAGCTTATTTAAGTAGATTTAATTTTTCTGGAAGTGAGCAAAACAAAAAAGTAGATACACTTTCTGGTGGAGAACGTAATAGATTGCATTTAGCAATGACGCTTAAAGAAGAAGGAAACGTTTTACTTTTAGATGAGCCAACAAACGATTTAGATGTAAATACGCTAAGAGCTTTAGAAGAAGGCTTAGAAAATTTTGCTGGTTGTGCAGTAGTAATTAGCCATGATAGATGGTTTTTAGATAGAGTTTGTACACATATTTTAGCTTTCGAAGGTAATAGCGAAGTTTATTTCTTCGAAGGTTCTTTTTCTGATTATGAAGAGAATAAGAAAAAACGTTTGGGTGGAGATTTAATGCCAAAACGTTTAAAATATAAAAAGTTAATTAGATAAAAAAAACCTTCATTTTTTCTAAAAATGAAGGTTTTAAAGTTAAGGAATTCAAATAATCAAGTAACGAATTCTCAAATTTATTAAAGATTTTTAGAATTATAAATAGGAAAAACCCCTATTTATTCAAAGCAAAACACCCATTTAAAAATGGGTGTTTTTTTCAAATACTAACTTCTCCTTTTTTTATCAACTTTTTTCTCTTTCTCTTTCTTATTTCTTTCTTGTTTTAAATCTATTTTATTTCTAGAATTATTTTCATTTCTATTGCTTTCTAGTCTTCTTGTATTTGTACTATCATCATTTCTGATAGTGCTATTTCTGGTATTATTTAAGTTACTGTTATCTCTTCTAACGTTATTTCCAGTAGAGTTGTTTCTAGTGTTATTTGAACTACTATCATCTCTTTTAGTATTAATATCTCTGCTGTTTTCTATTCTGTTATTGTAACTGTTCCTGTACGTGTTTTCGGTTCTTTTACTAGAGTTATCTCTTCTGGTAATGCTACCATCAACAGTTTTTCTTCTTTTAATATATCTATTATTACCAAAATTTGAATTACCATTTGCTTTATAATAATAGAAATTTCTGTCTTCTCTAAATCTTGTGTAATTTCTATCAAAATTATTATTGTAGAAAAAACGATCATTATAATTATAAATAGTTCCAATATTTAAGTTGATTTGAACACCATTATCGTAATAAAAATTATCTTTTACATATCCATAAAAAACAGGATTTCCCCAATGATTGTAACGAACATTTAAGTTTCCAACTCTAGTTAAACGATCTCTGTAATAGCTTAGAAAAACATTGCCAATTCTGGTTACATTTCCTCGAATATCATAGTTTAAAAAAACGTTGCCAATTCTTCTAATTCTTCCACGATAATCTCTATCAATTCTAACTCCGCTATTCAAATAACTTGTATCGAAATCGAAATCGCCATTTGTAAAAATAAAGAATTCAATTCCTCTTTCTTCGAAGTTTACAGCATTGTCATAAGAGTAATAATTTACCTCAAATCTGTTTAATAAATTTTCGCCATTTTTGGCTTCAACAGTAGAAACCATCAAGAACATTCCGAATAAAATAAGTACACCTTTTTTCATGATATATGGTTTTAAGGTTTTGTCTACTCTAATTGCTTTTCGACTTCCGCATTTGTTTATTTATTTTCAAAGAGCGTGCCAAAAAATATTTATAGGTTTTGTGGTATTAAAATTAAAACTTCTTAAAAACTTAAAAATTCTGTTTATTTAAATTTCTAAAAGGTAAATTGTTTTATTTTTATACAATCTATTTACAAATTATTATTTTATGATAAATGCCATTGAGAAAAATTTACAAAGAGGAATTCATCTTTTAAAATCAATTTCAGATGATGATTATGCAAACACAACAATTCCTCCTTATTATTCTAGTATTGGCTGTCATATGCGTCATATTTTAGATGTTTTTTCTTGCGTTTTAAATGGATTTAAAGATGATTATATAAATTTAACAAAACGTGAAAGAAATGAATTAGTAGAAAATAAAACAGCTATAGGAATTGCTTATTTTGAGGATATTATTAATCAATTAAAACAAATTTCATCAAAAGATTTAGACTCTAATATTAAGGTTACTGATGATTTAGGTTTAGGCAAAGTTACTGCAAATTATACATTGGCAGCAATATTAATGCAAGCTCAAAGCCATGCAATTCATCATTTTGCTAGTGTTGGATATGTAATTCATCAATTAGGGATAGAATTGCCAGATGAAGATTTCGGGTTGAATTCTACATCACTTAAAAAAACATTAAGAGTTTCTTAAGAAATGTTCCTTTATATTTGTCAATTTTTTTTTGATAAAATAAGTATAGAATTTTTATCCTTTTTTAGTGCTTTAATAGCTTTTAACGGAGTTGTTTTGAATATTTGTTTTCTTTTTGTTGCAAAATCAATACATTTTCCAATCAATTTTTAGGTGCTTTTTTATAAATGATAAATATTAGAACTGTTAAATTTGTGTTTTTTTATTTCAATCCTTATTTCATCAAAACCATTTAGTGCACTTGTTTGTTTTATTCATTATTAGCTGGTTATTAAATATTACTTACACTTAAAAAATAATACACTCTAAAGATTATATTACAAGTTTAAAAGTTTTAATAATTAGTGTTTTTACTGAAATTGTATCAGTTTGGTTTTATTACAATTTTCGCACATAAACAAGTTATATAGCTGGTGCATTAACCACTTCATTTTTATTATATTTAGCCTTGTTTTTTTAAATAAAAATAGAAGTCTATTATTTTTAATTCTACTTTATTATATCCTGTTAAAAAAATTTAAAGGGTTTTAGAATTAACTAAAAAGTTAGACCAGAAATTTTATTAACTTTTAAAGATAACAATTTAGAGTTTTCATCTTTAAATAGTATTGTTAACAGCTATGAAAAAATTTTGTTTTTGTCGTATCTGAAGTAAATAATAACTCAGATGATGTTGGTAAATATTATAATAAAAAGTTTTATGTAGTATTGCATTTCTCAATTAAAGAAAAATCTACAACAAGATCAAATTTTAATACCCAACCCATTCTCTTTTTCCAATTGCTATAGATGCTTATAAAAGTAATCTTATAGGTTTTTTGGAGTACAGTTTTTAAGAGAAAATGATATTAGTAAAGGATTTAAATTGAATACAATGGTATTGTAAATTTAGAGATCATAAAAGTTTAAGATTTAGATAACGTTTTATTTTTTTTATATAAGACCTTAATTCAAACATTTCAGCAATAAACTCTAAACTACTTTTATAAGGAATATTATACTTTTTATGATTTGTTATTGAAATATCATACAAAGATTTCCAATGAACTCTAATCTCTTTTAAAGCTTTAAAATAGGAGGATTTTTGAGTGTCGTAAATATGTGTTGGTTCAGCAATAATTCCATTAATTTCTAAAATTTTAAAATCTGAACCATTTTCTATATCTGAAAAATCGTTGTATTTTAAATCGATTCTACCATAAAACCAACCAGGAATATTTTTACTTAAAGCATCAAAAGTATTTATCAATGTTTCAGAAATTAAATGATTTCCGTTGATAAACTGAGTTCCTTTGGAATGATTTCCAATAACAGAAAGTTTAATTTCTTCATCTTTTTTCGGAATTTCAAATAATTTTTCTTGATGAATTTCAGATAGTAAATCAATTTGTAACTTGGCTCTCTTATCTGCTAAAATCAATTTTTTCATGGTTGAAGTTCCATCACCAAAAACCGTTAAAAATTTTTTTAAAGTGATAGAAGAAATTACTCCATTTTCTTCATCAGGATTTCTAAAATAAAAAATGCCACATTCGTTGTTATAGTCAACAAACTCTTGAATAATAATATCTATTGTATACTTTTCTAGGTATGTTTTTAATTCTTTTTCAGTATTAATTTTCTTCACCAATAAACCTCTAAAACCCATATCTGGTTTCGCTATTAAAGGAAAATTTATATTTTGTTCTTTTAGTTTATGTATTGTTTGTTGAATATTCGTTTGTTTTTTGTGCAGAATACTTTCTGGTCTGTATTTTTTTGGCACTAATTGAATTGTATCGTATTTGCTCTCTGTTCCATTTCCAGAACTTTTAAAAGCAGGATTTGTAGCACTAAAAAAAGCGGAATGTTTTGCTTTTGCAGCCAAAAAAAATGCATAGGGTAAATTCGGAATATAAAACATGTATGCAGGCCAATATTCCCAGTGCAACAATTTATAAAGGTTGGTTGTTTTCAGTACTATTTATTTTTTAAAAAAGGCATCTCCTATCTCTTTAAAAGTTCTGAAAGCTAAAAATATCGAGAATATTAGTAAACAAAAACCGATAAAAAGAATTATATAAGCTATTAAAAAATTTGGGCTTTCTGTGTATAATTTTAAAGCCTTAAAACCCATAGTAATTACAATTGGACTCAAAATAAATAGAAATACTAAAATGCCTAGTTTTATAAAACTTTTACTAAGTAATTCTCTATCTGCCATGGTTATTAAAATTTAGAATTGAATTTCTTACACTTCCATATTTTTTAAGAAGCTCACTTGCAATTTGTTGCTTAATATTTAACTCTTTCATTAACATTTTTTCACCTCTGTCAACTAATTTATTGTTCGACAGTTGCATGTCTACCATTTTGTTTCCTTTCACTTTTCCTAGCTGAATCATAGTAGTTGTAGAAAGCATATTTAATACTATTTTTTGTGCAGTTCCAGCCTTCATTCTAGAGCTTCCTGTTACAAATTCTGGGCCAACAATGACTTCTATTGGATATTTTGATACTTTTGCTAAAGGACTATTTTGATTGCAAGTAATACAACCTGTAAGAATGTTGTTTTCATTACATTTTTTTAAAGCAGCAATTACATAAGGTGTTGTGCCAGATGCAGCAATACCAACTACTACATCTTTTTCTGAAATTTGATGTTCTTTTAAGTCTAACCAACCTTGATTTTCTGAATCTTCTGCAAATTCTACTGCTTTTCTAATGGCAATATCTCCACCAGCAATGATACCCACAACTAATTCATGTGGAACACCAAAAGTTGGTGGGCATTCAGAAGCATCTAAAATTCCTAATCTGCCAGAAGTTCCTGCACCAATATAAAAAAGTCTTCCTCCTTTTTTTAGTTGATTTACAATTTGATGAGTTAAACTTTCTATTTGTGGCAAAGCTTTTTCTACTGCAAATGGAACAGTTTTATCTTCTTTATTAATATTTTGAAGTAATTCTATTACAGACATCTTTTCTAGATGATTGTAATTAGAATCTTGCTCTGTAGTTTTTGTAAAATCCATCAATCAAAAATACAGATTTTATTTTATACTAAGCTTTTAAACTTTCTTGGTACTATTAATTTCTTTCTACCAAATCCAGTGTGAATGTATCGGTTTCAGAAATATGAAAATAGCCTAATGGAAAATTATCTTCTTTGGTAGTATTGATGATATTACCAAGTAAAGAAGAAGGAACTGTTTCAAATGGTCCACCCGAATTTTGTCCACTTTGGTTCACTAAAATTCTAAAATAAGTATAATATTCTTTAGTTAATCCTGACATTTTTATGGTTACAGTCGTTGGTAATTCAATTTCATCTTCTTGATAAAAAAAAGAAAAATTATAATCTGCACCATTAAAAAAACGATCTTCTACAGTTAAGAATTGGTTATTCGTAAAATTGAATAAATAATAGTTTTCCTGAGCTACATCGTCTGTAAAACTTACTTTTACTTCAGTCTCATTGCCAGAAAAAAGGGTTTCATCTCCTTGAAAAACATTATTAAATGTTGCAGTTTTTATTCTAGTTGCTTTGCCTTTATAAGTTTCGTTATCGTAGACAATAGTTAATTCGTATTCTACGTTTTCAGCAGGAATAAATGCATTTACAGGCTCGTAGTTTCCATCAGCATTTGCATCCGAAAAATTAATAACTGCGTTGTTAGACAAATTTGTTAAAAACACAGTTGCATTTGTGACAGTTGGAATCACTTCATCAAAGTAATCTGCAGATAATCTTAATTTTACAATCGTATTTGCAACTACTGGATTCTCATCAAATAATACTTCAAAAGAGGCATCAATGATTAATTTTGGTTCTGTTGATGGAACATCAATATCAACAACTTTTTCGCAATTAGAAAAAGAAAAGATGAATAAGACAAAAATAATTTTTATATTTTTCATAAGAGTAATTTTATTTAACACCCTTTTAAAGGGTTTAAAATTTAAAATTATAAGTTACAGAAGGCACAATTCCAAAAATTGATGTTTGCAGAGCTTCATTTCTAAAGGTTTCTCTATTCTGTCTAAAGTTTATAGATGCTGCGTTTTGACGACCATATAAGTTATAGATGCCAAAAACCCATTCTGCCTGCCATTTTCTATTTTTATTTTTTTCTGGAGTTAAGGTTGCAGAAATATCCATTCTGTGATAAGCAGGAAGTCTGTCTGCATTTCTTCTATTATCATCAAAAATAGGCACGTTTAAACCTTGAATTTCATATTGGCCCACAGGATAATTGGTGGGTTGTCCTGTTTGAAAAAGAAAGTTTGCATTAAAAGTCCATTTTTTCGATAATTCGTAACTCGCATTTATAGAAATATCATGTGTTTTATCAAAAGGTGAGCTATACCATTCTCCTTGATTTATACCAGGTTCGTTCGCATTTCTACCTAAAGTTTGTTGCTCTGATCTGGATAAAGTATAGGCAAACCATCCTTTAAAATCTCCTTCATTTTTTTTGAATAAAACTTCCAAACCATAAGCCCTTGCTTGTCCGTTTAAAATAATGGTTTCAATTTCGTTGTTGGCAATTAAATTTGCACCATTAATATAATCGATTCTATTTTGAATGTCTTTGTAAAAAACTTCGGTTTCTACAGAATAATCGCCATTTTTTATTGATTTAAAATACCCAACAGCATATTGATCTAGTAGTTGAGGCTTTATAAAACGTCCACTTGGTGCCCAAACATCTAATGGAGTAGGAGAAGCTGTATTAGAAAGCAAATGCAGGTATTGAGCCATTCTGTTATAACTTGCTTTTATAGAAGTGTTATCATCTAAAATATAGGATAAAGAAAGTCTTGGCTCAAAATTATTAAAACTACTAATTACATCACTTCTATTAAAAGATTCAGTTGCAATTGCTTCTGCAGATTCGTATTTTTTAAATTGTTGATTATAAATTACTGGAGTATCGTTTGCATAAACGTTTAATTCATCTTGCCCTAAACGTAAAAAGTTGCTAATACGTGCGCCATATTGCAAAGTTAATTTATCGCTTACTTTATGCTCTGCTTCTAAATAAGCTGCAAATTCGTTGGCATATTTATCGATTAATTTTTCTGCTTGTATGCCAGAATCTGGTCTGTTTGGTATAATTTCTCCAGGATTAAATTTGATATAAATATTGTTTATACCATAACTTAATTTAAAGTTTTCGCTTAGATAGTGTTTAAAATCGTATTTTAAATTAAAATTAGTAATACCTGAATCCCACTCAAAACCAACGAAGTCTAGAATTAATCCGTAGAAATAATCTGAATATATTAAAGAAAGATTCGAAAATATTTTATCAGAAAAAAGATGATTCCAGCGTAAATTAACCACTGTGTTTCCATACTTATTTACAAAATTATCGCTAATTCCAAAAACATCTTTTCCAAAATAGGTTGACAAAAAGAGGTTATTTTTATCATTAAACCTGTAATTTACTTTACTGTTTAAATCGTAAAAATAAGCAGTATTGTCATTATTAAAAAGTGGTAAAAAAAGGTGTGCATAAGAAGCTCTACCTGCAACTACAAACGAACTTTTTTCTTTTTCTATTGGTCCTTCTGCTAATAGTCTACTCGAAACTAAACCAATTCCACCAGTTAAATTAAAGTCTTTGCTGTTTCCTTCTTTTTGATAAATGTCTAAAACTGATGACAATCTTCCTCCAAAACGTGCAGGAATTCCACCTTTATATAATTTTACATCTTTAATAACATCAGGATTAAAAACAGAGAAAAAACCAAATAAATGCGAAGAATTAAATACAATAGCTTCGTCTAATAAAATTAAATTTTGATCTGCGGCACCACCTCTAACATTAAAACCAGAAGCTCCTTCACCAGCACTTGTAACACCAGGTAAAAGTAGTAAAGACTTTATAACATCTGCCTCACCAAGAACAACAGGAATTTGTTTTATGGTGGCAGAAGTTAGTTTATTAACGCTCATTTGAGGAGTTCTAACATTTAACTTTTCCAGGTCACTTTCAATAATAATCTCGTTTAAACTTTCGGTTTCTTCTGCAAGCTTAAAGTCTTTTGTGATTTTTTCTGAGAGATTTACAGTCTCATAAATTGTTGTAAAACCTAAATAACTAATTTGAATTTTATAGGTTCCTTTTGGAACGGTAATCGAATAAAACCCATACTCGTTTGTTGTTGTGCCAGCATTTAATTCTGGGAAGAATACAGAAACACCAATAAGAGTTTCGTTACTTGAATTATCGTAAACAGTACCACTAACTGTAATTTTTTCTTGACTAAAGCTATATAAAGAAAAAAGAAAAAGAATTAGAAAGATTTTTTTCAAAGCAAATATTTTTGTTTAATAACTAAGTTTAAATATTGAACAAAATTACAATTATATTATGATAAGAAAATGTTAAAAAAGACTATTAATCGTAGATAATATTTTTTATTTTGTTTTTTTTTTTTGAGCCATAGAAATACATTGTATAAATTAATTTCAATAAAAAAGAGTGCTTTAAAGCACTCTTAATCGTCTATACTTTGAAAAATATATGTTTCTATGCTAAAATAGAATTTAATGTGGTGTTCGGTCTCATTGCATTTGTAGCCATTTCTTCATTTGGTAAATAATAACCTCCAATATTTACAGACTTTCCTTGAATATCATTTAACTCCTTAATAATTTGTACTTCATTTTTACTCATTGCAGCAGCAATAGAAGTAAACTCGGTTTTTAAATCTAAATCTTTATTTTGATTTGCCAAACCTTCTGCCCAATACAAAGCTAAATAAAAATGACTTCCTCGATTGTCTAATTCGCCTACATTTCTTGATGGCGATTTATCATTATCTAAAAACTTATCTGTAGCTTCATCTAAAGTTTCTGCTAAAATAAGTGCTTTTGGATTGTTGTTCACAGTACCTAAATGTTCTAAAGAAACAGCCAATGCTAAAAATTCTCCTAAAGAATCCCAACGTAAATGGTTTTCTTCTAAAAACTGCTCAACATGCTTTGGAGCAGAACCTCCAGCACCAGTTTCAAACAAACCACCACCATTCATTAAAGGAACTATAGACAACATTTTTGCTGAGGTACCAACTTCTAAAATTGGGAATAAATCTGTTAAATAATCTCTTAAAACATTACCAGAAACAGAGATTGTATCCAAACCTTTTACAATCCTTTCTAATGTAAATTCTGTTGCTTTTATTGGTGATAAAATACTTATTTCTAAACCAGTAGTATCGTAATCTTTTAAATAGGTATTTACTTTTTTAATAATTTCTGCATCATGAGCTCTATTTTTGTCCAACCAAAAAACAGCGGGTGTTTCTGAGGTTCTTGCTCTTGTAACTGCTAATTTTACCCAATCTTGAATAGGTAAATCCTTAGTTTGGCACATTCTCCAGATATCACCTTCTTCAACTGAATGTTCAATTAAAATACTTCCATTTACATCTGTAACTTGTACTTTTCCATTAGCCTCAATTTCAAAAGTTTTATCATGAGAACCATATTCTTCTGCTTTTTGAGCCATTAAACCAACATTTGGTACTGTACCCATGGTTGTTGGATCGAATGCACCATTCTTTTTACAGAAATCGATAGTTGCTGCATAAATTCCTGCATAAGAGCTATCTGGAATGATTGCTTTGGTATCTTGTAATTTTCCTTTTGAGTTCCACATTTTACCAGAAGTTCTAATCATTGCTGGCATAGAAGCATCTATAATAATATCTGATGGAACGTGTAAATTGGTAATCCCTTTATCCGAATTAACCATTGCCAAAGCAGGTCCATTTTCATAAGCCTTATTAATATCAGCTAATATCTCTGCTTTTTTCTCTGCTGAAACTTCATTTAAATTACTTAAAACATTTGCAAAACCAACGTTTGCGTTTACGCCAATTTCTTCAAAAGTTTTTGCATGTTTCTCAAACAAATCTTTGAAAAATATTTTTACAGCATGTCCAAAAATAATAGGATCAGAAACTTTCATCATAGTTCCTTTCATGTGCAAAGAAAGCAAAACTCCTTGCTTTTTTGCGTCAGCAATTTGTTCTTCTAAAAAAGCAATTAAAACTTTTTTACTCATTACAGTCGCATCGATAATTTCTCCATCTAACAATGAAATTGCATCTTTTAAAATGGTTTCAGAACCATTAGCTGAGATGTGTTTGATAGAAACTTTTGTAGCTTTGCTAACAGTTACAGATTTTTCATTGTTTGCAAAATCACCAGAACTCATTGTTGCAACATGCGTTTTAGAATCTGCACTCCAAGCACCCATAGAGTGTGGATTTTTACGTGCGTAATTTTTGATTGCTTTCGGAGCTCTTCTGTCTGAATTTCCTTCACGCAAAACAGGATTTACAGCAGAGCCTTTTATTTTGTTATACGTAGCTAAAATTGCCTTTTCTTCTGGATTTTTTGCAACTTCCGGAAAATTTGGAATTGCATATCCTAAAGATTGTAATTCTTTAATAGCTTCTGTTAATTGAGAAACAGAGGCACTAATATTAGGTAATTTAATAATATTTGCATCTGGTTGATTGGCTAAATTTCCTAAAATGGTTAAAGCATCTTCAACTCTTTGTTCTTCTTTTAAATATTCAGGAAAATTGGCAAGAATTCTTGCAGCTAAAGAAATATCTTTCGTTTCTATTTCTATTCCAGAAGATTTTGTGAAAGCCTCTACAATTGGAAGAAAAGAACGTGTTGCTAAAGCTGGTGCTTCATCTGTTTTAGTATATATAATTTTAGCCATTTAAGAAGTAATTTTAGATGTCTTTTAGTTTAACGATTAACCAATGATTTTTTTTGGTTTTTTACAGGGAGCAAATTTAAGGATAAGTGTTGAATTTACAATTGTTATAAATCTAATAATTTTAAGGTTTTATTGATAATAACTTAAAAAAGAAGATATTTTTACTTTAAGGTGTAAAAATAAAAGCCATATCATACAATTACTTGTTTGATATGGCTTCTTTGAAATAGTCTTTTACACTGCTCTGTATTGCTACAAAACAAATAAGAACAAAGTTCTTATATTACTCTTTTTATGGAGCTAATTATAGTTTACTATTTCCATTTTCGAAACATTTTTTAATTTTCGGTAAGTATTTCACTCATCAAAAAACTATAGATGTTTCTTTGCTACTCTTAAAATATTTTAAGAAGAAATCATAATCACGATAACATATTTCTACTTTAAATTTAAATTTTGTTTAAAAAATTAATTTTAAGATTCACAATATATAAAGAACGTTACTCTATAGATTTACAGTTAATTTATGCGATAAGCTTTTTAAAACCTTTCAAATCAACTTATATTTCTGTTGTAAATATAAAGATGTTTTCTAGTTTTGCAAATTTTTTAAAGAATTAAAAATCAACATATTATTAACCAATCTTATGAACATTTGTTAATTAAAAAAAGCGTTGTGAAATTCACAACGCTTTTTTTAATTTTATGTAGAAAGAGATTATCTTCTTTTTTCAGTAATTCTAGCTTTTTTACCAGTAAGACCTCTAAAGTAGAAAATACGCGCTCTACGCACTTTACCTCTTTTATTAACTTCAATTTTTTGAATAGAAGGCAAGTTTACAGGGAAAATTCTTTCTACACCAACAGTACCAGACATTTTTCTGATTGTAAATGTTTCTGAAGTTCCAGAACCTCTTCTTTGAATAACTACACCTCTAAAAAACTGAGTACGTACTTTTTCACCCTCTTTAATTTCGTAATACACAGTAATTGTATCACCTGCATCAAAGGTGTCAAATTCTTTTTTTGTTACGAACTCGTCTTGAACAAACTTTAATAAAGCTTCCATATTTTAATATTTTATAATTTTACAAAAACAACTTTCACGCATTTCGTCAGAGGTTATTTTAGCGAGTGCAAATTTAGTAATTATTTTTAATTGATAAAACTAAAATTTATTATTTTTTAGCTTGATAATTAGTGGAATAGCAAACTCAAAACTTTTTAAGTTATTTATCATTTTATTTTAATGATTATTGATTCTAGTTTTACTTTAGAATTCTAAGAATTCAGGATATTAAGTATGGAAGAAATTGAAAACCTGTAATTTAAAAAATACATTTATTACTATTTTTTATTGATAAGGTTTTACTCATCTAATAAATCGGGTCTTATTTGTGCTGTTCTTTTGTATGCTTGTTCGCTTCTCCAATCATCTATTTTAGGAAAATTTCCAGAGAGTAAGATATCTGGTACTTTCATACCTTCAAATTCTGCAGGTCTTGTATAAACTGGTGGAGATAATAAATTGTCTTGAAAAGAATCTGTAAGTGCAGATTGCTCATCACCAATAACACCAGGAATTAAGCGTACAATTGCATCTACTAAAACTGCAGCAGCCAACTCACCACCTGTTAAAACATAATCGCCAATAGATATTTCTTTGGTAATGTATTTGTCTCTAATTCGTTGATCTACACCTTTATAATGCCCAGTTAAAATCAAAATATTTTCTTTTAAAGAAAGTGTATTTGCTGTGGATTGATTAAGTGTTTTTGCATCTGGAGTCATGTAAATGATTTCATCATAGGTTCTTTCAGTTTGTAATTGTTTTATGCAATTTGAAATTGGTTCAATCATTAAAACCATTCCTGCTCCACCACCAAATTGCGTATCATCTATTTGTTTGTAATTACCTAAACCGAATTTGCGTAAATCGTGAATTACAATTTCCGCCAAACCTTTTTCTTTTGCTCTTTTTACAATAGAATGGTTAAAAGGACTTTCTAATAAGTCTGGAGCTACTGAAATGATATCTATTCGCATGCTGCAAATGTAGATTTTTGTTTTATATTTATATACACATTTACTTTAGATAATTATTCAACAATCATTGTAAAAGGAATGGAATATCTAAACGTTACGTTATTTCCTGAGTCATTACCAGGCTCAACCAAAGGTAATTTACTCATAACCCTTACAACTTCTTTTTTTATTGCAGGATGAGGAGCTTTAACTATTATATTAACAATTTTACCAGTTTTATCTATTTTAAAACCGATAAAAACTCTTATTCTTCCTTGTGATAAGCCCAAATTATTAGGTAAACGAGAATTAAATTTTTTAGAAAAATGTTTTTGAACATTTTTACTAAAACAATTTTTTAAGTCTTCAATATCTGCAGAGTTTTTACAACCTGGAAATATCGGCGTTTTTACATTTGTGATAACAGTATTTGTATTGATGGCAATTTCATTGTTTTCAAAAAATAGAATTTGAATGTTTTGTTTGTTGAATTTACTTTTATCTAAGAAAGTAAATTTTTCTAAAGGATATTCTTTAAAAGCATTAATAATTTCATTTTGTATAACAGAGGATCTTGCGTTAGTATTGATGTTAATTGGTTTGTTGTCAACCAACTCAAAATTTAAATAAAGTCTGTTGTTAATTCTATTTAAATTTGCTTTCTGAATAGTTTCGATTGGAATTTTACTCTTTAAATAGGTTGCAAAATCATTATCTTTTGTAGGTTTAGCTATCTTTTTTAGTTTCGAGTTTATATCCTCTAACTTAGGTTTTTCATCTTTATCAAACCAAATAGTAAAACTATGCATAGGCTCCAAAGGCTTGTCATTTAAAGTACTTATCTTTTCTATAAGCGGAAAAGTTTTTAAAACTCTCTCAACTTCATCCACAAAAAAATCAGGTACATTTGATTTATTATTGATTAAAGACCCATTTTCAGAAATAGTAAATGCAATAAATAAGTTTGTTTCTTTATCTTCTAATTCCTTCAATAAATCAAAATTAAGTTGATTGTAAAAATGCTTTTCAACTTCAACATTTAAACACGTTTTTATATCTTCGTAAAAATTTAAATCATTGCAGTTATAACAAATGGGTGGTGTTTCTGCAATAATTTTACTGCTGCAATTAAAAATATTTTCCCCATCTTCTTCAGATATAATTTGCAGAGAGTATCTATTTTTTTTTTCTAATTTTTCAATGGATAATTTTTCTAATGGATAATTTTCGAATGCTTTTAGAATGCTTTCCCTTAAATCTGGTGAACCGAAATTATTAATAGAAATTCTGAACGGCTTATTTTCGTTATTAATATTAAAAGATAAAACGATATTTTTTTCTTCGGGTTGAAATCTTGCCTCGTTTAAAAGTTCTTTGGAAACGTTTCTATTGAAATATAATGATAATTCATTCTCTGCATCTGGATTTGAAAAGAGCTGATAGTCAAAATTTTCTTTACTTTGAGAAAAATTATAAAAAGAAGAGATTAGTAATAGGATTAAAATATTGTTTTTCATGTATTATGGTATAAAGTAGATTTTTTTTTAGAACTTTTTTAGCGAATCTGGTTGAATTATATCAAAAAGTAAAAACCTTCTTATTTAAACTTCTTTTTTCGAGTATGAATAATGTAAGTAGCATTAAAGCCAAAATGTAAATTTGGGTCTTTAAAATTAAAGTTGTTGGTAGTTTGTGTTATAAAAGTATCTTCAGCAAAACTTCTTGCATTTGTTAAATGGAACTGTAACATTAAATCGCTCACTTCCCAATTGATACCAAACATAAAAGCATTATGAGTGGTGAAAGATTTTATACGATTTGCAACATAATAATATTCTGAAACCACAGAAGCATGTTTACCAATTTTGTGTCTACCACCAAAACCAATGGCAAACTGATTGTTTGGATCGTTGGTTAAAGCACTCTGTTCTCTATGGATAAAAGTAGGCGAAATTTGTAAAGATAAATTAGAGTTAAACTTTCTAGCCACTAAAACCTGACTTGCAAAAGCATAGGTATTTGATGACGATGAAGGTTGATATAAATTAGCATTCGCATTTAGTGTACTTTTTTGTGTGAGTGTTTGCACAAGCGTAATACTTGCAAAATGTTTTTTAGAATCTCTTTTTTGTTTTAAAAGTTTGTATTTAAAAAATCCGTCTGTAATTTTATCAAAGTCTGAGTAACCGAAACCAAACGTAAAATTATCTGTAAAGGCATATTCTAAACCATATCTTGTGTTTGTTTCATCTGCTAAAAAACTTTGACTTTGTGCGCTTGGAGTGTCCCAAAATCTAAAATAAACACTCAATTGCAAAGCTCCTTTTTTTCTCGTTTCTGTGGAGTGTCCTAAACCTAATCTTGTGGTTTTAAATGTGGCAATTTCAAATGGATTATTGTCTGGAAATTCGGTATTTAATTTGTCTAACAAATCTTGCCCATTTGCAGAAGAGCCAACAACTAAAAATAAAAAAACGAGAAATTTAGTGATGTTTTTAATCTTCATAAGGTTGGTATTGAAATTGGAATTTAATAGAAATCATTTTTGCAATATTACTTGCTAAAATTGGCGGAATTTTAATTTGATAGTCGTTTACAAAAACATCAAACTCTCCCGAAATTAAGTAATTTTCATCAATTTTTTTAATGGTAGATTTAATATCTACCTCTTTCGTAATTCCGTGAATGGTTAATTTTCCTCGAATTATTTTTGTTTGAGGATCACTTGTTTTTGCATCAAAATTTATAATTTTTCCTTCAAAATTTGCTTTTGGATGCAAATCAGACTCAACGTAACTTTCGTTAAAATGTTCGTACATTAAATCTTTTTTAAAGACAAAAGCACGCATTAACATACTAATGGCAATTTCTTGTTTATCAATATCTAAGAGGCTTAAAACTTGGTTATTTTGAGCTTCGATATTTTCTACAGAGGTGTAAGAAAAAAAGGTAATCTGACCCTGTCTTGCAATAAATTGATTTTGTGTAGTATCAATATCTGCAAAAGAAATGAAGAGGAAAAAAAGTGGTAAAAGTTTATTCATTTGGTAAAATATCTACAGTGCAATTTAGCAAAATAACATCTTTTAAGAAGCCTTTACAAATGCCTTTTACACGTATTTTTTGATTAGGTTTTAGTTGTTTTATTTTTTCAATTTCATCTGAATGTAAGTCGCAAATTACTCCAAAAGTTTCTAGATTACTATTTAAAATGATGGTATTTCTATTATTTAAAAAAGTAATTTCTTTAATGGTTCCTGTAACTTCGATAATTTTTCCAGCATATAAATTGTTAGATTTTTTTTCATTATTAGAATAGGCATTTACTAAATCATTAGAACTTAAAACAAGTTCTGCTTTTTCGTTTTCTAAATTTTTTTCTGATGATGATAACAAAGGATTGAAGCTATAATAAGCTCCAATTGCGATAGCAATTAAAAAAAGAATTAAAAAGATTTTATTTTTAGGTCTCATACTGCTCAAAGAAAAATAAATGTACTGCTTTTGCAAAAGAAAAACCAATGAAAAGGAAAAAATAGACTTAAAGAGGAAATTATGACTTCGTAAAAAAAAGAAATATTGGTATCTTTCGCCTTTCTATAATCTTATGAAAAAAGACAAACTTTACTTTTTTACTTTTTTATCTATTACTGCTATTTTTATGTTGGTTGCTTTAATTGCATCACAATATTTTATAAAAGTGAGCGCAGATCAATTAATAGAGGTGCAAGTAGAATCTAGCAAAAGAGAAGCAGATGAAATTGCAAAACTGATCGATTTTCAATTATCATCCTCTATAGAAAAAGGAGATATCATAAGTAATTTACAGCAAATTATCGAAAATTCGAATACAGATAGTTGGTTTGTAAGCGTTTTTAATTGGGGTGGAAGAGAGGTTTGCCACCCAGATAAAACAAAAGTTGGGCAGCAGGTAAATTCGAATCAAACACTATTAACCTCTTTAAAAGAGAAAAATAATTCAGAAGATTTATACTATTTGTTAACAAGTAATACAAACGAATCCATATCCGAAATTGTATACATATCTCCTGTTAAAAATTCCGATTTAATAGTAGCTGCAAACGTGAATATTAGCAGTATTAAAAATCAAATGAAAACATTAAAAACTAATTTTTACCTCATATTTTTTGTGATGGGAATTTTGGTAATTCTATTATCGTTTTTAGCAGTAAGAATTTTGGGTAGCACTTACGAAAAACAACTCGAATTAAAATATGCTTCTTTAACATCAGAAGTTGTGAGTCTTTCTAAATTGAATTCAGATTTGGTTAATTACAAGCAAAAGGTGGCTGAAAAACCTGTAGAAAATATTGTTGAAGAACCTTTAGAAATCGAGAAAAAAAGAATTCTTACCTACATAAGAAACGAATTAGTGCCTATTGCCATAGAAGAAATTGCTTATGTTTATACAGAAAATACCATTACTTATGTGGTTTGTTTTGATGGTAGAAAACCAACTACAAATTTGAGTTTAGACGATATGTATACACAACTAAATTCTGCTTTATTTTTTAGAGCAAACAGACAATTTATTATCAGTATTACTGCTATTGATAAAATAATTAAATATGGCAATAGCCAGTTAAAAATTGTTTTACACTCTAAAACATCCGAAGAAATTTTGATTAGCAAAAATAAAGCAGCCGAATTTAAACAATGGCTAAATATGTAGTTTTATATCCTTAAAATGATGGAAAACTAATATTCTTTTAACTCGTTTTTTTCCCTTTTATACTTTTTATTTCCTCTTTACAAAGGTTCGTTCTTTGCCAATTGTTTTATTTTAGTTATTTTGCTATGTAATATAAACCTAGCTAAAAATGAAAATCAACCTAAAATTTAAGAAAGAGTTTTTAATACTTTTATTAAGTGTGTTTTTAACTTCTTGTTTAACCAACGTAGAGGAAGCTTTAATTGAAGAAAACCCAAATGTAGATCCTTGTGAAACTATAACCTACACTTTAAATGTAAAACCAATTATAGATAATAACTGTATTGTTTGCCATGGAAATGGAGGTAATTTTCCCAATTTAACTACTTACAATGGTACGAGTGCCAATGCAAATAGTGTAAAAGCAGAAGTGGTTAGTAGAAGAATGCCACAAGGAAATTCTTTAACGAATGATGAAATTCAGGCAATTTCTTGTTGGGTAGATGCAGGAGCCTTAAACAACTAAAATACAGATGATGAAACTTAAAAAAATAATCATTGCAATTTTTATTTTAGGAATTGCTGGTGCATTTATTGCTTATAAAATGTACAACAAACCTCATGTAAATATTACAGAAACATCTTCAGATATTACAATTACTGCCAACAAAATATTGGAAGATTTTTCTTCGGATGAAACTACAGCCAACTTAAAATATTTAGAAAAAATTATAGAAGTAGAAGGAATTGTTTCTGAAGTAAAAATTGAGAAAGAAAAAGGAATCATCACCCTAAAAACAAATGATGATTTTGGCAGTGTTATTTGCCATTTATCTGATGAATCAACACAAAAAATAAGTTCGATAGCAGCAGGAAATTCTTTGAAACTAAAAGGAATTTGCACTGGCTATTTAATGGACGTAATTATTGTGAAAGCAGAAATTATCAACTAACTAAAATCAATCCAAATCATGAAACCAATTATAACAATTTTATGTTGTTTTTTATTTGTAACAATTAGCAACAGTCAAGAAAGATATTTAACAAGAAATGGTGCTATTAACTTTTTCTCAAAAGCACCAATGGAAGATATTACAGCAGATAATAACCAAGTTTTAAGTATTATAGATGCTACAAAAAGTCAAATGGCGATTTCAATTTTAATGAAATCCTTCTTATTTGAAAAAGCATTAATGCAAGAGCATTTTAATGAGAATTATGTAGAATCTGACAAGTTTCCAAAAGCCACTTTTAAAGGAACAATTTTAAATTTTGATGATGTAAACGAAACAACGAGTAAAAAACAAGTGAAAGGTATTTTAACAATTCATGGAGTTTCTAAAGAAATAACCATAGAAGCCAATATGAAAAGAACTGTAGATACCATTTTAGTGGATGGAGATTTCTTGGTAAATTTAGAAGATTTTGAAATCGAAATTCCATCTGTCGTTGCAAAAAATATTGCAAAGAATATAAAAGTGACTTTCAATTTTAATCATACACCATTTAAAAAATAACACAATGAAAAAATTACGACTAGCCATTTTATTACTATTTGTGAGTACTTCTGTATTTTGTCAAGACGATTTGTTAGATATTTTAGATGATGAAACACCAGAAAACAAAACCAAAGAAATTGTAACAGCTACCTTTAAAGGAACACGAATTTTAAACGGACATTCTATAGAAAATAGAAAAGACAGGGAATTAGAGTTTATTATATCTCATAGATTTGGGCGAATCAACTCAGGCTTTGATGAACTTTTTGGTTTAGACCAATCGAATATTCGTTTCTCTTTAGAATATGGTTTAACAGACAATTTAACCATTGGAGCAGGAAGAAGTAGTTTCGAAAAAACGTATGATGGTTTCTTAAAATATAGTTGGATAAAACAGCGAACAGGAGAAAAATCTTTTCCATTTGCAGTGTCACTTTTTGGAAGTGTAGCCATTAAAACCATTAAAGATTATGCACCTTCAGACCCAAGAAGTTTTGCAGAAAGCTTAAATTATGTTGGCCAAGTTTTAATAGCTAGAAAAGTAAGTTCGTCTTTTTCTTTTCAACTAACACCTACTTATATCCATAGAAATACCGTAAAAATAGCTTCAGATCCACATGATATTTTTGCATTGGGTTTAGGAACTCGTATAAAGTTAAGCAACAGAGTTTCTTTTAATAGCGAATATTACTATGCGTTTAACGAATCTGCCTCCATTGATGCCAGAAACTCTTTAGCTTTTGGTGTTGACATAGAAACTGGAGGTCATGTATTTCAGATCATTTTATCGAATGCAATTACCATGATTGAAAAAAGTTTTATTGCAGAAACCACAGGCAATTTTTTTGGAGGTGATATCCATTTAGGATTCAATATTTCTCGAACTTTTTAGTAAATCTGTTTTAAGAAAGATAAAGCTACTGAAATGCTGAAAGCAGATGAATGAAATGAACACTCATTATTAAAGTTAACAATCTTGCATCTACTTTTTAATTGCATCATTTTTAGTTTGATGTAAAAATCATGCATCTCAAAATGAATCAAAAACCAAATAGGTATTTGAAATAAATTAAATATCATTGTTTATTTCAATCCAATAACCATTTGGATCTTGAAAGTAAATTTGTTGAATTCCATCTTTTCTTATATAAACTTTGTTTACTGTTCCAGGCCAATCATAAAAATCGATTTTTAAATCTTTTAGGCGTTTTACAACAGCATTCATATCAGACGTTGCCAATGCAAAATGAATAGCTTTATTAATTTTTATTTCATCATTTGGACGAGGAATTAAATGCAATTGTCTTCCATCATTAAATGATAACCATCTTGTTTCTGAGTCTGAAGCAGTATTCTCAATTTCTTTAAGTTGCAAAACCTTTTGATAAAAATTAATAGATTCTTGTACATCTTGTACTGAAATTGCTATATGATTGAAAGTGAAAGTAGGCATTTATTTTAAATAAATTTGGAGTTTAAAAATAGATCAAAGAAGATTTAAAAAATCAATATTGAAAAACCCTTATTTTTCTTTCAACTCAATTTTAGAATTGCTGTTTTCAAAAAGGTGTAAATAATCATCGGCTTTAAAAATTTTACTGTTAAATCTAGACATTCTATTTTTACCTTCTTGTTGTCTGGTAATACTTCTTGCAAAACGTCTAATCTCGTTTTTTGTGGTTAAAATAATTCCTGGAACAGGGGCACTTTTTCCAGTATCGTCTTTAGCAACCATGGTAAAATAAGAAGAGTTACAATGTTTTTTTGTGCCTGTTCTAATGTTTTCAGAATCTACTCGTAAACCTACAACCATAGAAGTTCTACCCGTAAAATTGATAGAAGCTTTTAAAGTTACTAATTCACCAACTTCAATTGGGTTAAGAAAATCTACTTTATTAACAGAAGCAGTTACGCAATAATTGCCAGAATGTTTAGAGGCGCAAGCAAAAGCAATTTGATCCATTAAATTTAAAATATGTCCTCCATGAATTTTACCACTAAAATTAGAGTGTGAAGGCAACATTAACTCTGTAATAGTTAATTGAGATTCACTAATATGTTTGTACAGTATTTTTTTTTCAGTCATAGGTCAAAAATACAATTCATTTTTTAAAATTCTTTTTAAGATTTCTAAAAAGTGATACTTTTCAACTAATAATATTCCTTTTTAAGACTAATTTTTCCTCTTGGTGGTCATATTTTTTAATGATTTTTATAAAATGACTTTATTTGAAAGGAATTTTAAATAATTACATTTAAATTTACAAAAAAGATATTATTATGTTTTTGTAATCTAAAACACATACACTTTTTATGAAAAAAGAATATTTTATTATGATCAGAAAAATACTTTTTATTTTCTTTTTATCAATTTACACTGTAAATGGGTTTTCTCAAGAAAAATCAATATTTGATATTGCAAGAAATGGTAGTTTAATTGAGTTAAAAGCTGCTGAAAAAAAGAACCCAGAAATTATTAATAAAGTAAGCAAAGAAGGGTATACACCTTTAACGCTATCTTGTTATTCTGGTAATAATGAAGTTGCAAAATACTTGATTAATAATGTAAAAAATATTAATGCTAAAAGTGGTTATGGTACACCATTAATGGCAGCAGTAGTTAAAAGTAATACAGAATTAGTAATGTTATTAATTAAAAAGAAAGTAAATATAAATGCAACAGACCCAAATGGAACAACAGCTTTACATTATGCTGTTATGTTCGATTTAGAAGAAATCACAAAACTTTTAGTAGCTGCCAAAGCAAGCATTACTTTAAAAGACAATAGAGGCAATTCTGCATTAGATTATGCAAAAATAAAAGGAAATTCAAATATAATTCAACTATTAAACAACAAGTAACATGAAAAGAACACTACTTATTTTATCTTTAATTGCATTAGGTTTTAATGCTAACGCACAAGTTTTTGGAACAGGTGCCATAAACTTTAATTCTAATTTTTCTGCAAGTGTATCAATTAGCGGAGCTACAAATACTACTACATTAACTTTAGTTGTTCCCTCTAACGTTTGGTTTTCAGTGGGTTTTGGAGGTTCAAATATGAGTGCTGGTGCAGATGTTTTTAGGTCTGATGGAACTACAATTACAGATGCAAAATCTACAGGTCGCTTTTTACCTACAGCAGATAGTCAACAAGATTGGTCTTTGCAATCTAACTCAGTATCTGGAAGTACTAGAACTATGGTGGTTACAAGAGCTAATAATACAGGAGATTCAAATGATTTTGTGTTTAATCCTAATACAGGAAATCTTACAATGATTTGGGCACATGGATCATCTACTAGTTATGCATATCATGGAGGCAATAGAGGAGCAACTGTTGCTGGAGTTTTAAGTACTTTAGAAGCAAATCGTTTAGATTTTGAAATGTATCCAAATCCAGCTTCAGAGAGTTTAACTATTCAATTACCTTCTGGGTCATCAAATGCAACAGTTCAATTTTATGATCAAATTGGTAAATTAGCTTTAACAAGAAGTGTAACAAGTTCAAGTAATACAATAAATGTAAATAATTTATCAACTGGAATTTACATCTTAAAAGTACTTTCTGATGATAAAATAGGAACACAAAAATTTATCAAACAATAATAGATTTTTAGGTTAGTTAAAAAAAACCGATTGTAATTTTTTACAATCGGTTTTTTTTGTGGGTTAAAAAAAGTAAATTTGTGTAATTCGTAAAAATTAAAAATGAACTATATTTTATTTGATGGTGATGTTAGAAACTCATTATTGCCATTTACTTATACAAAACCAGTTGCAGATTTAAGAGTTGGAATTTTAACCATTAGAGAAAAATGGGAAAAACATTTAGGTTTAACAACTACAACAATTACTGAAGAATATTTAGAAGAAAAATATCCAATGATTGAATTGGAAGAAAATGTAATGATAAACGCATCATTTTGTCCAACAAAAAGTTTGGTGGATAAAGTGAAAAATCTATCAGAAAACGAAGCCATTTTTAAAGGTGATGATGTAATTGCATTTTTTACAAAAGACACACAGGAGGAGGTTAATTTTGACAATTACAAGCAAATTGAGTTTGATGAAGAATTGATAAAAATAAATAACACTTGGGATATTTTTGCATTAAATGACAAGGCAATTCAGCAAGATTTTGATTTGATTACAGAAGGCAGAACCTCTGAGCCAATTCCTGAAACTGTGCAATGCATCAATCAAAAAAATATTTTCATAGAAGAAGGTGCAAAAATAACTTTTGCATTTTTAAATGCCACTGATGGGCCAATTTATATTGGTAAAGATGCAGAAATTATGGAAGGTTGTGTTGTAAGAGGTGCCTTGGCAATGTGCGAACATTCTACCTTAAAATTAGGAGCTAAAATTTATGGAGCAACTACTTTAGGTCCTCATTGTAAAGTGGGTGGAGAAGTAAATAACTCAGTTTTAATGGGGTATTCTAATAAAGGACATGATGGTTTTTTAGGAAATTCTGTATTAGGTGAATGGTGCAACTTAGGAGCAGATACAAACAATTCGAACCTAAAAAATAATTATGCAGAAGTAAAATTATGGGATTACAATACAGGTCGTTTTGCAAAAACTGGTTTGCAATTTTGTGGTTTAATGATGGGCGATCATTCTAAATGTGGCATCAATACAATGTTTAACACAGGAACTGTAGTTGGAGTTTCTGCCAATATTTTTGGTAGCGGATTTCCAAGAAATTTTATGCCTTCTTTTAGTTGGGGAGGTTCATCTGGCTTTACAGAATACAAAACGGATAAAGTTTTTGAGGTTGCTAAAGTTGTTATGAAACGTAGAAATATTGTTTTTGATGAGGTGGAACAACGAATCTTAGAACACATTTTTACTGAAACACAGAAGTATAGAAATTATTGATTCTTGGGAGACAAGAAACAAGATAAAAAAAACTCTAAAATGACAATTCATTTTAGAGTTTTCAAGTTTTTTAGAAAATCGTTCACATTTTCAACACTTCCTTTTAGGAAGATTTAGGGGAATAATAATTTTGATGGGCTTTAGCTTCTTAATTTTTATCAATTACATCTCCAGAACCAACAGTTTTACTGTCTATAGTGGAAGGATTTCCTTTATAATAAATACTTCCAGAGCCAACAACTTTCGCTTTAATTTTTGTTTTAACAGTAATATTTATACTTCCAGAACCTGCAATATTTGCATTTATAGAATCTGTAGTTAAATCGAAAGCTTTTATACTTCCAGAACCTGCAATAGAACAAGTAATCTCGTTAGCACTTCCAGAAAGCTTAATGTTTCCAGAACCACCAATATTTGCGCTAACTTCATCAGCAACAACAGTTAAAATGATGTTTCCAGAACCACCCAAAGAAGCAGAAAAATCTTTGCTTTTTATAGTTCCTTCGCTTGTAACATTACCAGAACCACCTAAAGAAACCATATCAATATCTTCATAAGTAACAGTTACAGTCAATCTTTTTGTAGTGTTGATATTTACATTTTTTTCATACTTTATTTGAAGTTTATTATTGTTTACTTCAGTTTCTATGTAAGGTATTACATTTTCTTCGCCTTCAATAGTAATATTACCTTCTTTTCCTTTTACTAGAATTACATCGAAAGAACCGCCAACAGAAATACCATCGTAAACTTGTGTAGTTCTTTTTACAGTTACTACATTTCCATTTCCTTTTATTTTTTTGCTATTCCAATCTTGCGCATTCATAGACAATGTAAATGCAAATACCAAAAGTGATAGTGTAATTTTTTTAAACATGATTTTTTATTTTTAAGTTGATTTTTTAATTATTAGATTTTATTGAAACGCCTCCATATTGCGATTTTATTTTGATGCGAGAATTTGAATTTCCTTTACCATATTTACCTTCGTAATATTTTTTGGAAGACTTCGATATTTTTTTGTTAAACTCCATTTTATCCTCATCACCTTTAAAACTTGCGTATTGCAAATCTAGTTCAAAATCGAAAACAGCATCTGCGTCCACATCTATTCTAATCCCTGCATACTGTCCACTAATGTTTACATTTTCGAAACCTTTTACAAGTCTTTTTACAGAAACTGAACCATAATCTGTATCTATTGTTAAGTTTTTTCTTATAGTTCCAAAACTCATGCCAGTATAATCTGAATTTCCATTTACGGTATTTGCTTCATCAATAGAAATTGCACCATAATCTGCATTAAAATCAATTTCACCAATTTTACCAAATTTTAAAGTGGAATAATCTGTATTCACTTTTACTTGGTCAGATTCTTCAATAGTTATTTTAGAGTAATCTGCATTAATATTACCACTTTTCATATAATTTATTGTTGATGCTGAGCAATAATCTAGATTAATATTGTTATTATTTGCCATTAAATTACCTACAGAAATTTTACCATAATCGCAATTAATGTTGGCTACACCAGCCAAATCACTTAAATAAATATCACCATAATCATTATTTAAATCTACAGCATTTGTTTTTGGCATTTTTACTCTGTAGTTAATTTCGTAGTTCAAGTTGTTGTTTTTTTTCCAAAAAGACCAACTATTTTTTTCTTTTTCGAAATTTGTTTTTGCAGAAACCATGTTTGCAGATGCTTCAAAATAAACATCAATTTCAGAGATTCTGTCTTCTACTTGGTCTAAATCGTCACCTTTTACAATAATAGTAACTTCGATTTCTACCATATTTTTATCCCAAGTTGTAACATTTAAGTGTCCGTATTTGTTATCAATCGACACTTTTGCATCTTTATTAACTTTGTATTCTTTTTTAATGACTCTACTTTTTTCGTGTTTTTTTTCATCATTATTAGCAAATGATATGAATGGAAAAAGTAAAAATAAGAGTGTAATTTTATATATAGATTTCATTATTTAAAAGTTTAGGATTTTTTATTTGTTCGATTTGTTGCAACACATTTTCTAAAATTTGCAAACGCTGCTGATAATTTTTAATCATAGCATTAATAATTTTAGATTGATTTCCAGCAACATTTAATTCTGTAAGAAAGAAATTATAGCTTTCCTCTAGCTCTTCTAATTTGTCTAAAGCTTGTTCAATAACAGTTTCTGTTTCTAAACTTCTATTGCTCTCAATATTTTTTAATTCTTTATTGATGGTAGAAACAAAATAGTTTTGAACTTCTTCCATTTTCGGAGAAACATCTGCCAATTCAATTTGTCTTTTTTGATGATGAGTTCCCAACCAAAAACCCAAGACTAAAACTACAGATGCTGCCACAGGAAGCCATTTCCAAGAAGTTCTGTTTAGTTTTTTTGGATGATTTAGTTTGCGCTCAAAACGCTCTAAATGTCCAGAATGTGGTTCTTGAAAATCGAAATCATTTTCAGAAAAAAAGTTGTCTAATTTATTTTCCATATGCTTGTACTTGTATATTTTCTGCAAGTAAAACTTGCTTTAATTTTTTCTTTGCTCTAGAGATTGTGGTTCTCACATTTTCGTTTGTATAGTTTAAAATCTGTGCAATTTCTTCATAATCAAAACCTTCTATTAAATTTAAGGTAAGCACAACTCTATAATTATCTTTTAAATTATGTAAAGAGTTTAAAACCATCTTCGGATTTAAACCAGCGTAATTAATTGCTTCATCTTGAATTTCACCATTTGGAATTACTTCCATTTTTACTTCTTTGTAGCGTTTGTTTTTCTTTAACTGGGTTAAACTTTTATTGATTACAATTCGTTTTAGCCAAGCTCCAAATGTTACTTCACCTTTATACGAATCCATTTTTGTGAAAGCCGTTAAAAAAGCTTCTTGCATAATGTCTTCTGCTTCAAAACTATCTTTTAAAATTCGGTAAGCTGAGTTGTACATAGCTTTATAATATGCTTTGTACAATTCCAACTGCGCATTTTTATCAGACGATTTGCAGCGTTCTAAAAGGTTGGTTATATGTGGTTGATTGATTTCCAATTAAAAACTTCTATACTAAAGACAAAACTATTTTTGAGTTGTGACAGTTCTTAGAAAAAAATATTACTTTTTTTTTTAGGCTTTTTAATATTTATTTAAATATGAATATTTATGCTATATAGTGCCAATAAATAAATTATAAAGGCTGATAGAGCCACTAAATAAGGTTCGTAATTTTTTTTGTTTTTTTTATCAAAATAAATCAAACTTAAAAGAATAACGATAACCAATAAATAAGGAATTTGTAAAAACCCTATACTTTCTAACTCTAATAATATAAAAATAATTCGTCCCAAAGTTGGTCCAATAAAAATTAAAGCAATAGCAATCATATATCTCATATGAAAACCAATATTTTTCTTGTGTTTTATAGCAAGTATGTAGAATAATAACAAAAGTAAAATATCGAAACCAGCATTTAAAGGAATTAGATTTTTACCATATTCTTTAATCATTTGAGGAATAAAAGAGAGAATTAACCCAAAGAATATAAAGTAAGAAATTCTGCCTAAAAGGCTATGAATTTTATAGTATTTGTATCGAATTAACAGAGGTTGGCTAATTATTAAAACAATCCAAATTGATGCAAAAAAAGCATGAACATGAGTATAAATGTCTATAGTTCCCTTAAATTCTGGAGATAACACAAAATAAGTTTTGTAAAAACCAAGAAAGGTTAATGGGATAAATAGCAAAAAAATAAAACCAATATTCCTGTATGCTTTTTCCATAGAATTTATAAATTAAAAATAATGAATTTAGCTAAATTAGGTTTTTTTAAATATTGAAGCAACTAGAAAAGCATAAATAAAGCTTTTGGCACAACAATTGTCTTATTCATTGAGATTAATTAATTGTTATTTTTTATACTTTTGATTATCAGTATTTTAAAAATATAAGGACGATATTGGTTTTTGAGTTTCTCATAAATTAATGTCAGAATGACAGATATATAGCACATGAGCAAATCAAAAATTATAAAATTAGACAGTTTGTCTTTTGATAATATAATGAACGAAGATTCAGAATTAATCCCTTTAATGACGCCAGAAGATGAAGAAATCATTAACAAAGAAAGCGTTCCAGAAATACTACCAATTTTACCTTTAAGAAATACAGTTTTATTTCCTGGAGTTGTAATTCCAATTACAGCTGGCAGAGATAAATCAATTCAATTAATTAAAGATGCCAATAAAGGCAATAAAATAATTGGGGTAGTTGCGCAACGTAATGAAGAAGAAGAAGAGCCGTCTTTAAAAGATATACATACAACAGGTGTTGTAGCGCAAATTTTACGTGTTTTAAAAATGCCTGATGGAAATACAACAGTAATTATTCAGGGTAAAAAACGTTTTGAAATAGAAGAAATTATTCAAGATGAACCTTATTTAAAAGCAACAGTAAAAGAAGCTAAAGAAGATAGAACTGTTGAAGATAAAAAAGAGTTCGACGCTATTATTGATTCTATTAAAGATCAAGCCTTAGAGGTAATAAAAGAAAACCCAATGTTACCAAGTGAAGCCTCTTTTGCAATAAAAAACATTAAATCTAATTCTTTTTTAGTGAATTTTATTGCATCAAACATGGATTTAAGTGTAATGCAAAAACAGATTATTTTAGAAAAAGATAATTTAAAAGAACGCGCATTATTAACGCTTAAAAATTTAAATAAAGAACTTCAGAAATTACAATTAAGAAATGATATTCAGTCTAAAACTCGTGAGGATTTAGACCAACAACAGCGTGAATACTATTTAAATCAGCAGTTAAAAACCATTCAAGAAGAATTAGGTGGCGTTTCTAACGATCAAGAATTGGAAGAAATGCGCAAGCAAGCCAAAAAGAAAAAATGGAATGCAGAAGTATGCGAAATTTTTGATAAAGAATTGTCTCGTTTACGCAGAATGAATCCGCAAGCTGCAGAATATGGTGTGCAAAGAAGCTATTTAGAATTGATGTTAGAATTGCCTTGGGGAATTTATTCTGAAGACAAATTTGATTTAAAAAAAGCTATAAAAGTTTTAGATAGAGATCACTTTGGTTTAGAAAAAGTAAAAGAAAGAATTATCGAACACTTGGCAGTTTTAAAGTTAAGAGGAGATATGAAATCGCCTATTATCTGTCTATATGGACCTCCAGGTGTTGGTAAAACTTCGTTAGGAAAATCGGTTGCAGAATCTTTAGGACGCAAGTATGTTAGAATGTCTTTAGGAGGTTTAAGAGATGAAGCAGAGATTAGAGGTCATAGAAAAACTTATATAGGTGCAATGCCTGGAAGGTTAATTCAGAACTTAAAAAAAGCTGGAACATCAAATCCTGTTTTTGTTTTGGATGAAATTGATAAGTTAGGACAAAGTCATCAAGGAGATCCATCATCTGCAATGTTAGAGGTTTTAGATCCTGAGCAAAATGAAGCTTTTTATGATAATTATTTAGAAGTTGGTTACGATTTATCTAAAGTACTTTTTATAGCAACTGCCAATAATTTAGGTCAAATTCCTTGGGCTTTGCGTGATAGAATGGAAATTATAAACGTAAGTGGATATACCATTGAAGAAAAAATAGAAATTGCCAAAAGACATTTATTACCAAAACAATTAAAGGAACATGGTTTAACTGGTAAGCATTTAAAACTTGGAAAAAAACAAATAGAACAAATTGTAGAGGGTTATACTAGAGAATCTGGTGTTCGTGGTTTGGAAAAACACATCGCAAAAGTGGTGCGTTTTGCTGCAAAAAGTATTGCATTAGCAGAAGATTACGATATCGCTTTATCATCTGAAAAAGTAGAAGAAATTTTAGGAACACCAAGAAATAGAGATAAATTCGAAAATAACGATGTTGCTGGTGTTGTTACAGGTTTAGCTTGGACAAGAGTTGGTGGAGATATTTTATTCATAGAATCTATTTTATCCAAAGGAAAAGGAGCACTTTCAATTACAGGTAATTTAGGAAACGTAATGAAAGAATCTGCAACTATTGCTTTACAATACATAAAATCGAACGCAGAAGAATTTGGCATAAAACCAGAAATTATGGAGAAGTACAATGTACATATTCATGTACCTGAAGGTGCAACTCCAAAAGATGGTCCAAGTGCTGGTATTACCATGTTAACTTCTTTAGTTTCCTCTTACACACAAAGAAAAGTAAAGAATAAATTAGCCATGACTGGCGAAATTACTTTGCGTGGAAAAGTATTGCCTGTTGGCGGAATTAAAGAAAAAATATTGGCTGCAAAAAGAGCTAATATTAAAGAAATAATTTTGTGTGAAGACAACAGAAAAGATATTTTAGAAATTAAAGAAAGCTATTTAAAGGGCTTAACTTTCCACTATGTTTCAGATATGAAACAAGTAATTGATATTGCACTCACAAAGCAAAAAGTTACAAATGCTAAAAAATTAGTTTAGTTAAAAAAGCCTCTCGTAATTGAGAGGCTTTTTTTAATCACAATAATCACAGTCAGGTAAATTTAATTGATTTTGCAATAGTTTGTAGTAAGCACATTGGTTTTTTAAATTTTCAGTTTCTCCATTACATTTATAAATATATGCAGCTTGACATTGATAATCATATTGTTTATCAATATTTCTTGGGCCAACGTAACCTGAACAAGAGATTGTGTTTACAACTGAATCTTCGTCTTCGTCATCGTCACCAAATAATTCATCACAGCTAAAAAATGTAATGGAGACAAATGCTAAGAACGTTAAAAATAAAATTTTAGGTTTTTTCATAATGGTTAAGTTTAAATTAGAAATCAAATATATTTGAATCTTCAAATGAATACTATACCTAGAATTAAGTAATTATATTTTTAAAATTTTAATCAAATTTTAATTCAATAAAAAGTGTTGACATTTGTTTGAATCACACTAATAAATTGTTGTAAAAATGCCAATATTAGATAAATTAGTTTATTGGAAGAATTATTCTCTAATTAAAACTATTTTTTAATAAAAAAAATTCTGTGAAAATCGAGTAAAAAATAAAAATAGTAATCTAAGAATTTTGTAATCATTCAAAATAAATATACTTTGCATCGATATTAAGAAACTATGGAAAAATTTGATGTTGTAATAATTGGAGCTGGTTCAGCAGGTATAATGTTGGCAAGAGAATTGGGTAAACTAAAACATAAAACTTTAGTTTTAGACAGAAAAACCAATCTTCTCGAATTTTCTTTTAATACCTTAGGTAGCTTTATCAATTTAGATGATTTTGGACTGACAAAAAATGTTGTTGCCCAAGAAATAGATACCTGTGTTTTCTATTCAAAACATATTAAAAGAAAAGTAAAAGCAGAAAAAGAAAATTACGAAAACATTAGTGCCTACATATTAGATAAGAAAAAATTACACGAAGAGATAATAAATTCTATCGACACTGAATTTGTAGACTTTCAGTTAGATACACATATAAAATCTTTCTCTAAAGATGATGAAGGTAATTACACAGCACTAATTGATAAAAACAACAATTCTTACTCAGGAAAAATTTTCGTTGATGCCTCAGGAACAAATGCAGTAATCAGTAAACAAATAGGTTTGCGCCCTAAAAATGTGCAATTAGCAACAGGTGTAGAGTATAATGTTAAGTATTTTGGAAAACCTAATGAAATTCACTTAATGGTAGGTAAAATTTACCAAGGAGGTTATGGTTGGGTTTTTCCACTCCAAAACCAAAGAGCCATAATAGGGTTTGGTAGTTTTGATAATCATGTTATTAAAGAATTAAAAAATCGTTTGAATTTAATTTTAGAAATTCCAAAGATTAAAAAACTTGTAGAAAAAGATAACGAAAAAGTAGAAGGAGGTAGCATACCATTAACTCCTGTATTAGATAAATTTATAGATAAGAATTTAATCTGCGTTGGCGATAGTGTTTCACAAGTAAATCCTATTGTTGGAGAAGGCTACAAGTTTATTTTTGAAGCTGCTGTTTTTGCAGTAAAAGCAATAGATAAAGCATTAAATTCAGATGATTTAGAACAACTTTCAATTTACGAGAAAGCTTGGAAGGCTCGTTTTTTTGAGAATTACAAACGTTCTAAAAAATCGCAAGACAAATTATTTAGATATTCTAAAAAGGATTATTTAATGGATTTTGGTTTACTGTTAATGAGATTGAGAAGTAATGAAAGAATGATTACCTCATTATCGGGTGAATATGGTTTAGAAAATAAAGTATAATTCTTACTCTTCATCTGGCATGCTTTGCCACATCACATTTACAATTTTCCATTGGTTGTTAACTTTAGCCAGATGAAATAAATCAATACCCCATTCTACAGTTAATTTTGCTGAGGCAGTTTTAGAATTTACATCAAAAATTTCAATTTCTTTTGGAGAGTTTTGGTTTCCTTGCTCGAATTCTGAATTCCAACTCGCAGCCAAATTGGATAATTGATTATGAGTCATTTCTAAATTATCAATATATTCTTTTGTATCCGGATTAAAATAATACCCAACTTTTCTTAATTTTAAATCTACGCTTTTATCAATCCTAGTAGAATCAACCAAATACAAAGCTTCTACGTAGTCTAAAATTGCAGCTTGTACTTTTTCAGTATCCTCTAAATTGAATTCTTTTTGATGCGTTTCTTCGCTTTTTTCAGTTGGTTTGCAAGAAGCAAAACTAATTATTAAAGCGAAAAATAAAATAAATATTAAAGAGTCCGAGTTTATCATAATTTGTTGATTTTCTTCTATAAATATAAAAGAAAATATACAAATTAATCTTTAGAGGTAATTCTTTAACTTTAAATTAAGTAAAGTACTTTTTACTCTCATTCCAATAAACATCCATTTCTGCTAAAGACATATCAGCAAGTTGCTTGTCTTCTTTTTTAGCCGCTTTTTCTAAATATTGAAAACGATTAATAAATTTTTTGTTGGTTTTTTCTAAAGCATTTTCTGGGTTTACACCAATAAAACGTGCGTAATTGATCATAGAAAATAAAACATCACCAAATTCCTTTTCGATATTTTCATTGTTTCCAGCCTTAATTTCTTCATTTAGTTCCGCAAGTTCTTCTTGAACTTTTTCCCAAACTTGTTCTGGGTTTTCCCAATCAAAACCAACACCAGCAACTTTATCTTGAATTCTATTCGCTTTTACAACTGCTGGCAAACTTTTAGGTACGCCTTCTAAAACAGATTCTTTGCCTTCTTTTAGTTTTAATTGTTCCCAATTGCGTTTTACATCTTCTTCGTTTTCAACTTTTACATCTCCATAAATATGAGGATGTCTGTCAATTAATTTATCTGAAATTGAATTGGCAACATCAGCAATGTCAAAAGCATTAGTTTCGCTTCCAATTTTTGCATAAAAAACGATGTGCAAAAGAACATCACCCAATTCTTTTTTTACTTCTTGTAAGTCATTTTCTAAAATGGCATCAGCCAATTCATAAGTTTCCTCAATAGTTAAATGGCGCAGACTTTCGAGCGTTTGTTTTTTATCCCAAGGACATTTTTCGCGAAGCTCGTCCATAATATCTAATAGACGATTTATTGCTGAAAGTTGTTCTTTTCTTGAGTTCATTCTTTTTTAATAAGTTGCAAAAAATTAGATTTACATAGTAATTTAGCTTGTATTTTTACTAACCACTAACCACTAACCACTAACCACTAACCACTAACTACTTTTCAGTTTCTTCAGAAGATACTTCTTCTTTCTTAGAGAAATCCATACCAGCATTTACCAAAATGTTAAACCATTGAATTACTTTTTTAATGTTAGAATCATAAACTCTTTCATTATCGTAATTTGGTAAAACTTCTGCAAAAAATGATGCTAATTTTGTGCCACTTTCTTTATGAGATATGGCTTCTTTGCCTTCTGTTTTAGCAGACATAGCTTTAAAAACATTAAGCAATGGCATGTCTTCTTCAAAAGTGTAAATTGCTATATTTTCTAACAAACTTACATTTTGAGCAGCATTTATTGCCAAACGTTTTTTATCTAATAAGTTTTCTGCAATAATTGCATTTTTAGATTGAGAAATTACTTGAAATAAACCAGGTTTACCAGTAACCGAAATAATTTTACTAAATTCCATTTGTATATTTTTTTTGTCTTTTCAGACTTATTTTTTATTTTTTAGGCTTGGAAAACGCATTCTGTAATCTGCATTAATCTTTCCTTTAGAGATATTTTCTAATTTTCTTTTGATGAGTCTTTTTTTGAGTGTTGATATTTTATCAGTGAATAAAATACCTTCTATATGATCGTATTCATGCTGAAAAACTCTGGCAGCCAAACCTTCTAAAACTTCAGTATGCGTTTTAAAATCTTCATCTTTATATTCTATGGTTATTTTTGGTTTACGAGTAACATCTTCACGAACATCAGGAATACTCAAGCAACCTTCGTTAAAAGACCATTCTTCTCCATCTTCCTCTAGAATTTTTGCATTTATAAAAACTTTATTAAAGCTTTTTAAAGTTGCTCTATCTTCATCACTTAAATCTTCATCTTCTGCAAAAGGTGATGCATCAATAATAAATAAACGAATTGCTTTTCCAATTTGAGGTGCAGCCAAACCAACACCAGAGGCATTGTACATAGTCTCTTTCATATTGGTAATCAATTCTTTTAAATCAGGGAAATTAGCATCAATTTCAACACCTACTTTACGCAAAACAGGATCTCCATAAGCCACAATTGGTAATATCATTTTCTCTTTTTTATTGGTTGCAAAAATACAAAGTTTGTAACTTGAACAAAATTATTTGTTATATAAATACGATTGTAGAATAATTGTAGCACTAATTTCATCCACCAAAGCTTTATTTTTTCGTTGATTTTTTCTCAAACCTCCATCTATCATCGTTTGAAAAGCCATTTTAGAAGTAAAACGCTCATCAATTCTTTTAACTGGAATTTGAGGAATTTCTTTGGACAGCTGCTGTAAAAAAGGCAGAATTAACGACTCACTTTCACTATCAGAATTATTCATTTGTTTTGGTTTGCCAACCAATAATAGTTCAACTTCTTCTTTAGCAATGTATTGTTTCAAGAAAAGAATTAATTCATCTGTTTTTACAGTGGTTAAACCAGATGCAATTATTTGTAATTGATCTGTAACTGCAATTCCTGTTCTTATTTTTCCAAAATCTATGGCTAAAACTCTTCCCAAACTGTATACTTTTTTTGCAAAAATAAAGTTTATATATGTATTATAATATTTTAAACATAATTATATCAATAAGTTAGTTTTGGCGTTGTTTTGTATTTTAAACAAACATTAAATATCTGTTTAAAAAGTGTATATTCGCCATGGTTTTTGTTTATAAATTTATATTTGCAAAAATATTTTATTACATGAAAGAAATTAGAGAAATTATAGAATTAGCTTGGGGAAATCGTGAGTTGTTGAAACAAGAAAAAACCATTAATGCTATTAGAGAAGTTGTTGATTTATTAGACAAAGGAACCTTAAGAGTTGCTGAACCAATAGAAAATGGATGGCAGGTAAATGAGTGGGTAAAGAAAGCAGTAGTTTTATATTTCCCAATTCAAAAAATGGAAACTTTAGAATGTGGTATTTTTGAATATCATGATAAAATTCCATTAAAAAGAAATTATGCAGAAAGAGGAATTAGAGTGGTTCCAAATGCAGTTGCAAGACATGGAGCATACATTTCTTCTGGTACTATTTTAATGCCAAGTTATGTAAACATTGGTGCTTATGTAGATGAAGGAACCATGGTAGATACTTGGGCAACAGTAGGTTCTTGTGCACAAATTGGTAAAAATGTACATTTATCTGGTGGAGTAGGAATTGGTGGTGTTTTAGAACCTTTACAAGCTGCTCCTGTAATTATTGAAGATGGCGCTTTTATAGGCTCTAGATGTATAGTAGTAGAAGGAGTTAGAGTAGAAAAAGAAGCTGTTTTAGGGGCAAATGTTGTGTTAACAATGAGCACTAAAATTATAGATGTTACTGGTGATGAACCTATTGAAATGAAAGGTGTAGTTCCTGCAAGATCTGTTGTAATTCCTGGAAGTTACACTAAAAAATTTGCTGCTGGAGAATATAATGTGCCTTGTGCTTTAATTATTGGAAAAAGAAAAGAAAGTACCAACAAAAAAACCTCTTTAAATGATGCATTACGTGAGTATGATGTAGCTGTTTAAGTTGTGAAAATTACTATGACAAAAATCACTGCTATTATTCCTACTCTTAATGAAGAAATTCATATAGAAGCCGCTATAAAATCTGTTTCTTTTGCTGATGAAATTATAGTCATCGATTCTTTTAGTACAGATAAAACAATAGAATTAGCGGAAAAATACAATGTAAAAATCATCAAACGTGAGTTTGATGATTTTTCATCTCAAAAAAACTTTGCTATAGAACAAGCAAAACACGATTGGATTTACATTTTAGATGCTGATGAAAGAGTTACTCCAAAAGTGGAATTAGAAATTTTAGAAGCAGTTAAAAATTCAAAAGATTATGCAGGATTCTATGTAAGAAGAAGTTTTTATTTTGCAGGAAAAAAAATAAAATATTCTGGTTGGCAGAGAGACAAAGTAGTTCGATTGTTTTTGAAAGAGCATTGTAAATACCAAGGTCTTGTGCATGAAACTATAAAAACTTCTGGTCAGCTAGGTTTTTTTAAAAACAAAATAGATCATTTTGGATATAAAAATTACAATCATTTTATATCCAAAATACATCAATATGGTGAATTAAAAGCCAAAGAACTTCATGCTAAAGGTAGAAAAGTAAATGCGTATCATATCATTATAAAACCACCTTTTAGAGTTTTTACCCACTTTATTTTAAGAAAAGGGTTTTTAGATGGTTATCCAGGTTTGGTATTGTCTACAACACAAGGTTATGCAGTTTTAACGAGATATATAAAACTTTGGCTTCTAAATAGAGGCGTAAAATAAAACACTTATTTTAAAGATTTATAAAAAATATAATTTCTGACACATCTATTTAATTTATAGGTAAATAAGGTTAAAACTTGCCAAAAAGGACGCGCAATTTCTCTAAAAATTTTATTAAATTTAGGTAAGTTTTTCTGTTGGATTGTAGTACCACCAATAGCGCTGTCATTCGATTTTACATAAGACTTATTTGTATTAAATAATGGAACTTTGTGTTTGTAAACATCTTGTTTCATCACATCAATTGGTGCATAATATTCGCTTAAATTTTCGGACAATTTTTCAGCAGCATTTTTACCAATTATTTGACCAATCATTAAAACAGGAGGCATTAAAAATTTCGTGCTGAGCTCATTTTTTTTTAAAGGATAAAAACCTTTTTTACCAGAAATATCTAAAAAATCATCTATAGTAATTTTTGATAAAAGTGTTTCTAAATCTTTAAAAAAATCTTCATGAACCAAAGCGTCGTCCTCTAAAACAATTGAAAAATCTTCAGGTTGTTTTGATAAATATTCCCATAACTTAAAATGGGTTAAACAAATACCAATTTCGCCATCATTTGGATATGGGAAATGAGCTAAAATATTGTGTTTTCTTTTTTCTGTTTTCAGCAGATTTTCATCTAACTCTTTACCATAAATAGCAGAAATTCTGGTGATTGGAATTTTCAATTCTTTAAATTGATTTTCCATAAATGCACGTCTTTCTGTACTTTTATCTAAATTGATATAATAAACTTTGTAAGACATCACAATTGAATCCAATTATTACAAGCCACTTCGTTTTCTTTATCTACAAACCACTGTTTAGGTGCAATCACAACTTTGCTTTTGTGTTTATTTAACCAAGCTCCCCACCAAGAAAAGCTACTGTTTGCAGTAATATTAAATCTACATAAACTCATTAAAAGTAAATCTTCATGAGGTATTGTTTTATGATTTATAAAAGTAACATTTTCGATTTTTAGATTCTTTTTTGCCCATAAAATATCATCAGAAAAAATAAAAAAATGAACTTCTTTAAACTGACTATTTAAGAATTCAATTGCTTTTTCATAGTAATCTAAAGTGCAAGTTCCATGAACTTTATTTGCTTTTTTATCAGAAATAAAATCTCCTCTTCTAACATGAATTGAACAGGCATTTTTATATTTTTCTATCTCCTTTTTGTAAGAAATTGTAGATTCTGAAAGCGTATTTTTTATTTGGAATTGATTATAAATTATGTTTTTAATTTCCTTAAAATATTTTTCTGTTTGGAAATAACCTTTTACATACTCCTTTTCGGGTAATTTTAAAAATTTCTCATCAAATAATAAACTTTTTTCTTTTGCAGATCTTCTAAAGCCTAATCTAGTTATAAGGTTAGAAAAAGAACTAGAAGTTTCTATGTCTATATTATATTTATCTAAATGATACCCTCCATGTAATTTGTAGTTTTTAAATTTAGAAATATCAATTCTAACTTTGTAACCTTTTTGCTGTAAAGATTTTGCATAAGCATATTGAAACATTTGATTTCCAAGTCCGCCAACAATTCTAACAATAATCATTTAGAAATTTTTATAATTTTGTGTATTCGAATAGTTGTAAAAATACAATTTAAAATGTTTTTAAAATCAATAAAAAATCTTGTTTTATAAAAAGAGCCTTTTTTTTAAGAGATTAAAAGATAAGTTTTAAATTTGCAAACTCTTACAAGCATAAAAAAAATCATGATTTTCAAGGAAGCATTAACATTAGAAATCTTTACTATAATATCTAAAGCGTCAGCAGAACTAAAAGTAGATAGCTATGTTATTGGTGGCTTTGTGCGTGATTTTTTTTTAAAAAGAGGAAATGTAAAAGATATAGATATAGTTGCAGTTGGCAGTGGAATTGAATTGGCAGAAAAGGTTGCAGATTTGCTACCAAACAAACCAAAAGTGCAAGTTTTTAAAACCTATGGCACTGCTATGTTGCGTTTTAAAGATGTGGAAATCGAGTTCGTTGGTGCAAGAAAAGAATCCTATTCAGAAGAAAGTAGAAATCCAGAAGTTTCTGAAGGTACTTTAAAAGATGATCAAAACAGACGAGATTTCACAATAAATGCATTAGCTTTAAGTTTAAATGATGCAAATTTTGGAGAACTTTTAGATCCTTTTAACGGAATTGAAGATTTAAAAAATAAAGTTATCAAAACGCCTTTAAATCCTGATATTACCTATTCTGATGATCCTTTAAGAATGATGCGTGCTATACGTTTTGCGACACAATTACACTTCGAAATCGAGACCACATCTCTTTCTTCTATCAATAAAAATGCGGATCGCTTAGAAATAATTACCAGAGAGAGAATTGTTGATGAATTGAACAAAATAATGTCATCAGCAAAACCATCTAAAGGATTTTTATTATTAGAAGAAACAAATTTATTACCTCAAATTTTACCTGAACTCATTGCATTAAAAGGAGTAGAAGAAGTTGAAGGTCAGAAACATAAAGATAATTTTTATCATACTTTAGAAGTGGTAGATAATATTGCAGAAAACACAGAAGATGTCTGGTTAAGATGGGCTGCTTTATTGCACGACATAGGAAAAGCACCTACAAAAAGATTCAGTAAAAAAGTTGGTTGGACGTTTCATGGTCATGAATTTGTAGGCTCGAAAATGGTTTATAAAATATTTAAAAGATTAAAATTGCCTTTGAACAATAAAATGAAATTTGTTCAGAAAATGGTGCTATTAAGTTCAAGACCAATTGTTTTGGCCTCAGATGTAACAGATTCTGCTGTAAGACGTTTGGTTTTTGATGCAGGTGATGATATTAATGATTTAATGACGCTTTGTGAGGCAGATATTACTACTAAAAACCCTAAAAAATTCAAACGTTATCATCAAAATTTCGAGGTTGTAAGAACCAAAATTAAAGAAGTAGAAGAACGTGATAAAGTTAGAAATTTTCAGCCTCCAGTAACTGGAGAAGAAATAATGGGAGCTTTTAATTTGAAACCATGCAGAGAAATTGGTCAAATAAAAGAAGCTATAAAAGAGGCTATTTTAGATGGTAAAATACCAAATAATCACGAAGCTTCCTATAATTTTATGATTGAAAAAGGGTTATCTTTAGGATTAAAACAAGCCTAAAATGAACAAAAATCTAGCAACTTGGCATCAAATTATTTTAAATCAAGATACTGCAAAATTAGCGGATGTTTTAGCTGAGGATGTTGTGTTTTATTCGCCAGTAGTTCATACTCCACAAATAGGGAAACAAATTACGTTTTTATATTTATCTGCAGCATTTTTAGTGCTATTTAATGATACGTTTAAGTATGTGAGAGAAGTTGTGAATGAAACAGAAACTTTATTAGAATTTGAAGTTGAAATTGATGGAACCTCCATCAATGGAATTGATATGATTTCTTGGAATAATGATGGAAAAATCACTAGTTTTAAAGTGATGATAAGGCCTTTAAAAGCGGTTACTTTAATTCATCATAAAATGGGAGAAATCTTAAAGAAATATCAACAGAAATAAATTGTTTACGATAAACTTTGCATGGTAACAAGTTTAAAATACTCGCCTTTTTTGGCAAGTAATTCCTCATGTTTTCCTTGTTCAACAATTTTTCCTTTTTTCATTACCACTATTGTATTGGCTTTTTGAATGGTAGAAAGCCTGTGAGCAATGACAAGTGAAGTTCTGTTTTGCATCATTTTTTCTAAAGCAATTTGCACTAATTGTTCAGATTCTGTGTCTAAGGCAGACGTAGCTTCATCTAAAATCATTATTGGAGGATTTTTCAAAACGGCTCTTGCAATCGATAAACGTTGTTTTTGACCTCCAGAAAGTGTTCCTCCACCATCGCCAATATTTGTATTGAATTTTTCTGGCAAATTCTGAATAAACTCATTTGCATTTGCAATTTCAGATGCTTCTAAAACAGCTTCATCTGTGGCATTTTGTGAGCCTAATTTTATGTTATTTGCAATAGAATCATTAAATAAAATAGAATCTTGAGAAACAATCCCCATTAAATTGCGTAAAGATTTTTTTGTAACGTCTTTTATGTTTTGTCCATCAATAATAATATCACCTTTATTTACATCGTAAAAACGAGTAATTAAATTTGCTAAAGTAGATTTCCCACTTCCAGATTGCCCAACCAAAGCAACAGTTTCACCTTTATTAATTGTGAGAGAAAAATCTTTTAAAACATATTCTTTTTTGTATTTAAAAGAGATGTTTTTAAACTCAATTTTATCTTTAAAATCTTCTTTAACAATAGCATTTGGTTTGTCTTTAATACTGTTTTCGGTATTTAAAACAGTAATAATTCTTTCTGCAGAAGCTTCTCCTTTTTGAATATTATAAAAAGTAGTGGTGATTAGTTTTATAGGATTTAGAACTGTGTAAAATAAAAGAATATAGCCTAAAAACTTACTAGAATCTAAAGCACTGGTTTTATTGATAACTTCCACACCTCCATACCAAAGAATGGCAATAATGGTTGCAGAGCCTAGAAATTCGCTCATTGGAGAGGCTAAGGTTTGCCTGTGAAAAACACTCGTCATTAATTGACGAAAACTTAAGGTTGATTTATTAAATTTCTTCTCTATCACATTTTCAGCATTAAAACCTTTAATAATTCTTAAACCTGTTAATGTTTCTTCTATAAAAGACAAAAAATTA
>NZ_JBASWY010000002.1:0-10803 GCF_049276715.1 Polaribacter sp.
TCGAACTCATCTAGGATTTGTAGAATTTCTAGGTGGTGCTTTTTTGCGAATTTAATTGTGTCATTGTAGTAGATAAAACCTGAAACTGAACCTGAGTTTGCTGAATAATAATCTTGTGGGTGTTTAATTAGTTGTTTCCATTCTACTTCTCCTTGTTTTAGTAATTTCTTGTGGAATTCAGGAAATGAACTATGCTTTTCTAAAAATGTTTTCTTGCTTAATTTAGACATAATTTGTATTTACATCTAAGGGCTTTCTAACTTTAAAAGGGCTCTTAAACTTAAGCCATTAGTAATCTTTAATAAATACATAAAACATTCTTTATGTAAATTGTAAATCTAATGTTTTAGGCCAATTTATGCTTTAGAAAAGTTCCACAACAAATTTCAAGTTGTAAAATCATTTATGAGTAATAAACCTGTGTTTTAGTTCACATCAAGCCCCAAAAACTCTAACAAATCAAGCACATTACCAGCCCAATCTATAGAAGGTTCATGATCTGGGAAGTTTTTAACAGTATCATCTTCTAAAATAGCTTTTATTTTCTTTTCTAACCAATCTTTTGGTAAAGAGGTCTTATCTAAATCTAATTGATTAAAATAATTTGGAGCCATACACTTATTTTTAAAATATTAAAGTAATTATTGCTAAACTATCTTTATAAAAGTAAAGTCCCACTCAAAATATAAAGCTCTTATAAAGGAACCACCCTTTCTTTATAAAACGAATATGGGACTTTGAATTACACTAAGATAAAATTAAGTTATTAAAAGAAATTCGATGTTCTTTTTTTAGAGCTTTTAGTTACATAAAAATTTATTTAGTTCTGTTTAATACTTTTTATTAAGGTTACCAGCGGTTATACCAAACCTTTTTTCGAATTTGTCGTAAAAGTTAGTTCTACTATTAAAACCAACTTCAAACATTACTTCAGAAACTGTTTTAAACTTTTTATTGATAATTAATTCGTACGCTTTTAAAATACGAATTTCAATAATAAATTTTATGGTACTTAAACCAATAGCTTCTTTTAATGATTTGTTGAGTTGTTTTTCATGAATACCTAAAGCATCTGAAATAAACGAAACATTTAATGATGGGTTATTTAAGTTTTCTAATATTATTTTCTTTGTTTTTTCTATAACTTCAGAATGTAAAGTTTTGGTGTTATCTACTAAATCCATATTCGATTCTAAAATATGTTTTTTATTAAATAGCTGTTTTACGAGTGCATTAACTCTGGCAATGAGTTCATTTTTATCAAAAGGTTTTAATAAATAATCATTAATATCGTATTTTTCGATATAATTATCTGTGTGTTCGTTTTGAATAGCTGAAACCATAATAAATGGAATATTTTTATAGTTTTCAATGGTATTTATTTGCTCTTTAAATTCTAAACCATCTAGTTTAGGCATTCTATAATCGGCAATTATAACATCAAACTGCTCTGTTTTTATTTTATTTAAAGCTTCTAAACCATCATAGGCAAAAGTGCAGTTTAGTCTGTCTTTAAAAATTTCATTATAAAACTTAATAATTTCTAAATTGTCATCAACAATAAGGGCATTTGGCAAAAAACTACTTGGTGCGTTATTGTTTTCATCTTTATCAGATACACCAAAATATATGGTAGTTTCATCAACAGTTAAAAGTGCAATATTTTCTGCTTTTACAGGTAAACTAACTTTAAAGATACTACCAATATTCACTTCACTTACCAAATCAATGCTACCATTCATTTTTTCAACTAATTTTTTTACTAAAGATAAACCTATGCCAAAACCTCCTGAATTTTTAATATTTGCAGATTGATAAAAACGAGTAAATATTTTAGAATGGTCTTCTTTTACAATTCCCATTCCTTCATCTTTTACTGTTATTTCTAAAGCATTTAATTTTAATAAACAGATTACTGTAATTTGGCTCTGGGCATTCGAAAATTTCAGCGCATTAGAAAGTAGGTTCGTAACAATTTTTGTTAAAACATCATAATCAAAAGTAATTTCGGTATTCTCTTTTAGATTGTATATAAATTTAAGGGTAATTTGTTTCCTTTTGCTAATTGTGTAAAATCGATTATAGTATCTTTAAAAAAATTGAGAAGTATTCTATTTTCTTCAACTAATTTTAAATCTGATGTTTTTTCTAGTTTTTTAACAGTTAAAAAACTATTTAAAGAATGTAAGAAATTTGTGGTATTTACCGAAGCTAAATTAGCATAGTTTGCAATTCTTTCAGGATTTAAACTATTTTCTTTTATTAAAGTTAAATACCCTAAAATAACTGTAATTGGTGTTCTCATTTCATGCGAAATATTTTCTAAAAAAATATTTTTAAAAGCAAGAACTTCTTTTGTTTTGGCAAGTTCTAGTTTTGCCTTTGTTCTTCTATTTTTTGTAAAGAAATAAAAACTGATTCCTAGTATTATAAAAATTAAAAGTGCTATCAGAATAGTTGATTTTAACTTGGTTTCTTGTTTTTCGGCAAGCAATTGTTCTTGTTTTGCTTTTTGTTCGAGTGTTATTATTTTTTTATCAAATTGTAGTTCCTTTGCATAAATTTGGTTGGCAATTTCTAAACCGTTTTGAGAAATTGAGTCATTTAAAAAGTATTTTCTTTTTAAATAATTTATCGCTTTTTTGTAGTTTTTTTTATTGTTATAATAATTAGCCAAAAGGCCTTGTGCTGTTGGGTTTTGATAAATGTTTAAACCTACTGTATCTTTAATAAAACTATCAAAATATTTATCAGCAGTACTCATATCATTTACTTCAGAATATATGCTAGCAAATGTTAAATTCTTATATTTTTCTCCAATAATATCCTTTTTAGGGTTAAAAAAATCAGTATTATATGCTTTTTTATATAGTTTTAAGGCTTTATCTTTTTCACCCAACTCAAAGAAAATTTCAGCTAAAGTATTATAAAAATGATGTTTAAAAATATTATTTTCGGGTACTTCATCTTCTAACTTCTTTACAATAATTAACACCTCTTTTCTTTTGTTTTTTAGTAATAACGTTTTACATTTCTCTAAATTAAAGGTAACTTCTTTATTTTTGATAAAAGGAATTAAAGGTGATAAATCTTTATTAGCATGTATTTGTTCTTTTGTTATTTTTAAACTTACCTCTATAATTGGAATTAAATTTTCTGCAGTAGAAAATAACTTATAATTATTATAGACACCAAATAGAAAAATTTGTAATTCACTTTTTCTGTAATTAGCATGGATATGATTAGACTTATCATAATAATCTATGGCTTTTTTAAGTGATATTATTTGTTCAGCATATCTATTTTTAATTTGATAAGCATAAGAAGTTATGCTTTCTGCTCGTCCTAATAAATAATAATTGTTGGTATAATCTCTTACTTTATTGTTATAATGTATAACAGAATCAATTTCACCCTTAAACATAAAATAATCACCTTGAAGTAAAACTAGATAATTGGCATAAGTGTCTTTTAGCTCAATTAGAGAACTATCTGCTATATTTTTTTTTTGAGAAATAAAATCTCTAAGCTCTCTTAAATTAGCATAAACGTGTTTATCTAGGTCTTCTATAGAACTTTTTTTCTTGTATAATTCATTGTATTTGTTAGTCGTATAATTTACAATAGTATCATTTTGAAAACTTAGTTCATTGCAACTTAAAGTAAAAGATGATAAAATAAATAGTGAAAATAATAGGAAAAACTTCATAAAAATAAGGCAGTTAACATTTTGTAACTACAATATAATTATTTTTGAGTAGTATTATAAAAAACATACTTTAAAATGTTAAAATAAGACAAAAAAGTCTAAAAACGATACAGTTTTTTAAAAAGAGATACATAAAAATCCAATTATAGTCCTCAGAAAAGATATATATTAAACTAATTTTGCCTCGCAATATATCTTTCCCCACCTCTAAACCCTTTAAATTATTTACGTCAGATATGTATAGTCTTTCAAACGTTTCTATTAAAGAAACAACCTCTAGTATTTTCCATTTTAGATTTAGTTTTTGTATTTAAAATTTTTTACCAAAATATATTACTGTTAAAATATAGTAATATAATCTCGTATGCAAAAAATTTAAAAAACGAACTATCCAAATAAATTATTTGAACAACTAAACAAATAAACTATAAAGCAAAATTAAATATTAACAAAAATCAATACCCTTTAAATTATGAAGTACACACAAAAACTTGTTTACACCTTATTGATAATTTTATTATCAGCTGTAAACAGTAATTATGCTGTAGGATTAGAGAATTCAAATAAAGATTTTACATCTTTATTCGATACAAATTCTCAAAATACTTTCTACAATAATTACCAATCTAATTGGAATAACTTAGTTAATTTCAATTCAAATTTTCCATCAGCAGAAAAAACTGTAGCGAAAATCAAGTTAGAAGAAAAATCTTTACCTTCTACAAACAATACCTATATGGTAGAAATTTGTAACAACGGAATAGATGATGATGCAGATGGTTTAATAGATTATGACGATGATGATTGTCAAATCGCTGCCTGTGGGCAATCTTTACTGGTTTCTCAAGATATTGGTAGAGCAACAACGCCTCAAGATTTTGCAGATTTTGAAAGCTGTGTGTTTGATATTAGCCCAGATGGACAATATTCAGCAGGTTTTGTAGATTTCAGAGCTGCAGTTTTTAATACATTTAATAGAACGTACACACAAATATACGATCCATTAGGAGGTACAGGCTTAACAGCTATAAGTACAGCTTATGGAATTTCAGCAACTAATGAAGCAGTTGGGTATGGTAAAATAGGACCAGCAGGTGCAAATAGAGCCTTTTATTGGGCGCCAGGAATGGCAACTATGGTTGAGTTAGCTACGAATGATGCAGCAGTTACTTTTTCTTTTGCGAATGAAATTTCAGACAATGGTGTAATTGTAGGTTCTTACAGAACTGCAGCTGGTTCTTTTGGTATTATTTGGAAAACTAGCGATTTAGCAAACCCAATTATTGTGCCATCAGTTAAAGAATTTACAACAGTTTCAGGAACAGGAACTCTTATAGCTGGTTACGATCAAAATGACAAAGTAGTTGTTTATGATTTTAATGCAGGTACAAATAGTGCAGCATTAAAAATAACAACAAATTTAGTAACTACAAATGGTACCAGTACCGCAAAACATATAAGTACAGATGGTAGATATCTAGTAGGTTTATTAAGCAATAAAAATGGCTATAGATATGACATTACTAATGATGTAATGAAAACGATTTTGCCTCTTGCTACTACATTTGCAACTAATAATAGAGGGTATTATGAACACGTTTCTCCAGATGGTTCTATAACTGGTTCACAAAGATTTAGTGGTTTTTCAACTGCAAATTATTACGCATCTTTTTGGGATGCTACCAAAGAACAGTGGCTTTTATTGGATGAAGGATCTCAAAATATAAATTCAACTATTTTCAATTCTTGGAACTTATATAATGGTGGTGCACATTCAGATGATCCAACAATGAGAGTATATTCTGGTTTTGGAAACAACCAAAATGGTTCAGAAGATTCTTACTTTATTATGCCTTGTAAAGTTGGTTTAGGAAACACAGTATATAATGATGCAAATTTAAACAGCACTTTTGATGCTGGTGAAGGTATAGATGGTGTTACTTTACAATTATTTAATGCAGGAGATGATGTAACTACAGATACACCACTTTCAGAAACAATAACACACGATGATGGTTTGTATTTCTTTGGTCAATTAGCACCAGGTAATTATTTTGTACATATTCCTTCTTCATTTTTTGGAGCAGGGAATGCTATTGATGGTTTAATGTCCATTCCAAGTGTTACGCTGACTAATGGTTATGTTTATGCAGGAGATGATAACACAAATTCTGCTGGTTCAGAAAATGGTGTAGATAAAACTATTGCTCTTTTAGCCTTAGAAGGTATTAGTTCAGGCTTTACTACTTTATCTCCTGGTACAGAACCAACAGGAAGTTCAGAGGCTGGGAATCAATTTGATTACGATTATTTTGGAGATACGTATGTAGATTTAACTTTAGATATTGGTTTTAGATCGCCAGTTCAAGAAAACTGTACCAATGGTATAGATGATGATGGTGATGGCTTAATAGATACAGAAGATCCAGATTGTCAATTATTTGACTGTGGTCAATCATTAGTAGTAGCTGCAGATATTGGTAGAGCAGTTACCAATTCAGATTATGAAAATTTTGAAAGCTGTGTATTTGATATTAGTCCTGATGGGCAACATTCTGCAGGTTTTGTAGATTGGAGAGCAGCTATTTTTAATACCTATAATAGAACATATACACAAATTTATGATCCATTAGGAGGTACAGGTTTAACAGCAAGATCTACAACGTATGGAGTAAGTGCAGCTGGAGAAGGTGTTGGAGATGGTAAAATTGGTCCAGCAGGAGAAAGTAGAGCTTTTTACTGGGCTCCAGGTATGGCAACTATGGTAGAATTAGCTACAAATGATGCAGGTGTTACCTCTTCATTTGCTACTGAAATAAGTGATAATGGAGTAATTGTAGGTAGCTATAGTACAGCTGCAGGCTCTTATGGTATTATTTGGAAAACAAGCGATTTAGCCAACCCAATAATAGTACCAGCCGTAAAAGAATTTACAACAGTATCTGGTACAGGAACTTTAATTGCAGGAACAGATCAAAGTGATAACGTAGTAATTTACAATTTTAATGCTGCAACGAGTGCTGCAACTTTAAGAACCACTTCTAATTTAACTACTACAACTAACAGTTCTGCAAAACATATTAGTACAGATGGTCGTTATTTAATAGGTGAATTAAATAATGGAACAGGATATAGATACGATATTACAAATGATGTTTTAAAAGTAATAGAATCAGCTTTTCCTAATTATTATGGCAGTTCTAACAGAGGTTATTATGACCACGTTTCTCCAGATGGTTCAATTACAGGTACACAAAGAACAGGACGTACCTCTAATGCTAGATATACAACCGCTTTTTGGGATGCTACTATAGAACAATGGATATACTTTTGGGATTTGGCAGAAGATGTAAATCAAGAGGTATGGAATAACTGGAATATTTATGGTGGTGGTCAGCATTCAGACGACCCAACAATGAGAGTATATTCTGCTTATGGAAATAACACAGCAGGTTGGGAAGATTCTGTCTTTATCTTACCTTGTAAAGTAGGTGTTGGTAATACTGTTTTTGCAGATGCAAATAATAATGGAGTTTTTGATTCAGGCGAAGGTATAGATGAAGTAACTGTACAATTGTTCAATTCAGGAGATGATCCAAAAACAGCAACACCAATATCAGAAACAATTACGCATAATGATGGTTTGTATTTCTTCGGTCAATTAGCAGATGGAGATTATTTTGTACATATTCCATCAACACAATTTGGTACAGGAAATCCAATAGGAGATTTAGTATCTATAAATGGAGACTCATCTATCACAGACGATAATGCAGGAGAAGATGGTATTAATGGTGCTTATAAATCACAATTATTAGTAAATGGTATTAGCAGTTCTGTGTTTAATTTATCAATAGGAACAGAACCTGTAGATGCTGGAACAGAAACAGGAAACGTTAATGATTATGATTATTTTGGAGACGCAGATGTAGACTTAACTATAGATTTTGGATTCAATACAGCTATCATTGGTTCTATTGGAGACACAGTTTGGTATGATGCAAATGCAGATGGTATTCAAAGTGGTGCTACAGAATTAGGTTTAGAAGGCGCAACAGTAACTTTAGATCCAGGAACTCCTTTAGATACAAATGATGATGTAACAGATACAACAGATGCTAATGGTAACTACTTATTTGATAATTTACCAGCAGGAGATTATACAATAACTGTAGATGTTAGTACTGTAACAGGAGGTTTACCAGCAGGTTTAACTCCAGCTAATTTAGCACAAACTTTTGATGCAGATGGAACAGGAACAGCAAATACAAGCGACTATACATTAGCAGCAGGCGAAGACAATGTAGACCAAGACTTTGGTTACCAAGGTTTAGGTTCATTAGGAGATAGAGTTTGGTATGATGAAACTTTGACTGGAGATCAAGGTTTAACAGAACCAGGTTTAGAAGGAGCAACAGTAACTTTAGACCCAGGAACTCCTGGAGATGCAAGTGATGATGTAACCACAACTACTGATGCTAATGGTAACTACTTATTTGATAATTTACCAGCAGGCGATTATACAGTAACTGTAGATGTAAGCACTGTAACAGGAGGCTTACCAGCAGGTGTAACTCCAGCCGATTTATCTCCAAACTATGATTATGATAGTGTTGTTACACCAAACACAAGTAACTTTACATTAGCAGCAGGCGAAGATTATCTTGACCTAGACTTTGGTTATAAAGCTTATGGTTCAATTGGAGATACAGTTTGGTATGATGCAAATGGAAATGGAACTCAAGATGTTGGTGAAAACGGATTACCAGGAGTAACAGTAACATTAGATCCAGGTACTCCAGGAAATCCAGCAGATGATATCACCCAAATAACTGCACCAGATGGTACGTATTTATTTGATTATTATTTATCAGCAGGAAACTACACAGTAACAGTAGATTTAAGTACAGTAACTGCAGGAATACCATCAGGTGTTACTCCAGCAGATTTAGTACAAACTTATGATGCAGATGGAATTGGAACATCAAATACAAGTAACTTAACATTATCAGAAGGAGAAAATAATCTAGATCAAGACTTCGGATATAGAGGTGAAGTTTTAGGTTCAATTGGAGACACAGTTTGGTATGATACAGATGGCGATGGAATTGTAGATGCAGGTGAAAATGGATTAGAAGGAGCGACTGTAACTTTAGACCCAGGTACTCCAGGCAATCCAGCAGATGATATAATCACTACTACAGATGCAAATGGAAATTATTTATTTGATAACTTACCAGTAGGCGTTTATACTATAACTGTAGATGTAAGTACTGTAACTGGTGGATTACCAGTAGGTGTAACAATAGCTGATTTAATAGCAATTTCTGATGGAGATGGAGTAGGTACTTTAAACACAAGTACACTTTCTTTACCAGCAGGTGCAAATAACTTAGATCAAGATTTCGGGTATGGCATTTCTTCTGGAAACACAGGAACAGGAAACAATGGAGGAATCGAGTCAGAATCTTTAGGAGATGCCTTGACTAAGTTATATGTAGGTAGAAAGAAAAATTCTGTACCAACAAACTTTGTAAAAGATGCTTCTAACTTGTATGACAAAGCTAAGATGAAGTCTGCACAACCTTACCAAGGAAAAGGACAAACCATGTTAGACATGTTCCCTACTGAATTAGTAGCTGGAAATGTGGCAAACATAACCTCACCAACAGATATTTTAGATATCACAATTGCTGATGAAGTATTGTCTGTAGATTTCTCTTTAAATGGTCAAACAAAAGGAGTTGTATTAGGTATTAAAACATCTGATAAAATCTACAACCACACCAAAGCATCTTGTGATAGATTGCGTGGTGCAGAGATATTAAATATTCAAACAGTAAAATTACAAGGGTATAATTTCTTAATGCAAGGAATCAAGCAACGTAATGGCATTGTAGAGTACGCAATCTCTTTTGCAGTGGCAAAGAACAACAACGATCGTAAGTATACTATTCAAACCAACTGGTATGTAAATGACTATATCAAGTTTAACGATGTGTATAACTTCCAAGTATGGTCTACAAAACCGGCTGATACTCAGAAATTAGTAACAGACATCTTAGAGAACTTACAATCATTTATTCCTGTTGCGCAACCAGAAATTCAGAAAGTTCCAGAAACGTATGCTTCTAAAATTTACAGAGATAAGTCTGAGTTAGTAGTAATGTTAAGAAGTACAGAAGAAGGAAATACTGCAGAAGTATCTATGGTAGAATTATATTCTGAAACGGCTAACAACATTAAGTTTAGAAACAATACTTTAAGCACGGAGATTCAGCAAAGTTTACGATTAGACATCGCAGATGGGTATGAGTATGATGGATTGGTAAGCGTAGATAACGAAGTAGAAGATGCATTTTACCATGCAGATGGAAACTGGGGCTTAGACTTTGACAAGCGTTACACAGAAATCAAAAACTACTTTGTATGGAATAATTTCGATAGAGAGTACAAAGATGATGAGTATGCAATTAACAGAGATGTTGAAGTAAAAGCAACAAGTGATTATGATTACTTAACGGTTTACAAATCATTATTACCTGGAACTATTTCAGCTGATTACTCTGAGTACAACTATGTAGCTTTTACAGCAAAAGGATCTGGCTTAATGGAATTAGGCTTAATCAAATCTTCAATTGAAGACTGGAAAGCACAATATAGAGTGATGGTAGATTTCTCTGAAGAAGAGCAAACATACTATGTTCCTTTTGATGTATTTAGTTCAAGTGGAACACAAGAAAAGTTAACAGCAGAAGATTTAACTACAATTCTATTTACGTTCTTGCCAGTAGAAGCAAATACAAAAGAATTAGATTTGTTTATCTCTGATGTGAAGTTTGCAAAAACAGTAAAAGAAGGCGCCATTGAAGTAAAAGCAATCGAGAATTTTGAAAACAACTTTATGGTTTACCCTAACCCATCTAAAGGAAATGTAAACATGCTTTTATTTAGTGAAACAGATACAGAAGCAACCATTACCTTAACAGATATTACTGGGAAAACTATTTACAAAGAAACAGCAAAATTAACTAAAGGTAAAAACGAACTAGAGTTCAACTTTAGAGTAAAACCAGGAGTAATGCTGTTACAAG
>NZ_JBASWY010000003.1:0-30912 GCF_049276715.1 Polaribacter sp.
ATTACGAGCTAATCGTTTCTTTAACTGGAGAAATTGATAAAGAAACAGGTTATGTTTATGATTTAGGAATTTTAAGAAATATTATAAAATCAGAAATTGAAGATTGCTTTGATCATAAAAACTTAAATGTAGAAGTTCTTGAATTTCAGGAATTAAACCCAACAGCAGAGAATATTTGTGTTGTAACTTATGACAAGCTGAGAAAACACCTGCCAGAAAATTTAGATTTAAAAATTACTTTGTACGAAACTCCAAGAAACTTTGTGAGTTATTCTGGTTAATAAATAAATTAATTTTTAATCCCTGTTCTTCTTATAGTTTCTTTATTTACAGCATATTCTGTCATCGAATAATTGTAGTAAGCAAATCCTTTAAAATTTATTTTGTTGTAAATATTTTGTTTCTTCATTTCATCTATAAAAATTTTCTCTACATCATCTAACGAATTATAGGTTAAATAGCCTTTCATATATTCCAATTCAGATGAAAAAATTATATAAACTTCTGGCTTACAAGAACAATTTGAAACTATTTCTAGTCGCTTTTTAACCGTTTTAAAACTTTTTTTAGGTGTGTTTGCGAAACCACTAATAAGAATTCTATCTACATGTTTTGTAATATTTTTAATTTCATCAGCTTTAAAATTACCTAGATAAGCCTCTACTTTTATTTTTTTTGTACTTTCTTTAGTCAATAGGCTCATTATAGATAGAGATTCTTTGTAATAAATATAACTTCCATTTCTATTACATGGTATTCCATTTTTTCTTAGATAGTTTTCACAATAATAGCCACCAAACCTAGATGAATCGTATTTCCAATATTCATACTCTAAATTATATACATCAAATTGTTCATCAGGATTGTTTCTAGCTTTGTTGTAGGGCTCAATTTCATCAATAAAAAAAGCGCCATTTTCTCCAGAAGCTCCAATTTCTTGAATATTATAATCTTTTCTTGCTTTTAATATAAAATTTACGAGTAATATATTTTTGGAGTTATCAGCTAGATGAAAATACTTTTTGTCAATTTTGTCTAAATCATATAATATTAAACCAGTAAACTTATTGTCTTTTGCGAAAGAAAGTAGTTTGTTTTCTTTTTTTTCGTTTCCTATAATATTTTTAAAATCATCTACATATAAAGTTCTTTGCTGACAAAATATATTTGTTTGTGGAATAAAAAAAATAAAAAAAACTATTAAGATTTTTTTAATAAACATGGTTTGGGAGAATTAGAGTTTGTTAAAATGCAATTATCATTTTTAATAAAATTATGTAAAATTAATATTTTTTTTGTATTATTCGTAGTAAATATAATAATTTTTAAAGAATTATCAAAACAAAAAACACCAAAGCCTCCCACAGCATTGGTGTTTTGTCGTATATAAATTTGGTATCAACTAAAGAAAATCTAATCCCGTAAATATTTTTTAATTGAATATTTATATAGACTCAATATTTTATTAAAAAATTATTTAGATGCTATTGCATCCAAGTTTTCTTTAGCTTCTTTTTTGTATGCCAATGCTTGTAAGTAGTTGTAATAATCTACAGATTTTGCTAATTGATTGTAGTTGTAATATGTGAAATTTGTAAAATTTATATTCTTTAAAAGTTGTTTGTCTTCTGCTTGCATGCTATCCAAGAAAATCTTTTCTCCTTTTTTTAGTGAATTATACTTTAGCCAACCTCCCATAAATAAGGTTTCTGAAGAATAAATAATGGAAACGATTGGTTTTTTCTCTATTTCTGATAAAAATTGTAACCTTTTACTTACATAATTAAATCCTTTTTTTGGATCCCTAACGTATACATGCACCAATAATCTATCTACAAGTTTTGCGATTTTATTAATTTCATGCTTCTCGAATTTACCAACATAAGCCTCTATTTTTATTGGATGATTACTGTTGCCAGCCAAAGCTTTCATAGTAGAAAGAGAGTTTAAGAAAAAATCAAATGTTCCTGCTCTATCACAGGTTTTTCCATACCTTTTTAAGTAGCTTTCACAATAATATCCTCCTTCAGAAGAATCATCTTCTTTCCAATACTCGTATTCTAAATTATACGAATCAAATTTTTCATTCGGATTTTTTCTAGTTTTATTGTAAGCATGTATGGCATTCATAAAAAACTCGCCACTTTCGCCAGAACCACCAACTTCTTTTAAACCATAATTTACTTTTGCTTTATAAATAAATTTGGCTAGAATGTGGTTTTTTTTAGGATCTGCCAGTGGATAATATTTGTTCACTTTATGCAAATCATAGAGTATAATCTTGTCAAAACCGTTCTCTAACGTAAATTGTAATAGTTTCTCTTCTTTAAAAGTATTACCAAGAATGTGATAAAATTCATCTACATACAAGATTCTATCAGAACTGTAGGTTTTAAAAATAAGGAATAAGGCGATTAATAGAAATTTATGGAATTTCATGGCTAAAGGGATTTGGGGGTTAAAAATTTTTAAACGTTATTTTTTTAAATAAAAAAGAATGATTTATTTTGAGGGTTCAGCCAGCAGCTATGCTGGTTAAATTTATTTAAATAATAAAGTGCAATTTTTTCAAAACAGTTTCCAAGTTTAAATTGTAGTATTCTATCTTCTTGAAATCTGTTTTCAAGTTTATGATAAAATTCATGCACATACAAAATTCTTTCAGAACTGTAGGTTTTAAAAATAAGCAATAGTCGAATTAATAGAAATTTTGGGAATTTCATAACTAAAGGGATTAGGGGTTAATTTTTTTTTTAAACGTTATTTTTTTAAATAAAAAAGAATGATTTATTTTGAGGGTTCAGCCAGCAGCTATGCTGGTTAACTTTATTTAAATAATAAAGTGCAATTTTTTCAAAACAGTTTCCAAGTTTAAATTGTAGTATTCTATCTTCTTGAAATCTGTTTCCAAGTTTATGATAAAATTCATGCACGTACAAAATTCTTTCAGAACTGTAGGTTTTAAAAATAAGCAATAGTCGAATTAATAGAAATTTTGGGAATTTCATAACTAAGGGGATTAGGGGGTTAAAAAAGTTTTTTAAACGTTATTTATTTAAATAAAAAAGAATGCTATATTTTTTTGGGTTAACCATTGGTTAACTTTATTTAAATAATAAAGTACAATTTTTTCAAAACCGTTTTCGAGTTTAAATTGTGGTATTTTATCTTCTTTAAATGTGTTTCCAAGAGTATGATAAAATTTATTTACGCACAAAATGCTTTCAGAACTGTGAGTTTTAAAAAAAGGAAATAATGGAATTAATAGAAATTTTGGGAATTTCATAACTATAGGGATTAGGGGGTTAAAAAGTTTTTAAACGATATTTAATTAAATAAAAAAGAGTGCTATATTTTTTTGGGTTAAGCAGTAGTTAACTTTATTTAAATAGTAAGGTACAATTTTTTCAAAACCGTTTTCGAGCTTAAATTGTGGTATTTTATCTTCTTTAAATGTGTTTCCAAGAGTATGATAAAATTCATTTACGCACAAAATGCTTTCAGAACAATATGTTTTAATAATGGGAAACCTGAAAATGTATAGAAATTTTGGGAATTTCATAACTAGGGGATTAGGGGGTTAAAAGTTTTACAAATATATAATTTTTTTTAGAATAAAAAAAAAACTATGAAAAATTATAAAATTATTTTTGTGGTAAGTAAAAAACTATCAAAAAAATGTTGCTTCTAAAAAATCTTCATTCAATTTAATTTCTTGTGTACGAATAATAGTTTACGGATTTTTCTAAATCGGAGTAGGAATGATAACTAAAACCATCTAGATTTAATTTCTTCTCCATTTGAGAATTCACGATGTTCATTTCTTTAAAAAAAAGTTCTTCAGCTCTATCTAAATGATTAAACTTAAACCAATATCCTAAATGATCCATTTGTGAAGAAAGCATTATAGAAGTTTTTATTTTGCTAGTAATTTTGAGTAAATTCTCTAGATTATTCTTTGCAATTTCATAAGAAACTCTTGGGTTTTTGCCAAAAGCATGTATTAATAATCGATCGCAATATTGTGTAATTTTATTAATTTCATTTTGAGTAAAGTAGCCTACATACGCCTCTATCTGAATAGGGTTTTTATTATCTAAGGAAATTTCTTTTAACTCTTTCAAATTCTCAACAAAAAAATCAAACGAACCTTCTCTATTACATGGAATAGAGTTTCCTTCTAAATAATTCACACAATAATAACCTTCTATTCCAGATGCTTTTTTAGACCAATATTCATACTCTAGATTGTAAATATCAAATTTTTCTTCATTTTTTTCTCTGCTTTTGTTGTAAACATTTATAGTATTCGTAAAGAAGGATGCGCATTCTCCAGAAGCACCGATTTTAGATATATAATATTTGTTTTTAGCTTTCGAAATAAATTCTGCCAAAACGTTGTTTTTTCTTGGATCTGAGAGCGTAATTCTTTTATCAACTTTATTTAATTCGTATAAAATTAAGGTTGTAAAATTATATTTTTTAGCAAAAGATAGTAATTTATCTTCGCTGGTTGGACTTCCTAGAATATTACTAAAGTTATCTACATATAATGTTCTTTCTGAGGCAAATAACTTCATGAAAAACAATAGTATTATGTAGAAAAATAGTTGTTTTTTTATCACTTTATACTCCAATAAATTGAAGTAGCGAATATAGGTAAAATTATGAGGTCTTAAGGTCTGTTAATTTGCAGTTTAACAATACATTATATTTTCAATAATTAATGTTGATCATTTTTTTTGCTTTTTTTGTAGCCAATAAGCAAGCGAATTCCTAATCTTGCGAATAAAATAATTGCAATAATCATTATAATATTAAAACCGTCCATTATTTTTATTTTAAGATATATTGGTTAAGTATTTTCTTTAATTTACTTTTATTTTTTTCTTGTTCTATATAGTATTTAAATAATCTCTACTACTAAGGTATCTCTTTTTAAATTATTTGAAATGGTTTTAAGATATTATTAAATTCTTTTTGTCTAAATACTTTAATTTCTGTTATGAGACTGCAAAACGAGTTAAGACGATAATGATTGCCAAAAATATCCTTTATTAATTTATTTATTTTAGTCTTTAATTTTATCAAAGTTCGTTTTTTTAAATTTTTAAAAGAATTGAAGAAAGCTTAATTTATTCTTTTTTTAATATCGCTTAAAATGATGGTGGCTTCTTGATTAAAATTTTCAAGTATTTGTGCATATATTTTTATGTGTAAAAAATAAAAATTTGCAACTCTATTTTTGTAATCTGGGTCGTTTAAAGCATAATCTATAAAACCATCTAAATTTCTTCCAGTAATATAATCTGCAAACCAATGGTAATTGTTTTTCCAATCTGTGTAATTACTTTTTAAATCTTCCGAAATTATTCCATCATCTGCATGCAATTCTACTAGTTGTTTTGTATAAAACTGCATTGCTCTTAACTGCAAACTATCTTTATAATATTTTGAATTATTCGTATATTTTGCCAATAAATTATATCCGTTTTTATTGATTGTTAAATCGGGATAACCCGTAATAACTCTTGTACAAAATAAACAATTTTTATAATCTTCTTTGGTTATTTTATTGTTTAGTATTCTCTGAAAAATGGAATCTCTAATTTTATATTGTTCTATAATTTCATCTACATGTTTAATATCTTGTTTTAAATCTTCAGATATTATTGTATAGATATTTTGTAGCTCTTGTTTTTGTTTATTGGTTTCACTCCAGTCATTAATACTAACAGCAATTAAAATACCTATTACAACCAGTACAATTTCGCCAATAGCATATTTTATATATTTTGATGATTGGTTTTTCATGGTGTAATTTTGTCTTATTTTTCTGAAGAATTTTATCATAAATAATGTATTAATTAGCTGCCTGTTTTACCATCACCATCTATATCTTTTTCAAGATAATTTTCTAAAGCAATTAGCGTTTTTTTAAGAATTAATTTGGTTTCGATAAGTTCTTTTTCAAGTTGTAAAACTCGATCTTCTAAATTTTTAGATTTTTCGCTTTGTTCTTGTATTTCGTTTTGTTGTATTAAATCCCAGAAAATTCCCATAGTATAGTTTTTAGTTGATTATATGTGTTTTGTTATTTAAAAAAAAAATAAGTTACAGATTTGATTCATAGTAATTTACTTTTTAAAAATAAGGCATTAAAAATTCAAAAATACAATTTTTTACTTCTTTTATTTTTCTAATGTTTGCTTATTGCCTAATTCCTTTTTTACCTTAGAATAATTTATGTGAAATACTAAGAATTATAATTCTAGTAGTAAAACCTAAAAAAAAGCAGAATAAAGCCATACAATAGTATAAATAACTTCTACATATTCTAACATGCTTTTCAAAGATTTTGCTTTTACTTCATTCAAAGTTATGAGAAAAGTTAAAATAGAATAAACACTATTTATTTAAATATTATCTTTGATGTATCAATAAAAATTTTTATGAAAGTAATTGCAATGATTCCTGCACGCTATAATGCATCTCGTTTTCCAGGGAAATTAATGAAAGATTTAGGTGGAAAATCGGTAATTTTAAGAACCTATGAAGCTGCATTAAATAGTAAATTATTTAGCGAGGTTTATGTAGTTACAGATTCTGATATTATTTTTAATCATATTAAAAATGCTAATGGAAAAGTACTTTTAAGTATAAAAGAACACGAGTGTGGTTCTGATAGAATTGCAGAAGCTGTGGAGTTTATGGATGTAGATGTTGTAGTTAATGTGCAAGGAGATGAACCTTTTATAGATGAAATTTCGCTATCAAAATTAGTGGAAGTTTTTAAAAATGATGTTAAAAAAGAAATTGATTTGGCATCTTTAAAAGTGCAAATAAAAGAGCAAGTAGAAATAGAAAATCCTAATAATGTAAAAGTAATTACAGATGTAAATAATATGGCGCTTTACTTTTCTAGAAGCGTAATTCCTTATCACAGAGATACAAATATCGAAGTAAAATATTATAAACATAAAGGTGTTTATGCGTTTAGAAAACAAGCTCTAATCGATTTTTACAACACACCCATTACACCTTTAGAAGCCGCAGAAAAAATTGAAGCCATTAGATATCAAGAAATAGGTAAAAAAATTAAAATGGTAGAAACTACTTTTGAGGCTGTAGGAATTGATACCCCAGAAGATTTAGAAAAAGCAATTAAATTTTTAGGTAAATAATGTATAAAAACATAAAAGTTATTGCTTTTGATGCTGATGACACTTTATGGGTGAACGAAACTTATTTTAGAGAAGCAGAGCATCAATTCGCAAAATTATTAGCAAAATACGAAACTGAAAATAAAATAGATCAAGAGCTTTTTAGAAAAGAAATAGAAAATCTTGCCTATTATGGCTATGGAGTCAAAGGTTTTATATTATCGATGATAGAATGTGCTTTAGAATTATCTAACTATAAAATTAACCCAAAAACCATTGAGGCAATTTTAAACATAGGTAAAAAAATGCTAAATGAACCTATAGAATTATTAGATGGAATAGAGGAGGTTTTAAGCTCTTTACAAGATAGGTTTAAATTAATAGTTGCTACAAAAGGAGATTTGTTAGACCAAGAGAGAAAACTTGAAAAATCGAATTTGCTTAACTATTTTCATCATATAGAAGTAATGAGCGATAAGAAAGAGAAAGATTACAAAAAACTCATAAAACATTTAGATATTCATCCATCAGAGTTTTTAATGATTGGTAATTCTTTAAAATCAGATGTTTTGCCATTAATAGAAATTGGTGCATCAGCAATTCACATTCCTTTTCACACAACTTGGGCACATGAAGAAATTTCTGAAGAAGCTTCGAATAATTTCAAGTATCATACTGTTGCAAATATAAAAGATGTTTTAAGGCTCTTTTAAATAAATAAACTAACTTTGCACCAATTAAATAATGAATTATGGCAAGTATAAAAAACTTAAAGAAAGATATTAACTACGTTTTAGGAGATGTTATAGAATATGCATTAGATGTAGCTACGTTAAAAAATGAACCTAAAAAGGGAGAGGCTATTATAGATGAAGCTATTGATACATTCGATACTCTAATTGCAAAAGTAAATGCAAATAAAGTAGAAAATAAAAAAGCACACTATAAAGCTATAAACGCAGCATTAGAAACTGAAGCTAAAGCTTTGGTTGAAAAGATTAACGGTTTATAGTTTTTATGAGCTAATTATATTAACATTTTATAAACAAAATTTTAAGACCAACATCTGTAAAAGATGTTGGTTTTTTTATTATTTTTGAGTATACTAAAAGGATTTAGTTTACGTTTTATATATAAGTAAATACTATAATATTATGGCTAGAGCAATGTTCGAGTACACATTAACTGTATTACAAAAAGTAAGTTTTAATTCAGATTTGTTCTGTAAAGAATTGGGGAAAGCCCTAAAAATCTTATTGCCTTACGAAATTAAAGAGTTAACAATTTGGTTAAGAGAATTTACTGCAAACAAACCAGAATTATTTGTTTGTATGAATTTAATAAAATAAAAAAAGGAAGCTATTAGCTTCCTTTTTTTATAATTATTCCCTGTTTGTAGAATCTTTTCTTTTATATTTCCTCATTAGTTTTCTAGCGAATTCCATTTCTGAGACTTGTAGTTTAATTAACTTTTTGTAAGAAATAACTGTTCTTATTTTTTCAATAAATCTTTCTTGAATTTCAATTAATTTCTTATCGCCTTTTATTTTTAAATTAATTAATTTTTCAGCTTCCTGCTCACTTATAGAATCTATAGAGCCATTCTTTTGAATTAAAGCTTTTAATCGGGTTCTATTCTCGTTTCTTAAGTTGTTTTGTTCTTTATCGTAAGCATTGTATATAGGCCAAAACTTTTCGGCCTCAAGAGAGGTTAAATTCAATTGCTCAGTTAAATAAGCAATTTTAAGTGTATTAATTTTTTCTCTACTTTCTTTATTCATTTGCGCTGATAAAGAAATTACACAGAATAAACAGATACTAATTAAGGTTATTTGTTTTTTCATCATCTATATTTTAATTGAATTCATTTAACAAAGATGTATTATCGATAGAATTTATATAATCTTCGATAGTTTCGTCTTTTATTTCATAGAAAGAAAACGCATGGTCTTCTAAAATATCTTCTTGTAAAATTAAAACAACATCATTGGTATTAATAGTGCTAGATTCTAACCAATATTCAATATCATTATCAGAAAGAGAGTCTAAAGTTAAAATTTCTTTGGCATCAAAAACATAAGAATTCAAACCAAGAAATAATACAATAGAGGCTGCTGCTGCATAAGGTATCATTTTTAAAACTCTTTCTTTTAAAGAAATAATTTTTGTTACTTTTTCTTTGGATGTAACTTTCTCTAAAACAACATCTTCTAAGTTTTTAAAGTAATTATTTGGAACATTAAACGCGATTTTATTTGAGAAATTTTCTGCTACAATTTTAGTGGTAATAGTTTCTTCTAAATTAGTAAAATAGTCTGTAGGAGCAGAAAAACCAGTTTTCTTGCCAGTTTTTCTATTAATAAATTCTTCGCTATTTTTTAAATCGTTTTCCATATATTATTTAGACCTTTATTTTTATAAAAGGTTTAATCTGAATTTGCTTTTATAAAAGCTTCTATTTTTTTTATTGCATGAAAATAAGAGGCTTTTAACGCGCCAACAGAGGTTTCTAGAATAGTTGACATTTCTTCATATTTTAACTCATCAAAATATTTCATATTAAAAACGAGTTGCTGTTTTTGTGGCAAAGTTGCAATTGCTTTTTGTAAAATTAACTGAATTTCATCTCCAGAAAAAAACACATCGCTTTGTAAAGTGCTCACTAAGTTTTGATGATAATCGGAGATGTCTAAGTTTCTCTCCTTGGCTCTTTTGTTTATAAATGTGATAGATTCGTTTGTGGCAATTCTATACATCCAAGAGTACAATTTACTTTCTTGATTAAATTTTTCGATGTTTTTAAAAATTTTGATAAACGTATTTTGTAAAACATCATCAGCATCATCATGCGTAATAACAATTTTACGAATGTGCCAATATAAACGTTCTTTATATAGCGTTATTAAAACACGAAAAGCTTTTTCTCTTGTTTTGCTATTTTGTAGTTCTGCTATTAAAGTTATTTCGTCTGTCAAAAAAAAATGCTTTTACATAAGACAAAGAAATACTAAAAAGGTTTAAAGTAAAAGAGATTAATTTTTAGATCTAGTTCTAGAGTAACCAAATAAACGTTTTTGTTTTATGGTTTCAGCAATGCCTTCTGGCAACATTTCTTCCCAGCCTTTTTCGCCATCCATAATCATTTTCAGAACGGTTCTAGAAAAAATATCTAAAATGTCTTTGTCAAAATCTTTTATATCAAGAAGTTTACCATTGTTTTTAAAGAATTTGTACAACTCTTTCATTCTTGGGTGAACTTTTAAATTATCGCTATTTATATATTCGCCAGAAGCAGGGTCATGGTAAGGATACATGTATACTTTTAAATCTCTATAAAAAAGTTTACCAAAAGCCTCTAAAATTCCACCACTTAAATCTCTGTAATATTTCTCGTCAAAAATTTGAATCAGATTATAAACACCCATTGCAAGTGCCATTCTTTCTTTGGTAAATTCACTAAAATACTCTACTAATTTAAAATATTGTTGAAAACTAGTAATCATTACATTTTGCCCCAAAGAACAAAGTAATTCGGCTCTATCTAAAAAGTCTCTTTCGTTAATTTCTCCTTCAGCAGTTAAATTACTCAGAGTAATTTCAAAAATAATTTGAGTTTTCTTTTCTTCAACTTTATTTTCTGCAAAAAACATTTTTTTAGATTGCTCAAACATGTCCATATTCACCTTTGTAACAGGTCTAAAACTTCCACGTAAAGCTAAAATATTTTTTTTGTAAAGCTCATGAGCAGGCAATAAGTTATTACCATCAGGACCAAACATTACTGCATTTGTCATTCCATTTTTAAGCAATTGTAAACTCATTAATCTATTGTCTACATACATAAAACGCGGGCCAGAGAAATTAATCATATCAATTTCTATTTGGTGGCTACCTAAATTATCGTAAAAAGATTTTACCATTTCTTTAGGATTATCATTTAAATAAAAAGCACCATAGATTAGATTAACACCTAAAACACCAAGAGTTTCTTGTTGCAAACGTGCATCTGTTTCTTTAAAACGAAGATGCAGTACAATTTCATTATAACCTTCTAAAGGATCTAATTGAAAACGAATTCCTACCCAACCATGACCTTTAAATTTTCTTGCAAAATCTATAGTTGTAACCGTATTTGCGTAACTAAAAAATAGTTTGTCTGGGTGTTTTTGTCTACTTAATCTGTCTTCTATTAAATCGATTTCGTGACGCAACATTTTTTTTAAACGAGACTCAGTTACATAACGTTTGTCTTCTTCAATACCGTAAATTGCATCAGAGAAATCTTTATCGTAAGCACTCATTGCTTTTGCAATTGTACCAGAAGCAGCACCCGATCTAAAAAAATTACGAGCAGTTTCTTGACCTGCGCCAATTTCTGCAAAAGTTCCGTAAATGTCTGTATTTAGGTTAATTCTTAATGCTTTACTTTTTGTTGTAGGTACACTACTTATTTTTTGATCTCCTTTTAAAGAAATTGCCATGATTGCTGTTTTAAAATGATAACAAATGTACTAAATTAGAGTGCTAATAGACAATTTTTATCTTATTTTTGTTTTAATGAGTAATGATAAAAAACTGTTAAATATTACTTTTTTAGGCACTGGTACTTCACAGGGTATCCCAATGATTGCAAGTAACGATCCTGTTTGCCTATCAAAGAATCGCAAAGACAAAAGGTTACGTTCGTCTATTTTAATTTCTTACAAAGAAAAATCTTATGTAATAGATTGTGGGCCAGATTTTAGACAACAAATGTTGCGTGAAAATGTACAGTTAATTAATGGAGTTTTATTTACACACGAGCATTCAGACCACACTGCAGGTATAGACGATTTAAGACCATTTTGTTATAAAATAGGAGAGATGCCTACTTATTTAAATAAAAGAACTTTAGAAAGTTTAGAACAACGTTTTCAATATATTTTTAGCAAGGAGAACAGATATCCAGGAGCTCCAAGTGTAAATCCAAATTTAGTTGATAAAGACATTTTTTTTATTGATGATTTAAAAGTGACTCCTTTAGAAATAATGCATGGTAATTTGCCTGTAACTGCTTATAGAATTGAAAATTTCGCTTATTTAACAGATGTTAAAAGCGTAGCAACATCAGAAAAAGAGAAATTAAAAAATTTAGATGTTTTAGTGGTAAATGCGTTAAGAATAGAAAAGCATCCCACTCATTTTAATTTAGAAGAAGCATTAAATTTTGTCAGAGAAATCAAACCAAAAAAAACATATTTTACCCACATTAGTCATAAATTAGGCTTTCATAAAGAAGTGTCTAAATTATTACCTAAAAATGTTTTTTTAGCTTTCGATGGCTTAAAAATTAAAGTATAGGTTTTGGTAATTTGTTTTTTAATGTATATTTGTCTCTACAGCTGTTGTTTTCAAGACAATAGTTTATAATATTTAAATTATTAATCAACAGAAAAATCCATGGCAAAAAATACTGAGCACAATAATGAAACTATTGGTAATCAGCAAATTGATAATAGAATTGCTGCAGTTAGGGACTTAATATTTGGTGAAAACATACAACAATACAATTCAGAATTTCAAGAGGTTTCTAATAAATTAAAGGCGTTACAAGGAGAAACTAAAAAGAATCTCGAAGATTCTGTAAGTCATTTAGAAAATAAATTGGCAGATTTAGAGAGTTTAATGGAACACAAATTTCAGGACCTAAATGACGATTTAGAAAAAAGAATTGCTGATTTAGATGATGAAAAGGCAGATAGAAAAAAATTAGGAAAAGCCCTTGAGAAAATTGCAATGATGTTGCAAGAATAGATGAAAAACTTAATTGTAGACAATAATAAAGAAAACAACAGTTTTGAATTACTAAAAGAACTTTTATTAAAGGAAGATAGGCAAGATCTAAAATCTCTAAAAGACGAGTTTTTAGAAAAAGAGAAATTTAGAAGTAAAGTTTCTCCAGTAGTTGATGAAAAAATTCAGGATCTAAAAGAAAGATTTCCAGAATATTTTGGAGAAACTATTACACAGACTATAAAAATTCAAATTAGAGATTCGCAAGACGAAGTTGTGGAAGCACTCTACCCAATTATGGGTAAATTGGTGAAGAAGTTTATTGTTGCAGAAATTACGAAACTTTCAGAAAATATTAATGAAACTATAAATAATAAATTTTCTATTACACAGATAATAAAACGACTGTTTAAAGGAAAAAAGACAGATGCAGAAGATGTTTTACAAGAAGTTTTTGAACCTATTATAGAAGAAGTTTTTGTGATTAGCGAGAATTCTGGGTTGTTAATTGGAAATTATTCTAGAGGTAATATTGCAGATAAAGACATGATTTCTGGCATGTTAACTGCCATAAAGTCTTTTGCTGAAGATGCATTCTCTAAAGAAGGACAAGATTTAGAAGATATTAAGTTCGAAACTTTTCAATTGTCTATGCAAAACTTTAAATCTATTTACATTGCTACTGCAACATCTGGAGCATTAAATAGGGAGTTTAAAGATATTTTATCAGAAAATTTGAACACCTTAGCAGAAAAAATTCTAAGAGATAGAACCTATCTTACAGATGAAATTCGATTAAATATGTTAATAGAAAAGATTCTTATAAATACCGAAGATTAGAATATTACCAAAAAAAGAATGGTTGCAAAAAAAGTTTTATTAGTAGGGAATTTTGGAGTTGGAAAAACATCTATCATTAGACGATTTGTTTTAAATGATTTTTCTGAAGATTACATAAGTACAATTGGGGTTAGAGTAAGCACTAAAGAAATTCAAATTAAAAATGAAGAAATTAAGTTGCTTATTTGGGATATTGCTGGCACAAATAACGATGAAATGGTACCGAAAGCATATTTTTTAGGGGCTAGTGCAGCCATGTATGTTTTCGATTTAAGCAGAGAAGAAACGTATATAAATTTAGAAAAGCAATTAGAGATGATTAAAAGCCTTTCTGGGTTAGAAAATATTATTGTTGTGGGCAATAAAAAAGATCTTGTAACTGAACAAGAACTGGAGGAAGTAAAAAATAAAATTTCTGTAAAAGTAGATATTTTTACGAGTGCGAAAGATGATGATAATGTAGAATTTGCATTTAAGAACTTGGCACTACAATCTTTAAATTAAAACCATTGAGATCATCTAAAATTGATAAAGTATTTATAGAATTAATAACAAATTTAAATGGTGTTATTCAAAGTATAGTTGCAGGTAAATTCGCGTATTCAACTTTTACTATGCAAGAAACTATTTTTAAAAATTGCCCTTATTTAGAAGGAACTTTAGAAGCTTTAAAAACAAGCGAACCTTTTCTTTTAGAAGGGATGGTTTTAAAAGAGGGAGACAAAGAATACAATGTAGATTTAGAATTATTTAAATCTAACAACGAAGTTTCTATTTTAATTCATAATCGAACAAATGTTTACAAGGTTGTAAAAGAATTAAATCAAAGTAGAAACGATTTATTTTTCTTAAAAAGAGAAATTATTGAAAAGAATAAAGAACTTATAGCGCTAAGAAAAATTGCAGACAAAGCAAACGAAGAAAAATCTCGTTTTTTAGCAATGATGAGTCACGAAATTCGAAACCCTTTAAATGTAATTTTAGGATATACAGAGCTTATTAATAAAGAAAAAACTCCACTTCAAATACAAGATTATTTAAAATACTTAACTATTTCTGGTCAAAACTTAAAAGTTATTGTTGATGATATTTTAGATTTATCTAGAGTAGAAGCTGGTAAATTATTATTGATTAATGAGCCAATTAATATTGCTGACATTTTAAATCAAATAGAAGATAATTATAAAAGTAATCATAGCGATTTGGATATCAAATTAAATTTTGATGTTGCTAAAAATTTGCCAAAATTGGTTATGGGCGATAATGTTCGTCTAATTCAGATTTTAACAAATTTAATTAATAACTCTATAAAATTTACGCCAAGAGGTTCTGTTACAACTGTGGTAGAAACAATTTCTGTTGATGAAAATAATACGTTAATTAGATTTAAAGTAATAGATACTGGTAGAGGAATGACAGAAGAGCAAGCTGCAAAAGTTTTTGAAGAATACCAACAAAATAGATTGAGTGATAACAGATTGCACAAAGGTGTTGGTTTAGGTTTGGCTATTGTAAAACGTTTGGTAAATGAAATGAAAGGTGCTATAGTTGTGGAAAGTTTTCTTAGATATGGTACCACAATTAGTATTGATATTCCTTTTAAAATTGCTACGAATTCTGATTTAATAGAAGATGATGATAGGGATTCCTATGAAATTACATCACTTAAGGACAAGAAAATTTTAGTTGCAGATGACAACTTTTTGAATCTTTCTATTGTTTCTCATATTCTTAAAAAAGAGGCAGCAAATTATCTTTTGGTAAAAGATGGAGTAGAAGCTATGGAAGCCATGGAAAAGACCACTTTCGATATTGTTTTACTAGATATTAACATGCCAAATCTTTCTGGAGAAGATTTGATAAAACGTAAAGAAAAACTTCAAAAATCGAATACTAAAATTCCATTTTTAGCAATGACTGCTAATAATTCACAAGAAGATGTTGAGCATTATTTAAAAATTGGTTTTGTAGATGTAATTCCTAAACCTTTTACAGCCATTCAGTTTGTTGAAATTTTAAAGAAGAATATTTAGTTAATCTCTATTTTTTAATAGAAAATCAATAAAGAAAAACACCTTTTCTACAAACGCTCTTCAATCCAAGATTTAAAACTGTAAAAGTTTTGTGGTGCAACTCCATGCCCAACGTTGTATTCAGAATACACATTTTGCACACCTAAATTATCTAAAAATGGTTTGCTTTTTCTGGCCCAAGCTATAGGTAAAACTTGGTCTACAGTGCCATGAGAACAATAATAAGCTGTTTTTATTTTGTTAGAAATTTGTTTCGGAATCATCTTGTCATTAATATAGCCACTTAAAGCAATAACATAATTCACTTTATTAGGGTACATAAAACTTAAAGAATAACTTAAAATAGCTCCTTGACTAAAACCCAGTAAAAAAGTTTTATCAGCAGCTGTGTTGTATTTTGCTTTTATTTCATCAATAAAAATGGCAATTTTATCAATAGATTCTTTGGCTTGTTTTAAGTCTGAAAATTTTCCATTCGCATCATCAAAATTAATAGCATACCAGGCATAACCTCCATAAACTATTTCATAAGGTGCTTGTGCACTTACAATTAGCATTTCTTTAGGCAGTTCTTCTGCAAATGAAAACAAGTCTTGCTCATTGCTTCCATAACCATGCAATAAAATTAATAATGGCGGGTTTTTGCTCTCTAAAATTGGCTTTCTTACTATGTAATGCAAACTCATAACTATTTATTTAAATTCCCTGAAACCAATTCTGAAAATACTCGCCAAGAACTGGCACTTCTTTTTCTTCTTCTTTTATAGCGCCAATTAAAGAAATAATCCAAAGGATAAATAAGAAAACTCCTACCAACCAACCAGCAGTTCCTCCTAAATATTTATAGACAATTACGCCATTTAGAAATTGAGCTAAGTTCAGCCCAATCATTTGTCGAATGTAAAAACTTGTAAACGTATTCTTTTTGTTAAGGTTCATTACATAGGCAATTATTAAACCTACAATCCAAAAATGAGAAATAACTGCAGCTACTTTTCCTTCGCTTGTATTTTCGTTTTCTTCAAAATCTAATATTTCCATAATTATTTAATTTATAATAAGTTGATTGTTTGCAAAAATTCCGTAAACTTTTCCTTTTAGTTTTTTATTTGTAAAAGGGCTATTTTTTGAGGTTGATAAAATATTTTCCATTTTAAAAGTGTAGTTTTCATCAGGATTAAATAAAGTAATATCAACATTGTTTCCTTCTTTGATAGAAGTATTTTCTATGCCAAAAATACTTCTAGGTTTAGAGGTTAAGCAAGTGATAAAATCTTGTAAATCTAAAACCGAGTTTAAAGCTCCAAACGCACTTTCTAAACCAATAACACCATCTTTAGCTTCGCTAAATTCAACTTTTTTATGCTCAATATCTATTGGGTTATGATCGGATGTAATAATGTCTATAATTCCAGTTTTTACACCTTTTTGTAATGCTTTTATATCTTCTTTCGTTCTTAAAGGTGGGTTTGTTTTAAAATTACTATCAAATTCGTTTAATTCATCATCTGTTAAAACCAAGTGATGCACAGCCACACTGCAAGTAACTTGCAAACCTTTCTTTTTTGCGTCTTTAATTAAATCTACAGATTTGGCAGTAGAAATTGTTGGAATGTGTAATTTACCTCCAGTATATTCTAGTAAAAATAAATGGCTGGCAATTTGTATGTGTTCTGCCAAAGCAGGATTTCCTTTGAGGCCTAATTTTGTACTATTAATGCCTTCGTTGGCAATTCCTTCTCCAGCAATGCTATTATTTTTCGGAAAACTAAAAACCAAACCATCAAAATTTTGAGCATATAAAAGAGCAACTTTCATAAGGTTATCGTTAGTTATTGGTTTGTTGTAGTCTGCAAACGCAATGGCTCCAGATTGTTGCATATCATACAATTCAGCCAATTCTTTGCCATCGCTATTTTGAGTTAGTGCAGCTATTGGATACAATTTTACTGCAGCATTTTTAGCTTTATTTATAAGGTATTCAACAGCCGATTTAGAATCGATTACAGGATGTGTATTGGCATTCACAGCAACTGCTGTAAAACCACTTTTAGCTGCAACTTGCAAACCATTTTTAATAGTTTCTCTCTCTTCAAAACCAGGTTCACCAAAACAAACACTCGTGTCAAACCAGCCACAAGAAACATGCAAATTTTCTAGTTCTACAAGTGTGTTGTTTTGATCGTTTTCGATAGAATCTGCAATTTTTTCGATGATGCCATTACTAATTAAAATGTCCTTTTTTTGAAGATGATAAGGGCTTGATGCATCTATAATAGTTGCGTTTTTAAGAAGCGTACTCATGATTTATAGAATTTTAAAATAAAAATTTCTAAAAGCAAAGATACAATTGCCAAGGCTAAAAACCATTTCCATAACCAATGAACTTCGTTTTTTTTATTCAAATCTTCGAAAAAACTAGCAATCGAAGACGAGAATATAATATTGTTATTGACTTCTTTCACAGAATTAATATCTAAGAAAGTTAACGAACTTTCTTCTTTTGGCGTATTAAATGCAATAGACTGTAAAGTGTCTTTTTGGCTTAAAATATAATAAAAACCAGCTTCTAAAGGGTCAGATTTTGTGGTGATAGAAACTTTATTTTGATACGTTTGTTGAGGTGGAATGAATGAAGAAGTAGCGTTTACAACCGTTAAAATTTCGTCTTTTTCTAAGCTAGTTTCAATATCAATAATGTTTTCTTCATCTAAATAATAGTACAATTCAGAATGTTGAAAACTCAGTTTTCCGAAATTGTAAAAAATAGGCACAATTAAAGGAGAGTTTTGGAAATTGCTATTTTCTCTTGATAGTGAACTCGAAACAAAATAAATTTTATTAGCTGAATTATTTAATTCACTTATAAAAGGTAAGTTATTTTCGTAAGTAACAATATTACTGCTGTTTTTTGAAGAAATTGGGTAGTAGCTTTCAACAACTGGGTATTGAAAATTAAGAACCTTTTTAGAAAAAACATTTTTAAATAAAGGATGATTAAAATTGATATTCGTAATTTTTAATGAATCTGAAATTTTAGATTGAATAGTTGTGTTTGTTATATTTTTCAAAAACAAATTGTAAGATTGAATATCTATTTTGTTATTTGGAATGATTACTAATGTTCCTCCTTTTTTTGAAAAATTGAATAGACTTTTTGATAAGCTTTCAGGGATGTTTTCTAACTCATTTAAGATAACAATTTGTTGTTTTGGTATGGTATTGTAATTTACATTTTGCAGCGTAGATTCTGTAAAATTAAATTCGTCTTTTGTGTAAATTTTATTTAAGAATGCTGCACTTTTTCCTATGCTTAAAACAGGTGCTTTTTTTGTCGTATTTAAAGAGAAATAAAAAGTGTTATCAAAAGAAAAAGTATCGCTAAAAGTTAAAGCTATTTTTCCTAGAAATTTAGTTTGATTTTGAATTGTAAACGCAATCGTTTTTTTTGAGTTTGCATCAATAGAAAAAGACTGTTTACTTAGAAGCTTTTCTTTATTAAAAATAGCAATTGGAATGTTGTTTTTTGCTGCTCCTTTGTTATTTATAACAACATTTACAGTTAGGTTAGTCGTATTTGAGTTATTCACAAAAACACTATCAATAGAAATATTATTTTTCTTGCTATTTTCTAGTTTTACACTAGAAAAACTACTTGTTACATTTGTAAACTCATTTTTATAAGTATTCTGAAAATCAGATATTAATATTGTTTTATGTGAAGTTTTACTTTTATTACTGTTTTGAGAGGTATTTCTAAGTATAACATCTTCAATAGTAAGTTTTTTAGAGGTATTTTTAATGTTTAGGAGTCTATTTTTTAACTCTTCATACGTAATATTTTCATAGAAATCTGTGTTGGTTTGTAAAGAATAGATATCTTCTAAAGAAGCATTCTCTATAATTTCTTTGGCTGCTGTTTGTAGTAAGTTTCCTTTTTCTCCTTCTGTATTTGTGCTTAAAGAATTGTCTAAATAAATAAAAGAATGTTGATTTGTTTTTATTTCTTTATTGCTAAAATAAGGTTGGGAAAATGCAAAAAGTATCGCTGTAAATAAAAGCATTCTAGTTGCCAAAATTAACCATTTTTTAATGCGAGAACTTTTACGAGTCTGTTGTACTAATTTCTGTAAAAATGCAACATTGGTAAAGGGTACTTTTACAAATTTTTGCAATTGAAAAAGATGCACTAAAATAGGAATAATTAGTAAAAATAAAAAGTATAAAACTTCAGGATTTTTAAACTGCATTTGTGTGTATAAGATTCTTTCAAAAATATGAAAATTTATAGGATTATTTGTGTGTAAAACTGATAGAAAATGATAAAGTTTTACAATTGAAAAATTGAATGTAATTAAAAAATTATTTAAAACTTTTCGAAAACACCTAATCCAAATAAAGCAAAATCGTATTTTACAGGATCATTTTTGTCTAGTTTTCTTAAATTTTTGTCTAATTCAAACAATGCTTTCCAATCGTTTTGTTTTCTGGAAAGTAATTTTAATTTTCGAGCAACATTTCCAGAATGCACATCTAAAGGACAAGATAAATTCGCAGGATTGTGAGTTTCCCAAATTCCGAAATCTACACCAGCTTTATCATTTCTAACCATCCATCTTAAAAACATGTTTATGCGTTTTGCAGCAGAATTTTTTAAAGGATCTGAAACGTGTTTCTGTGTTCTTTTCAGATGAGGAACTTCAAAAAAAAGTTGCTTAAATTGATGAATTGCAGTTTGGTAAGTTTTAGAATTATCTTTAATTAAAAGCGTATTTTCTAAACCTCCATGATTTTTATAAATATGCTGTAATGATTTTATAAATTGCTGAAAATCAATATAATTAAAAGTTCTGTGCACGAAATTTTGAAATGATTCTAAATCTTTTTCTTGATGGTTTAAAACAAAATCATGGGGAGAATTGTCTAGCAATTCCATCATTTTAATTGCATTTTTTATAATCATGGTTCTATTTCCCCAAGAAATAGTAGCTGTTAAAAATGCAGCAATTTCAATGTCTTCTTTTTTAGAGAACGTATGTGGAATTTGTATAGGATCTGACTCAATAAATTTAGGATTGTTGTACAACACAACTTTTTCATCTAAAAATTCTTTGAGCTGTTTTTGGGTCATCAAAAATTAAAGAATTTTACCATCTTTCATGGTTAATTTTCTATCTGCCATATTTGCCAATTCTTGGTTATGGGTAACTAACACAAATGTTTGCCCAAATTCATCACGCAGTTTAAAAAATAATTCATGGAGATTTTTTGCAGAAGCACTGTCTAAATTTCCACTGGGTTCATCTGCTAAAATAACAGAAGGATTGTTAATTAGTGCTCTTGCAACTGCCACTCTTTGCTGTTCACCACCAGAAAGTTCGCTGGGTTTGTGGTTTATTCTATGAGATAATCCTAAAAAGTCTAATAATTCTTTGGCTTTTATTTCTGCTTCTTTTTTAGACTTTTTACCAATAAAAGCAGGAATACATACATTTTCTAAAGCTGTAAACTCGGGTAATAATTGATGAAATTGAAAGATAAAACCTATGTGTTTATTTCTGAATTCTGATAATTGTTTATCTGATAAGTCTTTTAAAGAAATGCTATTGATTACTAATTCAAAATCTTCTTCCTTTAAAGGTTTGTCTAAAGTACCTAAAATTTGTAAAAGAGTTGTTTTTCCAGCTCCAGAAGGACCCACAATAGCAACTATTTCTCCTTTTTTTATATGTAAGTCAAGTCCTTTTAAAACTTCAACATCACCATAATATTTATGGATGTTTTTTCCAATAATCATATTTCAAATTCTGAGCAACGAAAGTATAAAAAAGAAACTTTTTAAACGCAGAGACGCAAAGAAAAATGCAAAGTTCGTAAAGTAATACTTTAATAATTCATTGTGAACGATGCATAAAAGTTGTTCTTTTCTTCTTTATAAACTCTAAAAAATATTTTTTAAATTATTATAATCTATAAAATACACAAAACGCACAGAGAACGTATGTCTTTGCGATTGCTGAAAAAGGTTGTCTAAATTTTCGAAAAAGTTTAAGTTCGAGTTTGCATCTTCATTAAAAATAGAATTTCTATAAAACGCAATTAACTGACTTCCAGGTGCAAATTGCCAGATGTAATTCAAATCTAAATTCCAGCTATTAAAGTTTACATCATTACCAATAAAAGTTGTGTTTGGGTCTAAACTTCCATCAGCATTTAAATTACCATAAGAATTGTATTTTACAGAACTCCAATAATGCCTAAAACTTAATGAAAGAGATGAATTTGTGCTAAAACTATACTTCCCAGAAATAGTATTGGTGTAACTTTTTCGATCTCTAAAACCGATAATGATATTGTTAGAATCTTCAGAAACATACCCTTGATCATCGTCTGTATTGTTATAATTGATGCGATATCTAATAGAAAATTGATTGTTAAATCGATAACGAGGTGCTACACTAAAACCATATTGCAGTTTTGGGTTGTTAGTATAGTCTGAAAAATAAGTGCTTGCAAATAGTTCTAATTTTTTTTGTGAGTTTGTTTCGAACCAAACATTCATATTTTTTCTTTCTGGTTGTAGAAAATATACGCCACTTGTAGTTCCTTGTCTGGGTTCGAAAAAATCTTTTTCTTCTGAGCCGTAATTTAAATTTGCACCAAATGAAAAACGATTGATTGTTTGTGCATTAAAGTTTAAACCTGCATTAAAACCTGTGTAAACTCCAGAAAAATGTTGAAAATTTAATTGATTATAATAGTTAAAACTATATCTATTAAATTTTTTGGTTGGTTGTAAAGTTCTCCAACCTGCATTTCCATAGAGTGTTTGTTGATTGTTGCTAAACAAAATTCCTAAATCGTTAGGGTTAAAGTCTTTATTTTCGAAGTTGTAACCCAATTCCCAAAACCAATGTCCAGAATTGTATCCAAAACTATTATCGAAAGTATAACCCGTATTTGGGTTGTTTACATCATCAGAAATGTTGCTCATTCTAAAAGAACCATCTGCATTGTATTTGCTGTCTTTGGTTTCTATATGCCAATCGAATGCAGTTACATTGGCATCTCTAAAACTGCCATTTCTGGTAACATTTGTGTTGATTAAAGAAACTGTTGAGTTTTGATTAAACTGCTGGTCTAAAACTAAAATATTAAAATTTGTAAAAGGATCGATTACTTCTTCTCTAATTTCGCCAGTATTATTGTTTTTAATGGTTGCATTTGTGGTTTCAGTTATGGCATTAAAAAAACCAATACCTAATCCCTTTTTAGTTCTTCCAGAAATTTTAATAGCATTTAACATGGTTACTTTTCCAGGATAATCAATAATTTCTTCGTCTGCAGAAAGTGTGCTAGAAACATTAAATTGATCAATAGGTGAGGAACCAATTCTTCTTGAATAAAATAGATTAGCAATATTAAATAGTTCTGTGCCTTCTGTAAAAAATTGTCTTTGCTCTGTAAATTGTTGTTCGAAAGGACCTAAATTTAGCACAACATCATCAAAACCAACTTGACTAAAATCTGGAATTAAGGTGGCATCTAGTGTAAAATTATCTGTTAAACCATATTTTATATCCATCCCCACACTCCAATCGAATTCTGTATTTCCTTCGAATGTATTTGTAGTTGCAGATGCATAAGGATATAAATTAAGTCTTGTAGTGGGTTTAATATCTCTAAAATCTTCAATTAAACCATCATATTGTGTCCATCTTCCCACAGAATTATCAATATGTGTCCAAGTATGTTGTTCGTTTAATTTTTCTAATCTTCTATGAAAATTAAATCCCCAAGATTGTATAGGTCTGTTTGCAAAACGCAGTGCTCTATAGGGTATTTCCATTTCCACGTTCCAACCTTTGTCTGTAATTTTTGCTGCACTGGCCCACACTGCACTCCAGTTAAAATCTTCATTTCCATTAGAAACTTTAGAATCTGCCTGGTTTCCTGTAGTTTGCACAATAAATTCGAAAGGATTCTGACCATCGTCATTTGGGTTGATGGTCACCAAGAAAAAGTCTGAAATTGAAAAATTATCTCTTACTGCAAATTCGCTAGGAATGTTTTCTGGATCTGGATCTAACATTTCTGCAGAAATATAAATGGCATTGTCATCATAGATTACTCTAACAATGGTTTGGTATTCTGCAGAAACTGCCTTTCCATTGGCAGGTCTAAAAATTACGAAGTCTGTAGCCAATTCAGCATTTTTCCATGCTTCCTCATCTAAAAGTCCATCAATTTTTGGAGCTTCCGTAATTCTAGTAGTTTTAATAGTTTTTCGATTTTCCCTGTTTTGTGCTTTTAACTGATGTATCATAAATACAGCAATAAGCAATAGAAAGATTTTTTTAAACATTAACTTTTTGGTTGATTGGTGATGTAACATCTTTCTAATCTATTTCTCCTTTCAGAGTAAAATCTATAGGATGCTGTTAATTGTCAATAAAGACAACATAAAATTCAATATGTTACAGTTTATTATGTTAATTAAATCTTAAAGAAAATTGAATTTGTATTCGTTTAAAATGCCAATTAGGAGTTTAAACTTAGGTTAATGCTGATTTTTTTGTTTTTTGGCATCAAATTTTTGAAATATTTTTATTGTTATAATTTTATCAAATAAAATAGAAACTTTCTTATTTGAATTTGTATTTTTGAGCGTTTTTAAAAGTAACACAAATGAACTTACACGAATACCAAGGAAAAGAAATTTTAAGCAGTTTTGGAGTTAGAATTCAAAGAGGAATTGTAGCAAGTAGCCATAAAGAAGCAGTAGAAGCTGCAAAACAGTTAACAGCAGAAACTGGTACAGGTTGGCACGTAATTAAAGCGCAAGTTCACGCAGGTGGTCGTGGAAAAGGAGGAGGAGTTAAGTTGGCAAAAAACTTAGCTGAAGTAGAAAAAATCTCAAATGAAATTATTGGAATGATGTTAATTACACCTCAAACTTCTGCAGAGGGTAAAAAAGTTCATCAAGTATTGGTTGCTGAAGATGTATATTATCCTGGAGATTCTGAGCCAGAAGAATATTATATGTCAGTTTTATTAAACAGAGCAACTGGTAAAAATATGATTATGTATTCTACAGAAGGTGGAATGGATATCGAAACTGTTGCAGAAGAAACGCCACATTTAATTTTTACAGAAGAAATTGATCCTTTATTAGGAATCATGCCTTTTCAAGCACGTAAAATTGCTTTTAACTTAGGCTTGTCTGGCAATGCTTTTAAAGAAATGACCAAGTTTGTTACAAACTTATACAAAGCATACATTGGCTCAGACTCTTCTATGTTTGAAATAAATCCTGTTTTAAAAACTTCTGATGATAAAATTATGGCAGTTGATGCTAAAGTTTCTTTAGATGAAAACGCTTTATACAGACACAGAGATTATGCAGCAATGCGCGATTTACGTGAAGAAAACCCAATTGAAGTAGAAGCGAAAGCTGCTGGTTTAAATTATGTAGATTTAGATGGAAATGTAGGTTGTATGGTAAATGGAGCTGGTTTGGCAATGGGAACTATGGATTTAATTAAAGAATCTGGAGGAGAGCCTGCTAACTTTTTAGATGTTGGTGGAACTGCAGATGCACAGAGAGTTGAAACTGCTTTTGGTATTATTTTAAAAGACCCTAATGTAAAAGCAATTTTAGTGAATATTTTTGGAGGTATTGTGCGTTGTGACAGAGTTGCACAGGGTGTTGTAGATGCTTACAAAAGTATGGGTGATAAAATAAAAGTGCCAATTATTTGCAGATTACAAGGCACAAACGCTAAAGAAGCAAAAGAATTGATTGATAATTCTGGAATGAAAATTATTTCTGCTACAGAATTTCAAGAAGCTGCAGATAAAGTTGCTGAAGTTTTACAGGCTTAAGAATTTCAAAATATTTTATAAATAAAAAGCCTCACAATTATGAGGCTTTTTATTTCATCTATTAGAGTTTTTAAATATTTGATTACGGATACACAAAGTGCAAAACATTTTTAAATTTGAATTAAGCGAATTCATCTTTTTTAGAGATTATAAACAAACTAAATTAACTTAAATACTTTCCTTCAAAACAGCAATTTCATCTCTTAATTTTGCAGCCACAATAAAGTCTAAACTTTTTGCAGCAGCTTCCATTTGTTTGCGTTTTTCTCTGATACGTTTTTCTATTTCTTCTTTTGGTAAATATTGTAAATCTTGCTCTGCAGCTTTTTGTATGGCATTGTCATAATGATAACTCGAAATGGCAGATTTAGACAAAGTATCATCAATTTTTTTATTGATTTGAGTAGGAGTAATGTTATTGGCTGTATTGTAGGCTATTTGTTTTTCTCTTCGTCTATCAGTTTCATCAATGGTTTTTTGCATACTGTTTGTAATTTTATCAGCATATAAAATTGCCAAACCATTTACGTTTCTTGCAGCTCTACCAACAGTTTGGGTTATGGAACGATGACTTCTTAAAAAGCCTTCTTTATCAGCATCTAAAATAGCAACTAAAGATACTTCTGGTAAATCTAAACCTTCTCGTAAAAGGTTTACACCAATGAGCACATCAAATAAACCTTTGCGTAAATCTTGCATAATTTGCACGCGCTCTAAAGTATCTACATCAGAATGAATATATCTACAACGAATATCTACTCTTGTTAAATATTTGGTCAATTCTTCTGCCATTCTTTTGGTTAAAGTAGTTACTAAAGTTCGTTCATCTTTTTCTACTCGAAGTTGAATTTCTTCTATTAAATCATCAATTTGATTGATGCTTGGACGAATTTCGATAATTGGGTCTAATAAACCTGTTGGTCTAATTACTTGTTCTACAAAAACACCTTCTGTTTTTTGCAATTCGTAATCTGCTGGAGTTGCAGAAACAAATATTGTTTGGTTTTGGATGGCTTCAAATTCTTCAAACTTTAAAGGTCTATTATCCATTGCAGCTGGCAAACGAAAACCATATTCTACCAAGTTTTCTTTTCGGCTTCTATCTCCTCCATACATGGCATGAGTCTGAGGAATTGTTACATGACTTTCATCAATCACCATTAAATAATCGTCTGGAAAATAGTCTAACAAACAGAAAGGTCTTGTACCAGGTTCACGACCATCTAAATATCTTGAATAGTTCTCAATTCCAGAACAATAGCCTAATTCACGAATCATTTCTAAGTCGAATTCTGTGCGTTCTTTTAAACGTTTTGCTTCTAAATGTTTGCCAATTTCTTTGAAATAATCGACCTGTTTCATCATATCTTCTTGAATTTGATGAATGGCATTTTGCAAAACATCTGGAGAAGTTACAAACAGATTTGCAGGATAAATAGTAAGCTCTTGATAGCTTTCTAAAACAGTATTATTCTCTAAATCGAAGGCTTCTATTTCTTCAATTTCATCACCAAAAAAATGAACTCTGTACCCATGATCTCCATAAGAAGGATAAATGGTAACAACATCTCCTTTTACTTTAAATGTTCCGCTTTTTATTTCTACTTCGGTTCTAGAATACAAACTTTGCACTAATTGATGCAAAAATTTTGTTCGAGAAATAAGCTGATCTTTATGAATAGGAATTATGTTTTTCTTAAATTCTGTAGGATTTCCAATACCATACAAACACGAAACTGAGGCAACTACCAAAACATCTCTTCTGCCAGAAAGTAGGGAAGAGGTTGTGCTTAAACGCAAACGTTCAATATCTTCATTGATAGATAAATCTTTTTCTATATAAGTTCCTGTAACAGGAATATAGGCTTCTGGTTGATAATAATCGTAATAAGAAACAAAATATTCTACAGCATTTTTAGGAAAAAACTGTTTAAATTCTGAATATAATTGGGCAGCCAACGTTTTGTTATGAGCTAAAACCAAGGTTGGTTTTTTAACTTTTTCTACCACATTTGCAACAGAAAATGTTTTACCAGAACCAGTGACACCTAATAAAGTTTGAAATTTTTCTCCAGAGATAATTCCTTCAGAAAGTTGTTTGATGGCTTCTGGCTGATCTCCAGTTGGAGAAAAATCTGATACTAAGGTAAATTCCATACTGTAAAAATAAGGATACTCTTAAAACTTTTAGTTTCTAATTAAGCTAAAATTTCCAGATTCTTTAATGACATTATCATCTTTATCTATAATTTCTGCTTTAAACCAATAATTGCTGGCAATTAGAAGTTTGCCATTGTAAGAGCCATCCCAACCTTGAGAATTAAAATTTGTAATAGCACCAATTATTTTCCCATATCTATCGAAAATAGAAACATTTACAGATTTAAAATTAGCTGCTGTTAAACCTTTAATATTCCAAAAATCGTTATCACCATCACCATTTGGTGTAAAGTATTTTTTAAAACCAATCACAGAAACATTGGTTTGTATGGGTTCTTCGCAATTATTGATATCTCTTACGTAAACTGTTCTTAAACCAGCTTCCACGTTTGTGAATGTAAATGAGGTTCCATTTCCAGAGAAGTTTGTATTGTCTAATGAGAATTCATAATTGCTGTTTCCAATAACATTTAATGAAATTGTGTTGTTCGTTTCATCTTCTGTATTTACGTCTATTTGAGAGAAAACAGCTATTTCAGGATTTACAACTACAAAATCTTTTCTAACAGAACAGGCAATACCATTTTCAGATTTATAAACCGTTAACGAAAATTCGCCAATAGCATTTAGTGTAAAATCTTTGGCAATACTAACAATAGTTCCATTGCTGTTTCTCCATTCGAAACGATTGTTAATAGCATCTCCACTAATGATTACTGGTGGTTTTAAATTTGGATTGAAACAAATGGTGTATGTGTCTTGTAAGTTTATATTAAGATTAGCGTTCACAATTAAATTGATGGGCTCAATTCCTCCACAACCTGTATCATTATCCACTCTTACATAAATAGTTGTGGTTGCAGTTATGAAATCTTCTGGTAATTCGTTGCTTGTTGTTAGTGCATCTGTTTGATTTTTATAAAACCGTAACTTCGATGTTCTAGCAACGTTCAACATCAATCTTAAATCTACTCCTTTTCTTTGTAAATCAAATAAACCTTCTCCATTATTTAAAATACCGTCAGAATCTTCACAAACAAACATTGGAGGAATATTTCCTAAATCTACGAAAGTTGTTCGAATAAAGAAGTTACTCACATTTTCACATCCATTTTCACTTATTGCTCTTACAAAAAGTTCTTGAGGATTGCTTTGGTTTTCAAAATTATTAGGATTTGGAATTCTATCAATATCGTTTTGAGCGTTGGTTAAAGATCTATAAAAATGTAGTTCAAGATTCAAATTTGGATTGGTTATTCTATCTTCAATATCATACAAATCAAAAACATCTACTCCATCATTACTTATATCACATTGTTCCAGAGTTACATTTGGTTTTAACTCAGGAAGAGCAAAAACTCGAACATCTTTAAAAATAGCGTTTACATTGCCATTAATTCTAATATCTGCTTTCACAATATAGGTTCCTGGTGTTTGGTATTGGTGGTTAGGCGTTCTTTGAGTTGATGTATTGCCATCACCAAAATCCCAAATGATGCTTGTAATAGGTGCATACGAATCAATATCGAAATTAAAAGTATCGAAGACACATTTATTTTCGGTGATAATTCTGTTTCTGAAATACGATTGAATAAAGTTAGGCAATCCTTTAAAAGAGGCTCCTGTTTGCAAATCTTCGGATAAATGTCTAATTGTTGGATTTAAACTCTCAGGATTTTCAATAACGGTCAGTTTTTTTGAAGAAGAAATAGAGTCTTCACCATTTACATAAGTGGCTACATAAATATTTCCATTACTTGCCAATTGTAAACTCCCAAAATAAACTGTTGAAGAACTAAATATTTGTGATTTAACATTAAAAAGCTGATCGTTGGGAAATGGATTTACTAAAAGATATTGATTGATGCTGCTGAATCTATTTGGAATTACATCTGCTGTATAATATAAAATTTTAGAATCTGCCGAAAATTCCAAACCATAAGCAGATTTTGGACTACCAAGTGATGTGGTTGTAAAAATCTTTTCTTTTAGAGAAATTTCTCCTGTTTCGTTATTAAAATTATACAAATCTATATTGGTTTCTCCATAATCTGCAACAGCAATATATTTTCCATCAGGAGAAACTTTCATTGCTCCAGCTTTAGAAGTTGTTTCTTCGTGTTTGGATTCAAGGGTAGAAACTATTCCTGAATTTCCAATTTCGAATACTGTAAAAGTTTCTAGAGGTGTATTTGCAATTCTAGAAACTGGACCAAAAACAATTACCCAAATCGATCTTCCATTTGCATGGTGCACAGCTGTTACCTTTTCTGCTGCAGAATCTCTAATAGGTTGATATTTATATAAAACTCTCCCTAAAGGGTGTTGTGCTGTAATTTCTATTTCAGATAGATAAGTACCTTCGTTTAATATTGGGTTTGTGGAAGAAGCAGTTTTGGTAGTGAAAATATAAAAATTTTCAACAGAACCAGGTTTTGGAATGATAATGGAGGTTTGGGTGTTTTCGATGGTTGTTGCTAAATCATCACCATTTTCCATTATTTCATGATTCTTATTAAATACAGTTTCACCATTTGTATAAAAAAGTAAGTTTCCTTCGCTGTCTGAAATGGAAGCACAACCTGCAGGAGTATTCATTTCTCCATCAATTAAAATATCAGTTCTAGGATTTTTAAAGCTGATGCCAGCTTTGTTTCCAAAATACCAGTTATCAGCTTCTCTTTGAGCACTTATGCAAACAGTTAGTAGCAAAAAAAGTAAAGTGCTATAAATTTTCATAGTTTTCTATTTCCTCAATAATGAAAAATGACCTTTTTTGCTGATAGTTGGTTTATTAGTGTTTGCTGGAACTAAAATAATATCATACCAATAGTCATCAGAAGGCATTAATTTACCTCGAGAAGTTCCATTCCAACCTTGTCCATCAATAGGTTCTTGTGCAACTAATTTTCCAAATCTGTTAAAAATATTGATTTTTGCATTCGGATAAAAAGTTTGATTGGCACCTTTTACAACCCAAGTATCATTTTGGCTATCTCCATTTGGTGTAAAGAATTTTGGAAACTGAATTACAGAAACTAATAAAGTAGTGTCTGGCA
>NZ_JBASWY010000004.1:0-6805 GCF_049276715.1 Polaribacter sp.
AATATTTTCTTTTTTGTGGTTTTGGTATTTTTCGCGTTTTCTTTCTTTGGTTTTTATGAAATTACCTTGCCAAGTTCTTGGGGAAATAAAATGGATGATGCTTCTTCTGTTGGTGGCATTATTGGCATCTTTTTTATGGCATTAACGTTAGCAATTGTTTCCTTTTCTTGTACAGGACCAATTTTAGGTTCTTTATTAGCTGGTTCTTTAACTTCAGATGGTGGTGCAACACAATTAACAGCAGGAATGACAGGTTTTGGTTTGGCTTTGGCTTTGCCTTTTGCGTTGTTTGCATTATTTCCAAACTGGTTAAATTCTTTGCCAAAATCTGGTGGATGGTTAAACACCACAAAAATCGTTTTAGGTTTTTTAGAATTGGCTTTGGCTTTTAAGTTCTTATCCAATGCAGATTTAGTTGCACATTGGGATTTGTTAAAACGTGAAGTTTTCATCGGGATTTGGATTGTTATTTTTAGTGGTTTAGCACTTTATTTATTTGCTAAAATTAGATTTCCACACGATTCTCCAATGAAAAAATTATCGTTTTTAAGAATTTCATTTGGAGTTTTAGTCATCAGTTTTGTGATTTATATTACACCTGGAGTTTTAAAAAATCCGACATGGAATTTAAGTGTATTAAGTGGTTTTCCTCCTCCACAATTTTATAGCATTTACGAGCAAGAAAGCGATTGTCCTTTAGGTTTAGATTGCTATAAAGATTTTGAGCAAGGTTTGGCAAAAGCAAAAGAAGTAAATAAACCAATTTTGTTGGATTTTACAGGCTGGGCATGTGTGAATTGTAGAAAAATGGAAGAAAATGTTTGGAGCGAACCCGATATTTATCAAACATTAAAAAACGATTTTATTTTAATTTCTTTATATGTTGATGATTATGAAAAAGAGTTGCCAGAAGCGCAACAATTCGATTTTTTAAAAGCAAATGGAAACGTTAAAAAGATAAAAACTTTCGGAGACAAATGGTCAACTTTTCAGGTAATTAATTTTAAAAATGCTTCTCAGCCTTTTTATGTACTACTAAGTCCAGATTTAGAAATACTCAATAATTCACAACAATATACAGATAGAGATACTTATTATGCTTGGTTAAAAGAAGGTTTGCAAACTTTTAATAACAAGTAAATAGTTTAATATTAAGATTTTATTATCTATGAACTCGTTACAATTTCCAAATCCACTTTCTGTTCAACCACAGTTTAAAAAATAATAATTTCAGTACTTTTGATCAGAAATTAAACATTTGCAAAAATAGTGAGTGAATTTCTATCGTTTTCGTAATTTTTTTAGACATTATTCCTAAAAACCTAGCCTCTTTAATTTTGGTTTTTTGTAATTTCACAATATAAAAATTCGAAAAAATGTCTTCATTACCCGAACTTGCTAGATTTAACGATAATGTGTTGTCTAAATACCAAATTTACAATAGTATTTTTATTACACTTCCTTTTGACACCATTAACAATACAGGTGTTTTATTACCTCTTTTTCATAAAGTTTGTGAAAAAGGCTTTAAGCTAGGGTTGAATCCTACTGAAATTGTAGAAAAATTTTTTAAGAAATACCAAGAAAATCCTTTAGAAAAAGATAAAACAGATTTACTTTTTCAGTTTATACAATACATTGAACGTCAAGTGGTTTTGTTTGATGCTGTAGAAGATGCTGCTTTTCCGATTGTAAATAATATGGATGGAATTGGCACACTTCGTAACTCTACAGAAACTGCTTTTTTGAGCGATAAAAAAGAAGCCTTAAAAAAACATTTAGAAGAGTTTAAAGTACGTATTGTTTTAACTGCACACCCAACACAATTTTATCCAGGTTCTGTTTTGGGAATTATTACAGATTTAGATCAAGCTATTCAAAACGACGATCTATTGCTCATAAAAAAACTATTAGCTCAATTAGGAAAAACGCCTTTTTATAAAAAATCTAAACCAACACCTTATGATGAAGCTGTGAGTTTAATTTGGTATTTAGAAAATGTATTTTATCATTCTGTTCCTAAAATATACAATTATATTCAGCATAACATTTATGATGGAAAGCCTACAGATAACGAAATAATTGATCTTGGTTTTTGGCCAGGAGGAGATAGAGATGGAAACCCTTTTGTAACAACTCAGATCACTTTAGATGTTGCAGAAAGATTGCGTCAATCGATTTTAAGAAGTTATTACAGAGATGTAAGACGCCTAAAAAGACGTTTTACTTTTGATGGAGTTCAAGAAATTTTAGGCAGAGTAGAAAAGCGTTTGTATAAACATGTAGTTAGAAGTTATGCAAAGGTGAATTTTTCTCAAAAAATACTTTTATCAGAATTAGAAGATGCAAGAAATATTATAGTAGAAAAACATAATTCTTTATTTATAGAAGAGTTAAACGACTTTATAAATAAGGTAAGAATCTTCGGATTTCACTTTGCAACCTTAGATATAAGACAAGATAGTAGAGTGCATCATAAAGCATTTACGCAAATTGTAGATGATTTATTAGCAACTGGAGATACCACTTTTCCAAAAAATTATCACAATTTATCTGAACAAGAACAAATTGAAGTTTTAGCAGTTGTGAAAGGAAATATTGATCCTGAAATTTTAACTGATGAAATGTCTGTAAGCACTATAGAATCTATTTATGCACTGAAAACCATACAAGGCAGAAATGGAGAAAGAGGTGCCAATAGATATATTATTAGCAATAATCAATCTGCGTTAAATGTAATGCAAACTTTTGCAATGCTAAATTTATGTGGTTTTGAAAATGAATTACCAGTTGATGTAATTCCACTTTTTGAAACTGTAGAAGATTTAAAAAATGCAGAAAACGTAATGCGAACTTTGTATACAAATAAAACCTACAGGTATCATTTAGTAAAAAGAAAAAATAAACAAACCATTATGTTAGGCTTTTCTGATGGTACAAAAGATGGTGGTTATTTAATGGCAAATTGGGGGATTTTTAAAGCAAAAGAAGCTTTAACAAGAATCTCTAGAGAATTTGATATTGAGGTTATTTTCTTTGATGGACGAGGAGGACCACCAGCAAGAGGTGGAGGAAAAACGCATCAGTTCTATGCTTCTTTAGGCCCAACAATTGAAGACAAAGAAATTCAATTAACCATTCAAGGACAGACCATTAGCTCTAATTTTGGCACATTAGATTCCTCTCAATTTAATTTAGAACAATTAATAAGTTCTGGAATTAAGAATGAGGTTTTTACAAAAGATCAAATGAATGATGCTCACAGAGAACTGATTGAAGATTTAGCTAATATTAGTTATAAAACCTATGTAGATTTTAAAAATCATCCACAGTTTTTGCCTTATTTAGAAAAAATGAGCACCTTAAAATATTACGCAAAAACCAATATTGGTAGTAGACCAAGTAAACGTTCAAATTCTGATACTCTAGATTTTTCTGCTTTAAGAGCCATCCCTTTTGTTGGCAGTTGGAGCCAGTTAAAACAAAATGTTCCAGGATTTTTTGGTGTTGGAACTGCTATTAAAAAATATGAAGACGCTGGAAGATTTGATGAAATTGTAGATTTTTACAACGCATCAGATTTCTTTAAAACACTGTTAGAAAATAGTATGATGAGTTTATCAAAATCATTTTTTGGATTGACTGAATACATGGCCAGCGATCCTGTTTTTGGGGAATTCTGGAAACTTATTCACACAGAATTTGAAACTACAAAACGTTTGTTGTTAAAATTAGCAGGTCATACTGTATTGATGGAAAACCATCCTGTTGGAAAAGCGTCTATTGATATTCGAGAAAGCATAGTTTTACCATTATTAACCATTCAGCAGTTTGCTTTAAAGAAAATTCAAGAGCTTCAAAAAACAGCAGGCAATGAAGCAGAAATTGAAATTTACGAAAAAATGGTGATGCGTTCTTTATTTGGGAACATTAATGCAAGTAGAAATTCGGCTTAAGACTAGTTTAGAAAATAATAAATTAAAATGCAATCTATATTTTGATTGCATTTTTTTTATGCCTTATTTTTTTTTACTTTTAAAGAAAAAAATATGCTCGTAAAAGTTTTTGGCTCGGCTGTTTTTGGCATTGAAGCCACAACAATTACTGTAGAAGTAAATATTGATAAAGGAATTGGTTATCATTTAGTAGGCTTGCCAGACAAAGCAGTAAGTGAAAGTTCATTCAGAATTTCTGCAGCTTTAAATAACAATAACTATAAACTTCCAGGAAAGAAAATCATTATAAATATGGCACCTGCAGATATTCGAAAAGAAGGTGCTTCTTATGATTTAACTTTGGCTATGGGAATTTTAGCGGCTTCCAATCAAATAAAATCAGAAAACATAAATGAATATATTATTATGGGCGAACTTTCTTTAGATGGAAGTTTGCAACCCATAAGAGGTGTTTTGCCAATGGCAATTAAAGCCAGAGAAGAAGGTTTTAAGTATTTTATTTTACCAAAAGAAAATGCTAAAGAAGCTGCCATTGTAAATGATTTAGAAGTTTTAGGTGTCGAAAATATTTTAGAAGTAATCCATCATTTTAATGGTGATGAAAAAATAGCACCTACCATTGTTGATACAAGAGCCGAGTTTTATAAAAACATCGATTTTCCAGAATTCGATTTTTCTGATGTAAAAGGTCAAGAATCTATAAAACGCTGTATGGAAATTGCAGCTGCTGGTGGTCATAACATCATTTTAATTGGTCCTCCAGGTTCTGGGAAAACCATGTTAGCCAAAAGATTGCCAAGTATTTTACCACCTATGACTTTGCATGAAGCTCTGGAAACTACTAAAATTCATTCTGTAGTTGGTAAAACTAAAAACAACGGATTGTTATATCAAAGACCTTTTAGGAGTCCACATCATACGATTTCGAATGTTGCTTTAGTTGGTGGAGGCCAATATCCAAAGCCTGGAGAAATTTCACTTTCGCACAATGGAGTTTTATTTTTAGACGAATTACCAGAATTTAAAAGAGAAGTTTTAGAAGTAATGAGGCAACCTTTAGAAGATAGAGATGTTACGATTTCTAGAGCCAAGTTTACTGTTACTTATCCTTGTTCTTTTATGTTGGTGGCAAGTATGAATCCTTCTCCATCAGGATTTTTTAACGACCCAAGTTCGCCAATGACCTCATCTCCACAGGAAATGCAGCGTTATTTAAGTAAAATTTCGGGTCCACTTTTGGATAGAATTGATATTCATATAGAAGTAACTCCTGTTCCTTTCGAAAAATTATCTGAGGAACGAAAAGGAGAATCATCTGTAGAGATTAGAAAACGAGTTTCTGCAGCAAGGGATTTACAATCTAAACGATTTGATGATTTTGAAAACGTGCATTACAATGCGCAAATGAGTGTGAAACAAATTCGAGAATTTTGCAAATTATCAGAAGAAAGTTTATCACTTTTAAAAACAGCGATGGAAAAACTAAATCTTTCTGCAAGAGCTTACGACCGAATTTTAAAAGTATCTAGAACGATTGCAGATTTGGCAAATGACAAGGACATATCTCCAAACCATATTGCAGAAGCTATTCAATATAGAAGCTTGGATAGAGATGGTTGGTTGGGTTAAAAATTTAATTTTAGTAAAACCAAAGAACCCTTAAAATGTAACTTCATTTTAAGGGTTCTTTATTAATTTTGGGTTTTATGTATTAAAAACCTTTATACTTTTTAATTGAATTGTATCTTTTTAGTTCCTAAATTTTGATTCGTCGTGTACATTTTTAAAAACATAATTCCTGGTTTTACATCTACATTTAAGTTTATTTTGTTCTGTCCTGAGGATAGTAATAATTTATTGTTGTAAACTACTTTTCCAGTAATATCGTACAATATGATAGAAGCTTGTTCAGCATTATTGCTATAAACTAGTACATTAAAGTTACCTTTTGATGGATTAGGATATACTTCTAATTCTTTTATTAAAGAACTATTCATGGTTGATATTCCTAAAGTTTTTGCACTAGAATTAACTGCTTGCACAGTTACTGCCACTTGTGCTATAGAAGTATCTCCACTTGCATCTTCAATCATGTAATAAAAATGATCTACACCTGTAAAATCAGTTTTTGGTGTGTAAATAATAACATCATCTAATGGACTATCTGTACCTTTTGTATCTACTACAACAGTGCCTTGTTCACTTAAACCTGATAGTGTACCATTTAAAAATGTTAATCCATTTGTTGCTGCTCCATCTGTTCCAAAATCATCTACTCCAGAGCCATTGTCTGCAAATACATCTAAATTAGTTGTGGTATTTTGAACTACTGTAATCGCATCTCCTTTGGCAATTGCAATACCATTAACTGCATTTACGGTTTCTACAGTAACTGTAACTGTTGCAGTTGCTGTATCATCATTTACATCTTTAATTGTATAAGTAAAAATATCTTGACCTGTAAAATCGGTTGCTGGTGTATATGCTACTTTTCCATTTACAATAGTTATGGTTGCTCCATTTGTATTGCTTAATGCATTAATTGTTAAAGATTCTGTTTGATGTGCTCCTGCAGTTCCAAAACTATCATTTGCTAATACATCTATCACTTTTGCAACACTACTATTTTTTATTGCTGATGCTGAATCATTTACTGCTAATAAAACCAAAGCTGCTGGAGTAACTGTTACTGTTACTGTTGCTGTAGATCCATTTCCATTGACATCTGTAATTGTGTAATTAAAAGAGTCTATTCCTATAAAATCTGTTCTTGGTGTATAAGATACAATTCCTGTACTTGAATTTAATGACAACTCTGAACCTACATTTGTATAAAATGCTGAAAGTGA
>NZ_JBASWY010000005.1:0-166386 GCF_049276715.1 Polaribacter sp.
GCTATGGAAGTATCTCCACTTACGTCTGTAATCGAATAATAAAAATGATCTACGCCTGTAAAACCTGTTTTTGGTGTGTAAGTAATAACATCATCTAAAGGGCTTTCTGTACCTTTTGTATCTACTATAACAGTGCCTTGTTCACTTGCACCTGATAGTGTACCATTTAAAAATGTTAAACCATAATCTGCTGCTCCATCTGTTCCAAAATCATCTGCTCCATTTCCATTATCTGCTAAAACATCTAAATTTGTAGTTGTGTTTTGAGCTACTGTAATGGCATCGCCTTTTGCAAATGCAACTCCATTTACTGGTTCTACATATTCTATATATATATCTACTGTTGCTGTTGCTGTTAAACCATTTTGATCAGTAATAGTGTATGTAAAACTATCTTGCCCTGTAAAACCTCCTGATGATGTATATGTCATTAACGAAGCTGTTGCAGAAACTGGAAAACCTTCTGCACTTAATTGATCATAAGATGTAATCGTTGTTCCTGGTGAATCATTAAGTAACACATTTAAATCTGTTGTTGCGTCTTTACTTACTAAATAATAATCATCTGCTGCAACTGTAACTTCTTCTAAAGGCTCAATTTTTAAATAATCGATAACCATTGTATGTGTTCCACCCCAATTAAAACCACCTGCCCATGGTAATTGTCTAAAACCGAAAATTACTTCTGCTGTATTCGTAGCAATGTTAGAGGTAATTGTTTCTTGTAAAACTCCATCTATAAAAAAGTCAATTTTATTAGATCTCCAATCTATTGTATAGATGTGAAATTCATCATCTATCAGAGATATTTTTTCATTTTGTCCATTTACGACTGCTTTTTTAGTTCCAGTAAAAGGACGATTTGTATTTTCGTTAGCATTTCTCCAAGTATTAAACCTTGCATCTGTCCAACCACCATCATTAGGTAATGTTGCATGTGCAGGAACAGCCAAATCTCTTGCCACTAACTCTAAATCTACTTCATTAAAAGTTGATCCTTGTTGCTCATAAGTAAAAAGAAATGAAACCAAACCACCATCTACAACAGCTCCTTTCATTCTAACTTCAAGTCGATGATTTTCGCCTACTCCACCAAATATTAAGGCTTGATATGGATGAATCCAATCTAAATCATTACTAATGTCTGCATCTACAGTAACATAAGCATTTCCATCTCCTGGAATAAACTTATTCCAAGTATCTTGTGTTGGATGAATTTCATTATAAAACATCCAGTAAGAACCATTGGGTGTATTTGTTGGAGAACCTGCAGAAGTAAAATCTTCGAAATAATTCACCGAATTTCCGTTAACTTGAGCAAACGAACTCAATGATAGTAGGGTTATAAAAAGCAACTTTAATGTAAAAGTATTAACTGCTTTTTTAGCATAAACGAGGGTATTTTTTTTAATCATTAGGGGGATATTAAAAATTTTAGAAAAATTTGTTTGACACGATAAGGACTAGATATCTTGCGATAAACTAATACTAACTTTATTTAACGATAAAAAATTTTGTGTAAACTGATGTATAAACATCAAAACGAAGGTGGTTTTTTTAATCATAGGGGGTTTAGTTTAAAAAAAATTATATAATTCTGAAAATTACTTTCATTTTCAGTTTACAAACATAGTAATAAAAAATAATAATTCACATAATTTTAGTAAAATATTTTAAAATATTATTGATTACCCTCTAAAAAAAAGAAGTTTTTGCTTTAAAACGGGTATTTCCAAATAAAATTTTAGTGAAAAAAAAGAATTAAAATTCAATTTTAACTATAAATATTTTCAAAAATATAGGCTATTGAATAAATATTGTTGATTTTTCTATTGATTATATTATTGAATCAAAGCAACGTATAGGTTTGATAAGAAATGGATAGTTAAAGGAAATCGTTTATTCTTTGATAATTTTACTAATAAATTCTTTGCCCTTTAAAAAGTAAATTCCAGCAGAAATTTTAGAAAAATCTATTTTTTGATTGTTCATAAAATCGTGGAAATAGTGAGTAGAAATCAATTTTCCTTGTATTGAGAAAACCTCAACTTTGGTAAGTTTTAATGCTGAATTATCAAAAAATAATTCATTTTTTACAGGGTTTGGATATGCAAACAGTTGAGTTTCAAGATGAATTTCATTGACAGATAAAGTGCTTTTTAAAACATGCTCTAAAGCATCATTTGCCATTAATTGCGCATTATGAGCTACACCAGAAACCTCATCCTTTTGCCAATTAAAAGCGGTATTTAGACTTTGTGATGTGGTTTGACTTTCAGTAAAAAAGTAACGCCCTCTTACTAATCTATTTAATCCTTGCTGATTGTCTACAACTGTATTATGTCTTAAACCTGCAGAATTTGGATCGGTATCATTTAAACCTAAATGCACAATTAGTTTTTTAGAAAAAGCGGCTTTTAAATCGTTGGTTGGTAGTTGTCCTTTATTTAGTCCGTAAGGAAAATCTACTGAAAATTCTGGAACTGTGTACCAACCAGCATTCGAACAAACTGCAATATCTAAATTACTGTTGGGTACATACATTACAAAACGATGCAAAAATTGTGCACCAGCAGAATGTCCCCAAGCATTGTATTTTTGTTGTGTTCCAGAAACAGCGGTTTTTATGCGCGTAAATAAAGGATCTAAAACAGAAAAAGTCCATTCGTCTTTAGAGTTAAAGGTTGCTGCTGATGGATTATCTCCATCATCGAAAATATTTGCTAAATTATATGCATCTCCAGTAGAAAATTGTGCGTCAGAAAATTCTGGTGCAAATACCATAAACTTATTGGCATTTGCCATCGAAATCCAATAATCTCTGTAATCATCAGCATTTCTCTCTACACCATGAAAAGACATTAAAATTGGCATTGTTTTTACATCTCCATTTGGAATATGGTAAAAAACCTTAATCGATTTAGAACTTAAGGCACCAGAAGGCACATAAGTAAAAGATCCTGTTGTATTTGGAGTTAAATTCTGACCAATTAAGGGTAGAAAAAAACAACCAAATAGCGCAACCAAAAACCATTTTCTCATTAGAATGTAATTTGGAATAACACATCAAATTGATTCGTTTCTAAACCAATAGCTGGATTTAAACTTGTATATGAAGTTTGTACTTTTAAACTGTTGCCCACAAAATATTTAGACAAGCCAAAAGAATAGGCACTTGCTTTTTGTACAATAGAATTTACATTATTCAAAAATTCTGGATTTGTGTTTTCATAACGAACATCGAAACTAAAACCACTTTGAGTTACATAACCTGCCTGTATATTAAAACTATCTCCTAAAGCTAAAAACTGGCTAATTTGAGTTGGTGCTAAAATTTGTGTAGCATTGGCATCTGTGAAGGTAATATCAATATTAGAAGCAGTTGTATTTACATACTCTCCCAATAAAGAAAACCCTTGATACTTAAATAAGATATCTGCATAAATTTGGGTGTAATCTGGATAATTATTTAAACCATTTGCATCGTATAAAATATAATCTCCATGACCTTCGCCAACAGCATTACTTGCTCCATTATTAATACTTGCAGCAGCTCCAATAACAAATTTTAATTTTTCTTCGTGCAACAAATCTGTACTTGTTAAATCGTTTCCAGCTTTAAAAAAACCTAAAGGATACAAGTCTAGACGTCCACCATATTTTATGCCTCCTAAATCTGTATCTCTAGAGGTTGCTCCAAAAGAGTTTCTTCCATCTCCAGAAGTTACTGCAAACATGGGTGCAATTCCAAAAGAATCGCCAAATTTAGAGCTTACAAAAACACCCAATTCTCTTCCTGTATTACTAAAATTATTACTTAAAAAACTACGATTTGTAAATTGCAAACGGTCTTCTCTATACATCATTTCTCTATTGTTTAAAAACGTTTGTTTTTGCCCAACAGTAATGGTTAAAAATTCGTAAGGATGATAAGCCATCCAAGCGTCTAGTAAAGGTTCTGGTAAACTATAATCTAACTGAAACAAAAAACTCACTTTTTCTTTTACTGCATTTCCGGAAAATTGCAAGTAAGTTCTTCTGGAATTGTATTGGTTTTCTCTTTCTAAACCATTTGTTTTAGATGATATAAAACTTGGCTGAATAAAACCTCCCAAATTAAATTGATAGTTACCATCATTTAAAGAAAAATTTAAACCCCCACCTAAATTAAAATCTACTTGATTTCTTGCAGCTGTTTTATCTCCATCTTGTTCTTTGTCTTCATCATCATCTTGAGCCATTGCAAAAAAAGGAATACAAACACATAAAAAAGTACAAAGTGTTATCCTGTAATTAAAGTTCTGAAATCGTTTCATATTCAATTGTATTTATTTCTTTTAATTTAAAATTCTATATATTGGTAATGTTGCTCCTTTTTTGGTTTCTAAAAGTCCAAAACCTACAAAACTATTGGATGCTTCTGGCTCTAAGAGCTCTATCACTATATTTGCTCTTTTTTGATTCATCATCACTTTATAAGTACCTTTTTTAAAAGTTTTTTTCTCTTTTGTTATTTCGGTTCGTACATCTTGCTGATTAATTTGTTCGTATTTTTTATAATCTTTATCATAATAAGTTATGGTATAAGACTCAGCCATTTTTTCTTCATCTTTTTCTAGTTGATGAACTTCGACACCTAGAACTCTCATTTTTTCGACAAGCATTTTTTGACTCTCATCTAAATAATAAGCAACTGGTCTTTTTCTTACTAAAGATGGTTCTACTTTAGAGGATGTTCTTTTTCTTATTGCTACATCAATTATTTCTTCTGTATTTAAATCTATCATTTGAATTTTATCATTAAAAACAGCTCTTTTATGTGTTACAACAACATCTTCTTTTTGATTGTTAATTGCTTTTTTAATTTCCTCTCTTACTAAAGATTCGTTTTTAATGGCTGTTTCTAAATAAGAAATTGCTACTGAAAAAGTAATAAAAACTCTTCGTCTAAATGATGTTTTTCCAATACCAACTCCTCTAACTTCGAGTAAGGTTGCAATTACATTTGTTAAAGAATAATTGGTTACACTTGATCTTGAATTTAAAGAACCTTCATTAAAAATAACATCTCCATTATAATCTGCAGTTGAAATATATGGACGCGTTCTAAACCCTTTATCTTTTAGAGTTTCCATAGCATTTTTAACAAATACGTTTTCTGTGAAGTTTCTTAAATTTTCTGGTACGTTTAAATTTCCTGTGTTTAAAAACATAGCGTCGTAAAGTGTTGCTAATCCAAAATCGCCCATCTTTGCAAAATCTCTTCTAAAGGGTCTGAACTCATGAAAATCAACAGCAATTTCTGGGTTAAAAGTTACAAATGCGTTTTTTAACACTATGCTTTCTGGAGCCATTAATTTGGTTTGATCTCTATTTAAATCTAAACCATTTGCAGCATATCTATCTTTCTTTAAATAACCATCAATATTTGCCATTGGCACAATTGCCAGCTCAATATTATCTAAAATAGCTTTGTATTTTTCGTTATTTAATAGTTGATAAATTAAATACAACATTCCTTCTGTACTTGCAGATTCGTCTCCATGTAAACCTCCTTGCATCCAAACTCTAATTTTTTCTTTTTTGTTTGGGTTTGATAAAATAACCATAGGAATTTTATGTTTATTTTGAGATTCACCTATGTAAGCTACTATGATATTATTAGAGTGTTTTGTTTTTAAATCGTTTAAATAATCCCATAATTCTTTATAATTTGTGTAGCCATTTTCTTTTTTTAAAGCTGGTGTTACATTTTCTACAGATGTAATATCAGGAAAAAAAGTTTCTGTTATGTTTTTAGATTGTGGACTTAATTGCGCAGCTATTGGCAATGAAATCAATAAAATAAATAGTGTATATATTGTTTTTTTCATCCTTTAAAAAGCTAATGTTAGAATTAATCTGAAGATTTTCTCGTTTTCAAAAGTTACGGTGTCTTCATTAGTTGTAATTCCTTTACCACCATCTGCAATTGAATAAGAAGCCTGAATTTTTGCACCATAACTTCTAGATAAGAATTTAGTTACTCCGAAAGTGTAGTGATTTGGTCTGTTAAAAAAAGCTGGGTTGTTTAAAAAAGAGTTTTCATCTGATTCTATGTGCGTATATCTAGCATCTAAAGAAAAATTATTTTTGAATAAATAACCCATTTGAATATTGTAGGCTTGTCCTAAAATTAACTGTCTTCTAACATATTCTTCTGGTGTATAATCTCTAAAATCTGGAGAAGTTGGGGTTACTCTACCTCTAAACCTATTGGTAAGCACACTTGGATCATCACCTAAATAATCATTTCTTAAATTAATATCATCTGGCACTGTAGCTGTACTTTTAACAAATTCACCTAAAACTGAAAAACCTTGATATTTAAAAAGAAAATCGACTCCAAATTTAGTATAGTTTGGTAAAGATTCCTCACCATCATCTAAGGCTCCATTATCATTGGCATCGTTTAAATAAATTATACGACCACTGTCTCTACCTCTTCTGCTCGTCATTCCATTATTAAGACTGTAATGAGCACCAATTACAAATTTTGGAGCGCGTTCCCTAACAATATCTGATTGGCGAAATTGACCAAAATTTGTAAACGTACCAAAGGGCAAAAAATCTACACGACCTCCAACTTTTAAACCTCCTCTATCTTTTCTAAACACATTTGGACCATCACCAGTTGTTAATACAAAATAGGGTCTCAAAAAACTACCCCCACCAGTTTTAAAGTTGCCTCTTACAAATAAACCAAACTCTCTAATAGTTGCAAAAGCAGATGTTAATCTACTTCTTTCTACCAGTTGTAGGGCATATGAGTTCATAAAAAGTTCTCTATTGTCTGTGTAAGTTGCTCTTTGACCAAAACTTATATTAATTCTTTTAGTTAAGGAATATTCTATATACGCATCTAACAAGTAGAGATTTTGAGCATCATCATCTACTTCATTTGCTCCACCTAAATCTACCTGAAAACGATAACTAAATCGTTCGTTTGAAGAGTTACCAGACAAACGTAACCGCATTCTTCGCATTCTATAACGATTTGCTGTTTCGTCTAAATTCGAATAACTTTTAGATTCAAAATAGGGTTGCAAATAACCTTCAATTTTAAATTTAGCTCCTTTATTGTTATCAAAAGTTATTCCTTCTCCAAAAGTATAGCTATTTAATTCTGTGTCTTGTGCTGCTAAATTTAGACAACTCAAAACACCCATCAATGTAAAAAAAATTCTTACTATTTTCATACGATTTTGTTTCATATTAGCTTTCAAATGTTCCTTTTACAATAATTTCTGCATCTCGCATTAATTGTTTTCCGTTGGCAAAAACATCTGTTAATTTAAAATTGTTATCAAAAAAACATAAATCTGCATCACAACCTACTTCTACTTTTCCTTTGTGTTGCAAACCTAAATTTCTGGCAGGATTTGTAGTGATTAATTTAAATGCCTCTTCAATTGCCAAACCACCTTTTTGAATTAGTAAAATGGTTTCTTCTAAATTTTTATCTATAGGTGCTTTTCTAACTCCAATTTCATTTTTGTTTTCATCAAACTTTGTTAACCCAGCATTACCATCAGAACTAAAAGTCATATTTTCTATAGATGCTCCTTGTTCTAATGCATATAAAACAGATTTATAAGGAGCTGTGTATTGAGATGCACCAGTTGTAATATCTATAATTCCACCCATTTTTGCGAACTTAATTCCTTCATCAAAAAGTGCTTTTGTTCTGCCTAAATGTGTTGGAGAAATATGTTCGATTGGAAATTTATATTTTTCTACCAGCTCAAAAAGTGGATCTAATTTACTTTCCAAACCTCCTAAATGAACGTGTAAAATTCCTTTTTTCTGGCTTAAAAAGCCACCAACTCTAACATCTCTTAGTTTTCTTAATAATTCTTTTGCTGTTGGGTAGGATGATCGAACATCGCTAATAGCAATTTTACATCCTAAAACCTTATCAATAAAAACCATATCATCTTGTATGGATTTTGTTATTGTTAAAGAATCTACACCATAATAACCGCAAAACATATAGGCAGAAATACCTTCTTGCTCTAATGCTTTTGCTTTTGCATACAAGCTTTTTATATCTCTAGCTGTTCCATCTGTTCCCAACAAACCTACTACAGTTGTAGAACCACAAGCAATTAATTCTGATAAACTTATTTCTGGTGTCATAGATGCAAAACCCTGCTTACCACCTGCACCATTAATATGTATATGTTGGTCTATTAACCCAGGAGTTACTATTTTTTCTTTTGCATCAATAACTAGAACGTGCTCGTTTTTAAAACTATCTAAATTATTCCCTATTGCTACAATTTTTTTATCAGCAATTAAAATGTCTTTTTTGCCCAATTTTTTTGGGGAATAGAGTTGCGTATTTTTTATTAATGTAAGCATATGTTATATATAATGATACATTAGCATAATGGCTAATGCCACAGCTAAGGGGATTAAATTTCTTTTTACAATATCTATTGTAGTTACTTTGGCAATTTCGGCTGTTGCAATAATAACACCTGCAACAGGTGATACTGTTCTTCCCATTGATGCTGATAATTGCATAGGAAGTATAATAGTGCTACTCTCAACACCTAAAGTTTTAGCTATTTTCGGAACAAGTGGGCCAAATGCAAAAAAAGATGCATTACCACTTCCCATTAGCATAGATGCTAAAAATATCATTATAGACATAATAACTCCAATACCAATTGCTCCAAAACCAATATTTTGTGCAAGTGCTAAAAGACCATCAATAAAACCTAAGCTTATTAGCCCTTTTGCAAAAATGTCTGCAGTAATTATTAAAGTAACAACCGTTTTAAAAATATTACCCATTCCATTCCAAAAAGTTTGTAAAGAATTAAGAACATTGTTTATTTTTTTTGTTCGAATCAATTCAAAAATTAACGCTGCAAACAAACTTATAAACATAGCTGTAGTTGTATCTAAAATAATAGGTGTTTTAAATAAATTAAAAATTTTAGAAAAAACAATCAACAATATGATAGGTAAAATTGGAATGATGGCATAATAAATAGGAACCTTCAATATTTTTTCTTCCGTTTTTTCTACAATTTCAATAAGATTATTTTTTTTATCAAAATATCGATTTACAAAGAAGTAAGTAATCATCATTGAAAGACTTAATGGTAAAACCAATGGAATTTGATAATGTAAAAAGAAAGTTATTACAGGAATTTCTGATATGGTTGTTGCACTCACAGATATTGCTGATGCAGGCCCAATACCAAAAGCCGTTGCTGCAGTAATTACAGAAACTGCTGATAGCCTGCTTACGCCCAAATTAACTAATATAGGAAATAAGGATGCCATTAAAAGCAAACTTAAACCTGCTGCTGAGGGTATAGCTACAAAAAGTAATTGACCAATAGGAATAACCATAGAAGCTGCTATATATGGGTATTTTCTTAATAATTTTAAAGGTTTCATGGCTACATAAACGAGTGCTTCTGAAGCGCCAATTTTATCAATATAGGCAACAAAACCACCAATTGACATAATCATTAAACCAACTCCTGCATTTGTTTCACTAAATGATTCTTTAATATATCTAAACAAATCAAAGCCTGCAAAACCAGTTGGGTTTTCTAAACTTGGCATTTGATAACTTAAAATTTGAGATATTACCAACATTGCCAAGCCAGACAGTAACAAAACCGCATGCGGATTGTACTTTTTTAATAAAAGCTTTGCAACTAGTACAACAAATACTAGTGATATGATAACCCCCAAATAATGCATAAAGTTTTTAATTATTTAAAAAAGCGATCCATCTAATTTGGTTCCTGGAGAAAATAATTTGCCATTTGCCTCAGGTATTCCTGCATGCTGTGCAAAATCTCCTGTTAAATCTGGGCTTCTGGTATAAGCTTCATCTGGATTTCCAGATAAAGGATATGTATCAAAAACAACGACCACATTTCCATTGGTATCTCTCATTGTCATGATATCACCAGAATTTGTAATATTTAACAATCCTTCTGAAGCAGTTTGTACAAGTGCACCACCAAAATTACCTGTTGGTGTTCCTCCACCAAATAAGACTAAAACTTTGTTTACTCCCAAAACTGTTCCTGTTGGAAAAGTGTGTCTGAAACTAGATTCGTCTGAAACTGTGTAACCAGAAATATCTATTTGAGGTCCTGAATTAAAAAATTCTATGAACTCATCTTCATTGGCATTTCTTGTTCCATCTCCATTGGCATCTCCATCTGCACCTGAAGCAGGATCATACAAAACTTCGTTGATTAAAAAACCTAAAAATGGACAACCATTATTACTAGGGTCTCCAGCTAAATTTGGGCAATCGTCATTGCTATCTAAAACCCCATCATTATCTGAGTCTGCATCATCATCTAAAACAGAAATTTGTAAGGTTGAGTTTCCTAAGTTTAAAAAACTTGAAGTTTGACCGAAATCTAAAACCAAGGTTTCTACTCCTTCTATTTGTTGATCTTGCAATCCTGTAACTGTAATTGAGCCAGAACTTTGGCCAGAATTAATTACAATTTCTGAAGCTGATAAAGAATAATCTGATGATAGTGTTGCAGTACCAGATGTTAAAATTGGAATAGAAACATTTTCTGATGCAACTGTATTAATTGTAGCTGTTAAAATTAAGGTTCCATTTGCTTCACTTAAATTGTCTTTATCTGTAGATAATTCAATAGTTGGTAGAATATCTTCTGTTGTACAAGATGTTTGCAATAGAAATATTGCAAACATCATAGAGAAAAACATATTCGGAAAATGTATTCTTTTCATTATTTTAAAAATTTAAATTTGATGTTAATTTACCAATAACTTTTTGGTAGATTTTTTATCTCCTTGTGAAATTTGTACAAGATACAAACCTGTATTTAAGCTAGAAATATTTATTTTATTATCTGTAATTTTTTGATTACTAATTTGTTTTCCTAAAACATCAAAAATAATTACACTAATAGCTTCACTTGAATTTGTAATTATTTTAACATAACTGTTTGAAGCTTTTATCGGGTTTGGATATAGGTTTAAACCATCTATACCAAAACTATCATTAGACAATACAGCTCCATCTAATTTTAATCCCGGAGAAAAAAGTAAACTTGCATTCGCATCTGTATGCAATACAAAATTACCTGTTAAATCTGGGCTTCTAGTAACAGATTGGTTTTGACTATGACTAATACCTGTTGATGAGCTACTATATACTAAAGCAATAACATTACTTGTGTTTTTAATTGTAATTATATCACCACTGTTTGATAAATTAAGTTCGGGTGAAGCGCCTTCTGATGCTGTTTGTACAATTACATCTCCAAAATTTCCTGTTGGTGTTCCTCCACCAAATACTACCAATGCACTTTTTGCAGGTATAATTGTTTGTGCTGGAAATATATGTCTTGGCTCATCAGTTCCTAAAGAAAAAGCATCAAACAATTTGTATCCACTAATATCTAAAGGAGCATCTGAAATATTAAAAAATTCAATAAATTCATCTTGAGCAGCATCTCTTACTCCATCTCCATTAGCATCGCCTTCTAAGTCTGTAGCTGCTGCACCTGCAGGATCGAATAAGACTTCGTTAATAATTAATGGAATACATGCAGGACTTACTACAGTTGTGCTTAAATTACAAACCCCACCATTTGCAGTATCTTTTACAGTTACTGTAATGTCTGTACCTTCTGCGATTCCAGAAATTTCTATAGTACCTGTTACTGCTGATGTTGGGCTATCTCCTCCAATAGTTCCAGAGGTAGTTGTTATTACAAACGTTTTACCTGTGTTACCTCCAGCAAAATCAATATACGCAGTGTATGTGTCGTCGGTTGCGCCTGCTGTAACTGAACTACAAGAGGTATTTACATCTCCCAAAGTAGTTGTACAAGTTGCTGCTGTTGGTGTCCATCCAGAACCAGAACCTAAAGAATAAGTACTGCCCAATGTTGCAAAATAAGTTTCTAAATTTGTACTCGCTGCATTTTGACAAGACGTATGTGCATCTAAATCGTTTTCTGCAGTAATATCCCAATGAGATCTGTCCCAAACACCAAGATCTGGAATTCCTGTTTTTCTGGTTGCAACAGCGTCATTATGGCTCCATGCATCTGCAGTTCCATCTTCAGCATCTGCATCTGTTTCTGTTTTACCAAACTGACTCACAACTGTACCATTTAATACAATTTGGTAACCATCATCACCATTTGTTGCAGTACTTGTAACAACTGTATTTGTTGCATCAAAGGTTGTATTTGGGAATTCTGCTTCCATTAACGCAATGTCTCTTACAATGTAAACAAACTTATTTGATACTGTTCCTAAAGCAGAAATATCTATTTGATTAGCAGACCAAGCACCACCATTATTCATGTAATTTAATATAACATCCGTAGAAAAATTTACTGTACCATCTACATAAAGTTCAACAGATTTTACGAAGGGGTCTGCGCAACCAGCTTCGATAACTTTAGTAATTGTAACATTTTGAGAAAATGCATTTAATGAAATAAATAAAAATAAAAAGTAAAGTTTTTTCATGATATGTAAGTTTATTTTAATAATAATCTTTAAAAATAAAACGAAACAAAACCAAAACTAGATACCAATTAAATAAAATATTTAATACCAATTATGTTTTACTAGTTTATCCAATAATATTTACAAGTTTTTTTACTTTTCTTTCTAAAATATTTTCTCTTACAGCAGAATACCCCAATATTATTCCCTGTTCTTTTTTATTACCAATAAAACATTCACTTAAAGAATGAACATTAATGTTTGCTTCTTTTAACTTATTAATAATTTCTGCTTCTTTATCTTCTGGGACTTTATGATTAAATTTTGCAACCAAATTAAGACTTGTAAAAGATTGATTGCCAATAGACATGGTTTTACTTTTTTGAAATTCTTTTAAAAAAAGCGCTTGTCTTTCTTGAGATACTTCCATTAAATTTTTTAAATGCTGGTATAAATAATTTCTTTCTATAAATTGATTCATAACAGTTTGAACTGATGGTGCAACAAACCTATGAGAATGTTCTTGCAATGCTTCTACTGCCTTTATTAAATATTTTGGCACAATCATATAACCTAAACGTATTGAAGGATGCAACAATCTGTTAAAAGTACCCATGTAAATAGTTCTGTCTTCTGTATCTAAACTATAAATACTTGGTATTTTATTTAAATGATTTGCTACTTCATTTTCATAGTCATTTTCTATGATGAATGCTTTGTTGATGGATGCCCAGTTTAAGAGTTCTTTTCTTCTTTTTAAACTCATTTTTGTCCCTAAAGGATAATGATTGGAAGGTGTTACATGCACCAATTTTGGTTTTAAATGATTTAATTCATTCATTTTTTGGATGCTAATTCCCTCATCATCTAAAGAAACTGGCAAAAGATTGGCCTGCAAACTTCTAAATAACGAATGCACATTTGGAAAGGCTGGGTTTTCTAAAATTATATTATCCCCTTTATCAACCATAACACTCCCAATTAAATACAAAGATTGTAAAGAACCAGAAACCACCATTATTTGGTTATAATCGCACTTTATATTTCTACTAACATTTAAATAATTACTGATACTTTTTTTTAATGGATCTATTCCTGTTGATCTTTCATAAGACAATGCCGAAGATTTTACATATCTCCAATATGTATTTAATAAATTTTTCCACCTGTTTATTGGAAAGATATCTAAAGGCGGAATACCTGGTCTAAAAGCCACACTAGAAGCTGGAACTCTATTAATTAAAGAAAAATTGTCTAAAAAAGAATTTCCTTTTCCAGACATTTCTGGATATAAATTGCTATCAATTTTTGATTTTTCTTTACCATCACTATTTTTTTCATTTACATCATAATTTACAACAAAACCAGAACCTACTTTAGAAATGACTAATTTTTCTAATTGTAATAATTCGTAAGATTTAACGATTGTTGTTCTAGAGAGTTTAAGTTCTTCTGCCAAAACTCTGGTAGAAGGAAGTAACCAATTATTAGGTAATTCGATATTTTCAATACAATCTTTAATGGCCTTGTAAAGTAAGATATACTTGTTTTTATAAATGGATTTTTGTTGTTTTTCTAATGATTTTTTAATTCTTCCGATTGTAAAATCAAAATTGGTATTCATAATTTATATAAATTGGTATTGCTAAAGTAATAAAAAATAAACGTCCTTTATTTTTCTCTTAGATAATTAAATTAGAAATGAGCAAGCATCTATTTACAGAGGTAATTTTTAAACTCTTTTTATTACTTTTAGTTGTAAGTTGTGGAAATTTAAAATCACAAAACCAAGAAACTTCGAGAGAAATTAAAGAGTATTTATTGCAAAAATTTGATGAGCTACAAACTTTTTTGCAAAACCATGGCTCATCATCAATGATGGTTATAGTTGATGGAGAAGTTATTTTTAATTGGGGAAATGCCTCAGAAAAACACCTTATACATTCCATTCGAAAACCATTAATACACTCATTAATTGGAATTGCTGTAGCCCAAAAAAAAAATAATCTCTTTTTATCATAAAGGACTTAGCATGCAAATATTAGCAATTTATCCAGAATCTCAAATGATTATTGTGCATAGAATTAATACAGAAAATGGCTACTCTTATGATAAAAATAATTTAGAAAAAACATTGCAATTGGTTTTAGTGCAAAAATAAATTGATAGAAAAAACCCAATACAAATTCTTACAATGAAAAACTTAGTGCTTTTAAAAAACATAATTTTAGCATTTTTTATATCAAATTTACTTTTATCCTGTTCAGATGATCAAAAAATAATAAATAACATACCACTTGTGCCAAATGCGACCACAGTTGGTTCAGGTTTTTTTGAATTTATAAATAACGATAAGAAATTGAATATTTATTATCATATACCACAAAATGCAGCAAAAAACGCTTCAATTGTTATGGTTTTTCATGGTGCAGGAAGAAATGCCAAAGACTATAGAAATGCCATAATTGAAAAGGCGAACGCCTATAATTTTATAGTAATTACTCCAGAATTTTCTGAAACAAATTATCCTGGTGGAGATGGTTACAATTTAGGCAATGTTTTTATAGATGGTGATAATCCTTCGTTAAATACAATAAACCCTGAGAATGAATGGGCCTTTTCTGGGGTGGAAAACCTCTTTAATTTTACAAAAAATGAAATAGGCAACACATCAAAAACGTATCATATTATTGGTCATTCTGCTGGCGCTCAATTTGCACAAAGATTAATTATGTTTAAACCTGATAATGCCTATAATAAGGTAATTATTTCTGCAGGAGGTTGGTATACAGTGCCAAATTTTACTATTGATTTTCCTTACGGATTCGAAAAAAGTCCACTTGAAAATATAAATCTTACAAACTTATTTTCAAAATCCGTTTTTATACAAGTGGGTGAATTAGACAATAATTCAAATGATAGCAGCTTAAGAAGAAATCAATTTACAGATGCACAAGGAACGAATAGATTTCAAAGAGCTTATCATTTTTATAATAAATCTAAAGATTTAGCTGCTTTAAACAGCATACCTTATCAATGGAAAATACAAACCAATAAAGGTTTAGGTCACGATTTTAGAGCTGCTCTAGAAAAGGCAGCAGATATTATATTTAAATAGTAAAGTAACCATGAAAAAAAACATAGGATTAGTTTTAGGACCAGTATTATTTGTAATTATTATTTTATTCTTTAATCCTGATGGGTTAACCTCAGAAGCAAAAGCAGTATTGGCTTGTGCTGCTTGGATTGCTATTTGGTGGATTACTGAAGCAATTCCTATTGCAGTGACAGCTTTATTGCCAATCATTCTTTTTCCATTGTCTGGTGCTATGGGTTTGAATGATACAACTGCATCTTATGGTCATAAATACGTGTTTCTTTATATTGGAGGATTCATTTTAGCCATTGCAATTGAAAAATGGAAATTGCATAAAAGAATTGCGCTAACAATTATTAGAATTGTTGGAACCAATGTAAAAAATATCATTTTAGGGTTTATGATTGCGACTGCTTTTTTATCTATGTGGATTTCCAACACAGCCTCTGCAGTAATGATTTTACCTGTTGGAATGGCAATTATTTCGCAATTAAAAGATAATCCTGCAACTATAGAAAACGAAAACAGCATTTTTGCTAAAGCTTTAATGTTAGCAATTGCTTACAGTGCATCCATTGGTGGTATGGCTACTTTAATTGGTACACCACCAAATTTAGTTCTGGCAGGTGTTATAAAACAAACCTATAATATTGAGATTTCTTTTTCTCAATGGTTTATGTTCGGCTTTCCAATAGCCATTATTTTACTGGTAATTTGCTGGTTATATTTAACACGTTTTGCCTTTACATTTAAACAAAATGAATTTCCTGGAGGAAACAAAGAAATTAAAAGACAACTTAAGGAATTGGGCGAAATTTCTTATGAAGAAAAGGCTGTTTTTTTAGTGTTTTTAGCCACGGCTTTTTCTTGGATTACAAGATCGTTTTTACTAGAAAGTTTTATTCCTAAAATTGATGATACCATAATTGCTGTTTTCTTTGCTGTTTTACTTTTTATAATCCCTTCAAAAAATAAAAGCGAGAAGCTTATGAACTGGGAAGATGCTGTTAAATTACCTTGGGGTATTGTATTACTTTTTGGAGGTGGAATGGCGTTGGCATTAGGTTTTGAAACCAGTGGCTTGGCAGTTTGGATTGGCGCCCAAATGACATCTTTAGGTTCAGTACCTTTATTTTTATTATTACTTATTTTAATAACTTCCGTTAACTTTTTAACGGAAATAACTTCTAATTTGGCAACTACAGCAATGTTATTGCCTGTGCTAGTTTCTTTAGCTTCTGCTATTGGAGTTCATCCTTACTTTTTGTTAGTAGGTGCCACTGTTGCAGCTTCATGCGCATTTATGCTTCCAGTTGCTACACCACCAAATGCAGTGGTATTTGGCTCTGGTTACTTAAAAATAGAAGATATGTTTAAAAAAGGCTTCGGAATGAATATCATTTCCATTATTTTATTAACCTTAATCGTATATTTTGTGCTTCCTTTACTGTGGGATTTCAGTTGATAAATTAAGCACTTTAAAGTAGTTAAACAGCTATAAAATCTTTTGAAATTTAATAAAAATAGGCCAATTTTCTTTGCTTAAAAAGGTGGAAAGAATTTAAAACGGAAGTAAAACGAATATTAAATTTTATTTTCTTTTAACGTATATATTATAAATCAATCCTGTTAAGATTAATAAAATACCCAATAAAGTCCAAAAATTATATATTTCTCCAAACCAAGAGGCACCAATAATTATGGTAAAAATAACTTCTAAATACTTTAGAGGTGCTACTAAATTTGTCTCATTTGCTTGAAATGCTTTTGTCATATATAATTGACCTATATAACCAAAAATACCCAAACTTAATAAGAAAATCCATTCTGTAGATTCTGGGGTTCTCCAATTATTAATTGATAAAATTCCGCCGAAAACAAAAGCTAAAACCATAAAATAGTTGATAATAACTAAAGGGTTTTCTTTGTCTCCAATTTTACGAATTAATACAAAAACAAAACCATGAAATAATGCTGATATAAAAATGAAAAGTAAGCCAATAGAATTTACATCAGAGCCAAAACCTTTGATGATTAAAACTCCAATAAATGCTAATAAAAACAAAAACCATTGAATGGTTTTTATTTTTTCTTTTAATAAAAAAAAAGCTAAAATAGCAGCAAAAATGGGTGAAGTATATCTTAAAGAAACTGCTGTACCCACTGCTAAATAATTTAAAGATTGAAAAAAACATGTTAACGAAATAACACCTACAATACCTCTAATTAATAAGAGTTTTTTGTTTGTACCTAAAATAGGCACTTTGTATCTAATAATTAATGGAATCGTAAAAAACAAGGTTCCAATAGATCTAAAGAAAACAATTTGATAGACATTAAATTCATTTAAATATTTTACGAAAACATTCATAATTGCAAAAGCAATTACGCTAAAAATCATATAAAAAATGGCCTTATTTTGTTCCATAAAATCTATCAAATATAAAAAAATAGTCGTTTCGTAGAATTTACAAAACGACTATCCCAAAAAAAATATTTTATCTTAAATTCCTAAGGCCTGGCCACCACCAACTTGTATGGTTTCTGCTGTAATAAAACTTGCATCTTTACTTGCTAAGAAAGAAACAACACCTGCAACATCTTCTGGTTGACCTAATCTACCTAACATAATATTGTTTGCCCAAGAAGCAAATACTTCTGGCTTTGTAGCTTTAATTTGAGCATGAAATGGTGTATCTATAGTTCCTGGAGAAACTGCATTTACTCTTATACCATATTCTGCTAAATCTTTTGCTAATGCTCTTGTAATTGCATGCACACCTGCTTTAGATGTTCCGTAAATTCCTGCTCCAGGTCCACCAGCATTCCAACCTGCATTAGATGTATAATTTATGATTGATGCATAATCACTTTTCCTTAAAAAAGGAATTGCTGCTCTTGAAGCAAAAAATGTTGAATCGAGATTTAAAGCCATTACAAATCTGTAAAATTCGGTAGTCATTTCTTCAAATCTAGATCTTCCTCCTAAACCACCTGCATTATTAACTAACACATCAATTTTACCATATTTATTACCAATTGCATTAATATTTGAGGTTACATCTTCATCTTTTGTTACGTCAAAACCATAATATTCTGCCTTAATTCCTTCTGCAGTTAGCTCTTTAACTTTTTCTGCACCAGCTGCATCATCAATACCATTTAATACAACAGTAAATCCATCTCTACCTAATCTTTTTGCAACTTCAAATCCAATACCTCCTGTAGCTCCTGTTATAACAGCTATTTTTTCATTTATTTTACTCATGTTATTTTTATTTTTATTTCTTATTTTTCTTTTAAGGGTTCAATTTTTGGGCATAACAACCAAACAGCAAGTAGTGCAATTAGTGCTAGTGTACCTCCAATTAAAAATGCTGGTGTATAATTACCTCCTGTTGTTATAAATGTAACCAATATAGTAAGTCCAGCTGCGCCTAACTTAGCAGCCATACCAGCAAAACCAGATAGAGTTCCTACAATCTTACCACTAAACAGATCGCTTGGTAAAGTCTGAATATTTCCTATTGCTACTTGAAAGCCAAAAAGTAAAACCGCCATAATTATTACAGCATTGATAGCGGACCCTGGTGCTTTTAGTAGGAAAAAGCATGGAATCATCATTGCAACACCCAAAGTGATGGTTAGTTTTCTTGTTTTATCTACAGACCAACCAGATTTTATTCTATTTTTTGCAATTAAACCTCCAAATATAGCACCAATCATAGCTCCTACATAAGGTACCCAAGCTGAGAAAGCTATTTCTTTAACATCCATTCCAAAAACCTCTGACAAATAAATTGGTATCCAAACAATAAAGAGCCACCATATAGGGTCTATTGCAGCAGAAGATATTATAACTCCCCAGCTTTCTTTGTGCTTTAATAATTGACCAGTGGTAGGAGTATATTCTTTATCATCATCTCCAACCTTATTGATATCTTGATTTCTTTGACCAGAGAGAATGTACTTTTTTTCATCTTCTGTTAACCAAGGGTGAGATATAGGTGCTCCTTTAACCATATATAACCAAGGTAACAGCCATAAGAATCCAAGAACAGCAACAACTATAAAAATTGCTTGCCAATTAAAATATATAGATAATAAACCTATTATAGGATACGCTACTATACCACCAATTGATGCTCCTGAATTAAAGATTCCTTGAGCAAGTGCTCTCTCTGTAGTTGGAAACCATTCTGCATTTGCTTTTGCAGCACCTGGCCAATTACCAGCTTCTGCAATTCCTAATAAAGATCTAAATATTGAAAAACTAATAATTCCTTGAGCAAAAGCATGCAACATTGTTGCAATAGACCAAACGCCTATAGAAAGAGCAAAGCCTATTCTGGTTCCTATCCAATCGAAAATTTTACCAAAAAGAGCTTGACCTCCAGCATATGAAAGTATAAAAACTGTTGAAATAGTACCATAGATTGCTTTATGCCCATCTTTATCCATTTCTGGAAATAAATCATTTGCAATATTTGGCCAAAGTGCTCCAAATGCTTGTCTATCAATATAATTTATAACTGCAGCTAATGCTACAAGTCCAACTACCCACCATCTTAATCCTTTAATTTTCATATGAATACATATTGATTTTCATTATTTTAAACACAATTATTTTATTTTTTAAATTTAAAAAAGGCAAAAAGTTTACTTATAAAGCAATATGATTACTTTATTAATAATTAATTTATATCTATTTAAATTAGCTAAAGTTTAAAAAAAATATGTTTTATTTTTTGTGTTATTGAACATTATAGCAATAGGTATAAAGTTCTCTAAAATGTTCTTTCATTTTTTGCTTGGCTAATTGCGGGTCTTGATTTTTGATAGCATTAAATATAGATTGATGGTCTGTAATACCTCTTTGAGCCAAACCTGCGTCACAAACATGGTGCTTTTTAAAGTTAGTAATAATTTCTGGAGTAATAATTAACATAAAAGTATTCATTGTGCTATTGCCACTTGCTTTTGCTATTGCTAAATGGAATAATAAATCTTCTTGGACAGCATCTTCTCCACTAACTACCTTAGCTTTATAAGCTTCTAATGCGTCTTTAATTTGTTCTAAATCGTCTTCTGTTCTTCTTAAAGCAGCTAGTTTTACTGTTTTTAATTCTAATAAAATTCTTGTTTCTACTAACGATTTAAAATCTGGCTCATCTAATCTTAAAATATCTTCAATCATTCCATTCAGTGCAGTAATGCCAATATTCGCTACAAAAGTTCCACTTTGTGGCCTAGATTTTAATAAACCGTAAAACTCTAGTTTTTGAATTGCTTCTCTAACATTACTTCTGCTTACTTCAAACTTTTCTGAGAGCATTCTCTCAGATGGTAACTTATCTCCTGGTTCTAAATTTTTATAATTGATTAAATCTCTTATACCAACTATAATAAGATTTTGAACCTTTTGATTGTCATTTTTAGTAAGAACTTCTAACTTCATATTTTATATTTTAAATTTTTATTTGGTTAACCAAATAACTGCCTATAAATATATAAAAACTAATTTCTTTATCAAATTTAATGTGACACTTCTAACTCGTAAAAATTAACTTTGGCGTAAGAACCCTCATCTGTTGATTGAAAATAATTTCCTGCTTTAAAATAATTTTCGAAAATACCCCATTTTTTAATGTGTATACTATCGTAAACCTTAAATTCGCTACCATTTAAAACAATCACCATTTTACCATCTGAAACTTTTACCTCTAAAGTAAATTTTCTGAAATCTACTTTTTGCTCAAAATTATAACCTTCATCATTATCCCAAATATCTTCTAACAATAATAAATTACCTGCTGCATTTACATTTTTAAGAACCTTAGACTTTATACGAATTCTACCTTGATCCCAATAAATTTTTAATATTGGAGGTGCATTGTTATCTTTTTGACCTATTAAATCACGCTGTTCATTAGTAAGTCTTCCATGAATTTGCATAATAATTACTATGTGGTATTTACCATTGGCATCTTTACTAACTTCCTCCATTTCTATTTTCCCTTTCATGTAGGCTCCGTCTGCAAATGTCCAGTTCTTATTATTATTACCAGGTATCATTTGTTCTCTTAATTCTGACCTCGTATATTTTGTGTTACTGGTTTTAGAGTCTGTAGGCATTGCATGAAAAACGATTGCTCCTTTCGTAGAATCTATGTACATGTAAGGTTTTGCAATTTCATTTTTTGCAAAATCTAATATTTCTGGTGGATCAATTTCATAAGGCTTTCCATCTTCTTTAGTTACTGGTAAAGTAACCTTCCAGTGACTTAGATCTATTTTAGGTAATTTTACCTTTTTTCCAATATTTTTTTCATCAGAATTCTTATCCGTTTCTGCAACGCTATTCTCAGTTTTGTAAGAAATAGCGTTCACAGATATAAATATAATTACTAAAAGTAATAACTTTATTTTTCGGATTTTTTTCATTTTCTACTAATTAGTTAGCTGGATAAATTTTAACATTGTCTACGTAAGCATCAACATCTGTTACTGCATAAATCATTATTCCAACTTCTCCAATAGCATTCGATGTAAACTCTATTTGAACTGTTGTAAAAGTAGTTTTCCCTTTTACCTCTGTGCCTACAAAATTTACTATAGGAGTACTGGCTACTGCATCTGCACCATCATCAAAATGACCATCTAAAATTGCTGCTAAAATTCTATTACCACCATCTGCAATGCCAGATTGCTCATCTGGAGTTTTAATTGCGTACTCATATTCTAAGATATATTTAACTACAATTGGTGGTCTATTAGGAAATTTAGGATTTATATATGGTGATGGAGAAAGTGATACAGCTTGGTATGCATATCTTGTGTTTGAGCTTAAATAAACCCCAGCAGAAGTACTTTTAGTCCATTTAGCTCCTTTAGTTTTCGCTCCATTATCAGAACCGTCATAATTTAACCAAGAACCATCTGAACTTGAATTGAATGGATTTGTGTTACCTCCTGTAAATGTAGAAAACTTCCAATCGGTTGAACTATTATTAAAATCTCCATTTAAAATTGTTGGAGTTATAGGAACGAATTTATCTACCACCTCTACTTGAATGGTTTTAGAATCTGATGCTCCATTTGAATCGCTAACAGTTAATGTTACTGGGTATGTACCTTCTCCCCCTTCAAAAATATGAGAAGGATCTTGTAAGGTTGATGTTGCTTCGCCATTAAAATCCCAGAAATATTTGTTAGATTCTACTGAAAGATCTGTGAACTGTATATTTTTAAAGTTGCTTGCATCTGGTATATACGAAAAATCTGCCCCTGGTAAAAAATTATCTACTTGAGAATTTGCACCTGGCAAATCTTCTCTAAAAAGATCTGTACAACTAGAAAAAAAACTAGTTATTAATAGCATTCCAAGTAAACACAACATAGTTGATTTACTGAAAATATTTGTTTTGTTTTTCATTATTTTATAAATTTTAAGTTATTAGTATCCAGGATTTTGGGTCAAAAGACCTTCACTCAAATTAATTTCCCTTGCAGGAATTGGCAACAACAATGCTCTAGAAGTAAACACATAACCCATTTGAGTAGCGTGTGCACTTAAAACTGCATCTGCAACACCAAATCTAACCAAATCGAAAAAACGTTGATTTTCAAAAGCTAATTCTACTCGTCTTTCTAACAATAATTCTTCTTTTGTAATATTGGTTACATTGTTTGGAGCAGTTGCTGGAAATGCACGATCTCTAATTTGTCTAAAAGAGTTTAAGGCTCCTGTTGCGTTGGTTGATGGATTACCTGCCATAATTGCTTCTACATGCATTAAAAGCACATCTGCATATCTTATTGCAATATAATCGTTTCCTGCATTACGTGCATTAGGCCCATAAGCTGGAGTAGCTGTAGAGTCAAATCCATCTGGAAAAAACTTCGCCACTTCATTTTCATCATCTGCAAGTAAACCTCCACGATTGGTAACCGAAACTAAAGTTCTATCTCCACCTGCAGCTCTTAAGTCTACTAGAAGATTTGTATTTACAATATTTTGACCATCTTCTCTTCCAGCACGAACTGATGAAGTAAATTCAGATGAAAAACTTTGACTTTCTTGAGCGTTTCCAGATTCATATTGAATTGCAAAAATTATTTCACTATTCAACTCATTGTAAAAAACATCCCTATAATTACTTTGTAAACTAAACTGAGCGCTATTAATTATTTGCTCGCACAAAAGTTGTGCCCCTGAATAATTACGTGTTGGTTGTGTTAAATACACTTTAGCCAATAATGCTTGTGCACCCGCTTTTGAAGCTCTAGATTTATGCGTATTATCTAATGTATTAATAGCTTCTTGTAAATCTGTTTCTATTTGCGTATAAACCTGCTCTACAGGAGTTCTTGTAAAAAGAGCCACTTTGTCTTCAGGTCCAAGTACTGTTGTTACCAAAGGAACGTCCCCAAATAATCTTATTAATTTAAAGTATGCGTAAGCTCTTAAAAATTTCGCTTCAGCAGTGTATTTTGCTTGATTACTTGCGTCTGCTACATCTATAAAGTTTAAGATATTATTCGCTCTAAAAATAACCTCGTACATTGAAGCATAATAATCTTCAGATTCTACATTATTTGCATCTACAACGTATCTGTGAAAATCAGATTTTGAACCTTCTAAAGTTGAGTTTCTTGTGTTATCTGTTCTATGTTCTGTTAAAAGATGTTCGAATTGCACACCTCTATTCGCATTAGCGATACTTGTTGTTGTATTTTCATTAACACCTTGAAGTGCGTCGTAAACACCTATAATTCCAGCTAAAACATCTGCATCTGATTGAAAAAATCCTTCTACTGCTACAGCAGAATCTGGTAATGGGTTTAAGAAATCTTCATTACCACATGATAGAAAAAAAGAGGTCAATACAGCAATAAATAAATATTTTATATATTTCATAATAGTATTTTTTTAAAATTAAAATTCAATATTCATACCTAAAGTGTATGTTTTAAATATAGGTGTCCCTGCTCTCTGAGAACCGTAAGCTCTAGGGTTGGAACCATCTATATGTTCTGGGTTAAAACCATGATAATCACTAGCAGTAATATAAAGCAAGTTTTGGCCAGTAGCATATAATCTTAGTGATGATATCCCTAATTTTGATGTTACATCTTCTGAAAAATTATACCCAAGGTTCACATTTCTTAATGAAAAGTAATCTGCACTTGCTATAACTTCACTTGTTAACACTTTTTCTTGAATGAAAGATTCATGAGGTACAAGTCCGTCTGCAACAGCCTGAGCCTCACCACCACTTCTTGTACTATTCCCAAACCAATTATAAAAATATTGATCTCCTATGTTATTCACTTGCGCACCTAAACTTCCTTGTATCATAAAAGAGAAATCAAAATCTCCGAATTTGAATTCATTTGTGAAACTGTATACTAAATCTGGGTAAGGGTTTCCTAAAATGGTTTTGTCATCATTTGTAATAATACCATCTCCATTTAAATCTTTTACAATTGTATCCTCTGCTTCGCCATTAATTCTGTTCCAAGGACTGTCTACATATTTAGTTCTAAATTCTGTATCATCATATTTATCTGTATCTACTACAAATCCCCAAAAAGAAGATATAGGCTCTCCAATTCTATTAATCCACTGAGAGTTTCTTCCATAATCATCTTCTATTAGTGCATTGTTAGAATTACCAAATTCTAATAATTCATTTTTGTTTGTAGATGCTATAAAAGTTGTATTCCAAGAAAAGTTTTCTTTAATAACATTTCTAGTTCTCAATTCTAATTCCCAACCACTATTTTCAACTTTTCCTAAATTTACGATACCTCCATTAAAACCAGTAACATAAGAAACAGGATTGTTTAATAGTAATTTATTACTTGTTCTTCTATAATAATCTAATGAACCAGATATTCTGTTGTTAAAAAAACCAAAATCTACAGCTGGATTGAATTCTTCTGAAGCTTCCCATTGTAATAATGTATTTGCAATATTAAGAGGAGAAACACCAGCAGCAATACTGCCATTTGTAATAGCATTAGAGTTGTTTAATAAAGCTAAGTATGGCCATATATTAACAAGGTCGTTACCAACATTAAAATTTTCTGCCCCTGTTAAACCATAACTAACTCTAAATTTCAAATTACTAATAGCTTCAACATCGTTTAAAAAGTTTTCTTTAGCAACATTCCAACCTGCAGAAACTGCAGGAAAATTACCCCATTTTGAATTTACTCCAAAAACAGAACTACCATCTCTTCTATATGAAGCCGAAACTAAATATTTGTCATTAAAAGCATAATTAACTCTACCAAAATAACCAATTTTTCTTAACTCTGTGTTTACTTCAGAAAAGTTAGCAATTGCTGTAGCTCCCTGTAAATTTTTAATTAAATCGTTAGAAAACCCATTACCTGTAACTTCACTTTGTGAACTTTTTCTTTGTTGAATAGTCATACCTGCTAAAAAGTCTAACTCATGATTTCCAAAGTTTTTAGAATAAGATAAAGTATTGTCTGAAACTATTCTAGTTCTGCTTCTATTTTGTAAATTATATTGTGCTCTACTAGCGCCTGCAGCATGGTGCAATGTACCATCATATCTGGTTCTTCTTCTATCTTCTATAGTAACCCCTAAAGATGTTTTTGCAGTTAAGCCGTCTAAAAGTTTAACGCTAAAATAGGTAGAAGCAAATAATTTGGTATTAAACTCATAATGCTCTCTTTCTACATATTGAGCATATGGGTTAGAATCTCCAGAAGTACGAGGTCTACTTGATCCAAAACTATCATTAGGATTTACATCCAAACTAAGTAGATGGTCTTCATTAAAATAATCTCCTATTTGAACATTTGGATAAGAACCCCTATTTATAAATTGAAGTGTTTCTGCTGTATGATAAATTGGCAACCAAGGTGATTGACGTATTGGATTGTGAATAGATGTTGGTAACCTTCTTTGAGAAGTATAAGATGGTGTAAAATTAAGACCAAATTTAACTTTTTTACCTAATTTAGAATCGATTTTTACATTTCCAGTATATAATTTGTAATCATCTGTAATTACGACACCTTCATCATGAACATATCTTAAAGAGGAACTAAAACTTGTACTCTCAGAACCTCCTCTTGCTGCAAAAGAGTGACTTGTTACTGTACCTCCATTAAAGAAAACATCTTGCCAATCTCTATCTATACCAGTAGTCGCAACTAATAATTGTGCATATTGTGTTTCGTTAGAAAGCGCCCCTGTAAAAGCTTGTTCTTTCTTAGCCCAATCTGCTACACTTTTTCTATAATCGTCACTACCATGTGCATTTTTAAAACCTGTATAGGTTTGATAGTTGAATTTTGTTTTTCCTTCTTTACCACTTTTTGTGGTTATCAAAATAACACCATTTGCACCTTCACTACCATATATAGCAGCAGATGCTGCATCTTTTAATACTTCAAAAGACTCTACATCATTCATGTCTATATTTCCAAAAAACTCAGAACTAACAACAATACCATCTACTACTAAAGCTGGACCTGAATCTGCTGTTATAGATCCTACACCTCTAATAGTAATCGTAGGTGCCCCACCTGCCTCTGCATTTGTAGCTTGTATATTAACCCCAGAAACCTGACCAATTAAGGCATCATCTACCCTTGCAACCGAAATTTGATCTAGTTTTTCATTTTTTACTTTAGATATAGCCCCTGTTAAATGAGACTTTTTTTGCGAACCATAACCCACAATTACAATTTCGTCTAATTCATTAGCACTTTCTACCATTGAAATATTCAAAGTTTTTTGACCAATAATTATAACAGATTGAGACGCATATCCTAAGTAAGAGAACTCTAAAACATCTCCTGCTTTAACCTCTAAAGAATAGTTTCCATCGAAATCTGTTTGTATTCCTTTTGTAGTTTTTAAAATTCTAATGGTTACTCCAGGAAGTGGAGAATTATCTCCTTTAGACGTTACAACACCCTTTAAGGTGTATGAGTCTTGTGCGTAAAAGCAAATGTTTACTAACATTACTAATAGTAATGTTATTTTAAATTTTAATTTCATAATTTTATTTTATGTTTAAAAATGTAATTAGTTTACCTTTTAATTGGTAAATTTTTTTTTTGGCACATAACATTAAAAAAACAATTTTTGTATTTTTGCTTTTGCTAATGCTTAATTAATAGTTATGTATTTAGTCTTAACTTCCTTCAGAAGAAGTTTTTAAAAGGATAGGCGTGCACCTATCCTTTTTGTTTTAATTAATTCAAATTTAATCTCATACACGTAATGTTTTTTGGTTGCCAAAATTGGTTCACCACTTTGGTTTACCAAATATATATAAAATTTTGTTAAAAACAATACTTTGATATTTTTTTTTGATAAAAAACTAAACATTTTAGTTAAGATAGTATAGAATAAACCAAAAGCTCCAAATTCAATTGAAATACTATTCCATGAAATCCTCACGAATTGGGCTAAAAACATCTATTAAAATTCCTTCTTTGGTGCATGTTGCTCCATGTAAAACATGAGGTGGAATATAAACAGAATCGCCATCTTTTACTGTTTTTGTAACTCCTCCAATTGTAAATTCCCATTCTCCATCTATAGCATACGTTACCTGAGAATGATGATGTTCATGCTCATAACCAATACCTCCTTTAGAAAAATGTACTTTAACAAGCATAATTTTATCATCATACCCCATTATTTTTCGTTTTACTCCTTCACCAACTATTTCCCAATCTTGGTTTTCGTCTAATAAAAATTCTTTACTTGCTCCAAATGTTTTCATTTTGTTTTTATTTAATTAATTCGTAATAATAAGAACCATTCCAATCATAATTCTTACCGTTAATTTTTATTGTATGTTTTGCCTCTTTTGTGTCTTTTTTGTTTGATGTTATAAACAATTTAGTGGTATCATTTATATTTGTAACTGCAATTGCAGTATACTCTTCTGAGTCTAAAACAACTTTTAGTTCTTTAATACTACTATTCGAGTTTACCGCAAATTCAGAAACTGGACTATAGCTACCATGTGTCTCAATGGTTGATACAAAAAGCGTATTTTTTGTGTTTTTTCTTCTTAATAATAATGCTGCTTCTCTTCTAAGATTAAATTCAGGATCATTAGCGCCAATTCTGGTAAACAACAATTCATCGTTATTATTTGTAATGGATGTTAACGTGTAAAATTTTTGATGATTGATCCAAGATAATTTGCTGTTTTCACTTGATGCGTTTGCTGAACCTTCTAAATACAAATGTTGATATCCGTTTTTGCTCCCTAAAGGCTGCAAATTTTCTGGAGTTTTATAATCAAAATTCGTATTTAAAACTTGTCCTAAAAAGTAATAAGGAAAATCGTATTGATTTTCTTTGCTTGAATTTATCTTCATAATATCTAAAAGATAAGGTTTTTCAAAATCTTTATCTTTTATAACAACCATTGTTCGCAGTAACTCAGTGCCTGGATATGCATTCGTTTCTTTCGCACTTACCACTTGAACATTTTCGTTTTCTGAAGAAAAATAATGCAGTTCAGAATGATGCTGACTTCCAATATCATATTTTGCATCAAAATGAGAAGTTTCGTTTTGCGTAACCGTATTATGGGCTATAGTTTGTTTTGCCCAAGTTTTGTTTTCTTTTAAATAATTACCTCCACCTTTTTGTTCGATATTTACAAAACGTGCCAAACCATAATCTTGAATTATTTCTTGCCCATTTTCGTATAAAGAAAATGATAATTTATCATAATGCCCATGACTTGAACCTTGAGCTGCATATTTAAAAACCAATTCTAAATATTCACTTCTTAAAATTCCAACTCCACCTTGTTTCCCTTCTGAACCATCACTTAAATTAATCGATTTTTTCTGAAATGGTTTTGCTTCCCCATTTTTAATGGCAAGAGCTACAGAAAATCCAGAATCATCTAATAATACTTCGTTTTGCTTTTCTGCAATACTTAATAAGCCAGTATCTTGATTTCCATATTTATAGGCAATATTAACAGCTGTTACTAATTCTCTAGAATAATAAGACATTCCTTTTTGACCATCATTTAATGGAAAAAATTCGCCATCTGCATCCGATAAATTTAAAAGTGCATTAACAGATTTTAAAAGTACGCCTTCTTTGTAATCGAAAATTTTTAAATCTGGTCTTACGTTTTGCAATCCTTCAGCAAAAATTAAAAAAGGATACATTGCATATCTCTGATAATAAGGACCTTCTGTATAATAACCATCAGGTGAAAATGGTTCTTCGATATTTGCTAAAAAACCAGCTTTACCATCTTTATTTAAATATCCTCCATCATCATCTTTCGCAGTTTTATCTAAATTTAAACCTTTTATGCCATATAAAGCGCGCTCTATTAATTCCTCATCATTCATAACCAATCCAATCATTCCAACAGCTGCATTACCCCAAGTGCTATGGTTGTGAACTCTTTGATAAAATTGTGGACTGTCTATGGATATATGATCTGCAAAGGGTTTGAACAAATTGGTTTCTAACTTATTGCGTTCTTCTTTAGATAGATAATTATAAACACAATCATAAGCCTGACTTACGTAAACCAACCAATTAGAGTCGTTTAAACATTGCCAAAATAATTTACCTCTTGCATAAGATCTAGTTTTAGGATGTAAAGGCAATGTTTTGTACATTTCCTCATATTGTAGTAACATATCTTTTACGTACTTCGCATATTTTTCATCCTCTAAAATTTGATATAAAAGACCTGCTTTTTGCAAAGCTAGAAAGTTTTTTTTATGACGAGTATGTGAATAACCACCTGAATAATCTAAAGGAATTGGTGTTTTTATACCCAATGCAATTTCTGCATCTATTTCATCTTTTACTGCTTGTAATGTATTGTCGAAAATTGGAATTTTCCCTAAATTTTTTCTGATATTTTCAACACCTTTTTTTGTTAAAATTAATTTTGGATGCTCACTATTATCATTAGATACAGTTTGCGAAACTTGCTTTGTGCAAGAAAAAATTAAAAAAGAGACAATTAAAAGTTTCGAGAAATTTAACATTGATTTATTTTGATGCGTTAAAAAAAAAGTACCTCAATATAATAATATTGAAGTACTTATTTTATATTACATTAAATTCTAATTTTTTATTATTTTTTTTGTGGCAACAGAATCTCCACTTGTAAGTTTTATCATATAAATTCCATTTGCTAATGAAGAAATATTTAAATTATTATCATTTAATTTTAATGAGCTTAAAACTTTTTTTCCTAATAAATTGTACACCTCAACTTTGTTAATTTCAACAGATGAAGAAATATTTAAAAACTCATTTGCAGGGTTAGGGTACACACTAACTTTAGATGAAAACACATCATCTACTGATGCTGTTGCACCTAAGTTAACTAACGCTAGGTTATCTATTCTAGTTTCTGTATCACCACTCATCCAACCTTTGTCTTTACCAGAATCTCCATGTGAATTTGCATCATAAGGGCCTACTGCTCTAATAAAAATTGCAATGCTAGTTTCTGCACCCGTATTAAAAGTTAATTGAGTCATTGCATTTTTATTTGTATCTGCAGGAGGCACAATAGTGGTTCTTGCTACATGATTGTTTGTATTATCTACAGACGCCACTGTTTCATAACCAAAACCTAATTGAGCAGCATCTGCAGGAGCAGCATATATGGGAGTATAACCATTTTTATATTCACTTCCTTTTAATATAAGCACTTCTATGTATTGTGTTGTAGTACTTGTTGATGAGTACCAATAATCTAAATCAAGTGTATAATTGCTATTTGCTTCTACAGCAACTTCTTGATATATACCATCAGATTCTAAGTTGTCAAATTTAATTACATCATTTGAATCTTTAGTTGATGATTCTGCTTGGTCTGCAATATCTTTATTTATCCAACCAGAACAGGTGCAAGTTGAGCCTTCGTTTTTGGCTATATTGTCAAAAGTAGCATTATGAACTGTGGGTTGCGTTTGGGCAAAAAATACTGTAGTTGCTAATAAAGTAACGAAAAGTAATGTTTTTTTCATAAGAGTGAGTTTAAAAAGTTTATGTTTGATTGGTATTCCAAACTGGATAACCAATTTGGTTTTCCAAAAATACAATTTTATTTGGATTATCAAAATTTATTTTAAAAAACTATTAATTAAATAGTTATGTTAGTTTAAATTGAAATAAAATTAATTCCTAAATTCTATTTTGTTATAGTAATAATTTTTGAAACGGAGTTTTGCTCATCATCAACTTTAATAATGTATAAACCATTTTTTAGATTGGATACATCTAGAGTGGAATTTTGAGTAGATTTTGATATTTTTTTTCCTAGTATTTTTCGTCCATCAATTGTATAAATAGCTATCTCTTTTATGAGTTGATTTGTGTTTTTAATGTAAAGAATATCTTTTGCTGGAATAGGAAAAATTGCTAATTCATTTATTGGTTTTACATCATTTACAGATAAAATTGATGAACCATAAAACTCTATTTCGCCAACTGCACTCCATACACTTTTTCTAGTATCTCCATCACTATTAAATCTACCAAAACCTATTAATTTTATAAAACGAGCATTTAAACCACTAGAAATTTCAAATTGATTAAAATCTGTTGTACTTGTTGCAGATAACAATAAATCTGCTGAAACAGGAAGTATTTTAGTAAAATCTGAAGCATCTGTTCCTGTTGATGAAGCCCATATTTGAAAACCAAAAGGGTCTGCTTTGTTTGTAGTTGTGTACTGTATCATGTTTACAGCATGTACACTACCTAAATCGTAAATAATGAACTCTCCATCACCTTTATAATCACCAGAAACAATTGCATCATCATCTGCAGCCCAAACTGTACTATTGTCTTTATCTAAAGTATTGGTTGCATAATTTGTTTTTCCATTACCAACTTCTTGTTTTGAAAAAGAATGTACACTTACTGGGTCATTTGCATCACCTGTATTTATTAAATTGTAGTTGCTAGTTAAATCTGCTCCATTTTGTGTTACAGATAAAGTTCTTACAATATTATCACCACCAGCAACTTGTGTAAAAGTAATAGTACCTGTTCTTGAACTTGTTGTATCGTTTTTGGTAACTGTTACAGAAACTGTTGCATTTCCTGTTCCTGAATTGGTATTAATAGTAATCCAAGCATCATTTGAAACGGCTGTCCAACCTACATTTGCAGTTACTGTAACATCATAACTGCCAGCTAAAGGATCTAAGGCAGATAAACCACTAACTGTTAAAGATTCTATTACTGCAATTGTACAATCTCCATTTGTTATGCTTGCTCCTGTGTTATCTACAAAACAAGCACCTATTCCATAACCAACCATAGTATCAGTAGTTGGTGTATAAGAACCCATATCTGCACCTTTTCCTGTTGCTCCTGAGAAAGTAAAAACTTCACCATTGGCAGTTGCTACAATGCCTGCTTCTTCAGAGAAACCAGTTGTTGTTGCACCCAAAGATGTTCCTGTAAAAACATTTCCAGAATAGGTTAAACCTTTACCTAAATTAGTAAAAGCAGTTTCACTATCACCAGAAATAACAGCGGTTAAATTTGGATCTGCATTTGCAAAGTAAATTAAGTTGTTAGTAACTGTTCCTGTTGGATCTGTAGATCCTTTATCTTCATTATAAAATAATGGGGCATTTGTATTTACTAAAGTATTGTTAGCAACATTTATATTTATTACTTTTTGATAATCGCTAGAAACATTATCTGCTGTACAAGTAACATCAGCATTTGCACTTCCACCTAAAAAAGTAAAACCATTATTCCATTTTGCACCACTATTTACTGCAATACAATCTTGTATATAATTATTTGTAATTGTATGCTCACTATCTACAATTCTTATACCTCCTGTACCATCTACATCTTCTCCTAAAAAGTAGTTACCATCTACAATTGCATAAGAACCGTGTCTTAAAACTAAAGAACCTCTACATCTTCTAAAAGTATTATTCGTAAACGTATTTCCTTTACTTTTATTAGTGATGATTTCGTTTTCTCCATCAGATTGTACAAAATAGTTGTTACTTACAATGGCATTGCTATTTACCATTTGATAAGAGCTAGTTCCTAAACGTATGGTTTCACTATCACCTGAGTTAGAATAAGGATCGCCATTTGCTTTAGTGTAAGGATATAATTCTGTTATTTTAGAATAATTAAAGAAATAGTTATTTAATATTTTATGGCCTACTTCTGTACAACTAGTGTTTAAATTATCATTATCTTCATCTGGAAAAGCATTGTAAGCATATTCTCCTAAAATTATTGCACCTGCAGTAACTTTATTCATAAATGAGCAATTTATTACAGTATTGTATGTTCCATAGAGCACAATCCATCTGTGTTTTGGAATTTGTTCATCAGCTAAATCATCTGCTAGTTCACTGGTTTCAACTCCTAAACCATCAATTACACAGTTTTGAATTGTACTATGATGTGCAAAATCTTGGCCATTTCTAAATTCGATAAAATTACTTGCACCATAACCACCTTTCCAATGAAAGCCATCTACAACTAAATATTCTCCTGTTGCTATTTTGGTTCCATTATCAGATTCACCTCCAATAGTTAAACGTGGGCCTCCAGTAAAAATAACTCCTCCAGGAGTTTCTGCTCTAAAAGTTACAGGGTTTTCAGCAGTACCAGAACCTAAAAAAATGATTCTTTCATCTGTTGTATACACACCATTTTTTAAAATGATAACATCTCCTGCTTGATAAATTACATTTCTTAAATCTTCTGGATCATCAATAGTATAAGTCATATTTTGACCCACTATAGAAATAGAAAATAACAACAATAATAGTAGTGTAATTTTTTTCATTTTATTGGTTCTTTAAGCGTGTTTTTTTTGGTTTACCAAACTGGTTTACCAAAAATAAAAATTAAAATGAATAAATGAAATTATTTTTCATTTATTTAAAAAAAATGATTATCCATTCTTAAAATAACTACATGTTATATACACCTCCATTAATATCTAATGTGGCTCCTGTTATAAAACCATCATATTCAGAAGCTAAAAATAAAACTGCACGTGCAACATCATCTGAATTTCCTGCTCTTTGAATTGGAATTTCTGATATTGTTTTTACAGCCGATTCTTTGGTGGTATGAGTGTTGTGAAAAGACGTGCCTAAAATTAATCCAGGAGCAACTGCATTTACTCTAATACCTAGTGGGCCTAATTCTCCAGAAAGTGCTCTTGTAAAAGTTAAAATTGCTCCTTTACTGGTAGAATATACCAAAGAGCCTGCATGACCTCCTTTTCTTCCTGCAAGTGATGCTAAATTTACAATACTACTATTTTTATTTTTTGATAAATAAGGTGCTGCAGCTCTTGTAACAAACATCATAGAAGTAAGATTGACATCCATAACTTTGTGCCAAAATTCAGTTTCCATTTCATTAAGCAGTTTACGTGCAACTAGAGAACCAGCATTATTTATTAAAATATCTAAATTGCCAAAGGCTTCTATAGTTTTTTCTACTAATAAATTTGCATCATTTTCATTTGTTAAATCTCCAGAAATCGCAATCGCATTTAAACCTTTGTCTTTTGCATACTTTACTAATTCTTTGGCAGCTTCTGCACTAGAAAAATAGTGGATAGCTACATTGGCTCCAGCATTAATAAAATGCTTTGTAATTGCTTCTCCAATCCCTTGAGCACCAGCAGTTATTAATATATTTTTTCCTAAAAGTTTATTATTATTTATCATTATATAAATCGTTTATTGTAAGTTTAAATTGTTGATTTTATTGTATCCACTTTTAAAAATAATCAAATAATGCAAGAGCACCATTATAAGAAATTACCAAAGAAAAAAACAGAGCAGCATACATGCCAATAAATACGCCAAGACTCGTTTTATAATTACTCATTACTTTTTTACTACTTAATAAAAGGATAATTCCCAAAATTACAATTGGCAAAACAAACACATTAAATACTTGCGATAAAATTTGAATTTCGATAGGATTACCACCAAATACAGGACCAATTAGTGCTACTAAACAAGCAATTGCTGTAATTATTCTAAATTGACGAGAATTAGTATCTAAAATTCCTGATTGGTAATCTGCCACCAATAATGGCGCAATTAGCAAACATGGGAAAATGGATGATAAACCAGCACTTAAAGCACCAAAAAAGAAAATAGTTACTGCCCATTTACCTGCAACTGGTTCTAAAGTATTTGCCATATCTAATACTTGAGTAACAGCTTTGCCTTGGTAAAATAAAGCTCCAGCTGCAACTGCCATAATTGTAGCACTTATTACAAATATTAAAACTGCAGCTGTAATAGAATCTTTTTTCTGTTGTTTTAAATTAACCATAGTCCATCCTTTTCCTTTTATAAATAATGGACGTGATAAAAACGTAGCAGCTGCCATTGTTGTACCTACAAATGCTGCAACCAACATTTTACCTCCAGGAACATCTGGTATTGTTGGTAAAAATCCTTGAACAACATCTATAGAAAGCGGCTGAACAAAACACAGGGATAATAAAAAAGACAACCCCATTAAACTTACAAAAATAACCAGTATTTTTTCAAAAAAAGTATACTTACCCACCAACATTAACAAGTAAAAGGTTACTATAATTAGAATGGCAATTATTAAAACGGTTTCATATTTAAAACCATTTAAATCATGAAAATTTATAGCTAGTATTTCAAAAATAATGTTAGATGAAATTCCTAAAATACCCATTAAAGAATTCCATTGTCCAAAAGTAATTCCAACAATAATTAATAACGCTAATATTTTACCATATTTAAAATGTTTTTTAAAACCAAATAGTGCTGTTTCGCCTGTTATTAAAGCATAGTTTCCATAGGCGAACATTAATACCCCAGAAAAAACACAACTTAATAAAAGCACCCATAATAATTGCATATTAAACTTGCTTCCAGCAACAATCATAGAAGTTACGCTACCTGTACCAATTGTATAACCAATTGCAAAAATACCTGGACCAAAACCCAATACAATAGCAATTAGTTTTTTATAAAAAGGTTTTTTAGTCTTCGGTGATTCCATAATTTTTAATTGTTATTTACTAATTATTCAATCCAATTTGTATGGTAATTTTTTGATGATGCATCATTTAATTTTTGATAGGTATGTGCACCAAAAAAATCTCTTTGTGCTTGAATTACATTTGCTGAGGAATATTCTGTAGTAATTCCGTTTAAAAACTGAACAGCTTCTGTTAAAACAGGTGTTGTAAGATCGTTTAAAACACATTCAGAAACTACTTTTTTTGCAGCGGGTCTGTATTGTTTAACTATAGTTTCCAATGTTAAATTGGTTAAAATGTTAGTTGTTTCTTTAAAAACACCCACTAAATCTTGCATTAAAGTAGATTTTATAATGCAACCTGCTGTCCAAATTCTTGCAATTTCACTTAAATTAAGATTCCAAGAAAATTTAGAAGAAGCTTCTTCAATTAATTTAAACCCTTGATAATGATTCATAATTCTTGCAAATTGATAGGCTTCTAAGACTTCTTTATTAGTTGCATTTATTGTTGATGATTTTGATTCTGTATACTTTTTATTCAATTCAATACGCTCATCTTTATAAAAAGAAATATAACGCGAAAACAAAGCAGAGGCAATTAATGTACTTGGTACACCTAGTTCTGCAGAGGCAATGGTTGTCCAGTTTCCTGTACCTTTATTACCAGCTTTATCTAGTATTTTTTTTACTAGCCATTCATCATTTTCTTTTTTCCTAAAAATGGATGTTGTAATGTTTAGCAAATAACTATCAGCAGTAGATTTCCAACTTTCTAAAGTGTTTGCTATTTCATCAGGATTTTGTCCTAAGTTTTCTAGAATAGTACAAACCTCTGCCAACAATTGCATTTCTGCATATTCAATACCATTATGAACCATTTTTATAAAATGACCACTTCCTTCTGAACCTATATACACACAACAAGGCAAATTATTTTTGTCTTTTGCAGCTATGGTTTCTAGATAAAATTGAACTTTTTTGTAAGCTTCTAAATCACCACTTGGCATAATTGATGGCCCTTTTAAAGCACCTTCTTCTCCTCCAGAAACTCCTGCTCCAATAAAATGGATTTTTTTATTTTTTAGGTATTCAAATCTCTTTTTGGTTTCTAGATAATTAGAATTTCCTCCATCAATTAAAATATCATTTTCTGCTAAATGTGGTAATAAATCTTCGATAACAATATCTGTAGTTTTACCTGCATTTACCATTAACATTATTTTTCTAGGTTGTTGCAAAGAATTTACAAAACCAGCAATATCATCAAATGCTTTGGCTGTAGATAACTCTTTATGTTCTGCTTTAAAATTAATAGCAATGTTTTCTTCTACACCTTTTACATGTCTATTAAATATCGAAATTTCAAAACCATTATTGGCTAAATTTCTAGCCAAACTTTTTCCCATAACTCCTAAACCAAACAATCCAAATTCTGATGTTGTCATTAATTTTTCTTTAATTGTTTGTATAATTATTTCTGGTTTTAAGTTGATATCAATTTGCAAAGCATATGCAGGGATTTCCAAAATATCAAATTGTGACTTTAATAATTCTGCTGGCATAAAATGATTTGCTCTGCTATTTAATCTTTCCAATATGTGATTAAATGTACCAGATAAATGAATCCATTTCGATTGATTTTCTATAAAATTGCATAAAATATTTCTGTATTTTTCTTTTAAGGCAGAACAAGCAATAATGCAACTATTTCTTAAAACTTGCTTTTTTGCTAAATCGTTTAAAGTGATTAACCAACTTTGTCTGTCATCATCATTTAAAGCAATTCCATTGCTCATTTTTTTAATATTACCTTCAGGATGAAAATCATCACCATCAAAAAAAGGAATATTTAAATCTTGAGAAAGTAATTTTCCAATGGTGCTTTTTCCACATCCAGAAACACCAAGTATAAAAATTACTTTGTTCAATTTGTCTTTTTTTATTGATTTGGATTTGTAGATTCTCCAACAGTTGCACCCTTAAACCAAACCTCTGCATAACTTCCATTTTGGTATTGTTTGGAAATATCACCATTGTAAATTTCTGACTTGGTAGATTTACCATTTGCCTGATTATAAGCGCCTTGTTTAAAATAATTAATTTCACCTGCATACGCATTTGGTCTTTCTTCACTTACAATTCTTTTGGTTGCATATCTTTTAATAACCTGTTGTGGAATATCTGCCTTTGTAGAAAAATCTGATTTTAATAGATTTTTAGCAAACTTTACTGTTGGATGATTTTCACTTGTAAAGGTTAAATACATCATTCCTTTATATACATTTACTTCGTAGGTAAATTCTTCTCCTAACTCAATACCATCTTTTGGTTCTTCTGGTTCTGTGGTTGCATCTGTACCAACTACTGAAAAATCATATCCCCAAACTGCTGTAGAAAAATCCCATCTGCCAGAATTATCTCCTAGTGTATTTATTTCATAATTCCAAAAAACAGACCCTTTTGTGTGTCCTGGAAATTTCTTATAATATATTTTTAAAGGTTCGTTTTCATGACCTTCACCACTATGAATTTGACCAACAACCACTGCATACGAAGATGAAATATCTGCATGACCAGTGGTAGAAACGTGTTGTACTTTTAAGGTACCCGTTAATTTGCCCCCAACCTCTGGAATCCAATGTTTTTTTTCTCCTAATTCTGTTCTTGTGTTACTAGAAGTTCGAGACGTAATACCTGAGTTTGGCGTTTTATAAACTACCCAATCTGTTTTACCATCGTTTTCTACATAGAAAAAATCTTCTTTTTGATAGTTAACTAGTGAATCTTTATAAGTACCATCACCTAAAAGAATTTTCCATTTTTCCATAAACGGAATTACATCACTTGGGTATTTTATTTGATTTTGTGCAGATGAATCTGAACTTATTTTAGCATTACTTTTGCATGCAATCATTCCTAAAAGGAATATAATTGCAATAACATACTTTTTCATTGTCCTTTTTTTAGTTTGATTAAGCAATAAATAAACAGCTTAATACATTAATTTCTGCTCTAAATTTTCTTCTGTTTTTATAATTCCAGAATTTGTTAAACTATTGGCTGATTCTATATTATTTTTTGCCCCCCATAAAATAGAGACGTATTTCACTGGGTTGTTTTTAAACGTATTATTTTTGATGTTGACATTTACAATTCCTCTGTGATTTAGCAAAATTCCATTTTCTTCTGCAGCTCCACAATTTGTAAAAGTAGAATTGGTTACCAATAAATTTCCACCAATTGTAGATTCATCATAACCACCTCTATAATAGTCAATTACATTTTGTTTTACGCTGTTAAATGCACAACCATCTATGGTTAAATATTCTGTATTATAATCTCCTCTATCATTAGTTTCTTCAGACAATTCAATTCCGTTTTCACAATCTGAAATTGATGTACCTTCAAAATTAATTTCTTCTGAAAATGCCTGTTTGTAAACTTTTAAAGCATACTTAAAATTAGAAATTTCGCAATAAGAAACAGCTAAGCCAAAGTGGTTAGACATGTTTTCTTTTAAACTTGCAAAAAGATAGTTTGTATTATTTCCTTTCAATATTACATTTTGAATATTTAATTTTCCATAAGGCTGTAGAGAAAATAAAGGAGTATCATTTTCTCCATTATATATTATTTGTGCTTTACCATCTCCAGAACTTAAAATTGTAATCGATTTATTAATTACTATAGATTTATCAACTTGAAATAAGCCAAGGCCTAAATCGATAATATCGCCATTTTTAGCTTCATTAATTTTAGCTTGTAATTCTTCTACTTTGGTAACTTTATGTGTAGTTGGTTCTGTCTTTTCTACTTCGTTTGAAAACCAAGAGGCACCATATTTTGTTTTATCTAGTATATTTAGTTTGATATTATCTGCTTGTAAAATAGCTCCAATTTGGTTGTGATTACTTCTAGATTTTCCTAACAAATCTTCTGTAATATTTTCAAAATCGAAACCATTGTAAACTTCTACATCACTAAATCCAGTAACTGGAACTGCAAGATTGCTGCCTATATCTGTTAAGCTTAAATCTTTAGTTATTAAACCATAAGCACTGTTAATTTCTATACCATTATTATCTATAATATTGCTTTTAAAAGTAACTCCATCTGCTCTATCATGCTCAATTATTGGATTTGGATCACCTACAGAATTATAAATCACATTATTTACAAACTCAACTCTTTCAGGCCTTGCAGATCTAATTTCTGACACTGGTAAAACATCGGCTTGTGCAATATTTGTACCTACACCAAATTGCCAAGGAGAATCTGAATCTACAAACGTATTGTATGCCACAACCACATCTGTAACCTGGTTGTATCTGTTTAAAGGCGATTTTGGAATTCCGTTCATAATTGCAATCGGACTTCTAAAATTTTTCCCTTTTATTTTGTAAAAAAGGTTGTTGGTAACCCAATGACCAGTGTTGATTATTCTAATTCCTCCATATTGTTCATTAACACCATCACCTATAAAATAATTTCCATCTACAGAAACATAATTTCCATGTCTGGTAACTACAGAACCTTCACTTTTATAGAAAACATTATTTTTAATGATATTAAAATTGGTTTTGCTCGATATAATTTCTACTTCTCCATTACATTCTTCAAATAAATTATTTGCAATGATTGTGTTGCTTGGAGACATAGATGTAAAACTACTTCCTAATTGAATCGTTTCTCCTCTTGCACCCCCTTTTCTAGGTCTTGGACCAAAATGATTATTGATGATTTTATGATAGTTTCTAATACTCTGATTCCCTTTTAAATCTACTCTCACAGTTGGTCCTCCATTCGTTTTTCCTGCTAAATAACAATTGCTTAATTCGTTGTGTTTGCCATAAAATTGTACCCAAAGATTGTCTTGATCTCTTTCTAAATTACTAAAATCTAAAATAACACAATTAGAAACTGTACTATGGTTTGCAACCTTTTCTTCGCTTGTTCTAAAGGCAATTACATCTTCTATTGGAGAGTATCCGTTTCTAAAAAACAACCCACTAACTTCTAAATAATTTCCACTTATTTCTAAACTCGATTTGCCTTCTATAAAAACTTGTCCAGCAGTTTCTGCGCTTAAAGTAATTGGCATTTCTTTAGTACCTTCTCCAATAAATTTAATTTGTAAATCTTTGTAAGTTCCGTTTTTAAGAACAATATTATCTCCTGCTTTTGCATTTTTAATTACCTCTGATAAAGCTTCTTTAGAGCTAACAATAATTGATTTTTTTTCTTCTTTACAAGAAGAAAATAATATTAAAATAATCGCGATTTTTAAAATATATTTCATAAAATTATTAATTGGTTTACCAATTTGGTTTACCAAATATAGGGATATTTTTGTGTTCACCAAAAATTACAACAAAACTCTTTACTGTTTAAAAGAAAATAGGAATTACAAACTGATAATAAAGTATCAACAAAACAACTGCAATGACGTTTAAAAAAATACCTGCTTTTACCATTTCATTTACCTTTACGTAACCACTTGCAAATACGATAGCATTTGGTGGAGTTGCCATAGGCAGCATAAATGCACAACTGCTTGCCATGGTTACAGGAATTAATAAATTAAGAATAGGAACATTTAAACCAATTGCAATACCAGCAACAACAGGCGCTAAAACAGATATTAAAGCTACATTACTCATCAACTCTGTCATGAACAACATCAATACAATTAATAAAGATACTGTAAAGAGAATGTTATAATTACCAGCTGCAATTGTGTCTGTAATTAAAGCTACAATTCCACTAGATTCCATTCCATTTGCTAATGCTAAACCTCCACCAAACAGTAGTAAAATACCCCAAGCTAATTTTTGAGTATCATTCCATTCTAGAATAAAATTTCCTTTTTTAAGATTCATAGGAATTGCAAACAAAGCAACAGCACCAATTAAACTGATAATAGTATCAGACAATTTTAACTCTGGAAAAATGGAATTGATAATGGTTCTTGTAATCCATAAAAAAACAGTAAAACCAAAAATAGTTAGTACTCTTTTTTCTTCGGATGAAATTTTTCCTAGTTTTTTTATTTCTTCGGATATTAAATTTGCTGATGATTTAAATAAAATATCCTTACATGGAAACATCCATTTTACCAGCACAAAATAAACAGCGATTATCATTAAAATTGAAAATGGTAAACCAAAACTCATCCAAGTTAAAAACGATATCTGAATGTTATATTGATTTTCTAAAAGCCCTATTAAAACCGAATTTGGTGGTGTTCCAATAACAGTAGCAATGCCTCCTGCATTTGCTCCAAAAGCGATGCCCAACATCATACTTAAAGCAAAATTTTTATCTGCTTTTGTAAAACCATCTTCATCTTTTATCAATAATCTAATAACAGAAATTGCAATGGGTAGCATTACAACTGTGCTTGCAGTATTGCTAATCCACATGCTCATAAAAGCAGTTGCCAGCATAAAACCTAACACTACTTTTTCTGGAGTTGTTCCTGTAAGTTTTACAATATTTAAAGCGATTCTTTTATGCAGATTTACTTTCTCTAAAGCCAAAGCCAACACAAAACCACCAAAGAATAAAAAGATAATTGGACTTCCGTAATTTGCACCAACATGTGCAATATCCATTATTTTTAAAAGAGGAAATAAAATAAGTGGCAACAAAGCTGTCACTGCAATATTTACGGTTTCTGTAATCCACCAAATTACCATCCAAACAGCCACAGCAATTACTGCATCTGCTTTTTCAGAAACTAATGTGATTGGCAAAAACTGGATTAATAAAAATAGTATTGGACCAAGAAGTAAGCCTATTTTTTTAGTTGGTTGCATTTTAGGTTGATTAATTTGATGCAAAATACTATAAAGTAACCTTTATAAAACATCTCGATACAAATTTGATAAAAAAATTAAATTTACTCGATGTAACATTATGTTTATTAGATTCCAGGAACTCGCGTTAAGGATAGAAACGACATCCTTTTTTATTTTTCATAAAAAAGATATAGTGGATAGCCTGTTAAAACGCCCAAATAAAAAAATCCCTACAAATTAATGCAAGGATTTTAAAGTTTTATGAGATTTCTTCACAAGGTCGAAATGACATTTAGTTTTTAAGTTTAGGCTGTTACCAAAAACTAACAACCAAAAACCATCAACTAATTAATAACGATAATGTTCTGGTTTAAATGGTCCTGCTTGAGTAACTCCAATATAATCTGCTTGGTCTTTACTTAATACAGTTAACTCAACACCAATTTTAGCCAAATGTAAATATGCCACTTTTTCATCTAAATGTTTTGGTAACATATACACTTCGTTTTTGTATGCTTTTGCGTTGTTCCAAAGTTCCATTTGAGCCAAAGTTTGGTTTGTAAAAGAGTTAGACATTACAAAACTTGGATGACCAGTTGCACAACCTAAATTTACCAAACGACCTTCTGCTAATAGAATTATATCTTTTCCATTGATTTTATATTTATCAACTTGTGGCTTAATTTCTACTTTTTCACCATTTTTATTCAAATAAGGAACATCAATTTCATTGTCAAAATGACCAATGTTTGCCACAATTACTTTGTCTTTCATTGCTTCAAAATGCTCTCCTCTAACAATTCCTTTGTTTCCTGTTGTTGTAATAATAATGTCTGCATTTGCAACAACTGTTTCTAATTTCTTCACTTCAAAACCGTCCATTGCAGCTTGTAATGCACAAATAGGATCGATCTCTGTAACAGTTACAATAGAACCTGCACCTTTAAATGAAGCAGCTGTACCTTTACCAACATCTCCATAACCACAAACTACCACACGTTTTCCTGCTAACATAATATCTGTTGCTCTACGAATTGCATCTACTGCAGATTCTTTACAACCATATTTATTATCAAATTTCGATTTTGTAACAGAATCGTTAATATTAATTGCTGGCATTGGTAATGTTCCGTTTTTTACACGCTCATACAATCTGTGAACTCCTGTTGTAGTTTCTTCTGATAATCCATTGATTCCTGCTGCCAATTCTGGATAACGATCTAAAACCATATTGGTTAAATCTCCACCATCATCTAAAATCATATTTAATGGTTTTTTGTCTTCACCAAAAAATAAAGTTTGCTCTATACACCAATCGAATTCTACTTCGTTCATTCCTTTCCAAGCATAAACCGCAGTTCCTGTTGCAGCAATTGCAGCAGCAGCTTGGTCTTGTGTAGAAAATATGTTACAAGAACTCCAAGTAACTTCTGCTCCTAAAGCTTGTAATGTTTCAATTAAAACTGCAGTTTGAATGGTCATGTGCAAACAACCTGCAATTCTTGCTCCTTTTAAAGGTTGGCTGTTTCCAAACTCCTCTCTTAAACTCATTAATCCTGGCATTTCTGCTTCTGCCAATTCAATTTCTTTTCTACCCCAATCTGCTAATGATATATCTTTAACTTTGTAAGGTACGTAAGCTGTTTTTGTGCTCATATTATGTATATTTATATTCTATTTTTTGCGATTGCAAAGTTACGACATAGAATTTAAAAATTATGGCTCTTTACAAAACATTAACTATCAGCAATGAAACTAAAGTTTTCATCTGGAAAATTGAAGAATCTATAGATGAATTAAAATCTGAAATTTTACTAACTGAAAACAGTGAAACTAGATTAAATTCGATGAAATCTGATTTACATCAAAAAGGGTTTTTAAGCATTAGACATTTGTTAAAAGAAGTGAATTTAACTGATGCTGATTTGCAGTATGATGAATTTGGAAAACCTCATTTAAACGATAACAGATTTATTTCGATAACGCATTCTTTTAACTATACTGCCATCATTTATTCAACAGAAACAGAAGTTGGAATTGATATTGAAAAACAGCGTGATAAAATCTTAAAAATTGCTCATAAGTTCACACCTTTTGAAGAGTATAAAACCATTGCAAATCATGATGCTTTAATTCGTAAACTAACCATTGTTTGGGGCGCAAAAGAGAGTTTATATAAAATTTACGGAAAGAAAAAGTTGCTTTTTTTACATCATATTTATGTTGAAGATTTTTCTTTTGATGATGAAAAAACTATTGGGAAAATACGATTTAATGGAGAAGAATCTTCTTATTCTGTTGCCTTCTTAGAGTTTGAAGGTTTTACTTGTGTGTTTGCGTATTAGAAGGGTTTCAAGTTTCTGGTTTCAAGTTGGAGTTTTAATGAAAGATTTTTTCTAATTATTAATTTCATACACTTTTGCTATGTTTTCTATGTTACTATGTGGTCAGAAATTCGTTTTAATGGAGAAACTGTTACTTATACTATTGAATTTTTAGAGCTTGAAGGGTTTACTTGTGTGTTTGCGTATTAAAGGGTTTCAAGTTTCTGGTTTCAAGTTGGAGTTTCCACTACATTGTAATTTTCCACTGAATTTTGTCATTTCGACAAAGGAGAAATCCCATACACTTGTTCAACAACACGTTAACTACTTTATGAGACTTCTCCCAAAAAGGTCGAAGTGACAATTCTGCTTTGTTTATGAGTTTTTGTTATTTTCCATCAAGCTTTCTCATACCCCATAAATTTTCTGTTTTCGATAAGAGAGACCTCAAATATAGTTTAGCTATTTTTCTGTATTTTCTATGTTACTATGTGGTCAGAAAAACAAATTAACTTCTTATTTTTGACAATCCAACATTCACAAAAATATGTCAGAAATTTTCGATTTCTTTTTTGGGCAATATAAAGACTATTCGACTTCTGATACAGTATTAGAAATCATTGCTGTGATTTTTGGTTTTTTGTCTGTATGGTTTTCTAAGCAAAATAAAATTTGGGTGTTTCCAACAGGGATGATCAGTACATCAATATTTGTGTATTTGCTTTTAAAATGGGAACTTTTAGGTGATATGATGATTAACGCTTATTACTTTATTATGAGCGTTTATGGTTGGTATATTTGGACGCGTAAAGTGGATGCAACACATGTAACTCCAATTTCTGAAACTACGAAAAAAGAAAAAACCATTTCTATTTACATCTTCTTAATCACCTTAGTTTTTGTTTTTATAGTGTATAAATATTTTGAAAAATGGACTTCTTGGGTTGCTTATGCAGACACACTTACCACTGCTATTTTCTTTGTAGGTATGTGGTTAATGGCAAAACGAAAAATAGAAAACTGGCTTTTTTGGATTGCAGGAAACATCATTTCTGTACCTTTATATTTTTACAAAGGATTTACATTTACTAGTTTTCAATACTTAGGATTTACATTTATTGCCATATTTGGATATTTAGCATGGAAAAAAAGCTTAGACAAGAACCTATAAACATTGTAAAAGTTGTTTTATTTGGGCCTGAATCTACAGGAAAAACAACACTTTCTAAACAATTAGCTCGTTATTACAATACTGTTTGGGCTCCAGAATTTGCACGTGATTATTTACAAGAAAAATGGAATAACGAACGTAAAACTTGTGAAGCTGATGATTTATTACCCATTGCAATAGGGCAAATGAAACTGGAAAATAAGTTAGCAAAAAAAGCAGATAAAGTGCTAATTTGTGACACAGATTTACTAGAAACTAAAGTATATTCAGAGGAATATTATGGAGGTTTTGTTGATGAAAATTTAGACAAAGCTGCCAAAAAAAATCAATACGATTTGTATTTATTAACTTACATAGATACTCCTTGGGAAGAGGATGATTTGAGAGACAGACCAGAATTGCGTTTAGAAATGTTTACTGCTTTTGAGACTGCTTTAAAAAAACACAATTGCAATTATATTTTATTAAAAGGAGATAAAGAATCTCGTCTTAAAAAAGCGATAAATGCTATTGATAAAATTATTGAAGATAAAGAAAATCTAAACTCTTTCTCAGATTCTTTAATAGATTTGGATATGAATTTTATGCATCAAAACAATGATTTTCGATCGAATTTAGATTAGTAAATTTTAGAAAAGAGAAAATAGAGCTGAGAAAAAAGACAAAAGATTATAGATAATAGATTAAAATTAGATCTAGAAAAAAGATGCTTGTCTATTTACTTTACTCTTTCATCTATCTTCTTCATTTAAAAACCATGAACACAGAAAACATCATCAAAGAATTACAATTCAAAGCCATTAGAAGTTCTGGTGCTGGAGGTCAGCATGTAAATAAAACATCCTCTAAAATAGAACTTACTTTCGATTTGGAGAATTCTGACTCATTATCGATTGATGAAAAAGATTTGCTAAAAACCAAGCTTTCCTCAAAATTAACCAATGAAAATGTTTTGATTTTATTTTGTGAGGAAACGCGCTCTCAACATAAAAACAAAGAATTAGCAATTAAACGTTTTTTAAGGTTGATAAAAGAAAACTTAAAAATTCCAAAAAAGAGAAAACCTACAAAACCTAGTAGAACTTCGATTATAAAAAATGCTGAAAAGAATAAAAGAAAATCTATCAAAAAAGCGTTGCGTAAAAAACCAAAAATTGACTAAACTTTTTTAAAAATAATCTGTTGTAATTCACTTTTCGTAATTACATTTGCAACGTTCTCATAAAGGGGTGCTAATTTAGTTGTTGGTTTTTAGTTTTTAGTATCTAGTCTTATTAGACTTTTTTAACTTTAAACTTTGAAACTTGGAACTTTTAAAAGGCTGAGATCATACCCAATGAACCTAGAACAGGTAATGCTGTTTAGGGATTTTACAAAAAGCCATTCAATAATGGCAACTTAATTATTCAATATTAATTACAAGAATAATTACCTCTTTTTATTCGTTTTAAAAATTTTTTAAAATGAAAAAAATATCCATTTTTTTATTCTTGTTTGTAAGCACGCTTGCAAACGCTCAGTCATTTTCAGTAAAAGGTACTGTTTATGACCAAAACAAAAATCCTTTAGAAGGCGCATCAGTTACTATTATTGATTCGAAAATTGGTTCCATTACCAATTCAGAAGGTCAATATGAGATAAAATTGTCAACAGGAGAATATTATCTTGAAGCCAAGTATTTAGGCTATGAAAATCAGATGCAAGGAATTACAATTTTAAATAAAAATGTTTCAGAAATAAACTTTTATTTACAACCCAAGTCAACAGTTTTAGAAGAAGTTTTGGTTTCTGCAGTTCGTGTAAATGCAGATGTTCCTGTTACGTTTTCTAACTTATCAAAAAAAGAAATTGCGAAACGTAATTTAGGGCAAGACATTCCTATTTTGCTCAACTATTTACCTTCTGTAATTTCGTCATCAGATGCAGGGGCTGGAGTTGGTTATACATACATGAGCGTTCGTGGTTCTAATAACGAAAGAATTAATGTAACTGTAAACGGAATTCCTTATAATGATGCAGAAAGTCATGGAACTTTTTGGGTGAATTTAGGAGATTTTGCATCATCAACCGAAAATTTACAATTACAAAGAGGTGTTGGAACATCCACAAATGGTTCTGGAGCTTTTGGTGCAAGTTTAAACATTTTAACAGACGCTGTTTCTGAAGAAGCTTATGGCGAAATTTCTAATTCTTTTGGGTCTTTTGGAACTAGAAAACACACTGTAAAATTTAGTTCTGGAAAGTTAAACAATCATATAGAAATTGCTGGACGTTTGTCTAATATTTATTCTGATGGTTATGTAGATAGAGCTTTTGCCGATTTAAAATCGTACTATTTACAAGGAAGTTATACTGATGAAAACACCTTAATTAAAGCCATTACTTTTGGCGGAAAGGAAAGAACTTATCAATCTTGGTTTGGTTTAACTGCAGATGAATTAGCTGCAGATAGAAGACAAAATCCATATACCTATGACAATGAAGTTGATGATTACAATCAAAATCATTATCAATTACATTGGAATGAAAAATTGAATGAAAACTGGTCTACAACTTTAGGTTTAAATTACACCAAAGGTTCAGGCTTTTTTGAGCAATTTAAAGCAGGTGAAGATGCTGCAGCCTTTAATAATTTAATTGTTGATGGAAGTGATGTAATTGTAAGACGTTGGTTGGACAACGATTTTTATGTAGTAAACTTCAACACCAATTACAAAACAGAAAAAATAAATTTAATTACAGGAATTTCTTATTCCAATTATACAGGAGATCATTTTGGAGAAGTAATTTGGGGTTCTGATTTAGCTCCAAATGCAAATATTAGAGATCGTTATTATTTTTCTGATGCTACAAAAAACGACTTTTCACTATTTGCAAAAGCAACGTTTTCTATAACTGAAAAATTATCTGGTTATGCAGATTTACAAGGTCGTTTTGTAGATTATAAAACAGCAGGAATTACCAATGATATTGTGCCTATAAATGTAGATGCAAATTTTAATTTCTTTAATCCGAAGTTTGGTTTTACTTATAAAATAAATCAAAATAATAATTTATACACCTCTTTTGCAGTGGCTAACAGAGAGCCTAACAGAAACGATTTCGAAAATGGAGTTTCTACACCAGAAACTTTAAATGATTTAGAATTTGGTTGGCGTTTAAACAATGGCAACATCAAACTAAATACCAATATTTATTATATGGATTATAAAAATCAGTTGGTTTTAACTGGTGCTTTAGATGATGTTGGGCAACCTGTCAGAACAACTTCTGGAAACAGTTACAGACTAGGTTTAGAGATTGATGCAGACATCAGATTATCAGATAAATTTTCTGTAAAACCCAATGCAGCTTTTAGTTCTAATAAAAATAGCGATTTCTTTATTACAAGAGATGGAAACCAAAATCCACAACCTTTAGGAAATACTGATATTTCGTTTTCACCCAATGTAATTGTTGGAAATATGTTGATTTTTAATCCTCTAGATAATTTACAATTTACATTTTTATCAAAATATGTTGGACAACAATTTATGAGTAATTTTAGCAGTGCCATTTCTACAAACGATGTTTTAGCATCTTATTTTACAAGTGATTTGAATATTGTTTATCAAATAAACCCTAGCAAAATATTTAAATCGATAACAATTTCTGCTCTAATAAATAATATTTTTAACGCAGAATATGTAGACAGAGGTTACTATTTTACCTATGATGATGATTTTTCTATTCCAGGAACTGTAAACACTGTTGATGGTGCAGGTTATTATCCACAAGCCACAAGAAATTTCTTAATTGGAGCTACTTTAAGATTTTAACAAAAAAAACGAAATTTAATCGTTTTTGAATAAATTTCGATAATAATGGGCCGTTTTTTAGTTAAAACGGCTTATTTTTCGTATTTTCGTAAAACATGGTTAAATATTCAGTTTATCAAAAAAATAATTCTAAAATTAAAAACTTTAGTTATTTAGAAAATAAAACTGAAATACTTAAAACGCCAGTCTTCTAATTACTTCTTTGCACATTTTTTGCAAATAAAAACCAAATAATCTTTTAGTATTCATCGAAAATCAAAAATGTAATTTTTTGCGTTTGATTCTAAATTTAAATCTTTTTAAAAACACTTTTATACAATATGAGACAACTTAAAATAAGTAAGCAAGTTACCAACAGAGATGCAAAATCTTTAGATAAATATTTTCAAGAAATTAGTAAAATAGGTTTAATTACTGCTGATGAAGAAGTGGAATTAGCTGTGAAAATTAGAACTGGAGATGAAAGAGCATTAGATCAATTGGTAAAAGCGAACTTACGATTTGTTGTTTCGGTTGCTAAACAATATCAAAATCAAGGTTTAAAATTATCTGATTTAATAAACGAAGGCAATTTAGGTTTGGTAAAAGCAGCTAAACGTTTTGATGAAACTAGAGGTTTTAAATTTATTTCTTATGCAGTTTGGTGGATTCGTCAATCTATAATGCAAGCGTTAGCAGAGCAATCTAGAATTGTGCGTTTACCATTGAATAAAATTGGTAATATTAGTAAAATAAGAAAAGTTTACGCCAGATTAGAACAAGATAATGAGAGAATACCTACTTACGTAGAAATTGCGAATGCTTTAGACACAACTGCAAGCAGTGTTGCACAAAGTATGAGTATTTCTGGAAAACATTTGTCTATGGATGCACCTTTTAGAGAGGGTGAAGAATCTAATATGTATAATGTTTTACAATCTGATGAGTCTCCAAGACCTGATAAAAATTTAATGGTTCAATCTTTAAAAATAGAAATTAATAGAGCACTAGAAACATTAACACATAGAGAAGCAGATGTGATAAAAATGTTTTACGGAATCGAACCTCAAACACCAAGTAGTTTAACAGAAATTGGAGAAAAATTCGATTTAACTCGAGAGCGTGTTAGACAAGTAAAACAAAGAGCATTAACAAGATTAAAGTCGAAATCTAAGTCTCAAGTATTAAGACATTATTTAGGATAAAAAAAAGCGAGCCAAAGCTCGCTTTTTTTATGAATCTATTTTGCCAACAGCGCAACTTACAAAAGATTTTGCTTTGTGCACAATTGTATTTTTATCACCAACTTCTGGATAACCCAATTGCGATAATTTTGCTTTCACTTCTTCAAAATTATCTTTTTCAGATATAAAAGAAACTATAGACTTTTCTAAGTCTATATTTAATTCTACAACTCCATTAATGGCTAAAATTCCTTTTTTAATAGTTGCAACACAACCACCACATTTTAAGTTTTCTATGATAATATTTTTTTTCATAATTTTCAATTTTCCAGTTCCCATTGATTAAAACCTCCTAAAACATTATAAACTTCAAAGCCTTTTTCTTGCAAAATTTTGGCGGATTTCCCACTTCTGCCTCCACTTCTACAATATAAATAAACAGGTTTCTTTTTATCTAAGTTTTTCATTACTTTTTCAGCAAAATCAGCATCGAAATAATTAACGAATTTTGCTGATGTTATAAATCCATTTTTAATTTCTTCTGGGGTTCTAACATCTAACAATTGAATTTTATCTTTCTCTAAAAGGGCTTTTAACTCTAATGTTGTAATTGTTTTTATTTCTTGTGCTTCATCACAATTGATAAAAAGGAAACTTATTATAATTAAACAAAATACTTTTTTCATATTCTTATTTTAAAGTAGATGGACAAACAGCAGCAGTTCTTTTAATACCTGTTTTTTTTATGGCTGCATAACCTCCAGAAACATCAATAACATTATGAAAACCACGTGCTTTTAAAATTGAAGCAGCTATAACAGATCTATAACCCCCTGCACAATGTACATAGAAATTTTGCTTTTTAGGAAATTCAGAAATATGTTCGTTCAAAAAATCTAAAGGTGTATTCGATATATTTTCGATGTGTTCGCTTGCATATTCTCCTGGTTTTCGAACATCGAACACAATTGGGTTCTCTCTCATTTTTGTTTCTAATGTTTCTGCAGAAACAGAATGTAAAGTATCTATTTCTCTGTTGGCTTTTCGCCATGAACCGAAACTGCCATCTAAATAACCTAAAACATTATCAAAACCAACTCTAGAAAGTCTAGTAATTGTATCTTCTTCTTTTCCTTCTGGAGTTACTAATAAAATTGGTTGTTTTATATCTTTAATTAAAGCACCCACCCAAGGTGCAAAAGTACCTCCTAAACCTATAAAAATAGATTGTGGTATAAAGCCTTTTATAAATTCTGATTGATGACGAACATCTAAAACAATGGCATCCGTTTCATTGGCAATTATTTCAAAATCTTTTACAGATAAAGGTTTTGCAGATACTTTAATAATATCTTCTATGCTTTTATAGCCTTCTTTATTCAATTTTACATTTAAAGGAAAATAAGCAGGTGGTGGTAATAACCCATCTGTAACTTCTTTTATAAACTCAGCCTTGGTCATATTTTCTCTAAGAGCATAATTGGTTTCCTTTTGATTGCCAATAGTGCCTACAGTTTCTTTACTTAGATTTTTACCACAAGCAGAACCAGCTCCATGTGCAGGATATACAATTACATCATCTGCCAAAGTCATTACTTTGGTTCTTAAGCTATCAAACAAAAAGCCAGCTAAATCTTCTTGCGTTAAATCACCTTTTTGTGCTAAATCTGGTCTGCCTACATCACCTAAAAACAAAGTATCTCCACTAAAAAGAGCGTGATCTTTACCATTTTCATCTTTTAATAAGTAACACGTACTTTCCATGGTGTGGCCAGGAGTATGAAGTACTGTAATTGTTATATTACCAACATTAAAAACTTGTTTGTCTTCTGCAATTATAGCATCAAAATAGGTTTTAGCTGTAGGACCGAATACAATTTTTGCTCCAGTTTTTTCTGCTAACGTTACATGTCCACTTACAAAATCTGCATGAAAATGAGTTTCAAAAATATATTTAATTTTTGCATTGTTTTTTTTTGCACTATCTATATAACTTTGCACTTCTCTTAAAGGGTCGATAATGGCAACTTCTCCTTTGCTTTCTATGTAGTATGCACCTTGTGCCAAACAGCCTGTATAAATTTGTTCAATAATCATAATTCTTTCCTTTATTGATATGCTTGATGTATGTATTTCGCATATTTTTCTTGATGTTTTCTATCGCCAGTTTTATAAAATTTTACAGCATCATTATCCCTCATAAAAAAATGATTGATATCTATGATTTTTAAAATTCCGCTTCTAAATAAATCGTCTCTAACAGGTCCTTTTACACCTGCAAAGTAAAAGACAATATCTTTTTTCTTGTAATATTTAATTCGCTCAATTAGCATTTCTATACCTGTACTATCTACTCTATTTATGCTTTCTGCATCTAAAACTATCAATTTTAGTGCCTTTCCTTTAGCTAGTGCCATTTCGTCTAAATTGTCTCTAAAATAGCCCGAATTTGCGTAAAATATTTGAGCATCAAATCTAAAAACTAAAATATCATCTTCTATAATTACTTCTTCAAATCTATTTTTATTTCTATAAAAATTAGAATTAGGAACCTTACCTAATTCTGTAACATAGGGCCTTGATGTTCTAAAAATTAAAACAACTAAAGACAAACCTACACCTACTATTATACCATATTCGATACCTAATAATAGCGTTGCTAAAAATGTTGATAGCATTAACCAGAAATCTAAATTATTAGCTTTCCATAAAAACGCGGCTTCTTTTAGATTTATCAAACCAAAAACGGCTACAATAATAATAGCTGCCAAAACTGTTTTTGGTAAGTAATAAAATAAAGGTGTTAAAAAAAGTAGTGTTACCATAACCATAACTACAGAAATTAAAGCTGCCATTCCTGTTTTTGCACCACTTTCTTCGTTGATAGCCGAACGTGAAAAGCTCGATGTACTTGGATATGCTTTAAAAAGAGAACCAAAAATATTTGCTAAACCTAAAGCAATTAATTCTTGATTTGGTCTTATTCTATATTCATCTTGTTTGGCTTCTAAAGATTTACCTATAGATATCGTTTCTAAATAACCTACCATAACTAAAGTGAATGCAATTGGTAATAATTCTCTAATTTGATCTAAATCCAATTCAGGAATTCCGAAAACTGGTAAACCTGAAGGTATATCTTTTACAATGGAAACATCATTAAAAGCTTTTCCAAAATATTTCATAATCAAAATACCGAGAATTACAACAATTAATGCATTTGGTATTTTTTTATTTATTTTTCTGAAAAAGATAATTACAATTACAGATACTAAACCAATTATTGTGGTATGTAAATTATAACTAGCTATTTGCCTCCATATATCTTCTAAAACATACTGAATTTGATCACTCTGTATAAAATCTACTCCAAATAAATTTCTAAATTGATTCAACCCAATAATTAAAGCAACTGCAGATGTGAAGCCAGTTATAACTGGTTTAGATAAAAAGTTTACAATAAACCCTAAACTAAAAATTCCTAGAATAAATTGTATGGTTCCTACCATTAAAGCCAATAAAATTGCAATGGCAATATAACTTTCTGAACCTGCTAAAGCTAAGGTAGATACACCTGTTGCAACTATTAAAGAATCCATTGCAACTGGGCCAATTGCTACTTGTCTAGAAGATCCAAAAATGGCATACATAACTTGTGGAACTAACGCACAATACAAACCATAAATGGGAGGCAAACCTGCAATTAATGCATATGCAATTCCTTGCGGAATTAAAATAATACCTACAGTAATCCCTGCAACTAAATCACCTTTAAAAAGGGATGTGTTGTAGTTAGGTAACCATTCTAAAATTGGTATTATTTTCTTTATATTCATTAGTATATTCTAACCTTCCCAAAAGGAAGGAAAACTTACTCTTGTGTTATCCTATTTCTTATCTCTTGTCTCTTGTCTCTTGTCTCTAAAAACTAGAACAATTCTCCTTGATTTCTACCTTTTGTTCTTCCTAAATGTTTGTAGGCTAACTCTGTTACTTCTCTTCCTCTGGGAGTTCTCATAATAAAACCTTGCTGTATTAAAAAAGGTTCATATACTTCTTCTATAGTTTCTGTATTTTCTGAAACTGCAGTTGCAATTGTACTTAAACCAACTGGTCCTCCTTTAAATTTATCAATAATTGTGGCTAAAATTTTATTGTCCATTTCATCTAAACCATGAGCATCCACATTTAGAGCTTTTAGTGCATATTTTGCAATTTCTATACTAATGTTTCCATCACCTTTAATCTGTGCAAAATCTCTAACTCTTCTTAATAATGCATTTGCAATTCTTGGTGTTCCTCTACTTCTACCTGCAATTTCAATTGCAGCTTCCATGGAAATAGGAACTCCTAAAATAGTAGAACTTCTTTGTATTATTGTTGTTAAAAGCTCTGTTGTATAATATTGTAAACGACTACTAATTCCAAAACGCGCTCTCATTGGAGCTGTTAATAATCCTGAACGAGTTGTAGCCCCAATTAATGTAAACGGTTCTAAATTGATTTGAACTGTTCTGGCATTTGGACCAGATTCAATCATGATATCAATTTTATAATCTTCCATAGCAGAATATAAATATTCTTCAACAATCGGACTTAGCCTATGGATTTCATCAATAAATAAAACATCTCGTTCATCTAAATTTGTAAGTAAACCTGCTAAATCTCCTGGCTTGTCTAAAACAGGCCCAGAAGTAACTTTTATGCCTACTTGCAATTCATTAGCTAAAATATGAGCTAGGGTCGTTTTTCCCAATCCTGGAGGACCATGAAAAAGAGTATGATCTAAAGCTTCTCCTCTTTGGTTTGCTGCTTCAACAAAAATTTTTAAGTTTTCTAATGCTTGATCTTGACCTGTAAAATCATCAAAAGAAAGAGGACGTAATTTCTTTTCTACGTCTAAATCTTCATTTGAAAGATTGGTGTTTTCAGGGTTCAAGTTTTCGTTCATAGTAACAAAGATAATATTATTTAAAATACCTTTTTGTAAGTTTTGTTACAAAGCAAAAAACCTTTCCAAATTGGAAAGGTTTTTTAAAAAATTTATTTTCTTAAGATGGCTCTTCGCCATCTAATAAAGGCGTTGTTTGTAGCACAAAATCTTGTCCATGCAAATAGTCGCTATCATCATCATTTGGGTCTACACGTTTACTATAATCATAAGCCCATCTGTGAACTTCTGGTATTTTTCCAGGCCAGTTACCATGTATATGTTCTACAGGTGTAGTCCACTCTAAAGTATTCGATCTCCAAGGATTCTGAGTTGCTTTTTGACCTCTGTAAATTGAAATAAAGAAGTTTGCTAAAAATATAATCTGTGCAAAACCTCCAACTAAAGCAAATATTGTTATTACAACGTTTATATCTGCTAAATCATCAAACATAGGAAAAGCTGTATTCGAATAATATCTTCTTGGCAAACCTGCTAAACCTATAAAATGCATTGGCCAAAATACACCATAAGCACAAATTATAGTAATCCAAAAATGCCAATAACCTAGAGTTTTATTCATCATTCTTCCATACATTTTAGGGAACCAATGGTAAATACCTGCATACATTCCAAAAATTGCAGAAACACCCATTACTAAATGGAAGTGCGCCACAACAAAATACGTGTCGTGAATTGCGATATCTAATGCTGAATCTCCTAAAACCAATCCTGTTAAACCTCCTGTTACGAATGTTGATACAAGACCTATAGAAAACAACATTGCTGGATTTAACTGTAAATTACCTTTCCACAAAGTGGTTATATAGTTAAAAGCTTTTACAGCTGATGGAATTGCAATTAACAAAGTTGTGAATGTAAATACAGATCCTAAAAATGGATTCATTCCAGAAATAAACATATGATGCCCCCAAACAATTGTAGATAAAAATGCAATTGCCATAATAGACATAACCATTGCTCTATATCCAAAAATTGGTTTTCTAGAATTTGTTGATATAATTTCTGATGTAATTCCTAAAGCTGGTAATAATACAATGTATACTTCTGGGTGCCCTAAGAACCAAAATAAATGCTCAAACAACACTGGTGATCCTCCTTGATAATGCAAAACTTCTCCAGAAATAAAAATATCTGATAAGTAGAAAGATGTTCCAAAACTTCTATCAAAAATTAACAATAATGCTGCTGACAAAAGCACTGGAAATGAAACTACACCAATAATTGCTGTAATAAAGAATGCCCACATTGTAAGAGGCAATCTTGTCATTTTCATTCCTTTCGTTCTTAAATTAAATACAGTAACAATATAATTTAATGCCCCAATTAAAGAAGAAGCAATAAATATAGACATAGAAACCAACCATAAAGTCATACCTGTTCCAGAACCTGGAATTGCTTGAGGCAAGGCACTTAAAGGTGGGTAAATTGTCCATCCTGCTGAAGCTGGACCTGCTTCAACAAATAATGATATTACCATGATTATACTTGACAAAAAGAATAACCAGTAAGAAATCATATTTAAAAAACCAGAAGCCATATCTCTAGCTCCAATTTGTAAAGGAATTAAAAGATTCGAAAACGTACCACTTAAACCTGCTGTTAATACAAAGAATACCATTATAGTACCATGAATAGTTACCAAGGCTAAATACATATCTGGTGCCATTATCCCATCAGTTTGATGAGAACCTAGAAATGCTTCAATAATTGTAAACGATTTTTCTGGCCATGCCAATTGTAGACGAAATAACATCGACATCATAACTGCAATAATCCCCATAAACATCCCTGTTACCAAGAATTGCTTAGAAATCATTTTATGATCTTGACTAAAAATATATTTTGTTACAAATGTTTCTTTATGATGATGATCTGACATAATCTTGTAATTTGTAGAATCTTTTTTATTATTATTGAATAACTGTTGCTAAAGTTGGTTGTTCTGCAATCCATTTTTCATATTCTTCTTGCTCAACAACTGTAATTTTCATTTGCATACTGTAATGAGATGCTCCACATATTTTATTACAAAGTAATAAATAATCGAATTCATATAATTCCTCACCTTTTTCTGCTCTTATTATATTTATACCTTTCGTTTTTTCTATTACCTCAGATTGTTGTCTCATCTCTTCAGTAGTGTATTTGGGTGTAAAACCAAACTCAGTAACCATACCTGGTACACAGTTCATTTGCGCTCTAAAGTGAGGCATATAAGCTGAGTGCAATACATCTTGTGAACGAAATTTAAAATGAATTTTCTTTCCTTTAGGTAAATACAATTCTGTTACTTGAACATCATCTTGAGAATTTTTATCAGACATGTCAACACCCATTGTATTGATGCCTTTAATATAGTTTACGTTTCCTAAACCTAACGTATTATCTTTACCTGCATAACGTGCATCCCATCTAAATTGTTGAGAATAAACTTCTATTACAATGGCATCGTCATCAGATAAATCCATTACATTATTCCATTGCCATAAACCATAACCAATTAACCCTACCAAAACAATGGCTGGTGTAACTGTCCAAATTAATTCTAACTTGTGACTGTCTGCATAAAATTTAGCTTTATTAGCTTTATTTCCTCTATATTTAAAAGTAAAATAGAAGATTAAAAATTGCATAATAAACTGCACTATACCAATTAACCAGAAGGTTAAATCGAATAATCTATCATCATGTTCTCCTTCAATAGAAGCAGATTCTGGCAGCATTATAACATTCATAGCTATTAAGCAATAAATCATCATAGCATAGAAAAACACCATAAAATAGAGTGCATATTTACCTTGCTTTGCATTGTCTTCATCGTTAGCAATAACCTCCCTAAAATTTAGAATTCTAGTGATTTGCCAAAAACTTACACCTATTGCAACACCTATAAAAATATAAAATAGAGCTAGCATATATATCTTTTCTTAATTGTTTAAATCTTTATTTATTAATGATGATCTGCTGATCCTTCTCCTCTGTGTTCTATGTTGTAATAATGGAAATGTTCACTTTCTTCTAAGAAAGGGTTTCCTTTTGGAATAGGATTCGCTTTCGCGAAAGCACTAAATACAGTGTATATAAATATTCCTAAAAAGAATAATAAAGCACTAATTTCTGCATATCCAAAAGACCAATAAGCACCAACAGTTCCTGGCATAATCATTACGAATACATCCACATAATGACCGGCTAAAATTACCAACCCCCCAATAATAACAAACCAAGGAATACTTTTATAATCACTATTGATTAATAATAATATTGGAAAAACGAAATTCATAACAACCATTGCTAAAAACGGTAATTTATATTCGTTAAATCTCGCCACGAAATATGTTGTTTCTTCTGGAATATCTGCATACCAAATTAACATAAATTGAGCAAACCATAAGTAGGTCCAGAATACTGAAAAACCAAACATAAATTTTGCTAAATCGTGAATATGGCTATCATTCACTCTTGGTAAAGCTCCTTTAGAGCGCAAGTAAATAGTTACAAATGCGATAACCGTTAATGCACTTACCAATAAACTTGCTAAAACATACCATCCAAATAATGTTGAGAACCAGTGAGGATCTAAGCCCATAATCCAATCCCAAGACATCATAGATTCTGTGATCATAAACAAGAAGATAAATCCAACAGAAACATTGTAATTTAACTTATATGTTTTTCCACCATCATTTGCTGTATCTTCTTTAATAGAGTTTCTTCTAATAAACCATCTATATGCGTTCCAAATTGCTAAATAAAGAACTCCTCTTATAATCCAAAATGGCAAATTCATCCATCCAGATTTTCCATCAATTATGGCATCATACTTATCACTTGTAGGATCAACAACACCTTCTGCCATCCATGGGAAAATGTGTGTTATGTGCATTGCAGCACAAATAATTACTACCAACATAATTATTGATGTTGGTACCAAGTTCGCAGTAATAGCCTCCATGACTCTGAATAAAACAACAGACCAACCAGATTGTGCTACTCTTTGCGAAGCGTAAAACGCCAACACTAATAATGAAACTCCCAAAAAGAAAAACAATGATACATATAATGCAGACCAAGGTTTATTCTGTAATTGATGTAAAACATGTTCTGCATGGGCATCATCATTATGATGTTCTCCATGAGCTTCTGCAGCCCCATGTGCCTCTTTCTTTTCAGAATGATGAGCGTCAGCATCACTATTATGATGAGCTTCTTCTTTAGTTTCTACATGCGAAGTTTCATGACCAGCATCGTGAGACGATTGATGAGCAATTATTTCCTTAGCTTCTTCTAAAGAACTTGGTGCATTTATAAAACTTAAACCAATACCCAATGCTCCGATTATAATAAGAGCTATTGAGAGTATTTTTAATTTACCTGAGAATTGATACATATCTTTCGTATTCTATCTTTTTGTAATTATTGAGCTAATAAATCTGTACGTAGTTTTTCAACATAATGTACTATTTGCCAACGTTCATTATACGTTAATTGAGATGAATGAGAACCCATTAAATTTTTACCATGCATTATTACATGATAAATAGAACCTGCGTTTATATCTCTATCTTTATAATTAGGAATTCCTTCAAATTTTTCTGCTTGAGATAAATAACCATTTCCATCTCCTTTTTTCCCATGACAAGAAATACAATAAACATCGTATAAAACCTGCCCTTTTTCTAAATTCGCTTCTGTAGCCTCTAGAGGATTTATTACTTCTGCTTTCGCTTTTTCATATCCTTCTGGAGTATCTGGAATATCATATGCTGGATGCCCTCCTCTTGGAATTGTTCCAGCAACAGGTTTACTATTCACTGGTTTTCCATTAAGACCTTCATCACCATCCGTATCATAAGGTACAGATACGTACATGTCTGGCATATATTCAAGTTGTGGTGTTCTTTTGTTATTACAAGAAATAAAACTTGCAAAAACTATTAAACCGATAATTAATTTTAAACTTTTCATTATCTATTTATTAGTGCTTATCAACTACATTAATTTCTACAGCGCCTGTTTTTGTTAATAAGGCAGTTAATTCTTCTACATTATTGTGAACAGGTATTTCCATTAAAAAATGATCGTCTGTAGTTCTTGGGTCCGGATTTTCAGCTGTTTTAAATGGCCAAATTCTACTTCTCATATAAAAAGTAATTACCATTAAGTGTGCTGCAAAAAATACAGTTAATTCGAACATAATTGGCACAAATGCTGGCATATTTTCGAACCAAGAAAAACTTGGCTTACCACCAATATCTTGAGGCCAATCTTGAATCATCATATAATTGGTCATCCAAATTGCAACAGCTAAACCTGTAATTCCATACATAAATGCAGTGATTGCCAATCTAGTTGGTGCTAAACCCATTGCTTTATCCAAACCATGAACAGGAAAAGGACAAAACACTTCTTCTATATGATGATGTTCTGCTTTTACAGCTTTCACTGCATCCATTAGAACTTCATCATCATTGTAAAACGCGTGAATAACTTTTGATGATTCCATATAATTATTCTTTATTTTTTTTATCTGATGTACCTTCTGAACTAGCAAAATTAATAGCTGGCTTTGTAGGTATACCTTGTTCTCTTCTCTTCTTATAAAACTCACCAGAAGATTTTAATATTGTTTTTACTTCTGCTTGCGCTATTACTGGAAATGTTCTTGCATACAATAAAAATAATACAAAGAAGAATCCAATAGTTCCTATAAAGATACCAACATCTACAAACGTAGGTTCAAAACGCCACCAAGTTGATGGTAAATGACCTTTACTTAAAACAATTGCTATGATATCAAAACGCTCAAACCACATACCAATATTAATAGCAATAGAAATTATAAAAGTCCAAATAAAACTTCTTCTTATTTTCTTAAACCAAAGGAACTGTGGAGTAATGATATTAAATATAATTAATGACCAAAAAGCCCATGCATAAGGCCCTGTTGCAGCACCTATTGATAAATATGTATAATTCTCATAAGGTGAACCTGTATACCAAGCAATAAAGAATTCTGTTGCATAAGCTACAGCTACAATTCCACCTGTAAGAATAATTACAATATTCATATACTCAATGTGCATACGAGTAATGTAATCTTCTAAATTGGTAACCTTACGCATTATACCTAATAACGTTTGTACCATTGCAAATCCTGAAAAAATTGCTCCAGCAACGAAATAAGGTGGAAAAATTGTTGAGTGCCAACCTGGATTTATTGAGGTAGCAAAATCCATAGATACAATTGTATGTACAGAAAGTACTAAAGGTGTTGCTAAACCTGCAAGAACCAAAGAAACCTCTTCAAAACGTTGCCAATCTTTAGCTCTACCTGACCAACCAAATGATAATAAAGAATATATTTTCTTTTGAAAAGGCTTCACAGCTCTATCTCTAATCATTGCAAAGTCTGGCAATAAACCTGTCCACCAGAAGACTAATGACACAGATAAATAAGTTGAGATTGCAAAAACGTCCCATAATAATGGTGAATTAAAGTTTACCCATAAAGAACCAAATTGATTCGGTATTGGTAAAACCCAATATGCATTCCATGGTCTTCCCATGTGAATTATTGGAAACAATCCTGCTTGAAAAACGGCAAAAATTGTCATGGCTTCTGCAGATCGGTTTATGGCCATTCTCCATTTTTGACGGAATAATAAAAGTACTGCAGAAATTAATGTTCCTGCATGACCAATACCTACCCACCATACAAAGTTAGTGATATCCCAAGCCCAACCAATGTTCTTGTTCAATCCCCAAACTCCAATTCCTGTTCCTACAGTGTAAAAGATGCATCCAAATCCCCAAAGCATTGCTGCCAAAGAAATATAAAATGCGATGTACCAATTCTTATTTGCTTTACCTTCTATGGCTTTAGCAATGTCTTCGGTAATATCGTGATAACTTTTATCACCTAATACTAAAGGTTCCCTAATAGGTGCTTCGTAATGAGACATATTCTATATCTTAAATTTTAATTACGCTTCGTTTGTATTTTTAATTTTTACCTGATAGATTACATTCGGTTTTGTCTGTAAATAATCTAACACATTGTACGCTCTTTTATCTACTGCTAAAGCAGCAACTTTATCTTCTTTATTATTAACATCCCCAAAAACCAAAGCTCCTGTAGTACAAGCTGATGAACAAGCTGTTTCAAACTCGTCTGTATTTACAGCTCTACCTTCTTTTTTAGCTTTTAATATTGTTGCTTGTGTTAATTGAATACACATAGAACATTTCTCCATAACCCCTCTTCCACGAACAACAACATCTGGGTTTAATACCATTTTACCATATTCGTTATTCATATTAAAATCGAACTGATTGTTATTTGAATATTCAAACCAGTTAAATCTACGAACCCTATATGGACAGTTATTTGCACAATATCTTGTACCAACACATCTGTTATATGTCATCTGATTTTGTCCTTGACGACCATGAGTTGTTGCTGCAACAGGACAAACAGTCTCACAAGGAGCATGATTACAATGTTGACACATCATTGGTTGAAAAGTAACTTCAGGATTTTCTGCTTCAGTTTCTAAACCTTTGTAAGTTTTACTTATGCTTAGCCCTAATTCTTTAGCTTCTTCTCTAGTTTCTACATCAGAAGAATAATATCTATCAATACGCAACCAGTGCATATCTCTACCAACTCTAACTTCTTTTTTACCAACAACTGGTACATTATTTTCTGCATGACATGCAACAACACAAGCTCCACAACCTGTACAAGATGTTAAATCTATTGATAAATTAAAGTGATGACCAATTTCTCTATTATGCTCATCCCATAAATCAATTTTATTAGCTTCTACTTCTTGGTGGTCATAAGATACATAAGCTGGTTTATTCCATCCATGATGATGATCTTTAGGTTCAACAGTATTGTATTCTTTTAAAGATGCTACTTTTAAAATATCATGACGTCCTGCAATTGTTTTTTGGACTTGTGTACAAGCAAATTGATGTGTGCCAGAAACTTTTTCTACAGTAACATTGTATTGTATATTATTTGCATTTGCATAAAGTGGATATGCATTTACACCTACTTGCATTTCTTCTTTTAATCCGAAAGTTCTTCCATAACCTAAAGCAAGTCCTACAGAACCAGGTGCTTGTCCTGGCTGAACCATTACTGGAACAGTAACTTCCTTACCATTTAAAGTAATTTTTGCGTAATCTCCATCAATAGCTCCATTATCTTTAACAGGATTTGTAAAACCTAAATCTCTAGCATCTGACATAGAAATGGTTAAATAATTATCCCATGAAGCTCTTGTAATTGGATCTGGAAATTCTTGTAACCAAGGATTGTTTGCTTGTTTACCATCTCCTAAACCTGTTTTTGTATATAAATTTAATTCAAAACCTGAAGCTTTCTTCGCTGAACTTGCTAATTGATTTGCAGCATCAGAAATTGAAGTACTTGATTCAAACTCTTCAATAATTTCAAAACCTAATTCTTTTTTAAAGAATCCATTATGCAAAGCAGTGTTCCATGAGCTACCTCCTAGAATATTATCAGTAGCGTAGGTTTTTAAATAATCGTAATAAGTAGTTGTACTTCCTGTCCATTTTAATAATGTTTCCTGAATTTGACGCGTATTAAATAAAGGTTGTATTGTTGGTTGCGATAAACCATAAGTAACTTCATCAAACTGTGTATCTCCCCAAGATTCTAAGAAATGTGGAGTTGGCAAAGCAAATTCCATTGCATTTACAGTATCATTATTTTCAGTCGATAACGCAACTTTTAATGATACATTTTTCAATGCTTCAGAAAAATCTGATGCATTTGGTAAACTGTAAATTGGGTCTACATTATAAGAAATGATTCCTCCAATTTTTCCAGCTTTCATATCTGAAACTAATTGTGCAACTTCTGCATCATTTCCTTGGCGAATATTTAGTGTATTTGTTACATCCATAACTTCGCTATTTAAAGCTTTATTGATTGCCAAAGTAATTAACTGTGCATTTTTATCATTTATACCAGTTAAAACAACACCTGCAGAACCAGCCTTTTTAAGTTCTTTTGCTATTTCTTTAATCTCATCATCTATAGGTGTAACTTTTGATGCTACGCTATTTCCAGTAATTGCATTGTATAAATTTAACAAAGCAAATATTTGATGGGATGGTTTTACAACAATTCTTTTATCCGCATTTGCTCCAGTTAAAGACATATTACTTTCTAACTGAACATGATAAGACATTTTACCTGTTTCAGGTTTTCTACCAGCAATAAAGCTTTTTTCGAATCCTCCATGAAAATCTCCTAAGAAATCTGCGCCGAAAGAAACAATTGTTTTCGCCTTATCTAAATGATAATTTGGTAAAGCACGCTTACCATACATTGCCATCATTGCATCTACAGCACCAGATTCTGAAACTGCATCATATATAACGTGTTTTGCATTTGGGTAAGCTGCAATAAATTCTTCTACAATTTTAGCTGTAGAAGGACTTGCCATTGTTCCTGTTAATATAACAACTGGTTTATTTGATTCTTTTAATTCATTTAGTTTTGAAGAAATTGCTAAATCTGCATCTGCCCAAGAAATTATTTCACCAGATTTGGTTGGCTCTTTTAATCGAAGTTTTTCATCATACAAAGATAAAACAGCTGCCTGTACTCTAGCGCTTGTAGTACCATTTGCTTCTTTGTTTGGCATTATTTGAATTGGACGACCTTCGCGAGTTTTTACTAAAACATTTGCAAAATCGAAACCATCTGCCATAGATGTTGCATACCAATCTGCAACACCAGCAATAATATCGTCTGGTTTAACAACATAAGGAATAGACTTTCTTACTGGTCCTTCACAAGCAGCTAAGGAAGCTGCTGCTGTTGTAAAACCAACATATTTTAAGAAATCTCTACGAGATGTAGATGTATTCTCTAATGTTTCTTTATCACCTAAAAACTTATCTGTAGGTATTTCTTCTACAAACTCATTTTTACTTAACGTTTCAACAATAGAACTATCTTTTAGTTCCTCAACACTTTTCCAGTATTTTTTGTTTGAAGCCATTTATTATTTGTTATTAGTTGTTAGTTTTTAGTTGTTAGTTTTCACCAAAACCAAACTATCTTTTCTTCTTTAATTAATAGTGGCATTTACCACATTCTAAGCCACCAAGCTGAGCAATTGTTACTTGTTCAACATTGTATTTTTCAGCCAATTCCTTATGAATTTTTTCATAGTAATCAGTACCTTTTAGATCTACTTTCGTTTCTCTATGACAATTAATACACCAACCCATAGTTAATGGAGAGAACTGACGCATTTCATCCATTTCCTCTACAGGGCCATGACATTTTTGACATTCTAGACCAGCAACAGTAACGTGTTGAGAGTGATTAAAATAAACAAAATCTGGTAAATTATGAATTCTTATCCATTTAACAGGTTTTGTTTCTCCTGTATATTCAAGAGTTTCAGTGTCCCAACCTGCAGCATCGTAGATTTTAGCAATCTCTTTGTCTAGTTCTGTTTTTCCATAAGTAACTCCATCCCATTCAATTTTTGTTCCTTCTGCAACTTCAGCAATATTTTTATGACAATTCATACAAACATTTACAGATGGAATTCCTGAATGTTTGCTGTGTTTTGCTGATGAATGACAATATTGACATTCAATTTTGTTTTCTCCAGCGTGAATTTTGTGAGAAAAAGCAATTGGCTGCAAAGGAGTATAACCCTCATTAACACCAACTTTAAATAGCGTACCAAAAACTACATAAGCACCTATCAACAATAAAAATATAGTAGACAAAACTTTTAAGAAAGTGTTTTTCTTAATACCTTCCCATAACTCATGTAAATCTCTTTTAAGATCTGAAGTGGATTCTGGTGATGTGTTTCCTTTTAATTCGTTTACTTGCTTTAGTAAGCTAGCAATCATTAAAAAAGCCACAATGATTGCGCCTGCTAAAAGATAAATAATCCATTTTGGAGCACCATCTGTGTTTCCATCACCCCCAACAACATCAGGATCTTTATCAGAAACAACTACTGGATCTCCAACAGTTGTGTAATATAAAATATCATTTACTTGCTGATCGCTTAATTGTGGAAAAGCAGACATTGCAGAACCATTGTATTCTTCGAAAATAGCAATGGCATCTCTGTCTCCAGAAGCTCTTAATTCCGCATTATTTTTAATCCAAGCTAATAACCAAGAATTCTCTCTTCGCCCTTCCACACCACCTAAGGCTGGCCCAACTAATTTTTTATCTAGTTTGTGACAAGATGCACATAAAGACTTGAATAACTTTCTGCCCTCTGTTTGACGCGCAGCATCTACATCTTGTGAATAAGAAGACGAGCTAAATGCAAAAAACAGAATAATTGTAAAACTATTAAGAAGTACTTTGACTAGTTTACTGTGTAACGCTACACTTTTCATATTTACAAACTATTTTTAGTATCGTGTATAAAATAGCTCAAAAAACGCTTTTTGAACAGTTTGACAAAAGTACTACATATTGCTAAATTTTGGAAAAGTAAAAGAATGTTAAATATTAATTTATAATAATTCTAAATAATACTTTAATCCAATTTAATTTGCCCTAAGTCGTTACTTTTGTAGAAACAAATTTAGTAATGAAAAATAAATTTTTTACAGTTTTTTTAATCCTTTTTTTAACAGGTGGATTATATACTTTAAATGCTCAAAATAAAACAAATAGCAGCCAAGAAGTGAAAAACTTAATTGCAAAAAAAAGAGCTTTTAATAAAGAATATGGTTATGGCTATAGGATTCAGATTTACTATGGAGATGAAACTAAAGCTAGAAGTTTACAAAGTAAATTTAGAATTAATTTCCCAAATGTTTACACAAAATTAGATTATGACCAACCAAACTGGAAAGTTCAAGTTGGTAATTATAAAACAAAATTAGAAGCTGATAAGGCTGCAATTAATTTTTCAGAAAAATTTTCGGGACTAATTGTCATTCCTTTGGGTAAATAAATTTTAACAATAAATCAAATAAAAAAGGGAAATTTCGAAAGAAATTTCCCTTTTTTATTTGATTAAAATTGAAGTACTATCTCAATTTCTTTTTCACTGCTACTTCTTTATAAGCTTCGATAGTATCTCCTTCTTGAATTTCATTATAATTCTTTAATTGAAGTCCACAATCATATCCTTTTGCTACTTCTTTTACATCATCTTTGAAACGTTTTAAAGATGATAAAACTCCATCATGAACTACAATTCCATCTCTAATAATTCTAATTTTAGAATCTCTAAAGATTTTACCTGAAATTACCATACAACCAGCAATGTTGCCCACTTTAGAAATTTTATATACTTCCCTAATTTCTACATTACCCGAAACTTCTTCTTTCATCTCTGGAGATAACATACCTTCCATAGCATCTTTAAGATCGTTAATAGCATCATAAATAATAGAATAAGTTCTAATATCTACTTCTTCTCTATCTGCTATTACTCTTGCATTTGCCTGAGGACGAACATTAAAACCAACAATAATGGCATCTGATGCAGTTGCTAATAAAACATCACTTTCTGTGATGGCACCTACACCCTTATGCAAAATATTTACTTGAATTTCTTCTGTAGATAATTTTTGGAAAGAATCTGTTAGCGCTTCTACAGAACCATCTACATCTCCTTTTAAAATAATATTTAATTCTTTGAAGTCTCCAAGTGCAATACGTCTTCCAATTTCTGCAAGTGTTAATGTTTTTTGAGTTCTTACAGATTGCTCACGTTGTAATTGAGAACGTTTAGAAGCAATTTGTTTTGCTTCTCTTTCATCATCAAAAACAATAAATTTATCACCAGCTTGTGGTGCACCATCTAAACCTAAAATTGATACTGGTGTTGAAGGTCCTGCTTGTTTAAGGTTATTTCCTTTATCATCAAACATAGCCCTTACTTTTCCACTGTGTTTACCTGCTAACAAGTAATCTCCAATTTTTAAAGTCCCTGCTTGTACTAAAATTGTAGAAACATATCCTCTACCTTTATCTAATAAGGCCTCCACAACTGCACCAACTGCATTTTTATTTGGATTTGCTTTTAATTCTAAAATCTCAGCTTCTAACAATACTTTTTCTAACAATTCTGGGATTCCTGTTCCCACTTTAGCAGAAATATCTTGAGACTGAATTGTACCTCCCCATTCCTCTATTAGCAAATTCATTTGTGATAACTGTGTTTTTACATTATCTGGATTTGCATTTGGTTTATCAATTTTATTGATGGCAAATATAATTGGCACATTCGCGGCTTGCGCATGAGAAATTGCTTCTTTGGTTTGTGGCATTACATCATCATCTGCAGCTACTACAATAATTACTAAATCTGTTACTTGCGCTCCACGTGCACGCATTGCTGTAAAGGCTTCGTGACCAGGTGTGTCTAAAAATGCTATTTTTTGATCGCCAACTTTTACAGAATATGCTCCAATATGTTGTGTAATTCCTCCACTTTCTCCATCAATTACATTTGCTTTTCTAATATAATCTAATAGCGAAGTTTTACCATGATCTACGTGACCCATTACTGTAATAATTGGCGCACGTGTAATTAAATCTTCTGGCTTATCGATTACTTCTTCTATGGATTCTTCTACTTCTGCACCAACAAATTCTACTTTATGATTAAATTCTTCTGCAACAATTACTAATGTTTCTGCGTCTAAACGCTGATTCATTGTAACCATCATTCCCAAAGACATACATGCCGAAATAATTTGAGTTACAGGCACATCCATCATTGTAGCTACTTCACTTACTGTAACAAATTCTGTTACTTTTAGTATTTTGCTATCTAATGCTTGAGCTTCTAACTCAGCTTCTGTATGCTCTCTATGAGCATCTCTTTTATTTCTTCTATATTTAGCACCTTTACCTCTAGAAGATTTTCCTTGAAGTTTTTCTAAGGTTTCTCTTACTTGTTTTTGGATGTCTGCCTCTGTTGGTTCTTCTTTTTTAACTGGAGTATTTCTAGTATTTCCTCTTCCTCTAGAACCTGGCTTATTGTTTCCTTGACCTGCTCTACTACTTTGTCCTCCTCTGGTATTTGGTGTATTAGTTGTAGATGTATTTGGCTTGCTAATACGTTTACGTTTCTTTCTAGGATCTGTACTTGAGTTCGCCTTTTTTACTTCAGGTTTTTTCTTTTTAGGTCTTTCAAATTGTTTTAAATCAATTTTTTCTCCTGTAAAGTTAGGACCATCTAATTTTTTATATTGAGTTTTTATTGTTTCTGCATTTTCTGCAGTAATTTCTACTTCTACTTCAATTTCAGTTTTTGTTTCTTTGGCTTTTGGAGACTCCTTTTTTACATCTTTTGCAACAGGCTCTTCTTTTTTAACTTCAGGAACTTTGGGTTTTTCAACTTCTTTTGGTTTTTCAACCACTTTAGGTTCATCAACAACTATTACTGGCTTTTCAACCAACTTGGTTTCTTCAACTTTGGGTTTTTCAACTATCTCCTCAATCTTCTTTTCTTCTACTACCTTAACTTCTGGCTTTTTACTTAAGTTATTAATATCGATTTTACCAACAGTTTTAAACTCTAATTTATCTGCTTTAGCCTTTAGAACTTCTTCTTTCTTTAAATCTTCTGCTCTTTTCTTTTCTAATTTAGCCTCTATTTCTAATCGAATTGCTTCCTTCTCTTTACGCTTTTCTTCACCAACCTCTTTAGACGCAGCTTTTTTATTAGCATCTGTTTCAAAGCCATCTTGCAACACTTGATAGATATCATTAGAAATTTTAGTAGTAGGTCTTGCTTCAATTTCATGACCATTACTTGCTAAATACTCTACTGCTCTATCAAGAGAAATATTTAACTCTCTTAATACTTTATTAAGCCTCATTGTTTTGTCTACAGACATATATCTTTTTTAACTTTATAATTGTAAAAACGCACTTTTTACTTTACTTAAATATTCAAAATATTATTCGAATTCTTCCTTTAAAATTCTTTGAACATCTATAATTGTTTCTTCTTCTAAATCGGTTCTTTTTACTAATTCAGCAACACTTGTTTCTATTACGCTTCTAGCAGTATCTAAACCAATTTTCTTGAATTCAACAATAATCCAATCTTCTATTTCGTCTACAAACTCTGTTAACTCTACATCTTCTTCTTCTAAACCTTCTCTTTGAACATCTATTTCATAACCTGTTAACTCACTTGCCAAACGTATATTTACACCACCTCTACCTATGGCCTTAGAAACTTCTTCTGGCTTTAATAAAACACTCACACGTCCTTTTTTACCATTTTTTTCTTCATCATACATGGTAATTTCCATAGAAGTTACCTTTGCAGGGCTTAATGCTCTGGCTATATAAAGTTGTTCGTTCTTAGTGTAATTGATAACGTCGATGTTCTCATTACCTAATTCTCTAACAATACCATGTATTCTAGATCCTTTTACACCTACACAAGCTCCAACAGGATCTATTCTATCATCATAAGAATCTACAGCTACTTTTGCTTTCTCTCCTGGAATTCTTGCAACACCTTCTACAGTAATTAAACCATCGAAAACCTCTGGAATTTCTTGCTCAAATAATTTATTTAAAAATGCAGGTGATGTTCTAGACAATATTATTGCAGGCTTATTACCTCTTAATTCTACTGTTTTTATAACACCTCTTACAGAATCTCCTTTTCTGAAGAAATCTGAACGAATCTGCTCACTTTTTGGTAATACAATTTCATTACCATCATCATCTAACAAAATAATCGCATTGTGGCGAATGTGATGAACCTCTGCAGTATACAACTCACCTTCTAAATCCTTAAATTGTTTAAAGATGTTTGTACTATCATGCTCATATATTTTAGAAATTAAATTTTGACGTAAAGCCAAAATTGCTCTTCTTCCTAAATGAACCAACTTTACTTCTTCAGAAACGTCTTCACCAATTTCAAAATCTGGCTCAATTTTTCTTGCTTCAGATAATTCTATTTCTTCATTATCATCTTCAGAAAAACCATCTGCAACAACAACTCTATTTCTCCAAATCTCTAAATCTCCTTTATCTGGGTTTATAATAATATCAAAATTATCATCAGACCCAAACTTACGTTTTAAGGCAGCTCTAAACACTTCCTCTAAAATAGACATTAATGTTACTCTGTCTATACTTTTGTTATCTTTAAATTCTGAAAACGAATCAATTAATGCTATATTTTCCATTACATTTTTGCTTAAAATACAATCTTCACTTTTGCTTCTTTAATATCTTTATAGTTTATAGTTGCTGTTTTTTCTACAGTAACTTTACCTTTTCCTACAGGTTTTGGCTCTCTAGTTTTCCATTGTAAAACAATTTTTTCATCATCTACTTCTACTAAAGTTCCTTCTAATTCTTCTTCTGATGTTTTAATATTTAGAATTCGATTTACATTTTTTCTATACTGCCTCTTTTCTTTTAGAGGATGAGAAATGTCTGGTGTAGAAACTTCTAATGAAAAATCTTCGATTTCTCTATCTAAATTATGTTCTACATTTCTACTAATTCTAATACATTCGCTTAAGGGCACTCCTTGGTCGCCATCGACTAAAACTTGAATTTTGTTATTTGCTGATATCGATAAATCAATCAAAAACAACGACTCGTTTAATGCTAAAGCCTCCTCTACTAAATCCCTTACTTTACTACTTTGCTCCATCTTAAAATCTTAAAATAAAATATAAAAAGAGGGGACTTTTAGTCCCCTTCATCTTCTCAATTATTGTGATTTTTCGGTGCAAATATAGTAAATCTTTGGTATTTACCAAACTATGTTTCATTGAAATATTTTTCGTAACTTTAAAATATCTTGATGTTAACTTAAAATAGGAACAGATGAAAAAAATTTTAGTCCCAATTGACTTTTCAAAAAAATCTGAATACGCCGCTAAAATGGCTGGTAAAATTGCTAAAAAATCTGGAAGTGTTGTTTATCTGTTACACATGATAGAATTACCTACAGGTATCGTAGATATGGGCGCTGGAACCAATTTTAGTATACCAGAAAGCATGCTGTACTTGAGAAAAGTAAAAGAAAGAATTTTAGAATTTAAAGAAGAATTTTTTGATAAAAAACAAGAAGTTCATCATTCTATAAGATTTCAAAACCCTTATGAAGGTATTTTAAAATATGCTGATAAAATTGAAGCAAATATTATAATTATGGGTTCTAAGGGGCATTCAGATTTTGAAGAAATACTAATAGGCTCTAACACAGAAAAAGTAGTAAGAACATCTAAAGTACCTGTAATTATTGTTAAAAAAGATACAGAAAACTTTAAAATGAAAAATTTAGTTTTTGCTTCTAGCTTTAAAAATGATGATAAAAAAGAAGTTTTTAAAAAATTTTTAGATTTCGCAAATTCTTTTAACAGCAAAATTCATTTATTAAAAGTTACAACTCCTTCTCAGTTCGAAAGCACCCACGATGCCACAGAAAAAGTAAAATCTTTTATAAAAGATTTTAGCTTACCAAAACACACTATAAATATTTATAATGATACAACCATTCAGAAAGGAATATTAAACTTTTCTAGAAATATAAATGCAGATTTAATTGCTCTAAGCACTCATGGAAGAAGTGGTTTATCTCACTTATTTTCTAGTAGTATTTCTAAAAATTTATCAAAAAAAGCTTTAAAACCTATGCTAACAATTAAGGTTGAATAGTTTTTAAATTTCTAAACTTTTGATAAAAGCATCAATAGAAACAGCATTTTCAACTGAGAAATTACCAATTTTAGTTCTTCTTAATACAGATAAATGTGCGCCAGATTTTAAAGCTTTTCCATAGTCAAAAGCTAAAGAGCGTATATAAGTGCCTTTGCTACAAACCACTCTAAAATCTACATTTGGTAAATTTATATTGGTAATTTCAAATTCAGAAATGGTAACAGTTCTTGCTTTAATTTCTGTAGTTTCGCCTTTTCTTGCTAATTCATATAATCGTTTTCCCTCTTTTTTAATCGCTGAAAAAATAGGTGGTTTTTGCTGAATATCGCCAATAAATTGATTTATGGTTTCGTTTAATAGAGATTCAGAAATATGTTCGATGGAGAAAGTTTCATCAATTTCTGTTTCCAAATCGTAACTTGGTGTTGTTGCACCCAATGTAAAAGTGCCTGTATATTCTTTTATTTGGCCTTGATAGGTATCAATTTCTTTGGTTTGTTTTCCTGTACAAATAATTAATAAGCCAGTTGCTAACGGATCTAAAGTTCCTGCATGACCCACTTTAATTTTTTTAATATTAAAACGTTGTTTAATATGCCAGCGCATTTTATTTACTGCTTGGAAAGAAGTCCAATTCAGGGGTTTATCAATTAATAATACTTGACCGTTTTTAAAGTCTTCTTCAGTTTTTATCATGATCAAATAAATTTTGAAAACAGATTCCTGTCTGCACAAGAATGACAAAAATTAGTTTAAAAGTGCATAGCCAATTGCGATACAACCAACAATTGCACAGTATAAGGAAAAGTACGAAAGTTTACTTTTCTTAACCAAAGCAATCATCCATTTACAAGCTAATAAACCTGCTAAAAAAGCAGCAATAAATCCTATCGAAATTGGAAACATTTCTGATGATTGAAAGTTTAAATCACCACTTAAAACATCTTTTCCTATTTTACCAAAAATTAATGGAACTACCATTAAAAAAGAAAAACGCGCAGCTCTTGTTCTATCAATTCCTAATAAAACAGATGTAGAAATTGTTGCGCCAGACCTCGAAATTCCTGGTAACATCGCAATAGCTTGTGAAATTCCAATAACTACAGAATTTGAAAACGATACTGGTTTATTTGTGTTTTTTGATTTGTCTGCTAATAAAAGCAAAAGAGCAGTTACTAATAACATACAGCCTACTAATAAGATTTTGCCTCCGAAAAAAGATTCTAATTCTTTCTCAAAAAGCAAACCTACTATAACAGCAGGAATCATGGAAATAATAATTTTTAGAGAAAATTTTAATTCATCATTCCATTTAAACTGAAACAATCCTTTAAAAATTTCTGCAACCTCTTTTCTAAAAATAACAAGGGTACTTAATGCTGTTGCAAAATGCAAAACTACTGTAAAAGTTAAACTTTCTTCTGGCACTGAAGTATCACCTAAAATAGCTTTTGCCAACTCTAAATGACCACTAGAAGAAACTGGTAAAAATTCTGATAATCCTTGAATTACCCCAAGAACTATTGCTTCTAAAATATCCATAAATTATTTTTTAGAATCTGCCAAAATAGCATAAATCTCTATTCCCAATCCAATAATAACCAATGTTGGTGCTAAACGAATTCTTTGCCAATTGTAAATTTCTTCGTTAAAAACTTCTGGATTATCACTACCTCCACCCACCATGAAAATAAAGCCTATTGCAATAAATGCTATGCCCACTAACATAATGATATAGTTTTTTTTACCAAATAAAAACTCTTTTTGTTGCGTGTTTTCGTTATTCATATCTTAATAATAAAGTTCGTCTGTTTGTAGGTTTAAAAAACGTTGGGTTGCAAAAAAAGTACTAAACCATGTAATTAAAAATGCAGATAAAAGCACACCAGACGCAATGTAAACTAAGGTTGTATAATCTTCTAAAAGGTATAAACTTGGTGCGTATTTATCGATATAAAAAATAACAATTGCCAAGCCAATTAAAGCTAAAATTGCCCCAATAATTCCTAATTTTATACTTCTTAAAATGAATGGTTTTCTTATAAAACCTTTGGTAGCTCCTACCATTTGCATGGTTTTTATGTTAAATCTTTTTGAGTAAATTGATAATCGAATGGAGCTATTAATTAAAATAATTGCAATTAAGCCAAAAAAACTACTTAAAACCAACAACCAAAAACTAATTCTTTTGATGTTTTTAGTTAACAGATTTATTAGAGGTTTATCATAAGAAACATCTGCAACAAATGCATTTGTTAAAAAACGGGTTTCCATTTCTTGCATATTTTCTGGGGTTACAAAATCTGCATTTAAATAGATATCTAAACCATTTTTAAGAGGGTTCTCCCCTAAAAATTTTAAAAAATCTTCCCCAATTTCTTCGCTATAATTTTTTGCTGCTTGCTCTTTGCTTGTGTAAATTACCATTCTTGCAAATGGTTCGCTTTCTAAAGATTCTTTAAAACTTTCTATTTGCTTTTGGGTTACTTTGTCTTTTAAAAAAAGAGTCATTGCCACCTTTTCTTTTACACGATTCGCAACTTTTGTAGATTTTAAAAGTATCAACCCTAAAATACCAACCATAAAAAGTACCAAAGCAATGCTAATTACAACTGAAATGTAAGAAGATTGTAAGCGTCTTTTTTGATAAGAATCATATTTTATAGACATATTATCACTTTTAAAATCGTTGCAAGATAATAATTAGTAAGCAGTTGATTGTAGTTGTTTGCAGTATTTTAACTATTCTATTTCTTGGCATAATTCAATAAGAACTCCATTGGTGGTTTTGGGATGCAAAAAAGCAACTAATTTATTATCTGCACCTTTTTTTGGAACATCATTTAAAACTGTAAAACCTTCCTTTTTAAGTCTTTTTATTTCTGCTTTTATATCATCTACAGCAAAAGCAATATGATGTATACCTTCTCCTTTTTTTTCTATAAATTTTGCAATTGGGCTCTCTGGATTTGTTGCCATTAACAACTCAACTTTATTAGGCCCAGATTTAAAGAAAGATGTTTTTACACCTTCTGTTAAAACCTCTTCTAATTTATAGTGAGATTTACCAAAAATGGAAGCAAAAAGTTGATTCGATTTTTCTAAATTTTTTACTGCTATTCCAATATGTTCTATTTTTTTCATAGTGTAAAATTGGTTGAACTAAAAAAAGCCTCAAAATAAAAATTTGAGGCTTTCCTTTTTATAAATTTTAATTTACTGCGTTAACACTTTCAAATTATCGATTTGAAAAGTTGCGGCATCACTTGTTGTTGAGGTATATTTAAAGGCTACAAAAACATTTCCACCTGCTGCTGCAGAAATATCTACTGCACCAGAAGACGTCCAAGAAGTCCAACTATTAACATTTGTGTCTAATGCTGGGCTTAACTTTACCCAAGTTCCGTTTGCTGCTACAGTTGGGTCTCCACCTGTATAATCTTTAGAATAGAAAAATTCTAAATCGTTACCACCAAACCTTTTAACGGTTTCGAAAATTACGAATGCACTTGAAGATGTTGAAATATCTATAGCTTTAGAAACTAACCAGTCTTCATTTGTTTTTGCTGAGCCACTATAACCTGAAGCTCTTGCTGCTGTTCCTGGATTTCCAAAAGTAGTTGTTCCCCAAGTTTCTGCACCAGAAATGTTGTAGGATGTCCAGTTTGTTGTTATGTTATTAAACTCTTCTACAAAAGTTTGGTTAAATGTAGAAATGTCTAAAGCTTCGCATTTAGCTCCCCCTAGTTTTACATCTGATGTAGAGTTTAGTGCTAAAACTAAATCGCTTCCATTGAATGTTTTAGACACTACTCCAGAAATTGTACCTCCTCCAGCAGGAATTGTTGAAAATTTAAAGTCTGCAAATGCACTGGTTTCTAAAATAAAATTTGCGATATCGAAACCACTACAACCATTAAAAATTCTTTGAGTATCGAATTGATCATCTGCATCCACATAAGTTTTACCAGCTAAATTATCTGCAAAAAATACATTTTGTACTTCTACAAACATTCCTATTTTTGCTTCATTAAGTTCAGAAATCAAAGCAGGTAAAGCTACTATTGCTTCGGTTTTTGAAGATCTAAACATTTTTGCAGTTACTTGATTTATGGAAAGATTTTCTACTTCATCATCATCATTTTTATCACCACCAATGGCAACTATACCATCTCCAGATCTAACTTCTCCAATAAATAATCCGTTTAAATCTATATAAATTTCTCTACCAATATTAAATTTATTGTAAGAATCTGTTAATTCCATAACAACTTTTATAGCTGCTGTTGGATTTTCTGCTTTATCTTGAATGTAAAGTTCTTTATAAAAATTACCTGTTTGATCTGATGATGTAACAAATCCTTTTACAACTGTATTCGAAGTAATTTCTGTTACTTGTCCATTAACAAATAATCCTTTTAAGTTCGCAACAGTAATTTCTGATTTTGTACCAGCTGTAATATCTGCTATAATTTTTACTACAGCATCATTTTCTGCAATACCTAAATCAGAAGGCACAGTGTAGTCTCCATCTTGCACACATGATGTGAATGAAATACTAGTTATAAAAGCTAGTAAAAGAATGATTATTTTATTTGTTTTCATTTTCGTTTATTTATTTTATTTAAAATCTTAAGTTCACATTTAAAAAGTAGGTTGTACCTCTTCCATACCAATATTTGTTTCCAAATACTGGGTTATCTAACGCTTTATCATCTCTTAATTGTCTGAAGTTTGCGTTTCTTCCTTGCTCAAATCCACCAGATTTGTATTCCTGGTTTAACAAGTTATTTACAGTTGCAAATACACTAATAAATTTATCACCAATTTTCCAAGATTTACCTCCAATTAAATTTACAACCATATAGTCATCAAATTTTTCTTGTTGTAATAAATCTCTTGCCAAAGCTGGGTCGTAATCTGCAAAAGGCAAACCATCTGCATCTTCATAAAAATTAGACGATCTAGTTAATGGAGCTACATCTACATAGGTATTTGTAAAAAAGTTAGCTGTTGCACCAACCCACCAATAATCTGGATCTCTATATTCGAACCCTAAAGAATATGCATTTTGTGGACCAGCTGCTAACTTATAGTTTTCAAGCAAAGCAACATAATCTTTCGATCTAAAATTACTATCAAAACCACCATTATCTGCAACATCTGAAGTTAAATATAAATTTGGATTGTTTGCATAGGTAAATTGACCTATTGAAGCTGCTCCTTTTAATTTAATTGTTGGAGTAACTTGGGCTTCCAGTCCTAATTCTAAACCAATATGTTTTCTTTCTATGCCTGTAAGAACTTCTTGAACGAATGCTGTATTATCTCCACCAACACCATCTGCAAAGTAAAATGATATTTCTGTTGCATCAGAAACATTTGTATAATAAGCTGTAAATCTAGAGGTGATAATAGGACTTCTTACAATGTAACTAAAGTCTGTTGAGAAAATCTTTTCACTTTGTAAATTATCTACTGTGTTATTGTTTTCTCTTGAATTAGAAAACGAGTTTCTTATAGTTGGTGCGTTAGTCATGTAAGCTACATTTGCGTCAATTAAATGACGTCCTGTAATTTTATAAGTTGCACCCGCTTTTACACCAAAATTTGTAAACTCTAACTTTTCTGACAAACCTAAAGAATTGTTTACAAAACGTCCATTTTGAAACAATCCTTCTCTTTGATGTGTTGTTTTAGAAACGTCTACAGCACCATAAAAATCTATTTTATTGTATTTAAACTGTGTTTGTAAATATGCTCCCATAACATCCGAATTTAGATTGTAATTATATCTAAAAACATCTCCTTCTCCAACTACTCTATTAGGATCCAATAAGTTATTTTGTTGACCATCTTGAGTGTTTGCAAAAGGGTTAACGTCTAAATAACCAATACCACCCAATAAATCGATTACTTCTGCAAAACTATTAGAGCGTAATCTTTTGTATTCTAATTTTGCATTTAAAGTGATATTGTTTGTTAATTCTGAATTTAAAATGGTATTTACAGTTAACTGTTTATCATCATTTCTGTCTTCGTATAAAACATAAGCATTGTTAACACCTACAGATGCGTTTGTAACGTTTGCGTCTATTATTCTATTCCAATCTACTTGACCATCTGCTCTAAAATCTTTTTGAGCCTCGTAAGCACCCCCTAAATCACCATTTCTTTCAAAAAAACTTGGTAAATATTGGTAATAAGTTGGACTTGGGTTTGCACCACCATTAAAATCTAAACGACTGTTACCAATTTTACCAAACTGATAAGCAATATTGGTTTGTAAAGAAGTTTTATCGTTTAAATCCCAATAATGATTTAACATTAAAATTGGCTCTTCTACTTCTTTAATTCGAGAGTTTGTTTTTCTTCCATTCAAATATCCCCAATATTCATTGTAAGCAATTCCTTTTAAATCAATTACTTCTTGAGTTGCAGGAGAAGATTTACCTCTTCTGTTTGGTGTAAAAATAGAAGTAAAAGTTAAACTGTGGTTTTCATTAATCTTCTTTTCTAAAGCACCAAAAATTGAGTACGCATTATAAGTTGTTCCTTCGTTAAAGCCTTCTAAACCCGATCTTCTACTCGCAGAGAACGTGAAAGACCAATCATCTTCCATAATTCCAGAAGAATAAGTAGCCATAAGTCTATGCACATAACTTCTGTTAGAAGAGGAATAACTAATTCTTGTACCTGCTCTTTGCTCTGATGGCCTTGTGTTAATATTGGTTGACCCTAAAACACCTCCAAAAGTATAGTTTGATGGAGCCAATCCATTACTGAATTCTTGGTTTCTTAATACATCATTTAAGCCACCCCAATTACTCCATTGAGCTCTACCATCGTACAATTTGTTCATTTCTATTCCATTGATAAGCACTTTACCATAACCAGAATCTAAACCTTTAATTCTAAAAAAGGAAGAACTAAACTCAAAAGCTGCACTTCTTAAAAAGATATCTTGTGTAGCTTGTAGAAGTCCTGCAATATTATCTGCTGCACTTGCATCATCATTTAACTCATCGTCTGTAATGGTAATTAAACTTAAATCTCTGTCTTCAGTAACATCTCTATAAAGTAGAATGTTACCCAAATCTATCGTTTTTCCTGAAAACTCTAGAGGGAAATTTTGAATTTCAAAACCTACTAGTTTAATTTCTAAAATGTAACTTCCATTTGGAATGTCTTTTAACAAAAAAGAACCACTTGCATCAGTCATTTGCTTAGATGATGTATCTTTCACACTAACTAACACACCTTGCAATGGCTTTTCAGAATCGCTATCTGTAACAATTCCTTTCACAATATTTTGTGCATTAATTCCTGTTAGAAAAAATAACATTATAAATATTGAAAAAATAATTTTTCTCATAAACGTTTGTTTGTATTTTTATATTTTTTAGCAAATAATTGCATGCAAAATTAACAAATTTTAACAAACTCTAATGTTAAAATAACATTATATCATCTTTGGCTTGAATATTGTTTTATAAATTTGTCAAATAAATAATTAAAAATGAAAAAATATTTACCATTTCTAACAATTCTTTTTTTTGTAATTTTTACAAGTTACTCTCAAGATAAAGGAAAAAAATACAATATTAGAACGATTGCTTTTTACAATGTAGAAAATTTATTTGATACCATTAACGACACTTCCATTAACGACGAAGCTAGCCCAATGATGGAACTTAAGGCGAACAGATCTCAGATATACTGGGATAAAATAGACAAAATAGGAAGCGTAATAGCACAGATTGGAGAAGATATGGCAAATACCAGCCCTGCAATTATTGGGGTTTCTGAGGTAGAAAACCTAAGTGTTTTAGAAGATTTGGTAAAGTCGAAGCATATTGCCAGTAAAGATTATGGAATTATTCATTACGATTCTCCAGACAAACGTGGTATTGATGTGGCTTTACTATATCAAAAAAGATATTTTAAACCTGTTTATCACGAAGCATTTAATCCTAATATTTACAGGGATGGCTACAAAGTATATACAAGAGATCAATTGTTGGTATCTGGTTATTTAGATGATGAATTAGTGCATATTATTGTAAATCATTGGCCTTCCAGAAGTGGTGGAGAAGCAAAAAGCAGACCTTCGCGTGAAAAAGCGGCTTATCAAAATACAAAAATTATAGAAAAAGTTAGAGAAAAAGACCCAAATGCCAAGATTATAATTATGGGCGATTTTAATGACGATCCAACAAATACCAGCTTTAAAGAAGTTTTAAAAACTAAAAGTGATAAAAGCGAAGTTGGTGATTTAGATATTTACAATCCTTACGAAGATTTGCACAGAAGAGGTTTTAACACCTTAGGCTATAGAGATAATATTAATTTATTTGATATGGTTTTAATTTCTTCTCCTCTACTAGATAAAGGAGAAAAAGATTTTTCGAGCTATAAAATGTTTAAAGCCATGATTTTTAACAAGCGCTTTTTAACCGGTAGAACTGGCCAGTTTAAAGGATATCCTTTTCGAAGTTTTTCTTATGGTGGTTATACAGGTGGTTATTCAGATCATTACCCAGTATATATGTACCTGATTAAAGAGAAAAAATAAAGTACTTTTTTTGCAAAACACAAAACCCCACAACTTTTAAGTTGTGGGGTTTTTTGATAAAAAATTATTGCCTTAATTATAGTTTATTCTGTTTCAGAAACAAACTTATAATATAAATATGTGTAAGCATCTCTAGGTATAATTGTAATCCACTTTTTGTGTTTTAAATACCATTTAAAACGAATTGAGTTTACTCCTTTGGTTAAATACGCAGCAATAAAAGGATGTATATGTAATTGTATCTTTTTATTGTCTTTAGAATTTGACATCAATTTTTCTAAATCTGCTTGAATTTTATCTAATAAAACTATTGGAGCCTCTACTTGTCCATTTGTATTTGGGTTGTCTTCGGTAGTTTTAATACTTAACTCTGGTCTAACCCTTTGTCTTGTAATTTGTACTAACCCAAATTTACTTGGAGGTAATATTTTATGTTTTGTTCTGTCGAAAGACATTTGCTCTTTTAAGTACTGAAACAGTTTATTCCTATTTTCAGTTTTATGCATATCAATAAAATCGATTACTATAATGCCTCCCATATCACGCAGTTGTAACTGACGTGCTATTTCAGCAGCAGCAATTAAATTTACTTCTAATGCTGTTTCTTCTTGAGAGCCTGCTTTGTTAGAACGATTTCCGCTATTAACATCAATAACGTGTAAAGCTTCTGTATGCTCTATAACTAAATAGGCACCTCTGCTCATAGAAACAGTTTTTCCGAACGAAGTTTTAATTTGTCTTTCAATTCCGTATTTCTCAAAAATAGGAACTGTAGAATCGTGCAGTTTTACAATATCTTCCTTTTCAGGATAAATTTCTTGCAAATACTCTTTAATTTCTACTTTCAAGGTTTCATCATTTGTAACAATGTTTGTAAATGTTTCATTCATAATATCTCTTAAAATAGAAGATGCTCTGTTTAATTCGCTCAGAATTTTGGTTGGCGTATTTGTATTTGCTATTCTTTTACACATTGTTTTCCAACGCTCTAAAGAGTTTTGCAAATCTTTATCTAGTTCTGCTACTTTTTTGCCTTCTGCAACCGTTCTTAAAATTACGCCAAAACCTTTTGGTCTTATACTTTTTGCTAATCTTTTTAAACGTTCTTTTTCTTTTGGATCTGCAATTTTTTGTGATACAGAAACTCTGTTAGAAAAAGGAACTAATACCAAAAATCTACCTGCAATAGAAAGTTCTGAACTTAATCTAGGACCTTTTGTAGAAATTGGTTCTTTTACTATTTGTACTAAAAGATTTTGTCCTGTTTTTAATACTTTGTTAATACTACCGTCTTTGTGGATGTCTTCCTCTTTCTGGAAATTTTTTAAAGTGAATTCTTTATACTTACCTGTGCTTACTTTCTTAATGAACGTATTTAATGAGTTTACTTGCGCACCTAAATCATGATAATGTAAAAACCCATCTTTTGGGTAACCTACATTTACAAAGGCTGCATTTAAACCTGTTAACACCTTTCCTATTTTGGCTAAAAAAATATCGCCAACAGAGAATTTGTTATCAGTTGTTTCATTATTTAATTCAATAAGTTTTCCATCTCTTAATAAGGCAAAATCAATATCAGATGAATTTGAACGAATTATTAATTCTGTTTTCATGCTGAACTGGTTTTAACACTGCACATTTTTGTGCAGATGGATTAATATTGTCAGGTATTTGTAATACCATTTGAGGTGTGTGTAACCTCGATGTCAATGAACTTTTTGTTTTTTTCGCTAAACTATAAACGAAAAAGTAAGCATTAGCTTACTTTTTCTTTTTATGTCTATTTGCTCTAGCTCTTTTCTTTCTTTTGTGCGTAGAGATTTTTGCTCTCTTTCTTTTTTTACCACTTGGCATAAATTCTGATGTTTTGAAAACCTTTAACGGTTTAGATTAATATTTTGTTACTTAACAGCCACTTTATTTTTTACACCTTCTGTAAAAGTTTTCGCTGGTTTAAAAGCTGGAATATTATGAGCAGGAATTTTAATAGTAGTATTCTTAGAAATATTTCTACCTGTTTTTTCTGCTCTTGTTTTGATAATAAAACTACCAAATCCTCTTAAATAAACGTTATCACCACTTTCCAATGCATCTTTCACTTCAGTCATAAATGCTTCTACAGTTGCCAAAACATCTGTTTTTTCTATTCCTGATTTATCTGAAATTTTTGATACGATATCTGCTTTCGTCATGTTCTTTATTTTTACTTTTTTTATTAAATTAATTCCAAAAATGCGGATGCAAATATATGATAATTAATCAATTCCAAAAACAATAAGACTTAAAATTATGTGAATTTTAAAATGTAATATTGCATTTCTATTTTTTTAAAATGATTTTTTCTAACACATTAATTTACTGGTACTTACAAAATAATAGAGATTTACCTTGGCGTAAAACTAAGAATCCATATTTTATTTGGCTATCAGAAATTATGCTTCAGCAAACAAGAGTTGCTCAAGGTTTGGCTTATTATGAGAAATTTACACACCAATTTCCAACAGTTTTCGACCTTGCAAAAGCAGATGAAACCACCGTTTTAAAAATGTGGCAAGGACTTGGATATTACTCTAGAGCAAGAAATTTGCATTTTACTGCAAAACAGATTGCGAATGAGTTTAATGGCGAATTTCCAGAAACATTTAAAGAAATTATAAAACTAAAAGGAATAGGCGATTATACAGCCTCAGCAATTGCTTCTATTTGTTTTAATAAACCAACAGCTGTTGTAGATGGAAATGTGTACAGAGTTTTAGCTAGATATTTTGGCATTAAAACAGCCATAAATTCATCAGCAGGTATAAAAGAGTTTAAAAAATTAGCACAAACTTTGCTTGATGAAACTCAACCAGGCACTTTTAACCAAGCAATTATGGACTTTGGTGCCTTACATTGCAAGCCTCAAAATCCACTTTGTGAAACTTGTCCCTTTTCTAATAGTTGCGTAGCTTTAGAAAAAAATCTGATAAAAGAAATACCTGTTAAAGAGAAAAAAACGAAAGTTAGAAATCGTTATTTTAATTTTCTGGTGGTTAAAACTAATGATGATAAAACCATTTTAAAAGAAAGAAAAGGAAAAGGAATTTGGCAAGGATTGTATCAATTTCCTTTACTTGAAAGTGATAAAATAATTGATAAAAATGAATTGATGTCATCAGAAAAATTTATCAATTTATTTCAAGAGGAAACTACTATTTCTCTTTTCAACAAAAAAGAAATTGTGCATAAATTATCTCATCAACATTTAAATACGCAATTCTGGATCGTAGAAACTAAAAATTTATACGAAGCAAAAACGAAATGGTCTGACATAGAAAAATATCCTGTACCTGTTTTAATTGCAAATTTTTTAGACAAATATCAACCAAAAAGTAATTAATATTTTTAGTACTTTTGATATACTAAATAATTTATCAGTTCTAGTGATTTTTTGAATTGATAAATGATAAAAATTGTATCGAGAACATGGCAGGAACTATAAATAAAGTAATTTTAATTGGCAATTTAGGCGATGATGTGAAGATGCATTATTTTGATGATAAAAATAGTGTTGGACGTTTTCCTATTGCAACCAGCGAAAGTTATACAAGCAAGCAAACAGGTGAAAAAGTTACCACCACAGATTGGCACAACATTGTTGTTAGAAATAAATTAGCAGAAATTTGCGAGAAATATTTATCGAAAGGAGACAAAGTTTATTGTGAAGGAAAACTAAAAAATAGACAATGGGAACAAGATGGAGTAAAACGTTACTCCACTGAAGTTCAAGTTACAGAAATGACTTTTTTATCTACCAAAAAGAGTACAGAAAACAGCCAAGATAATCATCAACCAAACAACGAATCATCATCTACAAAATCAAAATCTGTAACAACAGAAGAAGATGACGATTTACCATTTTAATCAATAAAAATTATACCATTTGGACCCAGATCCTGAACCTTTATTTATTTTATTTTCATCAATTGATTTTCTTTCTGCTATTAACGCTATTGCAATAATTATTTTACTTATCAGTTCTGCAATAATTTCTGGAACAGAAGTTGCTTTTTTTTCTCTTTCACAAACAGATTTAAATCAACTGTCTAGTGATGGTAAAAAGGAAAATATTATTGTAACTTTATTGGAGAGGCCAAGAAAATTATTGGCTGCAATTTTAATTACAAATAACTTTATAAATATTCTAATTGTTTTACTATTTGCTTCTTTAGCAGATAATTTATTTGGCGATTTTAACTACGAATTAGATCTTCATTATTTTAAAATTCCTATTCGATTTTTAATCGAAGTTATTTTAGTTACTTTCTTAATTTTATTGTTTGGTGAAGTGTTACCTAAAGTGTATGCCTCTAGAAATGCCCTTCGTTTTTCTAAAACAATGTCTAAGTTTATTCATGTAATTAACGTTCTTCTAACACCTTTTACACTGCCTTTAATTGCGCTTACAAAATTTATAGAGAGGAAGTTAGGTAATAAAAATTCTAGCTTTTCTGTGGAAACTTTATCACAAGCATTAGAACTAACTTCTGAAGGAGCAACTACCAAAGACGAACAAAAAATTTTAGAAGGAATCGTAAATTTTGGGAACACAGAAACAGTGCAAATAATGAAACCTAGAATTGATATTTTTGCACTTTCAGATGAAGAATCTTACGAAAATGTTTTGGCTAAAATTTTAGAAAATGGCTATTCTAGAAACCCTGTTTACAAAGATAATATAGACAATATTATTGGTGTTTTATACGCAAAAGATTTGTTAGCCCATTTAAATAAAAAAAGTTTTAAATGGCAAAGTTTGTTAAGAGAAGCTTTTTTTGTGCCAGAAAACAAAAAATTAGATGACTTATTAGACGATTTTAGATCTCGAAAAAATCATTTGGCAATTGTGGTCGATGAATATGGAGGAACAAGTGGCTTGGTTACTTTAGAAGATGTTATAGAGGAAATTGTAGGCGACATCAACGATGAATTTGATGATGAAGATTTACACTACTCTAAAATAGATGAAAACAATTATATTTTTGAAGGAAAAACAACCATAAAAGATTTTTGCAGAGTTTTAGACGATGAAGATGAAGAAATTTTTGAGCAAGAAAAAGGTGAAAGTGAAACTTTAGCTGGCTTTATTTTAGAAATTTCTGGCAAGTTCCCTAAAAAAGGAGAGAAAATAAACTTTAAGAATTATACGTTTACTATAGAAGCGTTAGATAAAAAACGCATCAAACAAGTAAAAGCAACTCGCAATGCGTAATATTTTTCTCTCTTCTCTTTTCTTTCTTCTCTTTTTTCTTGTTTCTTGTAATGATGCAGTTCTGCCAAAACCAAAAGCCTATTTAAGTTTAGAGTATCCTAAAAAAGAATATAAAACATTAGAACTAGAAAGACCTTATTCTTTTGAAATTGAAAAGAATACAAAAATTATTAATGATAAAAATAATTGGCTGAAAATTAAATATCCGAACTTAAAAGCATCAATAGATATTACATACAGACCTATAGAAAACAATTTACAAGAACTTTTAGTAGAAGCAGAAAAATTGGTTTTTAAGCATGCTGTAAAAGCTGATGAAATTAAACCCAAAGACTTTGTAAACCCTAAAAAAAGAGTATTTGGCAGTTTGTATGAAATTACAGGAAATGCAGCATCACATTTACAATTTCATATAACAGACAGCACAAATCATTTTATAAAAGGTTCTTTGTATTTTTATGCAAAACCAAATTACGATTCTATTTTACCTGCAGTAGCCTATATTAAAGAAGATATTTTGCATTTGATTGAGACTTTAGACTGGAAATAAAAGTCCATCCTACCCTTGCCAAAGGTAAAGAACTACTTTTTTAGCTAAAGCAATAGGTTTTTTTAGTCTTGTCTCTTGAATCTTTTCTTTCCTGTCTCAAATAAAACTAAACAATCTCCATTTTCTTCAACAAAAAGGAAGCATTCATATTCTTGCAAACTCCGTTTTTTAAAGCGTAATCAAAGTAAAGTTCATTATTTACAATTTCAGCATCAAAATAATAGTTTTTTATAGTTGGGAACTCATTTTCCAAATCGCACAAACTCACATCGTGTGTTGCAATAATTCCTGTAGATTTAGATTTCGTTAGCTTTTCTACAAACTTTTTAGAGCCAATGGCTTTGTCTTTACTATTGGTTCCTTTTAAAATTTCATCTAAAATTATTAAATAGTCTTCATTCTCAATTTTATCAACAATAAACTTTAAACGTTTTAATTCAGAATAAAAATACGATTCATCTTCTGTTAAAGAATCTGTTGTCCTCATACTCGTAATTAACTTTATAGGTTTGTATAAAAACGATTTTGCACAAACAGGCAAACCACAATTTGCCATCACAATTGATAAAGAAACCGTTCTTAAAAAAGTACTTTTCCCAGCCATATTTGCCCCTGTAACAATAAAAAACTGTTCATTATTTATGGTAAAATCGTTGTCTATTCTTTTATCAACTTTTAATAAAGGGTGTCCTAAATTACTAGCTTTTATAATTTCTGTTGATTCAATTATTTCTGGAAAAACAAAATTTGGATGATTGAATTTAAAATTCGCCAAAGAGTTTTGAGCATCAAAATATGCCACAACTTCAAACCACTTTTCCACAGTTTGTTTATATTGTAGAAGCCATTTTTCTACTTTGCAAGCATTATAAATTTCAAATAAAAAAAGTCCATTTCCAACGATAGCAATCACGTCGTTATTTCTTTGATCGAAACTGTTTAAAATTTTAGAAATTTCTTTAAAAATTTCTGAAGCTTTTTTATCCTCAGAATTGATAACTTTTTGCTTCTCTTTTAAGTTTTTAGCATTAAAAACTTTATTTTCAATCTCGTTTAATAATTGATGATATTGCTTAAAAGTATCGCTAACCTTATCTATTTCTGTATAAATTTGACTTGTTTTTTTTATATATCTACTTGCAACAAAAAGACCTATAAAAAACCAGATAATTAAATAGGTAAATGAGACAAAACCAAAAGAAATAAGCAAAATTAAAAGAAGAGAAATAATTGAAAAACCCAATTGAATTATCTTAGAAAATTTTGGTAAAATAGTGGTATAATTTTTAATCCATTGCACTGTGAAATCTGCACTCTTTTTAACCGAAACCAAACTTGCTAAAGCCGAAAAATGCTGACGCCATTTCACGTTTTCTGAAAGCTCTTCAATTACTTCATGCTTATGCAGAATTCCATCTATTTTATTTTCTGTAAATGTGTTTGCTAATTTTATTTTTCCATCATTTGTTTTTGTTCTATTTATATATTGAAAAAAAGAACCTTTGCCAAACAAATCAATGTCATTGCTATAAAAATGAGACGGATTTACAAATTCTAAACCAGTATCTAAATGATGAAAATCTCGATTTAAAACTCGTATTTCTATTGTATTAATGTCAATTTTTGCATCAATAATTTCTTTTTCTTTTTTAATGTTGATAAATTTTAAAACCAAAAAAGTAAATAGGCCAATCCCCAAAAAAGCGATGATAAATACAACTGGATAATCACCAAAGGTTGTATAAACTAAAAAGCAAATTGTTAAGAAAATGGCGAATCTAAAAATACCTAAATTTAAAAGTTTACTTTTTAGTTTAGAAGACTCGCTTTCTAGTTCAGCTTTTTGCTGATTGTAAAAATCTAAAGGGTTTATCATCTATATTATTTTCGTTCTAAAAACTTTATTTTAAGAGTTTCTGCCAAATCTCTTCCATACAAAACAGCGTGATCTACTTCATCAAAAATGGCAATTTCAAATCTATTATTTCTAATATCCCAAATGTTTACTTCACATTCATTTCTACTATTTAAAAAGGTAGAAACTCTATCTAATTTTTTAAATTCTTTCCAAGTTCCATAACCAATTGGTCCTACATAATAAAATTTTCGATACTTCATCTCTTCAAAATTAAAATGAAAACTTACGTTTAAAGAAAATCTAACAGCAAAAAATAGTAAAATGAAAATTGAATAGAACCCATTTCTCATTTCTATGTATTCGTGAATTCTGACAAATTTTTTGTGAAGAACAAAATAATTATAAATAAGAAAAATAGCAGTTGCATAAAATAAAGCAGCTAAAATTCTGCTTAAAAGAAATCTTTTACCAAAAGATATAACAACTATTTTTTTATCCATTACTCATAACTAGAAATTCCACCAGTTAAATTTAATACTTTTAAATCAGGATATTTATTTTTTAATTTTTCGGTTGCTTTGTAACTATTTAAGCCTCTTTGACAAACCATGACATAGGTTTTATTATAATCAATATCGATTTTTTCAGCATCAAAATTGTTAATGTGAATGGTTTGATTTACTTTAAAAGGTAATTTTAAATTTTCTAAAACCGCAATAATTTCTAGATTTCTCGACTGCGTTCGAAATGACAAGCGTTGTTTTAATTCAGCTGCAGATATTTGCCAATCAGCATTTTGACTTGCACAAACCACATCAACATATGTTTGTACTTTAAAAATCTTCTTAATTTTTTCTTTGGTAAAAACCGATTTCAACTTCATTTTAAACTGTGTATTTTGCAACGAATTATAAATTAGCAATTCGTTTGTTAAGGGTTTTCCTATTCCTGTAATAATTTTTAAAACCTCATTAACTTGCTGCATTGCAATGATTCCTACAATAGAATTTAACGTTCCAGCTTCTTCACAATTAGGAATATCTGTGCTTTCGAGCGAAGACGAGAAATCTGGAAAAGCATCTCTTAAATTTGCTGAGTAATTTCCATCTTTTTGCAATACATTAAAAGTTGCAACATAACCATCAAACTTGTACAAAGAACCATATACCAAAGGTTTGTTTTGGATGACACAAGCGTCATTTAACAAATATTTAGTGGGTAGCGAATCTGTTCCATCCACAACAATATCAACGTTTTCAATCAGCTCAAAAACATTCTCTTTTGTGATTGGTTTGTTCATGGAATTAACCTCTGTGAAAGGTGCTCTTTCTTTGATAAACTTACGTAGAACTTTAGATTTTGGTTTGCCAACATCTTTTAAACTATAAAAAACTTGTCTGTGTAAATTAGAAATATCAATTGTGTCAAAATCTACTAAATGAAGTTTTCCAACTCCACTTGAAGCCAAATACACTGCAATCGGACTTCCCAAACCTCCACAACCAACCACCAAAACTGATGCGTTTTGTAGTTTTTGTTGCCCAACTTCACCAATTTCTGATAAAGTAATTTGACGATTAAAAAGTTGATTTTTTGTTGGTTTCATAATCGATTATGAATCTCTTTTTTAGCCATTTCAAACTCTTCTTTTGTATTGATATTCCTGATAAAATCATCATCAATTTCTACGATTTCAACATCAGAATTAATTAACATTTTTCTTGGACAAGAATACCCTTGTGCCAAATATTGTAATAAAATAGGATATGCTTTGGGTTCGTAAATGGAAATCAGTGGCTCAACAAATTCCTTATTTTTTCCTTTAATTGCTGTCGCAACTTTACTCGGATTTCGATGTTTTAATAATTGTTGAATTATTTCATCATTTATAAAAGGAACATCTGTTGCCAACACTAACCAAGCTGAATTTGGGTCTTTTTGAAACGCAGAACAAATTCCGCCAAAAGGACCTAGATTTAGAAATTTATCTGAAATTTCATCCTCATTATTTATTACTTTTTCAACAGAATAAAACGTTTCTAAATTGCTATTTTCTAGTAATTCTTTTGCGAATTCTTTTTGTGGTTTCCCATAATAACTGAGTTCAGATTTATCTGTTCCCATTCTTGTGCTTTTTCCACCCACCAAAACCAAACCTTTTATGGGTGCAATTTTTTCTTGGATTAGGTTATTGATGTGCATAGAAATTTTATCAACCTGATCAATTGTATAACAAATTTTATTTTTGATTTTCGGATATTTCTCCACCAAAAAAGAAAAGAATTCGGTTTCCTTTTTTAGTTTGATAATAAATTGAATACTGTCTAATTGCTCTAATCTTTTTAAAACGGAAGCTTCTTTTGCTTCGTCTAAAATTAAAATTTGTTTGGCTCCTTGATAATGATTTCCATTGATAAAAACATAATCATATTGTGCAAAATCTAGACGTTGTTGATATACATTTACATACCCAGAAGTTGTAATTTGGACATTTCCTTTATGATGAAAAGTATATTCTGATAAAACGTAATTGCTGTCATCTCGAGCGCAGTTGATAGATTTTGCATGAGAAGCATCAAAATAAGCCAATTTATAGTTTGATAATTTTTCTGAAACTTTATGCACTAAGTCAGAAATAATAGTACAATTTGTGCCCAAAATAGCAATTTCATTGGGTGCAAAATTATCGCTATTTCTTCTTTCTAAGTTTGTATGTTTTTTGTGTTTACTCATTTTTTACTTTGTCATTACTGCAAAAGCAGAAATCTTATAATTTTTTACTCTTGGTGTTTTGGATTCCTGCCTACGAAGGAATGACAGAAGGATTAGCTGTTTTTAACATCCGATTTTCCTCCTGTTTTTTCTAACAACTTCACTTCTTTAATTACCATTTTTTGACTGATACTTTTGCACATATCATAAATAGTTAAGCAAGTAATATTTGCGCCAGTTAAAGCTTCCATTTCAACACCAGTTTTGCCTTCAATAGTTACTTTACAAAAAACTTCTATATTTTCTGAATCAATGATATTAATATCAATATCTACTCCATTAATTAATAATGGGTGACACATTGGAATTAATTCAGACGTTTTTTTTACACCTTGAATTCCTGCTATAATCGCCGTTTGAAAAACAGGTCCTTTTTTGGTAATTAATTCATCATTTGTAAAATGAGAAATCACTTCTTTTCCTAAAAACATCGTAGCTTTTGCAATTGCTGTTCTTTTGGTAATTTTCTTGTCAGAAACATTTACCATTTTAGGGTTGTTTTTGGAATTTAAATGTGTAAAATTCATTTAAATAGTTTTTAGTTTTAAATGTTTAGTTTTTAGTTATGTTGCCTTGAGAAGTTTTAACAATAGAAGTTAAAATTCTAATTAATTCGTGAATATCCAAAATTAATGAATTCACATCTAAATTTGTTAATTCACTTTCTTTTAATAATCGTAACCAATATTTAGTTTCTCTTGCTTCTTTTGAGGAAATAGACATTTTGGCAATAAAATCTCGCTTACTTTGTCCTGCCAAAGCCTCTTCTATATTTGCACCAATTGAAGTTCCACTTCTTAAAATTTGTTTTGAAATTATAAATTCTTTTTCTTGTTGCAACTGTTTATATAGCGAAATTATTTTTAAAGAAAATTCGAAACTTTTTCTTTGAACGATACTTTCTTTCATAACTCCTATTTTTTTACTTAACTCTCAAAACTAAACACTTAAAACTAATGATTATCGATATATGATTATTTTAAAAACTTCTCCTGATTTAAACTCGTTTTTATCATTTGGCAATTCAATAAAAGCATCTGCATTTACTAAACTTGTTAAATCTCCAGAACCATTTCCAATAATAGGAGTTGCAATTAAATGCCCAAATCTGTAGCTTAATTTTACTTGTAAAAAATAAGTTAAATTAGGTTTAAAAGTTACATCTTCTGCTAAAATTGCAGTTTCTTCTTGCTTTTCTAATCCTACTGATTTGAAATACCAAGGATAAAAATACGCCAAACAATTTACAAAAGTTGATACCGGATTTCCAGGAAACGCAAATATTTTACACATATTTGTCTGTCCAAACCAAAATGGTTTTCCAGGTCTTTGAGCAACTTGATGAAATAGTTTTTCTACCCCTAATTCTTTAAAAACTTCTGGTAAAAAATCGAACTTACCTTTGCTAACTGCTCCACTAAAAAGCAAAACATCATATTCTTTTAAATAGGTTTCAATTTTCTGTTTTAAAACTGGTTTGTCATCAGTAATGTGATCAGTCTCTGAATAAATTTGCAACCTTTCTAACAAAGAAACCAAAGTAAAAACATTGCTTCTTCTAATTTGATGTTCCAATGGAAATTGATGCACTTCAACCAACTCATCTCCTGTAGAAATAATCATCACTTTTGGCTGTTTGGCAACTTTTACAAATTCTTTTCCAACAGTTGCTAAAACACCAATTTCAGCTGAGGAAATAATAGTATTTTTAAAAATTAAAATATCTCCTTCAGATTTGTCTTTTCCTTTCTGATGAATATTCTGAAAGTGACAGACTTCATCTATTAAAATTTTTGCAATTCCGTTTTCAATCCTTACATCTTCATATCTAATAACAGTATTTGCATTTTTTGGCAAAACTGAACCTGTCATTACTTCTATGCAATTTTCGAGGTTTATTAAAGTGATTTGTTCACTTCCTGCAGCTTGAATTCCTTCAATTTTAAAACTTCTTTGTCCGTTTTTAAATGATGAAAAATCAATTACAATTCCATCCATAGAAACTCTATTAAATGGTGGAAAATCTCTGTCTGCAAAAATATCTTCTTTTAAAACTCTACCAACAGATTTTAGAAATGGAATTTCTTCAACTCCAAAATTTTGGGTTGAGTTTAAAATGATATTTTTTGCTTCTTTTACTGTAATCATCTATAAATGTTGAATAAAGTCCATTCTTTTTCCTAAAATTCTTATAATAAAAATCTCTTCTGATGCATCAAAAACATAAAAAATTACATGAGATTTATAACGATAATATTTCAGATTTCTCGCAAAAATTGAGGCATCTCTTGCTAATTCATTTCTTGAAGCCAACTCCTTAATAAACCTTTCTAATGAATTTACATAACTTTTAGCTTGATTACTCCCAAAAGTTTTAATTCCAAATTTATAAATACCAATAATATCCTTAGTAGCGGCTGTCGATAATTTATAAGTTCCCATTATCAACTTCTTTCATCAAATCAGAAATACTTTTAGAACTTACTCCGCTATTAAAGCCTTCATCTATTGCATTTTTTAATTCTAAAAGTTTTAAGTTTTCAGATTGATCTTTTCTTACTAAATCTCTTATATACTCACTATCGTTGGTAAAATCTCCTTTTTCAATTTGAAGACGAATCCATTCATTTTGTTGACTTGTAAATGTTATTGATTTTCTGACAGTTTCCATATTGAATCATTTTGATGCAATATAGTTATTTTTTGCATCACTTTAAATAAAGAAAATCTTTAGATATTTTTAGATTCTTGGCTACTAAGAAATGACAATGCTAATAAAACACTAGTATTTCTTCTCTTTGGTAATATTAAGATGGGCTTTTCTAACCTCCAATTGTACTCATACTTTCAGAAACGCTCCCTTTTTTTCTATTTGCTTCTGCAATAAATCCGTTTTCTGGTTTTTCTTTTATCAAACTTAAAAAAAGCTCTTTTAAATCGTCATTAGAGGCTCCTTTTCTTATAAAATCTCGCAAATTAAAAACTCCATCATCAAACAAACAATTTTTAAAAGTACCTGTACTTGTAATTCTAATTCGATTACAATCGTTGCAAATTGTTCTTGTAAATGCAGGAATTATGCCAACAGTTCCTAAATGATTATCAATTTTATAATTTCTAGAAGTTGACGATTTTTCTGATTTTATTTCAGCTACAGAAAACTCGGTTTTTATTTCATTTAAAATTTTATTAAATGTCCAATTCTCCTGCATTTCACGCTGACCTTTTCCATTAAAAGGCATTTCTTCAATAAATCGAACAGCAACATTTTTATCTTTTGTCAATCGAACAAAATCAACAATTTCATCTGTATTAAAACCTGATTGCACAACCACATTTAATTTTAAATTTAAACTGCTTTTTTCAAGCAATTCAAAAGTTTTATAAACTTCTGGAAAAACGTCTCTTCTTGTAATTTTCGCAAACTTTTCTCTTTGTAAACTATCGATACTTAAATTGATATTCTTTACTTTTTTAAGCTGCTCAATTTTATCAATATGATGCGAAATTAATGCACCATTTGTAGTGATGTTTATGGCATCTAACAAATCGTTATAAGACAACATTTCTAAAAACCCGACAAAGTCTTTACGCACAAAAGGTTCTCCTCCTGTTAAGCGCACTTTATTCACGCCTAATTCTGTTAATACACGAATTAAGCGATACATTTCTTTAAAAGTGAGTAACTCTTGTCTTGGAACGATATCAATTCCATGAGCAGGCATACAATATTGGCAGCGCAAATTACAGCGATCAGTAACTGCTAATCGCACATATTCTATTTGTCTTCCAAAACTGTCTGTTAATTTGCTCATTTAATTTGGTAGTTTTTTACTTACCAAGCCATACACAAAAGCTCCAATTAATGCTGAAAATAGCAATATGATTGCTGGTACTAACTCAAAACCCAACATTACAAAAATTGGCCCTGCACAAGCTCCAGAAATACCCCAGCCTAAACCAAATAAAGTTCCTCCAAAAATGGTGCTTACAACTCCTTTTTTCTTTGGTGTTGGGGCTATTTTATTCCCATTGATATCTTTTATTTTTCCACTTTTAAACAATTGCATAAAAACAAGAGAAACTGCGACTGCTCCACCTATAATTCCAAACATATGAAACGATTGAAAGCGAAACATTTCATAATATCTGAACCAAGAAATTGCCTCTGTTTTACTCAAAACAATTGCAAAAAATATACCTAATAATAAAAATCTACTATTTTTCATTTTAAAAAATTAAAGGGATGATAAACCAAGCTGCAATAATTCCTCCAATAAAGAAACCAATAACAGCTAATAAAGAAGGAAGTTGCAAGCTACTTAAGCCAGTTATTGCATGACCAGAAGTACAACCACCAGCATAACGTGTTCCAAAACCAACTAAAAAACCAGAAAGCACTAAAATGATAAACCCTTTTAGAGAGAGTGCTGATTCTGCACTAAAAATTTCAGCAGGAAAAAAGCTTTCACGCACATTTGTAAAACCAATTTCTTGCAATTCTTGAACTGTTTTTGGATTTAAATCTATACTTTGATTTGGAATTAAAAAATGATATGAAATAGCACCGCCTATAATTAAACCCATTACAAAAAGTAACGCAAAATCACGTTCTTTCCAATCCTTTTTAAAGTACTCAGAAATTTTTCCAGCGCCAGATATTGTACAAAGCGTTTCGAAATTTGTTGAAATTCCGAAATTTTTACCAAAATAAAAGTACAATAAAAGTGTAATTGCTATTAAAGGACCTCCTACATACCAAGGCCAAGGTTGTAATATAAAATCCATTTTTACAATTGTGTTTTTAAATAATTCATAATTAATTTTGTTGCTCCAAGATTTTCTTGGATATATTTTTTATTTATTTTTCCTGTTGATTTTCTAAAATCTTCATTTTCCTTTAGTTTTATAAAAATACTCGAAAATTCTGATTGATTTGCTATTGAAATACATCCATTTAATTGAACTAAATCTACAGCTTCTTTAAATTTACTATATTCATTGCCAATAACCACAGGAATCCCAAAAGTTGCTGGCTCTAAAATATTATGTAAGCCTGTTTTTAAACCTCCACCAACATAAGCAACGTCTGCCACTGCATAAATTTTAGTCAAAATTCCAATGGTATCAATTATAAAAACTTGGTATTCTGATAGTTTTAAAGAATTCTCGACTGCGCTCGAATTGACAGTACTATACAAAATTGTTTTTTTATTAATAGATTTTTGCAATTCAAAAATCGCATCACTATTCATGTTATGTGGAGCAATTATAAACTTTTCATTTTCAGATGCATTTTTATTAATGTAATTCACCAATAATTCTTCATCTTCTATCCAAGTGCTTCCAGCAACCATTAAGTATTGATTATTTTTAAATTCATCAATAAAATAAAGCGAATTATCTTGTTCTAAAATTTTAGAAACTCTATCAAAACGTGTATCTCCTGCAATTGTTATATTTTTAAAATTGATAGCGTTCAATAAGTCTTTTGATGTTTGATTCTGAACAAAAAAATGATGAAAAGCTTCTAACGATTTTCGCATAAAACCTCCATACCATTTAAAAAATACTTGATTTTTTCTTAAAATTCCTGATACTAAAATAGTTGGAATTTCTTTCCTTTTCAATTCATTTAAAAAATTAGGCCAAAACTCATATTTTATAAAAATTGCCATTTTTGGATTTACAATTTCTACAAACTTTTTGGCATTCGATTTAGAATCTAATGGCAAATAACAAACAACATCTGCCAACTTATAATTTTTGCGAACTTCATAACCTGAAGGAGAAAAAAAAGTAACTAAAATTTTATAATGATTGTAGTCCTTTTTTATCTTTTCAATAATTGGTATTGCTTGCTCAAATTCACCCAAAGAAGCTGCATGAAACCATATGGTATTTTCATTTTTTAGAGAACTAATTTTAGAGAATGTTTCTTTTCTTCCATCAATAAAAAGGTTTATTTTTTTATGAAATAAACCTATTATTCCTAAAAAGAAAGTGGCTACAAAAACAATAAAATTATATAAAAATTCCATCTTGGTAAAAGTACAAAATGCAAATGTTTAAAAAAGCAAAAACGCTCAAACAAATAAATGTTTGAGCGTTTATAATTTGTTAACTTAAAAAATTAAGCTTCAAATGGAGTTATAGAAACATAAGACCTATTGTCTTTTTTCTTACGGAATTCAACTACTCCATCAACCTTTGCATGTAAAGTATGATCTTTACCCATGTAAACGTTTTCTCCTGGATTGTGAGTTGTACCTCTTTGACGAACAATAATATTACCTGCAATTGCAGCTTGTCCTCCAAATATTTTTACTCCAAGTCTTTTCGATTCTGATTCTCTACCATTCTTCGAACTTCCTACACCTTTTTTATGTGCCATTTTCTTGAGTTTTTATAGGTTAAAATTAAATTGACGGGTTATTTTGCAATACCACCATCTAATTTATCTTGTAATTCTTTTAATTCGTCCCACTTACCTTCAGCAGCTAAACTAGCTTGCGCTGGCCAAGTATCTGTAACAATATGAGAAAGCCTAGAACTTGCTTCTGTTAAGATTTCGCTTAATTTAGCAGCATCTGTTTTTGCAACTTTTGCAAAAGTATCTAAACCTGCATTTACTAAAGCTTCTGCAGCTTTAGGTCCTGCTCCTTCAATTTTCTTTAAATCGTCTGCTTTATCTGATTTTTTTGCAGTAGCTTTTTTAGCTTTCGCTTTTGGAGCTTCTACTTTAGCTTCTTCCTTTTTTGGAGCAGCTTTTTTAGAACCAGTTGCAGCAATAGATTCAATTTGAATTTCGCTTAAATATTGTCTGTGACCATTTTTCTTTTGGTAACCTTTTCTTCTTTTCTTTTTGAAAACGATTACTTTATCACCTTTTAAGTGACTTAGAATTTGAGCTGTCACTGAAGCTCCTTCTATAGCTGGGGCGCCAATTGTTATACTACCTGCATTATCAAGTAAAAGAACGTTATCAAAAGTTACCTTCGATCCTTCTTCACCTTGTAAACGATGTACGTATACTTTTTGGTCTTTTGCTACTTTAAACTGCTGCCCTGCTATCTCTACGATTGCGTACATACTATTTGTTTTGCGTATTAATACTAATTATAAGCACTTTACTTCTTTAAAATGCGGATGCAAATATACATATTTTTTACATATCACCAACTTTGATAAATATAAATTTATCTTATTCAAATTATTAGGATATTCGTGAGTTTTAACTCTTTTTTTAGAAAAAGCTTTATTATTTTTGGCATTGGCAATTTCTGAGTATCTTATGTAACAAAAGGAAAAAGATTGCGTCAAATTATAAATGTAAATTATTAACTAAATAAAAATCAATGAAGAAAAGTATTTTATCTCTTGCTTCTGCAATGTTATTCGCTTTTACAGCAAATGCACAGAAAGTAGAGTTTGAAGAGTATGATTTAAGTAATGGAATGCATGTAATTTTGCATCAAGATAACTCTGCACCTGTAGCTTTTATAGCTACTTACTATCATGTTGGCGCTAAAGATGAACAGCCAGACAGAACTGGAATGGCTCACTTTTTTGAACATTTACTTTTTGAAGGTACAAAAAATATAGAAAGAGGAGAATGGGATAAAATTGTATCTTCTGCTGGAGGAAGTGGAAATGCAACTACAGATGATGACAGAACTTACTACTTTGAGCAGTTTCCTTCTAATGAAGTTGCAACTGGTTTATGGTTAGAATCTGAAAGATTATTACATCCTGTTATAGAACAAGTTGGGGTTGATACGCAAAATGAAGTAGTAAAAGAAGAAAAAAGGTTAAGGGTAGATAACCAGCCTTATGGTAAGTTTTTAGAAAATGTAAAAAAACATATTTTTCAAAAACATCCATATAAAGGAACTACTATTGGTAAAATGGAGCATTTAGATGCAGCTACTTTAGAAGAATTTAAAGCCTTTAATAAAAAATATTATGTGCCTAATAATGGAACATTAGTAGTTGCTGGTGATATTAACAAAACAGAAGTTAAAAAAATGATTCAAGATTACTTTGGATCTATTCCTAGAGGTGCAGAAATTGAAAGAAACTTTCCAAAAGAGGATCCAATTACTGAAACTATAGAAGCTAAAGCTTATGATGCTAATATTAGCATCCCTGCAATTATGGCTGCTTACAGAACACCTTCTATGGTTACGAAAGACTCTAGAGTTTTAGATATGATTTCTTCTTATTTAAGTACAGGTAGAAGCTCTGTATTATATAAAAAATTAGTTGACGAAAAGAAAATGGCATTACAAACTGGCGCTATCAACCTTAGTCAAGAAGATTATGGAACTTATATATTGTATGGATTAACGCAAGGAGAAACTACATTAGAGGCATTGCTTAAAGAAATTGATGAAGAAATCGTGAAGCTACAAACGGAGTTAATTTCAGAAAACGATTATCAAAAATTACAAAATCAATTTGAAAACAGATTTGTAAACTCTAATGCTACAGTTCAAGGTATTGCAGGCTCTTTAGCTCAATACTATGTAATGTTTGGAGATACCAATTTAATTAATACAGAAATTGATATTTTTAGATCAATTACTAGAGAAGAAATAAGGGAAGTAGCAAAAAAATATCTAATGCCAAATCAAAGATTAGTTTTAGAATATTTACCAGAATCACAAAAGAAATAATACACAAGATATGAATATTATGAAAACAAAAATAATATCGCTTTTAGCCATTTTAACAATTTGTTTTACACTAAATGCGCAAGTTGACAGGACTAAAAAACCTAGTCCAGGCCCAGCTCCTGAAGTAAAATTTGGAAAAGCAGAAAAATTTAAATTAGACAATGGCTTAACTATAATTATGGTAGAAAACCATAAATTACCAAGAGCTTCTGCAACACTAACAATAGACAATCAACCTATTTTTGAAGGTGATAAAGCAGGAGTATCTAGTATGATGGGAAGTCTTTTAGGAAGAGGAACTCCTTCAATAACTAAAGATGCATTTAACGAACGTGTAGACTTTTTAGGAGCAAACATTGGCTTTGGTAGTTCTTCTGCTTATGCTTTTTCTCTTAAAAGATATTTCGAAGAAGTTTTAGGTTTGATGGCAGATGGCGTAAAAAACTCACAATTTTCGCAAGAAGAGTTTGATAAAGAACAAAAGATAACTTTAGACGGAATAAAAAGTAATGAGAAAAGCGTTACAAGTATTGCAAGAAGGGTTGAGAATTTATTAACTTATGGTGCAAATCATCCTTATGGTGAGTTTGTATCTAAAGAAACCGTTAACAATATCACCTTAGCTGATGTAAAAGAAAATTACAATACTTATTACAGACCTAACAATGCCTATTTAATTATTCAAGGAGATATAAATCCTAAAGAAATTAAAAAGTTAGTAAAAAATTTATTTAGTGAATGGAAAGCTAGTGAAATACCAACAGTTGATATTCCTGAACCTACAAATGTTAAAACTACAGAAATTAATTTTGTAAATATGGATAATGCAGTGCAATCTGAAATTGCAATTATCAATAATATCGAACTAAAATTAGGAGATAAAGATTATTATGCAGTTCTTTTAGCCAATAGTATTTTAGGTGGAGGAGCTACTGCACGTTTATATTCTAACTTAAGAGAAGATAAAGGATATACTTATGGCTCATACTCGAATGTAAGGCAAAGTAGAAATGCTGCAACATTTAGAGCAACTGCAAGTGTAAGAAATGTAGTAACAGACAGTTCTGTAGTTGAAATGATGAAAGAAATAAATACAATTCGTTATCAAAAAATTACAGAAGAAGAACTAAAACAAGCAAAAGCAAAATATGTTGGTAGTTTTGTGATCAATGTTCAGAAACCAGAAACAATTGCGAGTTATGCATTAAACAGAGAATTATATAATTTACCTGATGATTATTACGAAAACTACTTAAAAAATATAAATGCAGTAACTATAGAAGATGTTCAAAACGCAGCAATTAAATACTTTAGAGGAGACCAAGCAAGAATTGTAATTACAGGAAAAGGTATTGATGTTCTTGATAATCTTGAAAAAACAGATTATGTAATTAAATATTTTGACAACGAAGGAAACCCAACAGAAAAACCAGCAATGACATTACCAATTCCAGAGGGCATGACAGCTGCAAATGTAGTTGACAAATATTTTGAGGTAATTGGAGGTAAAGAAAAAGTGATGGCTGTTAAAAGCACAATGATGGTTGCAAATGGTAGCATTCAAGGAACACCTTTAGTTTTAACCATGAAAGCATCTGAACCCAATAAAACTTCCCAAGTAATTTCTGTGATGGGTAATGTAGCTTCTAAAGCTGTATTTGATGGCACAACAGGTTATCAAGAGGCAAGAGGTCAGAAAATGGATATGCAACCAGAGCAAATTGCTGAAGCAAAAGCTAATTTAGTTCCTTTTTCTGATGTTGCTTACGCAAAAGGTACGTTAGATAGAATAGAGCCTATAGATGGTGAAAACTATTACGTTATTGTTTTTAATGATACACAAGTTTTTTACAATACAAAAACAGGTTTAAAAGCGAAAGAAGTAAAAACAGTGAAAACTCCAAATGGAGATGTAGAAAGCCCAACAACTTTTAGCGATTACAGAGAAGTGAATGGAATTCTATTTCCATATGCTATTGGTCAAAAAATGGGTCCTATGGATTTAAAGTTCGAAGTAAAAGAAGTTAAAATAAATGAAGGTGTTACAGATGCCGATTTTAAATAAATCTTTTCAACAATAAATTTGATAAAAGAGCCAAAACTTTACGTTTTGGCTCTTTTTATTTTTCTGATTATTTACTTTTTCTTATTCACCAAATACACACCCAATAAAATAATTATACCTGCAAAAAACTGAAGTATACTTATTTTTTCGCCATCTAAAACTCCCCAAAAAATAGCCACTATTGGAATTAAATAAGTAACAGATGATGCAAAAACAGGAGATGCCATGTGTACCAATTTATTATAAAATATTTTGGCAATTCCAGTACCAAAAACAGCCAAAATAGTAATATAACCTATAGCTGTTAACTTTGTTTCTGTAGCTTCGAAGGTTTCGAAAAAACCTGTAAAAGACAAAACAATTGCAGCAGGAATAACCATTAAAAGAAAATTACCTGCAACTATGCTTAATGCACTAAGATCACTTAAATGTTTCTTTACAATATTTACATTAAAAGCATATCCAATAGAAGCAAAAACAACTAAAATAGCAAACCAATAATTCTGATTTGGATTCAAATCTGCCCCTTTTAATATCAATAAAAGAGTGCCTAATAAACCTATAAAAATTCCAATAAATTGTTGCCTTTTAAATGTAAATCCAAAAGCCAAAACTCCTACAATAAAAGTGTTAAATGGTGTTAGAGAATTTAAAATTGATGTAATAGAACTATCTATACCTTTTACAGCATACGCAAATAAAAATACAGGTAAAAAAGTACCTAAAATTGCTGTAGATAAAATATGCTTATAATGTTTTTTTTGTATTTTTTTTAGACTTTTAAAACCTATCAATAATAAAAAAAACCCTGCAATTAAAATTCTTAAAGCTCCTAATTGTATTGGCGTTAAACCAATTAAGGCTTTCTTCATTAGAATAAAAGAACTACCCCAAACTAAAGAAAGTAAAATTAAATACAGCCATTTTTTTTGTTGATTGTTCATCGCTTTTCTTAAATATGATGTAAAAGTCGTATAAAACTTTAAATATCAACTTGATTATTAATAAATTTGTAAGATAATTTAATAATTAAATACAATGAAGATTCAAAAAATATTAGGAGCCATCGCAATTTCTTGTTTTATTTTAACAGGTTGCAAAAAAGAAGTAAAAGAAGTTAAAACTGAAAATGTGTCTTTGGCAATTTCTGGAATGACTTGCGAAATAGGTTGTGCAAAAACCATTCAATCTAAATTATCTAAAAAAGAAGGCGTTTTAAATGCGAAAGTTGTTTTTACTGATAGCATTGCAAACATCGAATTCGATGCTAACAAAACCTCAAAAGAAGATTTAATTGCTTTTGTTGATGGAATTGCAGGAGGTGAATTATACAAAGCTTCTGAAAGTTCTAAGCAAGCTCATTCTTGTTCTGACGCTTGTAAAGAAAAATGCGAAATGAAAGCAGAAAAAATGGAATGTAAAAAAGATTGTAAAATGGCTTGTTGTACTGACAAAAAAGTTTAAAAAAACATTTTTATAAAACAAAAAAGCAGGCTTAAAGCCTGCTTTTTTGTTTTATAAAAATTAAGTTTATTGTCTTGTCCAACCTGCACCCCAAGTTGCATAATCAGTTCCTGTTACTGCTGCATCTTCAGTATAGAAAGCTGAGTTAGCAAAAGTATTTCCAGTGTCATTCTTTAAAATTAAAGTTACATCTGTAACTTTAACAGAATTTACTTTTAAATCTCCACTTAAAACTCCAGCTCCTGTTGGGTTATCTCCTTGGTCTCCATCTAAATCAAAAGCTTCTGCAAAACCTTGAATTAAAACATTGTTAAAAATACCCTGAGTACCAGCTCTTAAACGAACTGCTTCGTTTCCAGTTCCAGAACCTAAACCAATAATTGTTAAGTTAGTAACAGTTGGTTTAGAAAAATATTTTGGGTTCGAGTTATTACCAACATCTGTATTGTAACCATCTGCTTCAACACCTTTGTCATGACTTGTACCATGTTTTACATAAGCATCAGTAATAGTTCCTGTGTAACCTTCTGTCCAGTCAATTGAATCATCTTGTGCATTTACAACAGATACTTTAGTTACATTAACTGTACCTCCAAAAAATTCTACTCCATCATCTGCTCCTTCAAACATTTGAATGTTTTCTACAACTGTCATGTTTCCAACACCGTAAAAAGAAAATCCATTATTTTCTGATTGACCAGATGCTTTACCTCCAGAATATTCTACTCTTACAAAGCGTAAAATACCAGAGTTGTCATCTGTTGCAGTGCCACCATAAGGTAAATTTCCAATTTCTGAAGTTGCAGTTGCTCCTTGTGCAACAACATTAGTAGGAGCTTTTCCCAATAAAATTAAACCACCCCAATCACCAGCATTAGGAGTTGTAGCTCCTGAAGTGAAAACGATTGGTTGAGAAGATGTTCCTTCTGCCATTATTTTTCCTCCTTGTGCAATTGCTAAATAAACGTCTGCACCAGTTGCATCAGCTTTAATTATCATTCCAGCAGGAATTGTTAAAGTAGCTCCAGACTCTATAACTGTTGGTCCAGTAATTACATAAGTATTTGCGGCATCTAAAGTTAAACTTGATGTGTAAGTTCCGTTCAAATTAATAGTTTGACCTTGGTTACCAGTGTTTCCTCCACCATTATTATTAATTACACTGTTATCGTTTATAACGATATCTGCTGTACCATCTTCTCCACAAGAAGCGAATAGTGTTGCTGCAATTGTCATTGCAAATAAAAATTTATTTCTCATTTTTCTAAAGTTTAATTTATTCATTTTTAATTTAGTTCTTAGTTTGATATTCTATTTTTAAAATTTATAGTTAAAGCCTAAGCTTATGTTACTTCCTCTTTTATAACCAGATAAAACAATGTCTCCTAAAGGTGTTCCTTCTCTTACTCTTTCTATACTTGGATCTAAAATGTTTTTTGCATTCAAATTAATTTCTAAGTTGTCTCCTATTTTATTTCTCCAGATAAAATCTAAAGTAGGTACAGATTTTTCTACAATATTTCCAATTTGTCCTGAACCTAAAGCATCTATTCTATCAGCAAAATAAGAGAACACTAATGTTGCAGTTGGTTTATAGTTTTCCCAATTTGTAGGACTATAATTAATATTTGCGTTTATTAAATATGGAGATGCTCCTTGTAATTGGTCTGTAGTTCTATTAAATGATGTAGAAAAAGATCTTCCTACAACATTTGCATATAAATCTTGTTCTGTATGCATGTAAGTAAAGTTGAAGCCAGCAGATAGTTGTACATCATCATTTTCATTTTTAATGATGTTTTTTCTTGCTTCTAGCTCAACTCCTAGAATAGTTGCTTTATCACCAGTTCTGAAATAACGCTGAACTCCTGTTGCATCACTTGCAATTACTAAGTTTACAGGATTGTTAATTTGCTTACCAAATGTGCTTAGTGATAAGATTTCATCTCTAGTGATAAACCACTCATACTTTAAATCTAAATTGAAAACCTCAGAAAAAGTTGGGTCATCTAATAAATCTGGATTTCCTCCAATTCTTTGTGTAACTCCTTCGTAAACAAAAGGTGCTACTTCTTTAAATTCTGGTACAGAAACTGTTTTACTAAAAGTAAAACGTAAGTTTTGATCATCATTTAAAGCATATTTAATATTTAAAGATGGTAACCAAAAAAGTTCATCAGCTTTTCTAAATTTAGGATCATTTGGGTTGATGTTAATTACCTCGTAATTAATTTCTTGTTTAAATGATTCTAATCTAAGACCTGGCACAATTGTAAATTTTTCACCTGCATTAATTACTCCTGAAACTGAAGTACCAAATACATTTAATACCCCAGAATATGTGTTTTCGTTACTTCCTGGAAAATTTGAAGTACCATATCTTGAAGGATCTATAGATTTAAATACTTCTGTATTATATAAAACTCCGAAATTTTGAATATTAATTAAACTGTTTAAATTACTTGGATCTGCAACTGCAACATTTGGCGTTAAAAAGTCGTAACCATAACGTATATTCTCGAAATCTCTTGTTTTTCTTCTACCATTAAAACCATAATTTAAAGAGAACTTATCTGAAACCTTGTGCTCTAAATTTACTCTACTATTAAATTCTGAATCGATAATCTTTTGAAAATATCTTTGATTATCAAACACAATGTTATTGTAAAAAGACGCATTTGTATTTGGATCGTTGTCTAAAGAGAATTGATAATTTTCTAAACTAAATCTTTTTCTATCTGGTTCGTGTGCAAAAACATTGTTAAAACCAATTCCCCAAGTTAAATTAAAAGTTGGGTCATCATTTTTATCATTATAAAATTTGTGCTCACCTGTTAATTGATTTACAAAAATTAAATCTTGATTAAACTGAACGTTCATTTGATAAAAACCTTCATCAGTATTTAAAATGGCATCTCTATTTTCTCCTAAACCATTCACCCCAAAATAACCAACTTGATCTGAAGAACTATTCAAAAACATTGAAGTGTACTTAAGTTTATGGTCATCATTTATTTTATATAAAGCGTTACCCATAACAGTTGTTGCTGTAGAGTACTCAAATTCTTGTGCTGTTGGATATCTTACTTTAAAGACATTTGTAAAATCTACTGCTGGCCCTTCTCTATATTCGTAACCATTTTGAAAAGACGCTGTTGCATATAAACTTAAACGAGAATTGTCTTTAAAATCGTAAGATTTACCTCCACTAAAACCAATATTTAGATTAATTGGAGCTGCTCCATTTTCTGGGTCTACTCCATGAGAAAGCACTACAGCAAAAGGATTGTGATTATATCTTCTATAAAAACCTATATGACCTGAACCTTGTGTCTTTTTAAAGTTTTTTCCTGCAGCTCTTGTGTTTACTCCTGTACCAACAGAAACATCAAAAAATCCATCTCCTTTATATTCTTTTGAAGTAATATCTACATTACCTGCAGCAAAATCTCCGTAAAATTCTGGAGAATACGCTTTACTAATAGAAACACTTTGAATAACTTCTGATGGAAAAAGGTTTAAATCTATGTTCTTTTTGTTTACATCATTAGAAGGTAAAGACAAACCATTCATGGTAGTGTTTAAATATCTATCTCCTAAACCTCTAACATATACATTACTTGAGCCTTCTTGTCTAGAAACACCAGATATTTTTGATATTGCACCAGATGCATCACTAACTCCTTTTTGTGAAAGTTCTTCTGCTCCAATACTTTCTTTAATTACAGTTGCTTTCTTCTGTTCTAGTAAAAGAGCGCTTGCAGTTTCTTTACTTGTTGTAGTTGTTATTACAATATCGTCTAGAGAAACTCCTTCTTCTGCAGACATTAATTGATTAATTGTAATTGTTTCACCTGCTTTAATAGTAAATGGCTTTTCGATAGTTTTGTATCCTAAAAAACTAAATACTACAATATGGTTTCCAGCAGGAACTTGAATTGAGTATTGTCCGTCAAAATCTGTTGTGCTTCCTATTGTAGTTCCTTTTATTAGCACATTTGCGAAAGGAAGTGATTCGTTATTAGACTCTTTATCTGTTAAAATACCTTTTAAAGTACCTTTGCTTTGAGCAATTATTAATTGACTAATTGCCAAAAAAACTATAAATAAAATTTTCTTCATTACTAAGTTTAAATTTACACTACAAAAGTCTGTTAGTTTTGTAAACTCTATGTTAGTTGTAAATTATGCTTGAGTTAAAAGCTTGTTAAGTAAATGTTAGCTGTTTTAACTTAGAAATATTTTGAAATAGTCATTTATTTTATATTTAATAGGATTTAAATCGATAAATTTACCCTTTTAGGTTGATGAAAATTTCATAACATTAACATAACATAACCAATATAAGTAGTATTTAACTTTGCCTTATAGAAAATTAAATAACTAAAATGGGAGATCCATATATTTTAATGCTAGTTGCTTTAGCTGTTTTGGCTATTGTAGATTTAGTTGTAGGTGTTAGTAATGATGCTGTGAATTTCTTGAACTCAGCAATCGGTTCTAAAGCCATTTCTGTAAAAAATATAATGATTATTGCCAGTATTGGTGTTTTCTTTGGAGCTATTTCATCTAGTGGAATGATGGAAGTTGCAAGAAAAGGCATCTTTAATCCTAGTATGTTTGTGTTTCAAGATGTGATGTTCATTTTTATGGCAGTTATGATTACTGATATCTTATTGTTAGATATTTTTAACTCTTTAGGAATGCCAACATCCACCACAGTTTCTATTGTATTCGAACTTTTAGGATCTGCTGTGGTAATTGCATTCATTAAAATTTCAAAAAACGATGCAGAGAGTATTTCTGCAATTTGGAATTATATAAACTACGAAACTGCAAACGAAATAATTTTAGGTATTTTGCTTTCTGTTGTGATTGCTTTTACAGTTGGGGCCATTGTGCAATATTTCTCAAGACTAATATTCTCTTTTAATTTTAATAAAAGGCCTGCTTATATTAGTTCTCTTTTTGGTGGATTTGCAATTACAGCCATCACCTATTTTATAATAATTAAAGGAATAAAAGGCACCGAGTTTTACGACAGTATTGCCCACTTAATGGAGGGTAAAACTTTTACAATTATTACTATAAGTTTTCTAATCTGGACCATTCTATCTCACATAATAACCAAATATTTTAAGTTAAATATTTTAGTTATCATTATAGGTATTGGAACCTTTTCTCTAGCAATGGCTTTTGCTGGTAATGATTTGGTAAACTTTATTGGTGTGCCTATAGCTGCCTTAAATTCTTATGAAGTTTGGAGTATTTCTGGTGTAGATGCTAATTTATTTTCTATGGGTAGCTTGGCCTCTAAAGTAAAATCGAATATCTGGTTATTATTAATTGCTGGCTTGGTAATGGTTATAACATTATGGACCTCTTCTAAAGCCAAATCTGTAATAGAAACAGGTATTAATTTATCTAGACAAGGAGAAGGACATGAGAAATTTCAACCTAATAATTTATCTAGAATCGTTGTTCGTTCTGCCATGTTTGTGAATATTGGTATCAATTATTTAATTCCTTTAAAAACACAAGTATTTATAAATTCGAAATTCGAGAAACCTACTGCTAAACTTCCAAAAGAGAAAACTTCTGAAATGCCAGCTTTTGATATGGTAAGAGCTTCCATAAATCTAATTATGGCAAGTGTATTAATATCTATTGCAACATCAATGAAGCTTCCACTATCTACAACTTATGTAACTTTTATGGTGGCAATGGGTACTTCTTTGGCAGACAGAGCTTGGGGACGTGAAAGTGCTGTTTATAGAGTAGCTGGAGTTTTAAATGTTATTGGAGGTTGGTTTTTAACTGCATTAGTGGCATTTGTTTCTGCTGGTATTGTAGCCTATTTAATTAATTTACATATGGTATTTATACCTATTTTATTAGTTTTAGTTGCCCTTTTAATCACAAAGAACTCTATTGTACACAGAAGAAAAGCGCTAGAAATAAAGAAAAAAATATTTATTGAAAGAACTGAACTGATAACAATTAATGGTGTAATTGAAGAGAGTGCAGACCATATTTCTGGAGTTGCTAGTAGAATTGATAAATTGTACACAAATGTTGTTAATGACCTGGCAAATCACGATTTAAATAAATTAAGAAAAACAGATAAACATGTAGAAAAACTGAATGATGAAATAGATAATTTAAAAGATAATGTATTTTATTTTATAAAATCTTTAGATGAAACCTCTGTACAAGCAAGTAAGTTTTACATTATGGTTTTAGGTTATTTACAAGACTCAGCTCAATCTATTAGTTATATATCTAGAGCAAGTTATAAACATGTGAACAATAATCATAAGAACTTAAAAAAGCCACAAATAAAAGATTTAAAAGAAATAAATAACGAGCTAACAGATATTTTAAGCAATGTAAGCGATGTGTTTAAAACCAGAAGTTTTGATGATTTAGATTTTCTTTTAATTAAAAAAAGAGCTTTGCTAAGAAACCTGTCATCATCTATAGAAAAACAAGTTTCAAGAATTAGAACAGACGAAACAAGCCCGAAAAACACAACATTATATTTTAGTGTTCTTTTAGAAACAAAAGATTTAATGAAAGCTTTAATGAATTTACTAGAAACTTACGAAGAATTTTATTTAAGTACTAAACAAAAATTATAGCCAAAATTCTAGAGGTCTTTATTTAGAACCAAAAACCTAAATTAAATAACCAAGAAGCCCTATTTGTGTCTGGAGACCAGCTGTATTTTAGTTCTAATGGCCCTAAAAAAGAATCGTAACTATACCCAATTGCATAGCCAGATTTTACATCTTTAAACAAATCTAAATCTTTTAAAACGTTATCATCTAAACGTGCGTAGTTTGCAATAAAGGATGCATAATGTTTCTTACTTATTCTATACCTAAGAGCTATTTCAGTTTTAAGGAAAGAATTATCAGAAAGTTCAGCAAATTCATAACCATACAAGGATACAAAGGTGTTAATAAAGTTTTGATTGTAGCCTCCTAAATAAAAATCAAAAATATTAGAAGTTGGATTTTCGAACGTGAATCCAGCTTCGTTAGTTAATTGAATTGTAAATCTCTTTGCAATAGTTTCTGCAATACCAATTGTACCTTTTGCTTGAGCAAAAGGCTTAAAATTGTTGTTATAATCTGATGAAGTTAAATACCATTTAAAGCTTAAATCTGCATATAAACCTTTCGTTACAAAATATTTATGATCGTAAGTGTCTAATTTTAAATAACCAAAAACATTCAAATAATCGCTTCTATCTAAAATTGTTTCATTATCTATTAAAGTAGATAACGTTTCTGTTGATACTGTTAATCCTTTATGCTCTGCTCCAATACCTAAAGCAAACTTTCTGTTAAATGTAGTTTGTACAAAAAATTGATTTGTAAAATCGGTATAATTTAAATTAATTGTATTTACTCTAGGAATATCTGAAGTAGAGTTAAATTTAGAATTCCCAGTAAAGTGGTTGTATCTAGAGCTAAAACCGTAACTCCAATAAAAACCATTATCTACAAAATAATTTAAATTATATCTTAAGTTATCCCCTAAAATTAAATCTAAATTGAATAAATCATTATTTGTTAAAAGATCTTTTTCTTGGTAATTTGCTAGAACTCCAGATTTATATAACAAATCGTAATGAACACCCAAACTTAACTCAGCAGCTGCTTTGGTTTCTATTAAATAGAATTGCAATTTAAATTTATCATCCTTTAATTTTATTAGTCTGTAATCTATTCTTTCATAATTTCTTGTTGCAGATAATAATTCTATTCTTTTGGTAATATCTCGTCTATTTAAACTATCTGCTTCTCTTATATTTAATTTTCCCAAAACATAAGCCCTCGTATAATTTTTACTTCCAATAATATCTATCTCTTTTATAAAAACCTTATTATCAATAATTTTAAGAGGTTTTCGTTCTCTTTTTACCAATTGTTTTTTTGCCAATTCTTCAAATACTTTGGTATATTCTTTTGCTGATTGCGAACCAATTTTTATAATATCTTTTTTATCATCGAAATCCATTACTGTATAATCTGTAATTTCTGGATGAATGTAAATATCTATTCCTTCTTTTTCTAAATTTGTTTTTTCAGCTATTTGATACGCAATAATTTGATTTAAAATAGTAATTGCAGAGTTTAGTTCTTCCCTTTTATGTAACTCACTTTGAACATTTACACCAATTATTACATCTAAACCCTTTTTTTTCATGTGGCTTACTGGAAAATTATTTACAACTCCACCATCTACCAATAATTTATCATTTAATAAAACAGGATTTAATAACGTTGGAAAAGAACCACTTGCCCTTAAAGCCAAAGGCATAAAACCATTATCTAAAATAACTTCTTTACCTGTTTCTACGTTTGTAGCAATACAATAAAATGGAATTTCTAATTTAGAAAAATCGGCATTATTATCAATTGGAGCCAATAATTCCGCTAATAAATTTAAAACATTCTGCCCTTTAGAAATTGCTATTGGAAGACCAATTCTACCTCTAGATACAGGAAGCGTAACCACTGTATTTTCTCCATGTTCTTTTTCAAAAAAAGTCGAACCGTTTCTTGAAAGCCTATCTCTAAGTAGACTCATAAAATCGGTATCCATCACAATTTTTTCGATTTCTAGTCCAGAATAACCTATGGCATATAAGCCGCCAACTATTGCGCCCATACTTGTTCCTCCAATATAATCTATTTGTAAACCTGCACTATCTATCTCTTTTAAAATACCAATATGTGCAAACCCTTTTGCGCCTCCACCACTTAAAACTAAACCAACTTTTGGTTGTTTTTCTTGACCAAATATGAACAACGGAATTATTAAAATTAAGAAAAGTAATTTATTTTTCATTTTCTTTTTCTGGATGATAATACTCAAATACTTTTAGAGCTCTGGCATTTCCAATTACTTCTTTTAAATCATCTAAAGAAGCTTCTTTAACACGTTTAGCCGACTTAAATTTACGCAATAAAGTTGTAATTGTCTGTGCACCAACATCAGGTATTTGTTCTAATTCACTTTGTATGGCACTTTTACTTCGTTTATTTCTATGAAAAGTAATACCAAATCTGTGTGCTTCGTTTCTTAAATACTGAGTAATTTTTAGTGTTTCAGATTTTTTATCTAAATATAAAGGAATTGGATCATCTGGATAATAAATTTCTTCTAAACGTTTTGCAATTCCAATAATGGCAATTTTGCCTCGCAAGCCAAGAATATCTAAACTTTTTAATGCGGATGATAACTGTCCTTTTCCACCATCTATAATAATTAATTGTGGCAAAGACTCGTCTTCTTCTAGCAAACGTTTGTATCTTCTGTAAACAACCTCTTCCATAGACGCAAAATCGTCTGGACCTTCAACTGTTTTTATATTGTAATGTCTGTACTCTTTTTTACTCGGTTTTCCATCTCTAAAAACCACACAAGCAGCCACAGGATTGGTTCCTTGAATATTAGAATTATCGAAACATTCTATATGTCTTGGTTCTTCTTTTAAACGCAAATCTTTTTTCATTTGCGCCATAATTCTTTTTACATGTCTGTCTGGATCTACAATTTTTATCTGCTTAAATTGCTCCATTCTATAGTACTTTCCATTTCTTTCAGAGAGTTCTACAATTCGTTTTTTATCACCTAATTTCGGGATGGTAACTTTAATGTTTTCCCCCAAATCAACTTTAAAAGGCACATATATTTCTGGAGATTGCGAATTAAAACGTTGCCTAATTTCTACAATAAAAAGTTCTAATAGTTCCTTATCAGTTTCATCTAACTTTTTCTTGATTTCTGTGGTGTGAGATTGAATTATAGAACCATTAGAAATCTTTAAAAAATTGGCATATCCATGGGTTTCATCAGAAATAATAGAAAAAACATCCACATTATTTATAGCCGGATTTACAATGGTACTTTTAGATTGGTAATTGCCTAACAAATCTAACTTTTCTTTAATTTTTTGCGCTTCTTCAAACTCCATTTTTTCTGCAAAACTGAGCATCATTGCTTGAAATTTCTCCAAACTTTCTTTAAAATTACCTTTTACAATATTTCGAATTTCTTTAATAGATTCGTTGTAATTAGCTTCTGTTTCCAAACCCTCACAAGCGCCTTTACAATTTTTTAAATGATATTCTAAACAAACTTTATATTTCCCATCGTTTATGTTTTGGGCGCTTAAATCGTACATGCAAGTTCTTAAAGGATACAATTCCTTAATTAAATCTAACAATACTCTAACTGTTCGTACAGAAGTATAAGGTCCAAAATATTCTGAGCCATCTTTGATAACTCTTCTAGTCATAAAAATTCTTGGAAAACGTTCTTTTTTTATACAAAGCCAAGGATAACTTTTATCGTCTTTTAAAAGAACATTGTATTTTGGTTTGTATTTTTTTATGAGGTTATTTTCTAATAAAAGCGCATCTGTTTCTGTATTTACTACAATGTGTTTTATACGAACAATTTTTTTAACTAAAACTCTGGTTTTACCATTTTCGTGTGTTTTGGTAAAGTAAGAATTAACTCTTTTCTTTAAATTTTTTGCTTTGCCCACATAAATAATTACATCTTCTTTATCAAAATATTGATAAACTCCAGGTTGATTTGGTAAGGTTTGTAATTGAAGTTCTAGAGATGCAGACATAGAACGAAAATACGTTTTTAGAGTGATAAATTAATCTATTCTATCATCAAATTCATTTAAAAATTTTGAGTTTGTATTGTCTACAACTTGCCAGCCATAAATTGCTGATAATTGATATATTTTAGAAATCTCTTCAAAAAAACGAGTTTTTGCTTCTTTTTTCAAATTGATTAACTCTACTGTTTGCTTAATTTTTTCGATACTTTTTTGATTGATTTTATTTAAATCATCTTTAGAAAAAGAGTTGAACTGACTTTGTTGTAAATCGAAATATTTAATGTCTGGAGCAATTGTAATTTCTTCTTTTGGTATTTTATTGATGTAAATTTTCTTTGCTAAAGAATCTATTTGAATTTCTAATTTAGACAAATCGTAACCAACCTCAACATTGGCATTTACAGTAACTATGGCTTGTTTATCAAAAGAAATTGTTTCGTAAAAATATTTTTTAGAGTCTTTAAAATTATAAATTTCCGAGAAACTAGCACTGGAAACTACAAGTTTACTCATGTTTTTAATAGCATTTACAACTATTTTAGTTTCCTCTTTTTGTTGCCGATTTTCACTTTTTTGATACCAAAATTTAGCAATCAAAAAACCAACGAGAAAGACGAGAATATATCTTGAAATCTTCATATAATGTGCATATAGCAATTAAATACTAATCTTTACACAAGTTACTAAAAAATATGGTGATATTTAGAAAAAGGCTATTCTTCAGCTATTTTTGTTTCAATCTCTTCTTGCTCTTCTTTTGGGAATGCATATTTGCTAAAAATAAAAAGTAAAACCACACCAATTGTAATGTAAGAGTCTGCTGGATTAAAAATATATTGAAAGAATGTAAATAAATCTCCACCCACAAAAGGAATCCATTCTGGTAAACTACCTGACCAAATTGGAAAGTAAAACATATCTACAACCTTCCCATAAAACAACTCACCATCTGTAGTTTCTGGAAATAAAGTAGCAATACTATTTTCTGGGTGATTAAAAATTACTCCATAAAAAATAGAATCTATAATATTACCAACTGCACCAGAAAAAATAAGTGAAATACCAATAATTACTGCATTGTGTACTTTGCGCTTTATATTACCAATTAGCCAATAAACTAAAGCACCAACAGCAACAACTCTAAAAAGCGTTAAAAAAAGTTTACCTGCTTTTCCTCCAAATTCAAAACCCATTGCCATTCCATTATTTTCTACAAAATGGATTTTAAACCAATCGAAAACTACAACCTCTTCACCTAAAACAAAGTGCGTTTTTACATAGATTTTTATTACCTGATCTAAAATAATTGCGATTAAAATAGTAAGAATTGCAAGATTCTTTTTTGACATTTTTTTTATTTTAAAGTCACAAAAATAACAATAATATTATCTTTATTTGGTTGTTAAGAAAATATTAGCTTTTACAGAAGTTATTTTCAATTCTTTTTTAAATTCTAAATTTTTAATTTGATACTTTTTATCATATAAAATACTATCAACACTAATCTTCCCAATATTGGAAACTACATCTATATTTGTTTTTTTTAGGTTTGCAAAAATAGTTCCAGCATATATTTTTATTTCTGTATTTGCTTGTATTTCATTTAGTTTTACAATTCCTTTTTCTATAAATATGGAGATTTCATTTGTGTAATTTTTAGATTCGATATTAATATTTTCTCCAAAAATTATCACTTTTTTATCCTTTGGAATTTTAATAATTGCTCTTGCTCTTTCTAATCTTTTGGTTATAAACTTTCTAAAAACGGTTTCGTCTTCTGGTATTTCGTTAAATTGAAAAGAGATATTAGCAACATTTTCATCATCATTAAAAATAATATGTTTTTCTAAAGGATTTTCTGCAAATAAAATAATTTCTATAAAATTGGATGTGGAATTTTCTAACACAAAATCGTCTAAGCCAGCTGTATAAAACTCAATTTGTTTAGAATCTGATTGAATCTTTTTCAAAACCTTTTTCTGAGAAAAACTCAGAAAGGATATAAAAACACATGCCATAAACGCTGTTTTTTTCATAAAAAAAAGCTTCTTAAAAAGAAGCTTTAAATAATTTAGTTTATGATTATTGAGCTCTTTTTGCTTCAATACTTAAAGTTGCGTGAGGAACTAATTTCAGACGTTCTTTCTGTATTAATTTACCTGTAACTCTACAAACACCATAGGTTCTATTTTCTATACGTAACAAAGCGTTTTTTAAGTCTCTAATAAACTTTTCTTGTCTAATTGCCAATTGCACGTTTGCTTCTTTATTCATAACATCAGAGCCTTCATCAAAAGATTTAAAAGATGGTGAAGTATCATCTGTTCCATTATCTGCATCATTTTTATACGCTGCTTTTAACAACTCTAAATCTTCGTTTGCTCTTGCAATTTTCTTATTGATGATTTCCTTAAACTCTTGTAAATCAGCTTCTGAATATTTTACTTTAACGTCTGACATGTTCTTAATTTTTTTCTATTAATATTTTACTTTTTATAGCATCAAACTCAATCTCTGTTCCATTTGATAACTCATCTACAAAAACCAATTCTGTGGTTAATGTTTCACTCATAATGTAGTCTTTATTATCTTTAATTGATTGTTGTAAGTTTTCGAAATTTAAAACTGTTAACTTAATTTTATCTGTTACTTCTAAACCTGAGTCTTTACGTGCATTCTGAATTCTGTTTACCAATTCTCTAGCAACTCCTTCCTTGCGTAATTCTTCAGTTATAGTAACATCTAAAGCCACTGTTAATGAGCCTTCATTTGCAACTAACCAACCTTCAATATCTTTAGATGATATCTCTACATCTTGGGTGTCCAAAGTAATATTTTTTCCATTAATTTCAAGAGAAATGTTGCCAACTTTCTCTATTTTGTTAATATCTTCTTGTGTAAACTTACCAACCTCTGCAGCAATAAAACGCATATCTTTCCCAAATTTAGGTCCTAATGTTTTAAAATTAGGTTTAATTTGTTTGATTAAAATATCTGAAGCATCTTCCATCAACTGAATTTCTTTGATGTTAACTTCATGTTTTATCAAATCTGCAACCGCTAAAATTTCCTCCTTTTGTTGTTGATTATCAACAGGAATCATAATTTTTTGCAAGGGTTGACGCACTTTTATCTTCTCTTTTGCTCTTAATGATAAAACTAAAGATGATATCGTTTGCGCACTTTCCATTTTACGCTCTAAAGATTTATCAACAAAAGAAGCGTCAAAAACAGGGAAATCTGACAAATGAATACTTTCTGAAGTTTCTTTATTGGTAACCGAATTCAAATCTTGATACAGTTTGTCCATAAAAAATGGTGCAATTGGTGAAGCCAATTTTGCAACAGTATTCATACAAGTGTATAAAGTTTGATAAGCAGAAATTTTATCGGTTTCATACGTTCCTTTCCAAAAACGTCTTCTACTTAAACGTACATACCAATTACTTAAATATTCTTGCGTAAAATCTGAAATGGCTCTTGCAGCTTTTGTTGGTTCGTAATCTGCATAGAATTTATCTACATTTTCAATTAGGGTGTGCAATTCAGATAAAATCCATCTGTCTAATTCTGGTCTTTCTTTTAAAGCAATATCTAATTCTTTGTATGCAAAACCATCAATATTTGTATATAAACTAAAGAATGAATACGTGTTATAAAGTGTACCAAAAAACTTACGTTTTACTTCTTCTATTCCTTCTAAATCGAACTTTAAATTGTCCCAAGGATTTGCATTGGAAATCATATACCATCTTGTTGCATCTGCTCCATAAGTTCCTAAAGTTGTAAAAGGATCTGCTGCATTTCCTAAACGTTTAGACATTTTATGTCCGTTTTTATCTAAAACCAATCCGTTTGAAACTACATTTTTATAGGCAACATCATCAAAAATCATGGTTGCAATTGCATGTAATGTATAAAACCAACCACGTGTTTGATCTACACCTTCTGCAATAAAATCTGCTTTTCGCCAAGTTGTATCTACTAATTCTTTATTCTGAAAAGGATAATGCCACTGAGCATAAGGCATTGAGCCAGAATCGAACCAAACATCAATTAAATCGCTTTCGCGTTTCATAGGTTTTCCTTCGGATGAAACTAGGATAATTTCATCGACAATGTTTTTATGCAAATCTATTTTGGCATAGTTTTCATCAGACATATTTCCGATCTCAAAATCTTCAAAAATATCCTGATTCATAACTCCTGCATCCACAGATTTCTTCATTTCTGCTTTCAATTCTTCTACAGAACCAATACAGATTTCTTCTTTACCATCTTCTGTTCGCCAAATTGGTAGTGGAATTCCCCAATAACGTGAACGAGATAAATTCCAGTCGTTTGCATTTGCCAACCAATTCCCAAAACGTCCAGTTCCTGTAGATTCAGGTTTCCAATTAATGGTTTTGTTCAACTCGTGCATTCTATCTTTTACATCCGTAATTTTAATGAACCAAGAATCTAATGGATAATATAAAATAGGTTTGTCTGTTCTCCAACAATTTGGATAACTGTGCTTGTATTTTTCGACTTTAAAAGCCTTGTTTTCATTCTTTAATTTAAGACCAAGTCTTTCATCAACAGATAAATATTTATCTTGATTTTTTAAAACGTCTTTTAATTTTTCTTGTTGCACTTTCAATTCAACCTCTTCATCACCTTCATTTAAATATTCAGATTTTACATATTCACTTGCAAAACCGTAAATAGCATCTTTAATTTCTTTTCTAAATTTACCCTGTAAATCTACCAAAGGAACTAAATTATCATTTTCATCTTTTACCAATAAAGGCGGAATTTCGGGGCTTGCTTGTTTTGCAACCAAAGCATCATCTGCACCAAAAGTGGGAGCTGTATGCACAATTCCTGTTCCATCCTCAGTGGTTACAAAATCACCTGCAATTACTCTAAATGCGTTTTGCTTATTTTCAAAATCTAAATTAAAATCTAAAAGTTGTTCGTATTTAATATTTACTAAATCTTTACCAATAAATTCTTTTACAACGTAAAAAGGAATTTTTTTATCTCCAGTATTATAAGCTTTTAATTCTTCTAAAGTTTCAACTTGAAAAGCATTTTTTCCTCCAAACTGTTTTCCAACTAAGTTTTTAGCTAAAATAACTTTTACAGGTTCAAATGTATATTGATTAAAAGTATCTACTAAAACATAGTCAATTTTTGGCCCAACAGTTAAGGCTGTATTACTTGGCAGAGTCCAAGGTGTTGTTGTCCAAGCTATAAAATGAACATCACCTAAATTTTGTAAGAAATCTGGAAGTGTATTGTTTATCGCTTTAAATTGCGCAACAACGGTTGTATCAGTAACATCTTGATACGTTCCTGGTTGATTCAATTCGTGAGAACTTAAACCAGTTCCTGCTTTTGGAGAATATGGCTGAATTGTATAGCCTTTATAAATTAATTCTTTGTTATAAATCTGTTTTAGTAACCACCAAACAGATTCCATATATTTTGGTTCATAGGTAATATATGGATCTTCCATATCTACCCAATATCCCATTTTTTGAGTTAAATCGTTCCAAATATCAGTGTAACGCATCACAGCTTTTCTACAAGCTGCATTGTAATCTTCTACAGAAATTTTTACGCCAATATCTTCTTTGGTAATTCCTAATTCTTTCTCAACACCTAATTCTATTGGCAAACCATGTGTATCCCAGCCAGCTTTTCTTTTCACTTGAAAACCTTTCATGGTTTTATAACGTGGAAAAATATCTTTAATAGCTCTCGCTAAAACATGATGAACTCCTGGTAATCCGTTTGCAGAAGGAGGTCCTTCAAAAAAAATGTATGGTTCTGCGCCTTCTCTAGAAGTTACACTTTTTTCGAAGATGTTGTTTTCTTGCCAATAATTTAGAATTTCTTCTGCTACATTTGGTAAGTCAAGTCCTTTATATTCAGGAAATTTCGCTTTCATTTTATCTCTTTTCTGATAAGGTTGCGAAATTAAGGATTTTCTTGGAAATTTTGAGTTTGTTTATGAATAAGTTACAAAGTGAAAAAAGCTACAAAGTTGCAAAGTTTAAAAGAATATAACTTTGCAACTTTGTTACTCTAAAGCTTTGTTACTTAATATTACAAACCCCTTTCATTTTTAATTTTTTCATAAGCATCTTGTATGCTTTGAAACTTTTCTTTTGCACCTTGTAAATGTTCTTCGCCCAAATCTTGTAGTTTATCTGGATGATATTTTTTCACCATTCTTCTGTAAGCGGATTTTATTTCATCATTTGATGCTTCTTTTTCGATTTCTAAAATTTTATAAGCATTTCCAGATTCATCGTAAAACATCGCTTTTATAGACTCATAATCGTTTTGATTGATGTATAAATATCCTGCAATTTTTCTAATTTCTTCAACCTCTTTTTCTGATACAAATTCATCTGCTTTTGCAATACCAAACAAAAAATGAACTAATTGTAAACGAGAAGCATGAGACATGTGTTCTCTAATTTGAATACAAACTTGACGTGCAGAAATTTCTTTTTTTACAATGCCTTTAAAAAGTTTAAAAGCGTTATTTGCTCTTTGTTTTCCATACATGTTTAAAAACTGAGAGCGCACATAATCTAATTCTCGTTGATCTACTTTTCCATCAGATTTTATAACTATCGAAGCCAAAACCAGCAAGCTCATTTCAAAATCTCCAGATTGTGTATCCTTTCTTCTAAAACCTCCTTTTGGTTGCCTTTCTTTATTATAATCTATTTGTTCTTGTTTAAACTCATCAACTGTAAAACCATCTACAAAACTACCAAGAGCAAAACCAAGTGCAGCGCCTATTGGACCTCCTAAAGTAAAACCCAAACCTGCACCTAACCATTTCGAAAAACCACTCATAAAATGTATAAATTTAGCTTCAAATATAAGTAAACATCAGCATTTTGAGGCTTTTTTATTATATCAATTTTATTGATGAATCTATAACATAACAATTTATTTTCGACTTGAATTTTATTGCTTTTATAGTTATATTTGCAACTTAAATTAAAATGATTATGTATCCAGAAGAATTAGTAAAACCAATGCGTGATGAGTTAATAAACGCAGGTTTTAAAGCATTATATACAAGTGAAGACGTGGAAAGCGCACTTTCTAAAAAAGGAACAACTTTGGTAATGGTAAACTCAGTTTGTGGTTGTGCAGCTGGAACTGCAAGACCTGGAGCAATTGCTTCTTTAGGTGCAGAAAAAACACCAACAAACTTAACAACAGTTTTTGCTGGAGTAGAAAAAGAATCTACTCAAAAAGCAAGAGAATTTATGATTCCTTTTCCTCCATCATCACCAGCAATTGCCTTATTTAAAGATGGTAATTTGGTGCATATGTTAGAAAGACATCATATAGAAGGAAGATCTGCACAAATGATTGCACAAAATTTAGCTGCTGCTTATGATGAGCATTGTTAAAAGCCTATCCTAAATCCTTTCTAAAGGAAAGGACTTTTTGATTAGCTTTTATAAACATGTAATGAAATGCAATAGTACTTGTGAGTTTTCACATTTTTATTCAAAAAAAAATAAAATTCCACGTTTTTGCGTGGAATTTGTATTTTAGTAAAAAATGAATTTATGTCATCCGTTTTAAAAACTTATACCAAAGAAGAACTTTTAAAGAAGTTTAAAACTCAAAAAAATATTGCTATTATTCAAGGGTTTGTAATTTTCTTAATGATTTTATTAGCTATTTTTTCAACCATAGAAAATGGCATTTCTTTTCAAACCTTTTTGCCTTTATTTTTTATTCCTATGGAATTTGTAATGCTTTTTGAAATGAAAAAAATAAAAAAGGAATTGGCATTAAGAAAATAAAATGGACAAAGAACAAATTATTCAAAATACTATCAATTTTGTAAAAGAAGAGTTAAAAGATGCTGAAGGTGGCCATGATTGGTTTCATATAGAGCGTGTTTTTAGAAATACTTTATTAATTGCCAAAGAAGAAAAAGTAGATGTTTTTGTAGTTTCTTTAGCTGCTTTGCTGCACGATATTGCAGACCCAAAATTTAATAATGGTGATGAAAAAATTGGCCCTAGAAAAGCAAGAAATTTTTTAATTCAACAAAAAGTACCAAAAGAAATTGGGAAACATGTCGTAAATATTATTAAATACCTTTCTTTTAAAAATAGTTTAGAGAGTTCTAAAAAACAATTTACATCTAAAGAATTAGAAGTGGTGCAAGATGCAGATAGGCTAGATGCAATTGGTGCAATTGGTATTGCAAGATGTTTTAATTATGGTGGTTTTAAAAATAGGGCTTTGTACAATCCTGAAATTATCCCCAATTTAAATATGACAAAAGAAGAGTATAAAAATTCTGATGCGCCAACCATTAATCATTTTTATGAAAAACTGTTGTTGCTAAAAGATGCAATGAATACTGATTCTGGCAAAAAAATTGCAGAAAATAGACATCAATTTATGCAAAACTATCTAAAACAATTTTATGATGAATGGAATGGAATTAGTTAAAAAACTAATTTTCGTTTGCTACTTCTAAAGCTGTAATTTTATATTCTAGAACTGCTAATTCTTCGCCAAAATCTATAATCTGTTCTACAGTTAAATCTTTGCTAGAGTTTACAAAGTCTCTAATTTGTTTGCTTTTATAATTGTAATATTCTAAAGCTTTTTCAATTTTATTTTCTGCTATCAGTTCCATATTTATTGTATTAAATCTTTCATTTCACTTCTATATTTTGAGGCACTTTTACCTGTAAATTCTTTAAATAACTTATTAAAATGAGAAAAGTTATTAAAACCGCAGTCAAAACTTATATCTGTAATATTCATATTACTTTCTGCTAATAGTTTTGTTGCATGCACAACTCTGTACTCGTTCACTAGCTTTGTAAACGTTTTTCCTGTAGATTTTTTAAAATACCTACAAAAAGCAGGCACTGTCATACTTACCAATTCAGAGACTTCGTCTAAACTAATGTGTTCTTTAAAGTTATCATTTATATGTTTATAGACAACTTCGATCTTATTACTGTCTTGATGCGAACTTTCAAAAGCAAAACCATTGGCGTTTAAAAGTGTATAATCTTCTGTGGTTGCCAAATCATTTAAAATTTCAATAAAAGAAGTAATTCTTTCTGCACCATCAAGCTCTACTAACTTTTCAATTTTAGCACCTATTCTTTGTTTAATTTCTATGTTGAAGCGAATTCCTTTTTTTGCACGTTCGAAAAGTGAATCAACAGCTGCCATTTCTGGAATTTTAAAAAAATCTTTGCCAAGAAAATCGGGCATAAATTGAATTAAAGTCTCTGAACCATTGGTTGTTAAACGATCTAAATAACCAATATGTGGCAAATTAGAGCCAATAAGTACTAATTGACTATTGTTAAAATAGCTGATATGATTCCCTATATGTCTTTTTCCTTTTCCTTTATTTACGTAAACCAATTCTATTTCTGGATGAAAATGCCAAAAAGGCGTATTGGTCTTTAAAAATTCTACATGTTTTTTCACCAATAAAGAACTCCCAAAGTTGGGTGTAATTTTTTCGAGTGTTGGTTTTTTCTGTATCATAATATAATACAAAAGTACAACACAAAAAACAGATAATGTATATAAGATTACCATTTTTGTGTTCTATTTTAACTGTTTATGGTTTTACCATAATTTTAAAAGTTAATTTAGAATATAAATGTACCAATTCTGTTGTTTTCAAAACTATACTTGTGCCGTAAATTTGCACAAAAAAAATGATGGTTAATCAAAACAGTATTTTATTTATATCAGTAATGGCATTTTTTGTAACCCTGTTTATATTTCAGTTGGTTATTGCTGCCAAAGTAATTAAAGCGATTTATAACCCTACAAAATAATTATAAAATTATGAAAACAATTAAAAGCAAAATATTGGTAATAGCATTCATGTTCATAACATTGATAGGCTATGCAAAAAGTGAAATTAATTTTAACAACGCTGTTAGTGTTTTAGACGCTAAAAAAGTAAAAGTTGAATTTAAAGATGTAAAACTAGGAGACAAGTTAGTTATTAGAAATGAAGAAAATGTTGAGCTTCATTCTGAACAAATTTCTCAAAAAGGAGATTTTTCAAAAATCTTTGATTTATCTTCTTTAGAAAATGGAAAGTATTCCATCGAACTTCATAAAGATTTTGAAATTATAGTAGAATCTTTTTTAATTGATGACAATCAAGTAATGTATTCTGAAGATTCTGAGAAAGTAATTTTTAAACCAATTGTAAGAAATGAAGAAAATTTAATATTGATTTCTAAAATTTCTTTTGACAAAGAACCTTTAATGGTAAGCTTATATTATAACAATGATCTTATTTATTCAGAAACTGTTACAGGTGATACTATTTTAAATAGAGTTTACAAATTGAATAAAGAACTAAAAGGAGATTATCGAGTTGTTTTATATAGTAATGATAAAAGTTACATCCACAATTTTAAAATTTAATGATTGGTTTATTAGTTAACTGTTAGTTAAATTCTAAATTTAACTAAAAAACGAGCCTTTATTGGCTCGTTTTTTTTTGCAATTTATTAAAAAAGGTTTTTCTCAGCATTAGATTCCTGGAAAATCTGGCTTTCTTTTTTCTAAAAAAGCGGTGGTTCCTTCTGTAAAATCTTTAGTGCCAAAACATTCTCCAAATTCTTCTATTTCTATATCAAAACCATTTACACCATCTTCAAAATTTGCGTTTATGGCTCTTATTGCTGCAGAAATTGCGACTGAAGAGTTGCGCATTATTCTACTAGCTAATTTTTCTGCCAATGGCAATAATTCTTCTTGCGTTGTAACATAATTTACCAAACCATAGGTTTTAGCTTCATCTGCAGAAATCATTGCAGCAGTCATAATTAATTCCATTGCTTTTCCTTTACCAATTAATTGTGGCAAGCGTTGTGTGCCTCCATAACCTGGAATTACGCCCAAAGAAACTTCTGGTAAACCCATTTTTGCATTGTCTGATGCAATTCTAAAATGACAGGCCATTGCCAATTCTAAACCACCACCTAAAGCAAAACCATTTACAGCTGCAATAACTGGTGTAGCTAAATTTTCTACCAAATTAAATAACATTTCTTGACCCAGTTTTGCTAATTTACCACCTTCATTCACTGAAAAATCTGCAAATTCAGAAATATCTGCGCCTGCTACAAAAGCTTTATCTCCAGAACCAGTAAGGATAATTACTTTTATTTTGGTCTCTTCTTCTAAAACTTGGAAAGCCTCACTTAACTCCTGAATAGTTTCTTTATTTAAAGCATTTAGTTTTTGGGGCCTGTTTATAGTAATTTGAGCTATACCAGCACTTTTCTCTATTAAAATATTATTAAATTTCATTTTTAAAAATTTATTCTTGTTATTATTTTTTTGGTAATATTACTGTAAATTCTGTTCCTTCTCCTTCTTTAGATGTAAACGAAATAGAGCCATCGTAAGCTTCTATAATGTTTTTTATCATTGGCAAACCTAATCCCATTCCACTTGATTTTGTCGTAAATTTAGGCTCAAAAATTAAATTTTTCACTTCTTCAGAAATCCCTCTTCCATTATCTGAAACTACAATTTTTACACTATTTTTTATTGAAAAAACCTCGACATTTATCATTGGGTTTTCTTCATTTTCTGATGCCTGTAATGCGTTTTTAACCAAGTTTGTAACAATTCTAATCAATTGAGTTTTATCTAAATGAGCAAATAATTCTTTTTCTTTTGTTGTATATATAATAAACTTTTTGTTGAATATATCTAACGCTAACTTTAAAACACTAATTACATCTATGGTTTCTCTTTTTTGGGTTGGCATTTTAGCAAAATCAGAAAAAGCCGAGGCAATAGAGCTCATCACATCAATTTGTTGAATTAAAGTTTTGCTATATTCTGCCAATTTTTCTCTTATATTTTCATCTGTAGGATCAAATTTTCTTTCGAAACTTTGCACTGACAAACGCATTGGTGTTAGCGGGTTTTTAATTTCATGTGCCACTTGTTTCGCCATTTCTCTCCAAGCTTGTTCACGCTCACTCCTTGCTAATTTTGCAGCACTTTCCTCTAATTGATCTATCATGCTGTTATATGCTTCTACCAAAATTTCTATTTCTGAACTTGCAGAATCTAGCATAATTTTTTCGTTTCGTTCGTTTAAACGTGTTTGCTGCATTTTATCAGAAATAGTTTTTATAGAACGTGTAATGTAGCTTGATAGAAAATAAGCAATGGCAATTGCGATAATAAACATTAGCAAATAAACCAATCCTAATCTAAAAATAAATTCTTCAAGCTCGTGTTCAATTTCAGAATTATCTTGTGTAAACTGCAATTCTAAAATGCCTATTCTTTTAAATTTTGGATCGTTTATGTAACTGTAAGATGTTTGGTAACCCTTTCCATCATCCATTACCAATGGTAATAAGATTCTGTGATTTGAGTTTTGTGCCAAATCATTTAAAACATTGTAGCTTAAAGGTTTTATTTTAACAACTTCGAAAGCATTTTCTTTGGACGAAACCAATAAATTTCCATGCAAATCGAATATGGATATGTTTAATCTATTTAATGAAGAAATTTCATAGATACGTTCTTGAAAAATCTTATCTAGATTAGCAGTATTTACTGGATATGTTGTTTTGTTGGTGAGTTCTAAATTTATAGTTTGTTGAGTAGTCGCTTCTTTGCGCTCAAAACGCTGAATGTTATAATCTTTCGTTTGCTCATCATATTGATAAACAGTTACTCCCAAAATTAAAATTGATGCTAACAACACCAATAAAATCATAGAGAGAAAAATGCGTATTTTTAGTGATATTTTCTTAAAATTAAACAACTTATTCTATTTTTATACGTTTTGTTTTCATCCATAAAGTATCATCAAAATCGGTGTCTTCATCCCAATCATATTTACTTTCTGCATCAAAACCAAGATTAGTTTTAATGATTTTATAAGCTACTTTAATATTTCTACCATTGTAAACATAATCAATAAATAAAGAATCTGTTTTTACAAACCATGTACCTACAGACTCATTCGATTTTTTGTTTTCTCTGTTAATAAACCAAGCAGAAAAAGTACCATCTTCTTTGTATGTAGATTGTGCAACAAATTCGGGATCATTTTCAAATTTATCTACATAAACGGATAAAGAATCTGTATTATTTACAGTTGGCATTTCTATTTTTAAATACGTAGTTTGCCAGGAGCCTGTTAAATATTCTTTTAGAGATTCTTCTTTTTTACAAGCAACAATAAGCGTTCCAAAAAGAAATAGTAAAATAAAATGTTTTGGTTTCATTTTTTACTTTTTAAAAAAGTACAAGATAAGTAAATTAAAAATTCGTTTCAGCCATAAATTAAGATTTAACAAGAGGCAAAAACTTTCTTCTAAATTCTATAATTAAAGGAATTCCTCTGGCTAAAATCCAGAGTGTGAAAGCAATCCAAATAGCTGCTAATTTATAGTCTAACCAATCAAAAAATAATAGTGTTGGTATAAAAACCAAGCCTGTTGATGCGATTAAAACATTTCGTAAATACTTCATAAAACCCATTCCTTTAAACATTCCATCAAAAATAAAAGTAATTGCGCTAATGGGTTGTGTTAAGATAACTATCCAAAAAACGCTGTAAAACTGTTCTAAAACCAAAGGTTCTTTGGTAAAAATTTGACCAATAAAATTATAAAAAATAAAGCTAAGAGAAGCAATTATAAAGCCTATCATCAAACCATATTTTATAAGCTTATTACTTAATTTTAATAAAGTTTGGTACTCTTTTGCGCCTAATAATTTACCTGCTAAAATATTCCCTGCACTGGAATAACCATCAATCATAAAAGCGCCTAATAGCCACAAATTTAACCCAATGGTATAGGCTGCTATGTATTCTTTACCATAACTTGTTGCATACGCTGTTGCAAAATATAATGCTGTATTTAAGGCAATTGTTCTTATAAATAAATTACCGATCATACTCAATAATTTAGGGATTTCTGGGTGAAAAGTAGTTTGAACTTTTAATGAAATCGATGTTTTTTTAATTAACAAAATGAATGCAATTATGGCCATTGTAATTTGTGCAATTACACTTGCATAAGCTGCTCCTTCTATATTCATTGCTGGGATAAGTCCGTCAATTCCATATACTAAAACAATATCTAAAACAATGTTTAATATTGCCCCAATTATAGCAATGATCATTGGGTAAAAAGTATTCTGCAATCCTCTAAAAATACCAAAAACTGCAAATACAAAAAGAGAAAAAGGAAAACCGAAAATTCTAATTTTAAAATAAATAATACAATATTCTAAAACTGAACCTGAAGCGTTGTAAAATTGAAAAATTTGTTTGGCAAACGGATAAGAAATTGCCAAAATTAAAATACTTCCAAAAACGATTATAGCAATAGCTTGTGCAGGCAATGACTTTATTTCGTCTAATTTATTAGCACCTAAATATTGAGATATAATAGAAGAAATAGCGCTTCTAATTTGTCCAAAAACCCAAACTAACATCGAAATAAAAGCACCTACAATACCAACAGCTGCCAAGCTTTCTGTAGCATTCTCGCTAATATTACCAATAATCGCAGTGTCTGTAATAGATAAAAATGGCTCTGCAATACCAGCTATTAATGCAGGAATTGCCAGTTTATTTATTCTTTTAAAGCTTATATCTGTATTCAAAAAAAATATTTGTGCAAAGGTACATATCTAAAAAATTAGAAAAAACCATACGCATTATAAATTCCTGAAAAATGAGTAACTTTGTAACCTAAAAATTTCTATTATGAAAAATATTTTAGTCCCTATTGGATCTACAGAAACTGCAAAAAACACCTTGCAATATGCTATTGATTTTGCAAGCGAAATAAATGCAAAAGTGTTCGTTTTTAGAGCTTATGGTGTGCACTCGAAAGCAGGGACAATGATTAATATTAATAAAATTATTGAACGTGAAACCAATTTGTATTTAAAAACAATGGTGAATTCTGTTGATATAAAAAACGTGAATGTAAAATTGGTTTCTGCACAAGGTTCTTTATTGGACACTGTTTCTAATGTTGATAATGAAATTGGTATCGATTTAATTATTGTAGGTGCAAAAAGCAATTCTATTAAAGAAGAATTATTTTTAGGAAAAACAGCTGGAAGCTTGGTAAAACAATCAGAAATACCAGTTTTAACAATACCTGAAGGTTATAAATATTCGCGTATAAATAATATTTTAATGGCGTGTAAATCTGGTAATATTGATAGTAAATCTGTTTTAAAACCTGTTCAATTTATTGCAAAGAAATTTAGCTCTGAAGTAAATCTATTGCTAATAAAAACTCCAGGTTATAAAGAAGAAGATTTAATAATAGATAAAAATTTAAAGAAAATACAATCTACTTTAACTGTAACAGAGAATGCCACTGCTTTTCAAGGAGTGTTAGAACATTTTCAAACACATCAGCCAGATATGCTTTGTGTTTTTAGACGTAAAAGAGGTTTCTTTAAAAAGTTGTGGGAAAAGAACACCATTTTAAAAAAAGAGTTTTATTCTAATGTTCCTTTACTAATTTTGATTGGGAAATAACTAATACTTCAAATCAGCAGGTTCTATAAAATCAATTTCAGGATTGTAAATTTCTTTGATATATTCTTTTAGCACTTCTATAAATTCTTCTAATTTTTCTGGAGTAATATTGTTATCTGGACTTCTGTTATTGGATGAAAAATTAATAGCTAAAAAACCACTATTCAAATTTTTAAAAGAAAAAATACCTGCTTTTAAGTTTTTAGAAAAGTCGAAATTTTTGTTTTTAGAAAATAAAAAACAATACAATAAAACCTGAATGGCTTTGTATTGTTCTTTCTCTCTCAATTGCTCAAAATTTAACACTTTTAATTCGGTACTTTTTACCATTCCAGATTTATAATCTATAATTCTAATTTCGCCATTTAACTCATCAACCCTATCTACATTACCATGCAATTTTACAGGAAAATCAATACCATCAATTTCTATTTCTGCAGATAAATTTTCTTCTGTTGCAATTATTTTTAACTGATTTCTATCGTCTTTTAACAGCTTTTTTTCTTGCGCTAAAAAATTAGTTACAAATCTGTTTGCAACTTCGAAAATTAAACGGTTTTTTCCTGTTGATAAATCTCCATTTTTAAATTGAATTTTAAAATGTTTTACAACCAAATCTTTGGCTATTTTTTCCATTTGTAAAATAGCATCAACTTTTAAAAATTTGCCTATAAATGGTTTATATAATTCGTCTAAAGTTTCGTGTACAACTGTACCTAAAGTATTGTAAGCAACTGTTTCTTCAACATCATCAAACTCTTGTATTTTTAAAATTTTCTGTTTGTAAAAAGCAACTGGATTGTGCAAATAATTGGTTATTGATGAGGGAGAAAAACCACTTTCTGCAATTTCTTTTAATCGTTCAAAAATAAAATCACTTTTCGGAATTTCTTTTAAATCCACTTTATGAGAAACAACTTTTGGCGCTACAATTTTCTGAACACAATCTGTCCTCATCATTTCTAATTGGGTAACAAATCTGCTTTTTTCTCCACTTCCGAAAACATCATTTTCTGTATTATATAAGATAAAAATATTTTTTGCTCTTTGTAATAATCTAAAAAAATGATACGAAAAAATAGCGTCTTTCTCCCTATAAGTAGGCAAACCAAACTCTATTTTCACATCAAAAGGAATAAACGAATTTTGTTGGCTACTTGCTGGTAAAATCCCTTCGTTTGCCGAGGCCAAAATTACTGTTTCAAAATCTAAAACACGCGTTTCCAACATTCCCATTAACTGTAAACCTTTTAATGGTTCTCCCTGAAAAGACAAACTTTCTGATGAAATTAATTGCTTAAAAAAATGCGAAAGTATTTTTAAATCTGTCAAATATTCGAACTCGTTTTCTAAGGTTTTTAATTGTGTAAATGCAGTATAAAATCGAAATAAATATTCTTTTTCTAAGGTATTTACATCTTCTTTTAGCAAATTTATTAAATCTAAAATTCGATCTATAAAATTGGCAACTGTAGTAAATGGTTTGAACAAATTTATTACCACTTCTTTAACCTCTGATGTTACTTCTTTTAATAAATCTGCAATTAAAGTTTCGTTTATAAAAGTTTGATTTTCTTGGGCTATTTGGGTGATAAAAGTATCGATATTATCAATTGAAGTATATATAGATTGATGTTTAAAAAAGCGAATTACGTCTTTGTAATAGAATTCGTTTACAATATTCTTTTGTAATTTTTCTTGCGAAATAAACAATTGAAAAACTGCGAATAATAAACCAGAAGTGGGTACATCTTTTAAAGGATAACCCATAGTAATATTTATGGCATTTACGTTTTTTGGTAGAGAATTTAAGGTAATTGGCATTAAAGTTTCATCAGCTAAAACCAAAGCTGTGTTTTTAAAATGATGCGTTTCTTCTAAAATTTCACCAATATATTTTATTTGAGTGGTGTTTTTTGCAGCACCAATAACCTGTATTTTTTTAGGCGATGAAAACGTATTTCCTAAAGATTTGAGTTTGTTTTTTTCGAAATACTTCCACTCTTTCTTATATTTTCTGATAAATTTTCCTGCTTGATGATTCGAATTGAAAAATACTTCATCTATGTCCCAATAAATTTCTGAATTTCCTCTTTCTAATACTTTTTGAAACAAGATTTCTTCTGCTTTATTTAATGCATTAAAACCAATAAAAAAAAACTTTTTATCACTTTTTTCATCTAAATATTGATCAACTTTTTTAATAGCTTCTCTGTACATTAAACCCTGATAACCAATGTTTTTACCTAATAAAAATTGATAAAAAGCATCATAATACGTTTTCATTTTTTCTAAAAAAGAATAATGATCTTTTATAAGTTCTGTTTCTTTAAAAGTTCCTTTTACAGACCATTTTCGCAAACGATCTATATCTCTTAAATAAATAAAAATATCATTGGTATTTACCAAATGTTGGTCTATTTCGTTAAAATCTTGTAAGACAGTTAAAGCCCAAGAAGAAAAAATATCAAAAGAATCTGCATTTTTTTCTACATTTTTATAAATACTATAAAAATGAAATAAAAGCTGAATGCTATCTACTTTCTGAATGCCCGAAATTTGCTGAATAAACTGCTCTATGTTCATCATTTCTGGCAAAAAACCTACAGAAATTTTGTCTTTGAATTCTTGTTTTACAAATACTTTTGCTCTTTGTGAAGGCAGTATAAAAACAACATTTTCAAAAGATTTTGTAGTGAGTAAAATATCGTCTATAGTTTCAGAAATAAAAGATTGCATCGCTTTTTTTTGGTTTTCTAAATTACAAAAACTTACATTTATACTTCTGTAATTTTTAAATTTATTTACATGAAAAATGAATTACATATTGTTGGTATTCAGGCTGATTTAGTTTGGGAAAATCCTAAAGAAAATCTTAGCTTTTTCGAAGAGAAAATATATACCCTCCCAAAGGAAACTGATTTGGTTGTTTTGCCAGAAATGTTTACAACTGGGTTTACAATGAAACCTGAAAATGTTTCAGAAACTATGGATGGAAATGCTGTTTCTTGGATGAAAAAAATGGCAATAGAAAATCAATTTGCAATTACTGGAAGTTTGGTAATTAAAGATAACCAGAAATATTACAATAGATTGATTTTTGTGCATCCTTCAGGAAAAATTGAAACTTATGATAAAAGACATTCTTTTACCTTGGCTGGAGAACATAAAGTTTATACTTCTGGGAGTAAAAAGCTAATCGTTGACTATAAAGGATGGGAAATTTGCCCATTAATTTGTTATGATTTACGTTTTCCTGTTTGGGCTAGAAATGCCGAAAATTACGATTTACTAATTTACATGGCAAATTGGCCTGTAACTAGAATTAAAGCTTGGGATACACTTCTAAAAGCTCGTGCAATTGAGAATATGTCTTACACAATTGGCGTAAATAGAACTGGTAAAGATGCTAACGATTATGAATATTCTGGAAATTCTTTAATTGCTGATTATTTAGGTACAGAAATCTCGACTTTAAACACAAATGAAGTTGGAATTATAAGTGCAAAAATTATTAAAGAAAATCAACTTAACACACGTGAAAAGTTAGGGTTTTTGAATGATAAAGATTCTTTTACAATAGAAATATGATTATACATAATATAGATATATCTGAAATAGAAGAAGTCTTTAAATTCTATAAAATTGCGTCAGATTATCAAAAAGCTAAAAAAACAGTCGTTGTTTGGCCCGAGTTTGATAGAAAATTAATTGAAACAGAGATTGAAGAAAGCAGACAATTTAAATTAACGATAGCCAATGAGATTGCTTGTATTTGGGCAATTACTTTTAGTGATGAACAAATTTGGGAAGAAAAAAATAGTAATAATGCTATTTATATTCATAGAATTGCCACGAACCCTAATTTAAGAAAAAATAATTTTGTGGCTAAAATTGTAGATTGGGCAAAGATTTATGCTCAACAAAAAAATATACAATTTATTAGATTAGATACGCTGGGTAATAATGAAAAATTAATTGAGCATTATAAAAATGCAGGTTTTCAATTTTTAGGAATGTTCGATATGAAAAATACAAGTAACCTGCCAAGTCATTACCATAATACGCCTGTTTGTTTGTTTGAAATTGATCTGTTTAAAACTAAAAAGTAAACAGTTTATATAACTGGAATATAAAAACGGATAAATTTAAAATTACTCTTTATCCAAAACTGTAATTGGTAAATTTTCGGTTCCTGCGTAAAAAACTATTATTTCAACAGATTTGTTGCCTTCGTTAATTCCATAATGGATTTTATTTACCAACTCTACAATTACATCACCTTCTTTTAAAATAAGGATGTTGTTATTTATATCAACAACCTTTAGAACACCTTTTAGAATAATACCCGAATTAATTACTGGATGATAATGTTTGTGAAGCTTTGTTTTTGGCGGAATTGTAATTTTTAAAACTGTAATTTTTGGTTTACCTTCTGGGTAATTTGGTAAATCATCTCCATTCCAACTTTTAGTGGTTTCTGCTAGTTTTACTACTTGAATTTCTTTTATTTTTGATACAGCACAAGAAGATAGAAATAAGACGAAAACAACAAAACAAAAGATATTTTTCATCCAAAAAAACAATAAATTAACTTGGTTGTATCATCCATTTAAAGTTGAAATCTGTCTTAGGGATTACAATTCTTTCTGTAATTTTGTACATTCTTTCTGGTAATTTCATTAAATAATCTCTGGCTTTTTCTGCATCTGGAGTTAAGTTGGTAATTTTATCTATCTCCCAATTTTCGGTTAGTTTTTTCAAAATGTCTACATAGTCGAAACCTGTATAAACGCCTAGTCTTTGTGCAACTGTAGAAAAATTATCAAACAAACTGCCTTTTGCACCAAAAGATTCTCTTAAATGCATTGCAGGCATTACAATTTTATGTTTCATCATGTGTTGAAATGCCAACATCATTTCACTCGCATCAATTTTAAAAATTTCTTTTACAAAATGTGAATATGCTTGGTGATGACGCATTTCGTCTCCTGCAATAATTTTAGACATTTTTGCTAAAGATTTATGTCCTTTTTGTCTTGCTATTTTAGCAACATTATTATGAGAAACGTATGTTGCTAATTCTTGAAATGTTGTGTACACAAAGTTCTTATAAGGGTCTGTTGATGTACCAATGTCAAACCCATCTGCAATTAAATGCTGGGTAGAAATTTCTACTTCACGCATATTTACTCTGCCAGATAAATACAAGTATTTGTTTAAAACATCTCCATGTCTGTTTTCTTCTGCTGTCCAAGTTCTTACCCATTTTGCCCAACTATTATCTGGGTCTTGACAAACACCATCTAAGTCTAACAACCAAGATTCGTAAGTTGGTAAAGCTTCTTCAGTAATAGTATCACCTACTAAAACTACCCAAAAATCGTCATGCAATTCTTTAGATATTTCTCTAATTTCTTCTACTTCTGTTATAAAAGAATCGCTTTGAGAATTAGGCAAAAAATCTGTTGGTTGCCAAATTTTTTCTGCAGGAATTAAATAAGTATCCATAAAACTCTGCATCTTTTTTTCTAAAGTTAGCATTACTTCTTTACGTACGTTTTTTATGGACATGGTATTTATTTTATATATTTTGTAATAACAGATTCTGTTTGTTCTAACAACTCTTCAAAAGGTAAAGAATCAATTTTAATAGGTTTATGAACAATTATTGTAATTGGACTTCCAATACCTAATGGAAACTTTCCGTATTTAAAAACTTTCCAAGAATTATTTATAGTTAAAGGTACAACATATCCATCTTTATTGAACTTTGTAATTACTTTTAAACCATTTATTGCAAATTTTTTAGGCTCCCCTGTTCTGCTTCTGGTGCCTTCTGGAAAAATAGCAGCTCCCCATTTATTTTTATTGATTCTTTTTGCAAACTCCATCAATTCTGATATTGCTTGTTTTGAATCTTTTCTATTAATAAGTGCTGCACCTCCATGTTTTAAATTATATGAAATACTTGGTATGCCTTTGCCTAATTCAATTTTGGAAACAAATTTTGGATTGTGTTTTCTAAAAAACCAAATAATTGGTGGAATATCGAACGTAGATTGATGGTTAGACACAAATATAATGGATGTATTTTCTGGTAATTTATGCTCGTTTATTAACCTAACAGGAACTCCAATAAGTAACATAGATCTCATTAAACACAAATTTAATAATGCCACAATTTTTGCATGTCCTTTAGAACCAAAAAGGTTAAATGCCAACCATTGTAATGGATGAAAAATAAGCAATATTAAAATAAATACAATTGCAAATATGGGTGATAGTATGTAACTTATTATCTTCATTAATTAAACCAATTGTTCCAAGGAATTCTAGAAAGAATTAATAACAATGCCAAGCCATAAAAAACAGCAAATGTTTTAAATTTTGCAACATCAGTTGTTTTCTTTTTATGTTTAGACCAACCAATTGTGATTAAAACAATCGCTAAAATCATCATTATAGGATGTTCTATTGCTAATAATCTAATTTCTTTTGTTTTCATTACTGTACTTGCATCTGTTGTTAAAAGCTCGAACCAAGGAGACATAAAATACCAACCTAAACCAATTAATAACTGAATATGAGAAACAATTAATGCAAATAGACCAATACGTAAATCTTTGTCTGTGAATTGTTTTTTTTGAGTAAACCCTATTATTGCGTTTACCACTGCAAAAATTAGTATTAATAAAACTAAATAAGCCCAGTAAGAGTGTATTTCTTTCATATAAAAAATTTTAAATTGAAATGTAAATTTACAATTTTCAAATAAAAAAACCACCTCAATTGAGGTGGTTTTATTTTAAAATCTATAGATTTTATTAAGATTGCTTATATTAGAAATTATATCTAACACTTGCATTCCAGGTTCTTCCTAAACCAAAGAAACCTCTGTTAGAAACATCAATTCCTTGAAATAATGTTGAAGATGAAGTTGCTTGATTTGCAGAAGTTAATTCTGATAAATATCTTTTATCTAAAACGTTGTTTACGTTAAATCTAAAATCTAAAGATTGAGATTTATCTTGTACTAAATTTAATCTGTAAGATACACCAGCATCAATTAATTCATAAGAAGGTAATTCCAACTCTCCTCTAGTAGGATTTACGTTTGCAAATAAACTATCGTAAAATCTTAAATCTGAATCTACACTTAAACCTGGCATAATTGTATAATCAAAACCTAAACCAGCTGTAAATTGTGCAGCATCTCCAACATTAATTCCATCTACATTCTCTACAGTAGTTGATCCAATTGGATTTCTGTTTTCATCAAATTCTTGAGTAACTAATTCACCTACATATTTCCAATCACCTACAGAAGTAAATCCTTTTATTCTTAATTGTTCTGTTGGTTGATAAATAAAATCAAACTCTGCACCCATATGATATTGACTCTGACCTGTAGTTTGAGTAAATGTAACAAGACCTGTTGTAGGATTTACATCCGAAAAACCATCAACTCTGTCTTTCCAAGAAGTACTGTATAAATTTATACTTGTAGAAAATTTTTCTGATTTGTAGTTATAACCCATTTCTAAACCTACTATTTTCTCGTTTTGAGAAACTGGGTTTACAGCATTTGTAAAGTTGTTAAAGATATTATCATGGTATGGTTGACGAGAATAAAAACCACCATTAAAATAAAAAGTACTAGCCTCGCTTAAATTAAAGCTAGCTCCAGCCTTTAAGTTGTAGCCAAGATTATTAATTTTTTCTGAATCCTCGAATTCTGGCAAATAATCGTATCTATCAAATCTTTGGTGTGCTTGATTAGAAACTGACCCTTGAAAGAAAGCTGACATTGAATCATCTGAATATTCTAACTGCGTGAACAAACCTCCATAGGTAATTCTTTCATCATTATCGTAATCAATTCTTTGAGATACATCTATTGTACTAAAAGTATTCGTCCAAGGATTTGCATCTACACTTTGATTTACTGTGTTAGCAACTACTGGTCCAACTCTATTGTCGTCATCATTTCTTAAACTTCTATCTTCTGTCCAAGAAGATAAACCTCTAAAGTTTTCAACTTGTCTAAAGTGCGTACCATAATAAGTTCTGATATCTGTTCCAATATTCCAAGTTAAATTATCATTTAATTTAGTTTCTAAATTAGAAACTACACCATACCAACTATGTAAATTCATAGAAGCTCTAGTTATGTAACCATTAGAATTACCATTTGGTCTTAAAGGATTTGTTGCATTTAACGCATAGATAGCATCATAATCTATTTGACCATCAGCGTTACTATTTACTCTTGCACCTAAAGGTCCAGTTCCTCCACCTCTACCAAAAGAAGCATACAATACTGTAGATAAATTAGTAGCATCAGAAATTTTATAATCCCAGTTTAAATTTAATACTGGTTTGTGATAAAAGTTTCTTCTTTCTGACATGTATTCTCCTTTATAAGTACCCCAGTTACCATTGTATTTATAACCTCTAGTTAAGTAATCAGAAATACTTTTTGTAAAGTTTTGATCATGCCATTGTGGAGCACCAGTAATTAAAAAGTTGAAGTTGTGAGTTTCATTAGGCTTATAACCAAAAGAAATAAAATAAGTCTGACCTTGACCTCTTGTACCTTCGTTGTAACCATCACCTTGCCAATGAGACAACATAACAGAAGTTCCCCAACCACTATCGCTAACACCTGTGTTATAAGATAAAGTTGTTTTTAAGTAACTATCATTTGCTGTACCAGCATAAAAATAACCACCTTTTTGTTTGTCTGTAGTTTTGGTTACAAAGTTCATTGTACCACCTACAGAAGAAATAGCTAATTTAGAAGCACCTAAACCTCTCTGAATTTGAATTGCACTAGCAATGTCATTAACTCCAGACCAGTTAGACCAATACATTCTACCATCTTCCATACCATTAATTGGCTGTCCATTTAATAAAAATGCTGTATTTGTTTGGTCGAAACCACGAACAGAAATTCTAGAATCTCCAAAACCTCCTGCTTGACCTGCTACATAAATAGAAGGAGTGTTTACCAATGTCATAGTAACATCTTGTGTTCCTACTTTTTTCTGAATTTCAGCAGCTTTAATGGTTGAAACCGCAACTGGTGTTTTTCTACCACCAGATAAATCGATAACTCCTTTACCAATAATTACAACTTCTTCTAAAGAGTTTTCATCAACAGTTAATTTAATTGATCCTAAACTATTATTAGCACTTGTAAACATTACCTCTTTAGGTCTGTAACCTATATAAGAGATTACCAAAGTTCCAGAAGTTTTAGTAGCTGTTAATGTAAAGTTACCATCAAAATCGGTTTGAGCACCATTTTTTGTTCCTTTTTCTAACACACTAGCTCCAGGCATTGGTTGATTGGTTTCATCAACAATCTTTCCTGTAATTTTAGTTTGTCCTAAAACCGCAGCTGATATAAAAAGTAATGCTACAAATAATAAGTTTTTAAAATTTTTCATTGTTTAATTTATTTATTAAATTTTTGGCAAAAGTCTGTCTTTTACACGATTGTTTTGTTAATTTAATGTTAAATTTTAACATTAAATTAAGATAAATAAATGTATGCTAAAACACCCTTATTGTTTGTAAATGAGTGATTTAGATATAAACAACTTTATTAACAAAATAAGAGTTATTTGTTAAGCTATTGTAGAGGCTACAATTATGAGATAAATTTACTGCTTACTTAGTAGTTTTTTAGCAAGTTCCTTACCTAATTCTACACCAAATTGGTCATAACTGTAGATATTCCATAAAATTCCTTGTGTAAAGATTTTATGTTCATATAAAGCTACTAACTTACCTAAAGACTTAGGTGTAAGCTTATCAAAAAGGATTGTATTACTAGGTCTGTTTCCTTCGAAAACTTTAAAAGGTAACAACTTATTTATTTTATTTTCATCACCAGAAAACTTTAATTCCAAATGGACTTCTTCTTTGGTTTTACCATAAGCCAAAGCTTCTATTTGTCCGTAATAATTTGCCATTAATTTTTTGTGATGATCTGTTAACCCATATAAAGATTCTTTGTAACCAATAAAATCTGCAGGAATTAATTTAGTTCCTTGATGCACCAATTGCATAAATGCATGTTGCATATTGGTACCTGTGCTACCCCAAACAATAGTTCCTGTTTGATAATCTATTTTATCACCATTTCTATCTACACCTTTTCCATTACTCTCCATAATTGCTTGTTGCAAATAATCTGGAAGTTTTGCTAAATATTGAGAATAAGGCAAAATAGCTTCGGTTTCTGCTTTGTAAAAGTTATTGTACCAAATACTTATCAATGCTAAAATAACAGGTATATTTTTATCAAAATCTTCGTTTTTAAAATGCAGATCCATTTCTTCAGCACCATCTAATAAGGCTCTATAGTTCTCAAAACCAACTGACAAACTTATAGATAAACCTACTGCAGACCAAAGAGAAAAACGACCTCCAACCCAATCCCACATTGGAAAAACGTTACTTTTATCGATTCCGAAATTATCTACTGCTTCTAAATTGGTAGAAACTGCTACAAAGTGTTTTGGAATGTCGAAAATTGTTGCCGATTTTAAAAACCAATTTTTTATAGTTTCAGAATTTGTAATGGTTTCTTGCGTTGTAAATGTTTTTGAAACAATAACAAAAAGAGTAGTTTCTGGATTTAAATGTTTTATGATTTCAGAAACATGATCTCCATCTATATTAGAAACGAAATGCGTATTTAATTGATTTTTATAAAATTTTAGAGATTGTACAATCATATCTGGTCCTAAATCTGAACCTCCAATACCAATATTTACAATATCTGTAATAGATTTACCTGTATAACCTTTCCATTTTCCAGAAATAACTTTGTTTGAAAAACTTCTAATTTTTCTTAAAGCACTTTGTATTTGAGGCTTTATATTTTTGCCATCAACTAAAACAGGTTCTTCTGATGTACTTCTTAAAGCCGTATGCAAAACAGCTCTGTTTTCTGTTACATTAATTATTTCTCCAGAAAACTGACTTTCTATGGCTTGTTTTAAACCAACCTCTGTAGCCAAGTCTACTAGTAATTTAATCGTATTTTTATTAATTCTGTTCTTCGAAAAATCTACAAGTAAGTCATCAAACTCAATAGAGAAATCTTCTTGTCTACCTTGCTCTTCGCACAAATCTTTAATCTTAATAACTTTAATTTCATTAAAATGATTTGATAATTCTTTCCAAGCTTTTGTTTTGGTTGGGTTGATGTTTGGTAAAGCCATTTTTTATTTTTTTGCTATAATTTCTTTGATAGTTTCAGGTTCTTCTACTGGAACTCTTTGATAATCTAGTTGATATTTTAGTGGTTTTATATACTCGAAAAATTTCGGTTTCATTGATGGTTTTACAGGTTCTGCACTTGGCAATTTTTCTTTTAAAGGGTCTACTTGTTTGCCAAATTTCCAAAAGCGATAACAAACATGTGGTCCCCCTGTATTTCCTGTCATACCAACATAACCAATAACATCTCCTTGCTTAACGTATTGCCCTTGTTTAACTTTTCTAGTTTGCATATGCAAATATTGTGTAGAGTAAGTACCATTATGTTTAATTTTTACGAAATTTCCATTCCCTCCTCTTCTTGCAGATTCTGATACAGTGCCACTTGCAGTAGCTATAATTGGTGTTCCAATATTTGCTGCAAAATCTGTCCCAAAATGAGGTTTAACTTTGTAACCATAGTAAGCAATTCTTCTATTTAAATTATATTTTGATGAAATTCTATATTGAAATTTTATGGGTGCTTTTAAAAACTGACTTCTCAACATATTTGCTTTTTCATCATAATATTCATGAATATTTAAAACAGAATCAGCTAAAAATCGAAATGCATATAAATCTTTACCTTTATGTTTAAATACGGCAGATTTTACTTTACCATAACCCGCAAATATTTTATCGTCTATATACTTTTCTTCGTAAAATATTTTGAAAGAATCGCCTTTTTGCAAACCATAAAAATCCAAAGTCCAAGCATAAATATCTGCAATAGTGTAGGTAAGGTTGGGTTTAATTCCAAGACTATCCATGGTTTGAGAAAAGCTAGAATACACAATTCCAGAAACTTCTTTTTCTACAATTTTTATAGGCTTTCTAAAATGTTTTGCTTTAATTATAGAATCTTTAAAATCTAAAATTGTAGCATTTATTTTATCGTGTTTGTAAATAAAAACCTGAGCTGTTTCTGTAGAGTCTTTGCTTAATAAAATAGTATAAGGCTTGCCTGCTCTAACTTTTCGAACATCAAAAATTTCTTTTACAGATGTTGCAATTTGGTTTATTTTAGGATAAAAAACATGGTGTCTGTCTAAAATAGTACCAAAACTTTCACCGCTTTTTATGGTGTCTTGAATCACTTTGTAATCATCAATATTATAACCATATCTTATTTCTGGCTCTATTTCTTGCTGAACAGAGGTTGGTTTTAATTTTTCTTTTTTACAAGAAGAAAATGATAATAGAAATGCTAGGAGGATAATTACTTTTTTCAAGAAATAGGACTTTTTTAGATCAATTTCAAAAGTACAAATAAAATCTATTTATTCTGTAAGTGATAAAAAAAGTTACGAACGCTGTTTTGTTAAACTTTTCTAAATTTTGCTAAACTCATTCGCAAGGCCTTTGTAATCTTCTAACTCTGCTCTTAAAGATCCAACTGCCAAAGATGCATTCATTTTTATAGGTATTTTATTGGCATCATCTGTAATCCAAATAGTAACACTTTCTTGTGCTTTAAAAACTCTCCCTGACTGAACTAAAGGTCTAAAAATTAATGTTTTAACTTTTCCAAATTTTGTTCTTAATTCTTCTCTTCCCAAAAAACGAAGCTTAAAGGCATATACCTGTGAATCCATAAACATATCTAATGCTATTTCATCCCCTTCTTTTAAACTAGAAACATCGTAATTTCTTAAAAAATAAAAAGAAGACATCATGTCTTGTACGTTTGTAAATGGAACAATCGTGTCTTTTTGGTTTAAAAAATCTTGAATATAAGCCTTATTAGTATCGTAATTAAAAGCAGTTATTCTATGTTTTTTATAACCTCCTTCATCAATTTTTCTTTTAAAAAGATAAGGTTTTACATCGTCTTTGTCAAAGTAAGATTCATATCTGTCATCAACTTCAAAAAACCATTTTATCATTCCAGAAGTCCAGCCAGTTCCTATTGTATGAAAAACCTTTTTACCTTTATATACTGTTTCTTCCACCTCTAAAATAGCAGATCCTGCTCTTAAAAAACCGCTGTAACTCATTTTATAACGCAACCATTCTCCACTTTTAAATGCAGGCTTACTCTTTTGAGCGAAAGCAGTGGTTAAAACAAAAACAGCTATAAATAATAATGTAAATTTTTTCATAGAAATCAAACTTATGCAATAGTAATGACAATTACCGTTCCAAAATATAAAAATATTATTTTGTAATGATTTACAAACTTCTTTTTAACGTTTTTTTTGCATTGTTTCTTTAAATGAAATAGAAGTTTTAATGGTCATTTAAAAAATAAGTGAAGTATTCTTTTCTCTTAAAATGTCCCCCAATTTTTCAATTCTTCATCACTCCATAGATATGGATAAAAAATTCTTCGTTGGTATTTTGGATGCATATATTTGCGCCAATTGCTGCCTCCTGTTGCTTTTAGTTCAGAATCACTACCACCAATATATTTTGCTGCTGCATTGTAATGAGCCATTACCCATTTTACGTTTACAGTATAATCGTAATGACGCATTGCTTTTATTAAATCTTCATTTTCTTGCACCTCTTGTGGCAATTGCTTGAATTTCAAAGACAAGTTGATATCATTATAATCTTCCATAAAATCGATAAAATCTCCCATATATTTTTTTTCAAAAAGATTTAATAAAGTCGATTTTTGACCTGTGGTATAATTTTTACCTGCTGCTTGCCAATACAAATGATTGTATGCATTTTTAAAGGATGAGTTTCTATCAATTGTATCTCTATAACGTGCGTCTATTAAGTTGATGAGTTCTGTGGATGCAAATTCTATTTTTCTGTATTGTGCTGATTGAAAACCACTTGCAGGTGTTAAAGTGTTTCTAAATTTTAGATATTGCTCTTTTTCCATGCCATCTGCCATTACTGAAAATGAATTACACAGCATATCAAAATATCGACTAATTCTACCTAAATGCAAAGTGAATTTAGCTGCATTAATCTCTTCAGATTTTGCAACTTGATCAATTTCCCATAAAATCATTTTAAATAACAACTCGTTAACTTGATGATACATGATAAAAACCATTTCATCTGGTTGGGTAGTTCTTGGTGTTTGTAAACCCAAAAGCGCATCAGTTTGAATATAATCCCAATAGGTAATTGGAGTACTCCACAATAAACCTTCTAACATTGCGTCTACAGGAACTCCTAATTCGTTGTATTTTTCTTCAATAGCTTTTAAAATTTGGTCTCTATTCATTTCTTTTTAGAATCAGGATTTTTTAGAACCAAGAAACAAGATGTTTTTGATTTTAGTTGCAATTTACTATTTAATTTAAAAATTATTTAATCTTTCATTAAAGTCTTTTAAAATAAAAAACCAAGAATTAAGAGCTTTCATCTTGATTCTTGGTTCTTTTTTTTCTTGATTCTCTTTTTACAAAGTTCCTCTTTTTGCTTGTTCTCTTTCTATAGATTCAAATAGGGCTTTAAAGTTTCCTGCTCCAAAACCTTTAGCTCCCATTCTTTGAATAATTTCAAAAAACAAGGTTGGTCTATCTTCTATTGGTTTTGTGAAAATTTGTAATAAATAGCCTTCTTCGTCAGCATCTATCATAATTCCTAAACCTTTTAACTTTTCGATATCTTCTCTTAATTCGTGACTAAAAGCTTCTAATCTTCCAGGAACAGATTTGTAATATTCTTCTGGTGGTGTTGATAAAAACTCGATTCCATTTGCTTTTAATTGCGAGACAGTTTTTATAATGTCGTCTGTAGCCATTGCAATATGTTGCACGCCTGCACCTTCGTAAAAATCTAAATATTCTTCTATTTGAGATCGTTTTTTACCTTCTGCTGGTTCGTTAATTGGGAATTTAATTCTTCCATTTCCATTAGACATTACTTTACTCATTAAAGCAGAATATTCTGTATGAATTTGCTTATCATCAAATGATAAAAAGTTTACAAATCCCATCACATCTTCATAGAATTTTACCCAAGTATTCATTTGATTCCAACCCACATTTCCAACCATGTGATCTATATATTTTAAACCTGATGTTGGTGGATTGTAATCTGATTCCCATTTTTGAAAACCTGGTAAAAAAGGTCCATTGTAATTTTTGCGCTCTACAAACATGTGCACAGTTTCTCCATAGGTATAGATTCCTGCTCTTACAACTTCACCAAACTCGTCTTTTTCGACTGTTGGCTCCATGTATGATTTTGCACCTCTTAAAGTGGTTTCTTCATAAGATTTTCTAGCATCTTCTACCCAAAGTGCCACTACTTTTACCCCATCTCCATGTTTTACAATGTGATCGTTAATTGGTGATTTACTGCTTAAAGGAGTTGTTAAAATAATTTTGATTTTATCTTGAGTTAATACATAACTCACAGAATCTTTTGAGCCAGTTTCTAATCCGCGATAAGCATGTGATTGAAATCCAAAAGCCGTTTTGTAAAAATGTGCTGCTTGTTTTGCATTACCCACATAAAATTCTACATAATCTGTACCTAACAATGGAAGAAAATCTTGTGCTCCTTCAAATATTTTTTCTAAACCGTAGTTTACTGATTTTATTTTTTTCATAATTAAAGCCCATCCTAACCTTCCCAAAGGGAAGGGACTCTCAACTGGGTATTAAAAGTCTTTTAGTTTTTTTGTTTGCTATCTGTTTCCAAACAAGTTTAGCCGTGATTGAAACGACATCCTTTTTTTTTTTTCGCAAAAAAGATATAGTGAAAAGCGCGAAATAGCTTCTAATAATTATTTTAATGAACTTTTTTTTGACCACATAGCAACATAGAAAACATAATTTTTGAGTATGTTGCTAACTCCTTCCCTTTGGGAAGGTTGGGATGGGCTTTTATAACCAAGATTTATAATAATCTTCGTCTGCAATTTTCATAGCTTCTTCAGTTACCTGCAAAGGCTTAAAAGTATCTACCATAACTGCTAATTCTTCGGTTTTTGTATGTCCAATACTTCTCTCTGTGGCTCCAGGATGTGGACCATGAGGAATCCCTGCTGGATGCAAAGAAATATGACCTTGATCGATATCATTTCTACTCATAAAATCGCCATCTACATAATACAAAACCTCATCTGAATCGATGTTACTATGATTATAAGGCGCAGGAATTGAGTTTGGATGATAATCGTACAAACGTGGCACAAAACTACAAATTACAAATGCATTGGTTTCAAAGGTTTGATGCACTGGAGGTGGTTGATGGATTCTACCAGTTATCGGTTCAAAATCGTGAATTGAAAATGCGTAAGGAAAATTATAACCATCATAACCAACTACATCAAAAGGATGAGAAGCGTAGGTCATTTCTATAATTTCGCCTTGTTTTTTTACTTTGATTAAAAAATCGCCTAACTCATTATAGGTTTCTAATTCATATGGTCTTCTTAAATCTCGTTCACAAAATGGTGAATGTTCTAACAATTGACCAAACCAGTTTCTATAACGTTTTGGTGTGTAAACAGGAGAATATGATTCTACTATAAAAAGTCTGTTATTTTCATCATCAAAATCTAATTTGTAAATAATTCCTCTAGGAACTACTAAATAATCTCCATATTTAAAATCGATATTTCCAAGATGTGTTCTTAATTTACCAGAACCTTTATGAATAAAAATTACTTCGTCTGCATCTGTATTTTTATAGAAATAATCTGAGGTAGATTTTTTTGGAGCCGATAAAATAATATTACAATCAGAATTTGTTAAAACAATTTTTCTACTTTCTAAATAATCATTTTCTGGTGGCACTTGAAAACCTCGAAATCTGTAAGATTGAATGTTATTTGCTTTCGCAATTTTTGGTTTTACAGAATATTGTTTCCCAATTTTTTTGACCATTGTTGGTCTGTGTTCGTGATAAGAATTAGTTGACATTCCATCGAAACCAATAGTACCAAACAATTGTTCGTAATATAAACTGCCGTCTTTTTTACGAAACTGTGTGTGACGTTTTGGTGGTATTTTTCCTAATTGATGATAAAAAGGCATTTTGTTGATGTATTAATGAGTTAATAAATTAATGTAACAATTGTGCATTCGCAAAACATTGCTACATTTTTACATTTAAAAATTGATACATTAAAAACTCATTCAGGATTGCGTTTTATCAAAAATTTTAAGTGTGATAATAAATCTGAGTACATTTCAATCGATTTAGTAAGCTCCACAAATATACAAAAAGGATAGCAGAAAAATTACCTTACTAAAAAGTGTAATTTTTCTGCTTAAACAGTTTATTTGAATGTCTTTATTTTGATGAGATTCTGAAACAAGTTCAGAATGACGTTACTCAATCTTTTTAATAACTGCTTTTGGAGCTTCTTTTCTTGTTCCGTCAAAACCATCTACACCACCAACTGTTGTGTATTTCATGACATATTTTTTATCTGGAAAAATACGCTGAAATGCACTTTGACACATTAAGGTAGCTTCATGAAAGCCACATAAAATTAGCTTTAATTTTCCTGGATAGGTATTTACATCACCAATTGCATAAATACCTGGAATATTGGTTTGATAGTCTAAAGCATTGTTTACTTTGATAGCATTTTTCTCAATTTCTAATCCCCAATTTGCAATAGGTCCTAATTTTGGTGATAATCCAAAAAGCGGAATAAAATGGTCTGTTTCTAAAGTAAAAGGTTCATTTCCATCTTGAATAATAGAAACTCCTTCAACTTTATCTGTGCCCATAATTCCTATTACTTCAGCTGGAGTTATCATCGTAATTTTACCTGCATTTTTTAATTCTTGAACTTTATCTACAGAATCTAAAGCACCTCTAAACTCGTTTCTTCTATGAACTAAAGTTACTGAAGATGCAATATCCGTTAAAAAAATAGACCAATCTAAAGCAGAATCTCCACCACCAGAAATAACCACTTTTTTATTTCTATACAATTCTGGTTCACGAATCATATACTCTACTCCTTTATCTTCAAAATTGGTGATATTTGGAATTGGTGGTTTCCTAGGTTCGAAAGACCCTAAACCACCTGCAATTGCTACAATTGGAGCATGATGCTTTGTGCCTTTATTTGTGGTTACTATAAAAGTACCATCCTCTAATTTATCTATAGTTTCTGCACGTTCTCCCAATGTAAAACCTGGTTCAAATTGTTTGCATTGTTCTAACAATTTATCTGTTAAATCTCCTGCTAAAATTTCTGGATATGCAGGAATATCGTAAATCGGTTTTTTAGGATAAATTTCTGAACATTGACCTCCTGCTTGTGGTAAAGCATCTATTAAATGACAGCGTAATTTTAATAAACCTGCTTCGAAAACAGTAAATAAACCTGTGGGTCCTGCACCAATTATAAGTATGTCTGTTTTTATCATTTTGATAAAAATATTTTTGAGTTTACTGAGCGCGTTAGGGATTGAAGTGGAAATCCTTTTTATTGTCAGTTCGAGTGAATTTGTGAAGTATGAACAAATTTATATCGAGAACAAAATAAAAAGATTGCAACGTAAAGCCCGACCTTTTTAGGGAACGCCCAAATTATTATTTAGTTAAGCAACATTTATAACTTCTTGAATCTGTGGAGCATATTTTTTTATGGTAGCTTCTACTCCGTTTTTTAAGGTCATTTGATTTACAGAACAGCCTGTGCAAGCGCCTTCTAATTGCACTCTTACAATAGCATCTTCTATAGAAAGAAGTCTAATATTTCCTCCATCGCTCATTAAAAAAGGGCGAATTTCATCCAACGCTTTTTCTACATTATTTAAAGTTTCTTGTGCTGTCATAATCTTATTTTTTTACTGCGCTACAACCACTCATTGTTGTAATTCTAACTACTTCTGTTGGTGGTAAATTGGCATTTCTTTTTAACAATTGGGCAACCATTTCTTTGGTAATTTCTTTAAAAGCGGTTTCTAAAACTGTGCCTTCTTGCAGAGCAACTGGATGACCAACATCTCCAGATTCTCTAATGCTTTGTACCAATGGAATTTCGCCTAAAAATTTGGTGTTTATGTCTTCTGCTAAATTTTTAGCACCATCTTTTCCAAAAATATAATATTTATTATTTGGTAATTCTTCAGGTGTAAAATATGCCATATTTTCTATAATTCCTAAAACTGGCACTTTTATACTGTCTTGTTGAAACATGGCAACTCCTTTTTTGGCATCTGCTAAAGCAATATTTTGTGGAGTTGAAACCACAACTGCTCCATTAATTGGCAAAGCTTGTACAATTGATAAATGCACATCTCCTGTTCCTGGAGGTAAATCAATGAGGAGGAAATCTAACTCGCCCCAATCTGCATCAAAAATTAATTGTTTTAATGCTTTAGATGCCATTGGTCCGCGCCAAATTACTGCTTGATCTGGATTTGTAAAAAACCCTAAAGACAATAATTTTACGCCATAATTTTCTACAGGTTTCATTTTAGAGCGACCATCTACATTTACAGAAAGTGGTCTTGCTTTTTCGACATCGAACATAATATGTTGAGATGGCCCATAAACATCTGCATCTAAAACACCCACACTAAAGCCCATTTTTGCTAATGAAATTGCAGTATTTGCTGTAATTGTAGATTTACCAACACCACCTTTACCAGATGCAATTGCAATGATATTTTTAATATTAGGAATTTCTTTTCCACGAATTAAATTTGGATCTTCTTTTGGTGCTGACTTTTCTACTTTTAAATTGATTTTTACTTCAATTTTGTCATCCACATTTGTTAGGATGGCTTTGGTAATTTCTGCCTCAATTTTCTTTTTTGCTTGTAATGTAGGATTACTAATGGTAACATCAACATTTACTTCATTTCCAAAAATAACCACATTTGTAACATTATTATTTTCTATTAAACTTTTTCCTTCTCCAGGAGCTGTAATAGTTTCTAATGCGTTGTATATATCTTGTTTTTTAAAACTCACGTCTTATTTTTATTTAATCTTGATTACAAAGATACAGCTTAACAACAAGATAATAAAGTGAATAAATTGTGAAAATTTATAGTTTAATAGGTAGCGCTTATAAAATAGAGTTTTTGTAATTATTTCCTAATTTATTATAAATTAGGAAATATTAGGATAAATTGTATATTTGTAATTATTTGTAAATTTTACTAAAATTAGGAAATATTAGCAATTATGATTGAGAAAGCACCGAAATTTGAAAGAGATTTTAACCAACTTAAAACAGAAGTTTTGTTCAGACTGGTTTCTACTCATGAAGTTTTTCAAAAAATTGAAAAAGAGTATCTTTATTGGGATAAGATAAAACATCTAAAAATAATAAACTTCGAAAGTATAGACATTTGGAATTTAGTTAAATCAAAAAGAAACTTTAATCAAGACTTTATACAAATAGATAAAGTTTTAACCTTTTATAATGTTAATAAGTTTCTCCAATCAAAACTTCAGTATTTAGATTTCAACTATGGAGCTGGTTTACAAAAAGAGCAACTTTTATCAGAATTAGAAAAACAACAATATCTTAAAAATGCATTGATGGAAGAAGCTGTTTTTTCTTCAATGATTGAAGGCGCTACAACAACTCGTGTAAAAGCGAAAGAAATGTTGCGAAAAAATAAAAAGCCAAAAACACATTCTGAACAAATGATATTGAATAATTATAAAACGATTCAATATATAAGTGAACACAAAGAAGAAGATATTTCAATTGAAAAATTATATGAACTTCATAAATTAGTAACAGAAAACACATTAGAAAATGAAAATGTTGGAATTTTCAGAAAAAGTAATGATGTAAATGTAGTGAATGAAATTACAGGAGAAATTGTTCATGTTCCACCAAAATTTGAAGATTTAAATGGTTTGATGAATTCTTTTGTTGTGTTTTTTAATAACAATCCTAAAGAAAATTTCATTCACCCTATTGTAAAAGCTAGTATTTTGCATTTTTTAATTGGATACATTCATCCTTTTGTAGATGGAAATGGAAGAACAGCAAGAGCAATATTTTATTGGTACTTATTAAAAAATGGGTATTGGTTAACTGAATATTTATCAATTTCTAGAGTAATTATGCAAACAAAAGTACAGTATGAAAAGGCTTACATCTATACAGAAATTGATGATATGGATGTTACCTATTTTATTCATTATCAAGTAAAAGTATTAATTAAAGCTTTTGAAGATTTAAAAAAATACGTTGCTAAAAAGAAAAAAGAGGAAGTGAATCTTTTAAAATTTTTGCAAATTCCAGAAATTAATGAAAGACAAGCTGAAATTTTATACAAATTAGAGAAAAATGCTACTAAATTTTTTACTGTTAAAGAAATAGAAAACACTTACTCTGTTACGAATCAAACTGCGAGAACAGATATTGAGGAATTAGTAGAAAAAGGTTTTTTAAAGAAAGTAGCTGTCAATAAAAAAAGCTACAATTATTGGAAAGGAAATAAATTTGATGATACATTTTTATAACTCTTCTAAAGGATTCCAAAAAACTTTTTCTAAATCTTGAATTTGATTATCGACAACAACAATGCCTTCGTTTTCTAATAATTGCTGCATTAAATTAGTTCCATCAAAATGATGTTTGCCTGTTAACAAACCTTTTCTATTAACAACTCTGTGTGCAGGAACATCTTCTAAATTATGCGCTTTATTCATAGCCCAACCAACCATTCTTGCAGATTTTACAGCTCCTAAATAGGCTCCAATTGCACCATAACTTGTAACTCTACCAAATGGAATATTACGAACTACAGTATAAACTTTGTCGAAAAAATTATCGGATTTTTTCATGGAGTGAAGATAGATAATTTTACACTGATTTTAACAGACACGAATTTCACTAATTCAACAAATGGTTGTGTAAAAAGTTTGACTATGTTAAAGAGCTTTTTTCAAAAATTTCTATTTTTTTTCTAATAATTGAAAAAAGAAGCATGATTTATAAAGAAAATAACATGAGAGTATTTCTTCCCTTTGGGAAGATTAAGATGGGCTTTTAATACTTCAATCGAAATTGAATATACGTAATCCATTTACCAACTTCTAAATATTGGTTTTCATAAAACGTTTGCGTTTCCGTAACTTCTTTTGGAGCACCTTCGTTCTTATAAACATTATGATTCGAATATAAAATTTCATGACCTTCTCCATGTAACAACCCTAAAGTATAACCATGCATAAACTCAGAATCTGTTTTTAAATTTACAATACCCTGTTCTTTTAAAATAGTGTGGTATTTTTTTAGAAAGCTAGAGTTTGTCATTCTATGCTTTGTTCGCTGGTATTTTATTTGAGGATCTGGAAATGTAATCCAGATTTCAGAAATTTCATTCTCTGCAAAAATAAAATCTACCAACTCAATTTGAGTTCTTACAAAAGCCACATTGCTTAAGTTTTCTTCGATAGCAGTTTTAGCACCTCTCCAAAAACGAGCGCCTTTAATATCGATACCAATATAATTTTTATTCGGATTTTTACGAGCTAAAGCAATTGTATACTCGCCTTTTCCACAACCAAGCTCAACAATAATTGGATTATTGTTTTTAAAAAAAGAATGCCATTTGCCTTTTTGAGAAAAGTTATTTATAACTTCTTCTCTAGTTGGCTGAATGACATTTTTAAACGTTTCATTTTCGTTGAAACGCTTTAATTTATTTTTACTTCCCAAGTTGTAGGTTTAAGCTCTGTCTTCTGTTCCTTCTTTTACGAACTTTCTAGACTCTTTCATCCAATAATAAAAAAGACCTAATAATACTGCTAAAAAAAGCCAATTAATTCCATTAGACAACCACCAACCGAAATCTGCTGTGGCAACATCTAATCTTAACTTATTAAAAGGGATGAACAAAAAATCGGTAAATAAACTACCAATAAATCTAAAAATATTGCTTGCTATCATAACTTAATTATCTTTACACTGCAAAAATAACAAAAGAAACAATGCTAGCCAATTTTTTAAACAAATCTAAACCAATCAATTTTATAGGTTTGTTGGTTTTCTTTTTTTTGGTCTATGTAATTACGGTTTCTTCAAACTTTTTTTTGCCTGGTTTTTCTGCTGATAAGCTCATAAAAAGCACTTTTTTGTTAATCTTATTTTTTAGTGTTTTTTTTATGTACAACTTTATCGTGGCAAAAAATAAATTAACACACGACAATTCTTATGCTTACTATTTATTTACGCTATTAATCATTACATTTTTATCTGAAATATTAGATTATAAAACATTAATTTTAATGTTTATCTATCTACTTTTTGTTCGGAAAATTTACAGTTTACGATCATCAAAAAAAGTTTTAGAAAAACTTTTTGATAGCAGTTTTTGGTTGGGAGTTTTGTTTTTATTGGAGTCTAATTTTTTAGTTTTATTTCTACTAATTTACATTGCTGCATATCTGCACAATAAAATTACCATTCAAACCCTTTTGGTTCCTGTATTGGGTTTTATGACTCCTATATTCTTGTATTTTACCTATTTGTTTTGGTTTGATAAAATAGAAAGTTTCTCTAATTTATTTATTTTTAATATCAATTTTGATGTTCAATTTTACTTAAAATCCAGCCATTTTTGGTTGCTACTAATGTTGCTGGTTTTAATAATTTTTTCGATCTTTTCTAAATCTATAAAAACATTAAGAATTAATAATACATTTAAAAAAAGCTGGATTTTAGTGATTTTTAATTTCTTAATTTTAATTTTATTCATTCTTATCTTCCCTGCTAAAAATAACTCTGAAATTATTTTTATACTGTTTCCTATATCTATCATTTTAGCCAATGGAATTGAGCTAATTCAAAAAAAATTAATTAAAAATTTGGTACTTTATTTCTTGCTTTTAGGCGCTATTTTTTATCATTTCTTTTTATAGTTTTTCGCCAAAAGCCAAATCTCCAGCATCTCCTAAACCAGGAACTATATAACCTTTGTCATTTAAAACATTATCTATTGTAGCAATCCATAAATGAGTGTTTTCTGGAAAATTTTTTTCAATAAAAGCAACTCCTTCTTTAGCCCCAATTACTGCTATAATATGAATTTCTTTTGGGTTTCCATGAGATTTAATAGCTTCGTAAACAGCTACCAAACTTTGTCCAGTGGCCAACATTGGATCTGCCAACAACAATGTTTTATTTTCTATTTCTGGTGAGGCAAAATACTCTACTACGATTTCAAAATCTTTGTTATTATTTGGGTGATGTCTGTATGCAGAAATAAAAGCATTTTCTGCTTTATCAAAATAATTTAAAAGGCCTTGATGTAAAGGCAAACCTGCTCTAAGAATGGAACATAAAACGATATTATTGTTAGATAATGTCATTTCCTTTTTACCTAGAGGAGTTTCTACAAAAGTATCAGAATAAGAAAGGTTTTTACTTAACTCATACCCCAAAATTTCGCCTATTCTTTCTATATTCCTTCGAAAACGCAAAGAATCTTTTTGAATATTTTTATCCCTAATTTCTAATATAAAAGTGTTTAATATAGAATTGTTTTCGCAAATGTGATGAATTGTCATTCTTTATAGTTTTTATCCCTCCAAAATAATGATTTTGGTTTTAATAGAACCCAAAATAAAAAATAATCCTCAACTTTGTTGCTTGTTAAAATAAATAATGAAAACAAGAAATTTAGCATTTATAGCTGTTTCTATTGCTACCCTAATTTACGGTTTAAATTACACCATTGCAAAAGATGTAATGCCCACATATGTAAAACCTTTCGCCTTTATTTTATTAAGAGTTTCTGGAGCTACCATCGTTTTTTGGATCGCTAGTTTATTTGTAAAATCAGAAAAAATTGACAAATCAGATTTTAAGAAGATTTTTATAGCTTCTTTCTTTGGTATTGCTTTAAATATGTTAGCCTTTTTTAAAGGATTAAGTCTAACCACGCCAATAAGCGCCTCTGTAATGATGGTTACTTCTCCAATAATGGTGCTTATTTTTTCGAGTATTTTAATAAAAAAAGGAATTGAAAAACAGAAAATTTTAGGAGTTTTTATTGGTTTAATAGGTGCCATTTTGCTAATTATTTATGGCAGTTCTTCAAACAATGCTTCTACTAATAGCAATTGGGGCAACTTTTTAGTATTTATAAATGCAGCTTCTTATGGTTTGTATTTAGTTTTAGCCAAAAATTTAATAGCAAAATACCATCCAATTACCTTTATAAAATGGCTTTATTTATTTGGGTTAATATTAGTAATTCCTTTTGGTTTTAATGAGTTACAAGAAATTGAGTGGCAAAAAATACCTGAAAATATTTATTGGAGTATTGGTTTTGTGGTGGTTTTCACTACGTGTATAACGTATCTTTTTAATCTCTATGGTTTATCGAAATTAAAACCAACTACTGTAGGTGTTTTTATTTACTTACAGCCAGTAATTGCAACAATGTATGCCTTGTTTATGGGGAGCGATTCTTTAAATTTAGTGAAGATCTCTTCAACACTACTCATATTTTTAGGTGTCTATTTAGTTACAAAGAGAACCAAGAAATAAAGCAAATAAAAGGTATATTTGCACTTCATTTAAAACAATGTTTGTATGATTCAATCTATGACTGGTTATGGAAAATCGGTATTACAATTACCTACCAAAAAAGTAACCATAGAAATAAAATCTTTAAACAGTAAAAATTTAGATTTAAACGTTCGAATTCCTTCTTATTACAAAGAAAAAGAATTAGATGTAAGAAAAAAACTGGCGAGCACCTTAGTTCGTGGAAAAATAGATTTCTCCATTTTTGTAGAAATGACAGCAGATGAAACCTCAACAACCATAAATCATGGTGTTGTAAAACACTATATGCAACAACTAAGAAATGTTGTTCAAACAGGTAGTTCTGATGATATTGCTCTGCTAAAAATGGCAATTACAATGCCAGATGCTTTAAAAACAGAACGTGAAGAACTAGATGAAAACGAGTGGAATTTAATTAATATTAATATTGATGAAGCTCTTACAAATATTGTACAATATAGAATTGACGAAGCTGCTTCTTTAGAGATTGATTTTAGAGAAAGAATTGCAAATATAAAAATGTATTTAGAAGAAGTCTACTCTTTTGATGCAGATAGAATTAATAATGTAAAAGAGCGTTTGCAAAAGGCGATTGACGATTTAAAAGTTGAAACAGACCAAAACAGATTTGAACAAGAACTGATTTATTATCTCGAAAAATTAGATATTAATGAAGAAAAAGTGCGTTTGGCAAATCATCTAGATTATTTTTTACAGACATTAGAAACACCAGATTCTAATGGAAAAAAGCTAGGTTTTATTGTACAAGAAATGGGAAGAGAAATTAACACAACTGGTTCTAAAGCCAATTTTGCACCTATGCAAAAAGCAGTTATTCAAATGAAAAACGAACTAGAGCAAATTAAGGAACAAATATTAAACGTTCTTTAAGCTTAGGTTTTAATTATAAATACTGATACAAGTTCAGGATAACAAAATTAATTATGGACGATAATTTTGTAGGTAAATTATTTGTGTTTTCAGCACCTTCTGGTTCTGGTAAAACAACTATTGTTCGCCATTTATTACAACAAGAAAAATTTAATTTAGAATTCTCAATATCAGCAACTTCTAGAGAGCCAAGAGGCTTTGAAAAAAATGGTATAGACTATTATTTTATAACTTTAAAAGAGTTTAAAAACCATATTAAAGCAGATAATTTTTTAGAGTGGGAAGAGGTGTATAGAGATAATTTTTACGGAACTTTAAAAAGTGAAGTAGAACGTATTTGGGCACAAAAAAAACATGTTATTTTTGATATTGATGTTGCAGGTGGTTTAAGAATTAAAAAGAAATTTCCAAAACAAACGTTAGCCGTTTTTGTAAAACCCCCAAGTATAGATGAATTAAAAATTCGACTAAAAAAACGCAAAACAGAAAGCGAAGAAAAGATAAATATGCGTATTGCAAAAGCCTCTATTGAGTTAGCAACAGCACCTCAGTTTGATAAGATTATTAAAAATTACGATTTAGAAGTTGCCTTAAAAGAAGCAGAAGATTTGGTAGATACTTTTTTAGGATTATAAAGAGAATAAAGAATAGAGAAACAAGAAAACAGATGAGAAAATAGCATCAAAAAGAAGCCTTTTTTCTTTCGTGTTTTTTCTAATATCTTTTAAAAATGAGTAAAATAGGTTTATATTTTGGCACTTTTAATCCAATTCATATTGGTCATTTAATCATTGCAAATTATATGGTTGAAAATTCTGATTTGGATGAAATTTGGATGGTTGTAACACCTCACAATCCATTTAAAAAGAAAAGTTCATTATTAGAAAATCATCATAGATTTGAGTTAGTTTACAGGGCTACAGAAAGTTACCAAAAAATTAAACCATCAGATATTGAGTTTAAATTACCTCAACCAAATTATACAGTTCACACGTTAGCACATATTTCAGAAACCTATCCTGAGAAAGAATTTTGCCTAATAATGGGTGAAGACAATTTAAAAAGTTTTCATAAATGGAAAAATTATGAAACTATTTTAGAACATCATCATTTATATGTTTATCCAAGAATTGCTGAAGGAGAAGTAGAACATCAATTTAAACTTCATCCGAAAATTCATAGCGTTGATGCCCCAATTATTGAAATTTCATCGACTATGATTCGAAAAGGAATTAAAGATAAAAAGAATATAAGGCCACTTTTAACCAAAGAAGTTTGGAATTATATTGATGAGATGAATTTCTATAAAAAATAGATTTACTATTTTTACGTTAACGCTAAATAATCCTCAAAAAATACTTTGTGAAAAAAAAGATAAAAAAAAGATCTATTCTAAAACAAAAACTAGTTGATAAATACAGATTAGTTGTTTTAAATGAAGATACTTTTGAAGAGCGTTTCTCTTTAAAACTTTCGCTTTTAAACGTTTTTGTATTAGGTGGTGTGCTTTCTTTTCTGCTAATATTTATCACCACATTTTTTATAACTTTTACACCCATAAAACAATTTATTCCTGGTTATTCTTCTACAGAATTAAAAATTAAAGCTAGCAAGTTGGCTTTTGAAACAGACTCTTTAAAAAGAAAATTAGATGTTTTAGAAGATTATACTAGAGCTTTACAACCTATTCTAAGAGGAGATATTAAGGCAGATTTTATTGACACATTATCCACTGAAACAGAGAAGGTTTTTATAAAAGATAGTTTGTTAAACGCTTCTAGAGAAGACTCTTTGTTTAGAGAAAAAATAGAAAGTCAAGATCGTTTTCCTATTCAAAATAGAGCTTTAGAAAAAGTGAAGGTTGTGTTTTTTGCTCCCTTAAATGGTAACATTTCTGAAGGTTTTGAAACGAAATCAAAACACCTTGCTATAGATATTGTTGCTCCAAAAAACACCCCAATTAAAGCAGCTGCAGATGGTGCTGTAATTTTTTCTGGCTGGACAACAGAAACAGGTTACGTAATTATTTTAAAACACGCCAGCGATTATATTACTGTTTATAAACACAATGGAAATTTACTAAAACAACAAGGAGATTTTGTAAAATCTGGTGAAGTTATTGCAAGTGTAGGCTCTACAGGCGAATTTACAACAGGACCTCATTTACACTTTGAGCTTTGGAGTGGAGGTTATGCAGTAAATCCTTTAAATTATATTGATTTTAGATAATGAGCATCAAATCATTTTTTGCAATTCCATTTGCCAAAATAGCTACCAAAAAAGTGTTTAAATGGGCAAATAATCCACATAAAACGCAAGAAAAAGTTTTTAGGAATCTAATTACTCAAGCGAAGCTTACAGCCTTTGGTAAAGACCACGATTTTAAAAATATTGTTTCATATAATGATTTTAAAAAGCGAGTAAAAGTAACAGATTACGAAGGTTTAAAACCCTATGTAGATAGGGTTGTTGCTGGAGAATCTGATGTGCTTTGGAAAGGAAAACCACTTTATTTTGCAAAAACTTCTGGCACAACTTCTGGTGCAAAATACATACCAATTACCAAAGAATCGATGCCAACGCATATTAAAGCTGCAAGAAATGCTTTGTTATTTTATATTGTAGCAAAAAATGACGCAAGTTTTGTGAATGGCAAAATGATTTTTTTACAAGGAAGCCCTATTTTAAGCGATAAAAATGGAATAAAATTAGGCAGATTAAGTGGAATTGTTGCACATTATGTACCTAAATATTTATTAAAGAATAGGTTGCCAAGTTGGGAAACTAATTGTATTGAAGATTGGGATAGCAAAGTAAATGCAATTGTAGAAGAAACCATCAACGAAGATATGTCTGTAATTAGCGGAATTCCTTCATGGGTGCAAATGTATTTCGAAAAACTGATAGAAAAAACAGGTAAATCTGTTTCAGAATTATTTCCAAATTTTAACTTTTTCATTTATGGTGGGGTAAATTTTGAACCTTATAAAAACAAGTTCGAAAGTTTAATTGGCAAAAAAATAGATTACATAGAACTCTATCCTGCATCAGAAGGTTTTATTGCATACCAAGATTCTCAAACAGAAAAAGGAATGTTGTTGCAATTAGATTCTGGAATCTTTTATGAGTTTATACCTGCATCAGAATTTTTTAATGAAAACCCAACAAGAATTTCTCTAAAAGATGTAAAAACGGGCGTAAACTATGTCATCATTCTAAATACAACAGCGGGTCTTTGGGGTTATAATATTGGAGATACCATTGAATTTACATCCGTAAAACCCTACAGAATTAAAGTTACAGGAAGAATTAAACATTTCATCTCAGCCTTTGGCGAACACGTTATTGGTAAAGAAGTGGAAAAAGCTTTAAATGACTCTATATCAGGTACAAATATTAATATTAGTGAATTTACAGTAGCACCACAAGTGAATCCAAAAAATGGTTTACCTTATCATGAATGGTATATAGAATTTGAAAGTGATCCAAAAAATTTAGAGGATTTTGCATCTAAAATTGATGCTTCTATGCAAGCCCAAAACATTTATTATTTCGATTTAATTAAAGGGAAAGTTTTGCGTCCTTTAATCATCAGAAAAGTAAAAAAAGGTGGTTTTCATGAGTATATGAAATCGATTGGTAAATTTGGTGGGCAGAATAAAATTCCGCAATTATCTGATAATAGAAAAATTGCAGAGGTTTTAGAAAATTTTTTAATTGAAGAATAACAAAAATAGAAAAAATGGGAGGAGATTATTTATTTATAATATTAGCAATAGCTTTGGTTATTGTATACTTTTATAACAAATTTAGAAACAGACGTTAATGAGCACAATTAGAATTACAAAACAATTCAACTTCGAAACCGGCCATGCATTATATGGTTATGATGGTAAATGTAAAAATGTTCATGGGCATTCTTACAAGCTTTCTGTAACCGTTTCTGGCAAACCAATTAAAGACAATACCAATGTAAAATTTGGAATGGTGATAGATTTTGGCGATTTAAAAAAAATTGTAAACGAAGAAATTGTTGATGTTTTCGACCACGCAACTGTGTTTAACAAAAACACACCCCACGTAGAATTGGCAAAAGAATTAATGGATAGAGGACATGACGTTTTATTAGTAGATTACCAGCCAACAAGTGAAATGATGGTGATAGATTTTGCTAAAAAAATAAAGAAAAGATTGCCAGAAAATATAAAGTTACACTCTATAAAATTACAGGAAACAGAAACTAGTTTTGCAGAATGGTTTGATAGTGAAAATTAATTTTAGCTTAAAACCAATTTTTAATTTTAAGAAATTTCTTTATAAATAGTATCTTTGAAAAAAAATTAAAATTATGAAAAAATTAAAAATAATATTTATCCTGTTTATTGCTGTTTCACTTCCTAGCTGCAGTGATGGAGATTCTAAAACAATTGCTTTCGATTTTTCGGTTGCGAATGTTTCTGGTTCTTATAAATTAAAAACTCTAACCGCAAACTTAACAAATACAGCTGTCACGCAAGGTGTGGTTGCACCAATATCTACAGCTACAGAAATTGGCGATACTTTTAATGCTAACTTAACATTAAATGCAAACGGAACTTTTAATTTAAAAGGTAATTATAGAATTGTAACAGCTGTAACTCCAACTGGAGGATCCACAACAAATAACGCAGAAATTATAATTTTGGATGACTCTGGAACTTACACCATAAACGCACAAACAAGAACCATTAGTTTTGCATCTACAAATACTCAACTTTTAGAGGGAGAGTATAAAGTAACTATTTTTAGTGAAACTACGCTTTCTTTAACCCAAGCATCTACTGAAGTAAATGGAGGAATTACCACTAAAACAGATGCCACAATTGTTTTTGATAAACAATAAAAAATAATTTCATATAAAATAAATCAATCTTATTCAAGGTTGATTTATTTTATTTAGAGCAATTACTTCCCATTAAATTCATTCATCGTTTTTGCCAAACCAATAGTGCCAAAAGAAGTAATTACTTTTGATGATGTTGGTAAACGTTCTATTAATAGGCTAGTTTCTTCTTTATTCCATTCTCCTAGTACATAATCTACTTGTCGTCCTTTAGAGTAATTACTCCCAACACCAAATCTAAATCTGGGATAGACATTAGTGCCTAATTTCTCTTGAATATCTTTCAATCCATTATGGCCACCATCACTTCCTTTTGCTTTAATTCTGATGGTTCCAAAATCGATATTTAAATCATCTGTAACTACTAATAAATTATCTACAGAAATTTTTTCTTTATCCATCCAATATTTAACTGCTTTACCACTTAAATTCATAAAAGTACTTGGTTTTAAAAGGATAAAAGTTCTTCCTTTAAAACGAAAAGTGGCAATATCCCCTAACTTGTCAGTTTCGAAAGTAACATTATGTTCTTCTGCAGCTTCATCAACAATTTTAAAACCAATATTATGACGTGTATTTACATATGTATCTCCAACATTACCCAAACCAACTATTAAAAACTTTTTCATTAACTCTTCTTTCGATTCAACCTTACTTTTAAATAATTTAAAAAAGAAATGTTTAAAATTCATTTTTCAAAAATAAGGAGAAAAAAATTATTTGCTCTTTTTTAAATACTATTATATACTTTAAAAAATAGATATAAAAAAAAGCGTTACTAAAATAGTAACGCTTTTATAATAAGTATTAAGAAATTTATTCTGCTGCAGTTTCTTCTGTTTCTGCTGCATCAACTCCTTCTTCTTCTTCTTCATCCTCTTCTACTGCAACACCTGCATTACGTGAAGTTCTTACTTGAACTACAACAGTATTGTCTGGGTGCATAAACGTATAATCATCATTAAATAATGAAGTTATAAATAATTTATGTCCGATTTTTAATTTAGAGATATTTGCAGTTACAAAATCTGGTAAATTAGCTGGTAAAGCTTTTACTTTAAGTTTACGGTTTGTAAAACGTAAAGATCCACCATTTAAAACCCCAGGAGACGTACCTGTTAATTTCACAGGAATGTTCATTGTAATTTCTTTATCATCAAAAAGTTGATAAAAATCTACATGTAAAATACCTTCTGAAACCGGGTGAAATTGAATGTCCTGCAAAATTGCAGAAATCTTTTGTCCATCAACATTAATACTTGCAGTATAAACATTCGGAGTGTATACCAAATTTTTAAACGCTTTTTCTTCTGCTGAAAAGTGTATTGGTTGTTTTCCTCCGTAAATAACGCAAGGAACCATTCCAGCATTACGTAAGGCTTTAGTCGCAACTTTGCCCACGCTTTCTCTTTTTGATCCTTTAATTGTAATTGATTTCATTACTTTTGTTTAAATTAATTTTTACATTAAAAATTGTCCACTTATTGATGTGTTATCCTGTACTTTGTGCATAACATCAGCGAATAAGGGCGCGCAAGATACAACTTTTATTTTAGAAGTCTCTTTTTTTAGTGGAATTGTATCAGATACTATTAATTCTGTAAGTGCTGAATTTTCTATTTTTTCATACGCTTTTCCAGAAAGTATTGGGTGTGTACAAACTGCACGTACACTTAATGCCCCTCTTTCTTTCATTAAATTAGCTGCATGTGCAAGCGTACCACCAGTATCAATCATGTCATCAACTAAAATTACATTTTTGCCTTCGACATCACCTATTAACTCCATATGTCCGATTACATTTGCTTTTTTACGTTGTTTATAACAAATTACAACATCGCAAAGTAAGTGTTTGGAATAGGCGTAAGCTCTTTTAGAACCACCCATATCTGGTGATGCTATTGTTAAATTATCTAAATTTAAGTTTTTGATATATGGTAAAAATATAGTTGATGCGTACAGATGATCTACAGGTTTTTCAAAAAACCCTTGAATTTGATCTGCATGTAAATCCATAGTCATAATTCTCGTAGCTCCTGCAGATTCTAATAGTTTTGCAACTAATTTCGCTCCGATTGCAACTCTTGGCTTGTCTTTTCTGTCTTGTCTTGCCCAACCAAAATAAGGCATAACTGCTGTTATATGTCTTGCTGATGCTCTTTTTGCAGCATCTAACATTAATAACATTTCCATTAAATTATCTGCATTTGGAAATGTAGATCCTATGATAAAAATTCTTCTTCCACGAATTGATTCCTCAAATGCTGGTTGAAACTCTCCATCACTAAAATAGGTTGTGTGAACTTTTCCCAACTCTGTATTATACTCTTTAGCTATTTTTTCTGCTAAAACCATACTTTGCCTGCAAGCAAAAAGTTTTGGAGCAAGTTGACTAGTTATCATAAAATGAGTTTTTTTGATGAGTTTTGTAAGTCTACAAAAGTAGAAATTATTTATTGAGTTTGGAATTAAATTATAGACTTTAAGATAAAATATTTTAATACATTTGCAAACCAATAATGAATGACTATTGCTCAAGTGGCGGAATTGGTAGACGCGCTGGATTCAAAATCCAGTTCTTTCGGGAGTGTGGGTTCGATTCCCACCTTGAGTACTTTTAAAAACCTTAACTACTTTATTATAAGATAGTTGAGGTTTTTTATTTTATAAAATAACAACCATTTGACAACGATTTGCAAATAACTCACTTTTTTACATTAGAAAAACAGATTAAAAAAGATTAATTAATTAAAGTTTTTGAAGTAAAAATTAAATAAATATCATTAATGATTTGAATATTTGTTGAATTCTAAACATTGAGTTACTAATCTT
>NZ_JBASWY010000006.1:0-75583 GCF_049276715.1 Polaribacter sp.
TCTTGTAAAGACCTATAAAAATAATCCCTAAAATTAATAGGGTAGAGGTTAAAAGAATGGCATATAAATTTCTGTTTTTTATGGCTAATTCTTGTGCTAAAAGTTCTTCTTTTTGTTGTGCAATTTCCTTTTCTTTTTCTGTTGTTTGATATTTTATTTCTAATTCAGCAATTTTAGAATTGGTTTCTGTGTTTAAAATACTATCTTTTAAAAGGTTAAATTTTGTTTGATATTCAAAAGCATTTTTATAGTCTTGAAGGTTTTGATAACTTTTATAAATGTATTCTGATGCATATTTTTTAAGAGGAAAATAAGAATTTTTAACTGCCAATTCTTCACCTTTTTTAAAATAGAATATAGCTTTTTTATAGTTTTTTTTAGCATAAAACAAATCACCCAAATACAAATAACTATCAGTTATTCCATAAATATCATTCCTTTTTTTTCTTATTTCTAATGCCGCTATAAAGTATTTTTCTGCAGTACTAAAGTCTTTCTTTTTTACAAAAACTTCACCTATATGCGTTTGTGCAAAAGGAATAGCCAAACTATCATTCTTTTTAAGAGATAAGTCTAACGATTTTTTATGAAAAAGATAAGCACTATCTAGCTCGTTTTTTCGCTGTTTTAAAACGCCATAATTGTTAAAAGCTGCAATTAATTTTGTGGATTCTGTATCGGTTTTTTCTAAAATAGTAATCCCTTTATTCATGTAATAAAGAGCTTTAGATAAATCGTTATTTTTTATCTGCCAGCCCAAAGCAGTATACAAACTTGCCGAATTTTCTGTATTATTTGATTGCTCATAGATTTCTATTGCCTTTAAAGTATACGCTATACTATTTTCATGTTTTGAAGAGAAATGAAGTGCTAAAGATTTAGCAATGTAACTTTTTGCTAGTAGACTTTGATTGTTAATTACAAGAGCTATTTTTTCTGCTTTGTTACATAAAATCAAGTACTTTTTTGTGTCTGTTAAGGCTTTTTCATACTCTATAGTGAGTATAGTGTCTAAAAATTTTTCTTTAGATAATTTAGGTTCCAAAGCTAAAATAGTATCTAAATAATTTTCAGTTTGAAAATAAGAAACAAAAGATATAAAAAGATAAATAAACAGTTTTTTCACAACCTTCCTTTTTTGCTACAATTTACAGTTTTTTTAAGTTAATATTTCTTTCAATGAAAAATTTACATCTAAAACAGCAACTTTTATTTTTTGTAGCTTATTGTGAAAAGAATATTCTAGTTTTTCTATTATTTTGGGTGCATCTTGTAATTCTAATGCTATCCGTTTTTCTAATGCTATTTCTGCATACAAAAGGGCCAATTTTTTAGAATCTACTTCCTTAAACTTTTTAAAAGTGTAATAGAAGTAGACTCCCAAAATAAATAGAAGAGGGATTATAAAATAAGCTGTTTTTGTAATTTGAGTGATCAATAGATTTTAGTTATTTTAGGTAAAATGACATGGAACTTCCGTCTTTTTCTTTCATTAAGAAAAGGCCATTTACATCAAAGCTTGCTCCAGAAGGTGTGTCTTTAAGAGGTTTTAAATTTTTATAAATCCAAAGTAAACCACTTTCGTTATTCTCATTAGAAAATGTGTATTCGTATTTGTCATCTAAAGTAGTAAATGTATTTACTTTTAAATTAAAATTAAAAGTACTTGAAGAAAAGCTAATGGTAAAAGTACCTTCTGTACCAATTTGTAAAGAATTACTATTGATATTTTTTAATGCAACTGTACCAGCTAATTTTTTTACAGCATCACCCACGTAAACATAATCGAAATTCCAAGTTTTGTCATTTACAACAGAAGAGTTTGTGTTTGTTGTGATGGGATTTTCTTTTTTCTCAACTTTTTTTAATTCAACTACAGCTACATTGTCAAAGTTTCCTAATCTGTTTATAAATTGTTCATCAAAATTGGTGCTACCTGTTACGTCTCCATTATCGAAATGAATTTCTCTAAAATAGAAATATTGATATTTACCAGATCTATAATGCTTTTTTATCCAATTATCTTTCTTGTCATATTCATAATCATAGGTGCTTTTAGAATTGGTTGTACCTGAATAATTAGATGCAATTGTATTGCCTTCTTTGTCATATTCGTAAGTTGTTATGGAATTGCCATAGGTGCTTTCAGATTTATAAGATATTAATTTATTGTCTTTAAATATTGATGTGTATGTACCAATTATACTTCCATCTTTGGTACTAAAAGAGGTTCTGTTTTCTGTTTTGTCACCACCATTATAAGAATAATTAATATCAGCTGTTAATTTATTGTCTTTATTGTATTCTTTTTTATTTAGAATTCTCCCTTTTTTATCATTCTTAAAAACACTGTAAAATTTACTACCATCTTTATAAACAGACTCACTTTTTATTAAATAGTCATCTCTATCATAGGTAAATTTATATTCTGTGGAGTAAGCGCCTCTGCTATCGCTAATGTCCTTTGTACTTATTAATAAATCATCAGCATTATAATTGTATAATTTTTTAACAGGTTCGTTATCAGAATATTTACTATTGTAAAGAGAGTAAGTTTCAATTAAATTTTCATCATCATTGTATCTATTAATATCTATAGAAGTTCGAACAAAGCCACCACTTTCATCATCGTATTTGTAATAATGTTCAATAGTTTTTCTAACTTTTTTATGTAAGTTTTGAGAATCTAGGTTATAGTTTTCTGTTTGGCTATATCCTTTAAAAGCTAAGGCCAAAAAAATTAAAATTACAGTTGCTAAATTTTTCATATTTGTTGTTTTAAGGTTTGTTTTTTCATGTTTTAAAGGAGATGGTTGACACTTGATCTAGAAACTGCCAACCATCTGTAACCCTAAAACAATCTTAATATTTTAGTGAAATTGACCATAGAAAGTTTGGCTAAGTGTACCAACATTTATTTCGTTTAATCCACCATTATTTGCAATGGATACAGAATAAATTTGATTGTCTCTGCATGTATCTTTAAATGTAAACTCGTTTAAGTTTCCATTAAAAGTATATGGGTTTTTTAAAAGTAGACATTGTTCTCCATCAATTTCTACGGTTAATTCTTTTGCAGTAATTGTAAACTTTGCTGTTTTACCATCTGCATATTTATAGCCATTTTGAGAGTACTGTAATGTTAAATTGTGAACACCATGTAAAGCTACAGGAACACTACCATCTGTTTCTCCACCTGTAGGAGTGTATGCACAGGTTTCACAACCAGAAGAATCATTACTTGATGAACAAGAAAAGACTATGGTAATGAATAAAAAAAATAATGTAATTTTTTTAAAATTTTTCATGATTTCTGTATTTATGTTATTTAACAAATTTCAAGAAAATAAGAACAAAAAAAAATACGGCAGATGCCGTATTTTCTTCCCTTTCATAGTAATATAATTTAATTTTTTGGAGCAGAAAATGTTCCTTCTGTAACCACTTTATTTGGTGAACCATCATTTACGCCAGTAAAAGAAAATGTTCCTTTAATAGTTGTTGCAGTGTCTTCGGTTATTTGAATGGTTCCTGTACCAATATTAAATGTAGAGATCCAAGTTGCAATAGGATTAACTGTTCCGTAAGAAATTGAGCTGATATTATTAATTGCATTGCCAGTAGAATATGTTCCAACTCCATTGTAGCTCATAATATTTATTCTAATATATTCACCAGCAGAATTAGAACCTTGTATAGCTGCAACACCATTTGTAACAGTTGCACCAACAGCCACTGATAAAGAAGTAAATGTTGCACCATCTACTTTTGCGCTTAAACTACCTTGACCAGAAAGTCCTAAATCTGCATCTGTAGCATCACTGCAAGAAAATAGTACTGCAACAAAAGCAAATAATATTAAGTTTTTTAAAGTTTTCATAAATTTTATTTTAATTATTAATACTACAAATATTTAGAAAAATTAAGAAGTTTGAAATACGGCATTTGCCGTATTTTATTTTTTAGGCTTTAATTTTTTGTATAATAAAAGAATGATCATAAGTGCTAGAATTCCTACTAAAATAGGAATCCCATAAATAGTTAAATAGAACACAAAATTTATTGCACTATTGTCAATTCCGCCAACTTTGTAAGCACTTGGTATTTCTATTTCAGAAAAAGAAAATGAGTTAAAATTACTGTTTGAAAAATTATCCATTTCTTTAAAATAGAAATCACTTTTTTCTGTTATTTTTTTAAAATCAAAATTCTCTAGTTTTTCTTCATAAGTAATTATAAAATTTGCATCTGGTTTTTTTCCATAATCTGATAATGAGAATTTTAGAGTTGATTTATCATCATCAAAAAACAATGTTGATGGAGAGCTAACTTTGGCATTATCAATAGAAATATGATCTTTTAATTGGGTGTAAAAATTGCCTTTTTCGATGGGAGATTTCCAAATAGAGCCTGTTTCAATTAGATATATAAAAGCATTTTTATTCTCTGAATTATAGCCTTCTAAGATTTTTGAATTGTTTGTGTTAACTAAAAAATAAACTGTGAATTCTGTAATTTTATTTGGTGGAAAAGTAATTTCCCAAACGTACCAATTGCTATTTTGGTTATTTGGTTTTTCGTAAATAGGTATTTCTTTCGAGTTTAATAAACCTTTTATTTTATATAAACCATCCACTGAAACTTGGTTCACATATTCATTATAATTTATATTCTCAAAAACATTGTTTATAGGATAACCAACTTTAATTTTTAAGGTATCTTTTCCAGTATTTTTAAAATAATAATTCCCTTTTACAGTAGCAAAACCTTTGTATAATTGAATGAAGATATCTTCAGATTTCATCTGAATTTTTTTGTAAGCCACTGTATCTTCTGGGTATAAAAGAGTAAATGAACCACTGCCACCTGCATTCCAAACTCCAGGTTGTGCTGAGTTAGAGCTTAACAGGAAAATAAGAAATAATAGAAAGAGAAATTTATAAAAGTTTTTCATTTCATTAATGTTTTTAAAACATCACCAAAAGTGATATCTGTTCCATTTGTTTTATGATTAAAATAACTTACAAGACCTTTTGCTTCTTCCATTTTATTTTTAGGAACCAGGACTCGATACTCATCATTTGTGGGTCCTTTTCTAGTGGGCCATTCAATTGTAAACTCTAAAAGTTTTTCCTCTTTTACTTCTATAATTTGTATTGATTTTAGCATTCTAATGTCAGAAAAAAACACTACTTTTTTTGAGTTAATTAGCAAATAATCTCTAAAAATTTTTACTGAAACATTTGATTTTGAGTTTTTTAAAAAAGGATAACTTATTTTCATCCTTAAAAAAGGAATTAAAATTACGAAAACTGTTGCGAACATTAATGCAGCAATAAATGAGGTTTGTCTAAAAACCATTAAAGCAAAAACGCCTACTATAATTATGCCAATTCCAAAATAAATATTGTCTTCTTTTTTATTATCTTTTTCTATGGCTACATATATATTCCATTCTTTAGGACTATATGTCCATTCTGTAATTAAATTTGGGTTATTTTCATCTTTATTCATAGAAGACACCATTAACAAGTCTTCAAAAATCAATTAAAATAAAGGTAAATTCAATACGTCAAATGACGTATTTATTCAGTAAAAATAATAAGTTGCTTTTTCACTTCTTCCTTAGAAGCTTTATCATTGGCAAGTTTTTCAGATAAAAAATCTAAGGTTTTAGAATTTTCTTTAATGGCTTCTAAACACAAGTCTATGAGCAATCTAAAGAAAATTAATAAGATTGCTGCAATGATTCCAGCATTCGAAAAAACAATAAAAAAGAAGGTGATGATTACCACAAATTGCTGAATAAAAATACGGATATAAGGTTTAAACATAATTTCTGAAGCCGTAAATTTTAAATATTTTTTATTGTTTATAAAGTCTGAAATAAACTTACCTAAATGCGTAAAAACAATTGCTGGCAAAGCATATTTTATATCTTCTAAATTTAAAATGATGCTATAATTTTCGAGAATATTAAAAGGTTCTTTTATGGGTGTTGAGCCTTCTATACTAAAAATGGCAAAGGCAAAAATAGACTGAATAGCCACAAAAAAACCATAATGAAATAGAAAAAACAGAATTAATGCATAGCCACCAGATTTGGTAAAAGTGATGCTACAAAACATTTTTAAAGCATTAAAAATACCAATAACAATAGTTTCTAAAAAGTAGACGAAAAGAATGGTAATTGGAGTTGCTTTGCCTAAATATAGTAAGAATAATAAGTAAATAGAACTTAGCCAAACAAAGGCATTTTGAGGAGTAGGATAAAAAATATTTTTCAGCATTTACACATTTTTAGAAAATGTAAATTACTAATAAATTATAAAAACAGGAAATACGACAAATGCCCTATTTTAAAAAACTATATGAGGAAATATTTTTTGAACTTCTCTTTTTTTATTTTCTAATTTTTTTAAAAATTGTTGATGTTCTTCAGAACTTTCATTGAAAGGTTTATGTGAAATTCCTTTTTGGATGGTATCAATTTCTTTCATTATTGCATGTGAATCTTCAGAAAACCAAGTTGCCACAAATTTTTCCCAAATATAGTTGATTGCAGTTTTATTTGGATGAATCATATCTTCTACATAAAAACGATAATCACGTAATTCATCCATCATAATTTCATAAGAAGGAAAATAATGGGTGTTTTGCCTTGCATCTAATACATTATGAATAGCTGCAATTAAATGCGCTTTACTTTGGGAATTTTCTGAAAAACCATCTTTTAAATGTCTTACAGGAGAAACTGTAAAAATGATGTTTACCTCTTTATTTACAGATTTTATTAGGCTAGTGATTGCCTCTAAACTATGGGAAATTTCATCAACAGATAACAACTCTTTTAAGAATTTTTTTTGTGGAATTTTATGACAATTCGCAACAATTTCATCATTTTCAATATATCTATAAACCCAAGAGGTTCCTAAAGTAATTATAATATGACTGGCTATTTCTAAGCTTTTTTGTATTGATAAAATTGCTGAATTTAAACTTTCTACAACATCATTTTTATTTGAAGAACTTAAACTCGAATGTGCATCAAAACAATGCCAACGTTCATTTTGAAAAACTAAATCTTTTTCGGTGTAAACTTTTTCATTAATGGAATTTGTAATCAAATTTTCAATCGCTTTTGGATGAAATAATATTCCAAAAAGATTTTGAGCTGTATGAAACTTAAAATAGTTTAATTTTTCTCCAATATTTTCTGAAAAACAAGAACCTAATAACAAGATTTTAGAATTGTAATCTATAAGATTTCTAGTTTCTTTCTTTATTTTAATATTTGTTTGTAGTATCATTTAAAGCTTAAATTCTTAAGTAAATTTAAGCTAAATTTAATACTTCAACAATTTTTTAGTTTTAGAAATTCCTCTAGTTTGATAATGCACAAAATAATTTCCTTTTGGTAAAGATAGTATATCAACTTTAATGGAATGTTCAATAGAACTATAGGCTTTATTGGTAATTATTTTTACTACTGCACCAATAGAATTATACAACGTAATTTTTATGGGTTCATTTGTGCCAAAGAACTTCATATTTATAAAATCTGAGGTAGGGTTTGGATATACCTTTATTTCAGTTTTATCCAGAAGAAAATCATCGGAAGAAAGTGCAGCAGAACAACCAGATTTAAAGAGTGGAAGTACATCAAATTCTTCAAATAAAACTTTATTTGATTCTTGTTTTGTTGCTCCTAACCAATCTGTTAAAATAGAGCTATATACATTCCTGAAATCAAACTGCATTTGCACACCTTCATTATCATCTACTTGAGTATCAATCTCAGGAGCATCTCCCAAAACTTGATTTTTAGCACAGTTACCAAATAAAAATAATGGAGCTGCAGTTCCATGATCTGTGCCTAAACCAGCATTCGAACGAATTCTTCTTCCAAATTCAGAATACGTCATTCCAAGCACTCTATCATCAATATTTAGAAGTTTTAAATCGTCTTGAAAAGCAGCCATTGCATCAGATAATTCTTTTAATAAATTGGCATGTTTTCCAGTTTTTGTTTCACCTTCTACAACTTGATTATCGTGATTGTCAAAACCACCAATTTGCACAACAAAAACCTTTGTTTTTAATCCACCAGAAATTAATTTTGCTACGGTTTTTAGTTTTTCAGATAAATTTGACGAATTGTATTTAGTTGATAAATTATTTCCAGAACTAGCAGCGTTTTTAATAACATCTGCATAAGCATTTGTTTGTTTTATAGTATTGTTTACAAACTCTAAAACATCTCCATAACAGTTTTCTGGAATAGCGCCAGTATTAGAAACTAAAGCAGTTCCTGGGTTTTCAGGATCTTCTAATGCCATAGAAAAGTTAACACTTGTTCCTTGGCAGGTTTCCGAAACTACTTTGCCAATAGTAATCGCAAATGGATCTGGATTGTTTTCATTAGGGTAATTTTCTGGAAAAGTTGAGTGATTTACATCAAAAAAACGTCCAAGCCAACCTGAAGAAACAAATTCATTTGCATCTGATGCTGAGTTCCAAATATCTGTAGATCTAAAGTGAGAACGATTTTGGTTTGGGTAACCTACATTTTGAATGATTCCTAATTTTTCTTGATCCCAAATTTCTTTTATTCCTGTCATTGATGGATGAAAACGAGTAGCACCATCTATAGTCAATAAATCTGTTTCAGGAATAATTATATTAGAACGAACACTTTGTAAATTATCATATTGGTTTAAGTTGAAAACGGTATTTAGGCCATCATTACCACCTTGTAATTGTATTAAAACGAGTACATTATTATTTTCAGCTAAAAATTGATATTCTTTTGGTTTGTCTTTTGCAAATATTGGAAATCCACTTAACGCAATTGGTAAAGAAGCAGAAGCTATTGTGCTTAATTTTATGAAATCTCTACGATTTAATTTTTTTTGATTTTTCATAATTACATTATTTGAAATTCAGACATTTGAACCATCACAGCAATTAAACTTCGTAATTTTTTATCTACTGATAATGCCAAAGGAATATCTGCAGGATTTGCTAAATGATCAGAATATTCTACAGTCCACTCAAAATCTGGCAAACCAGGAATTAAAATATCTTTTAAACTGGTAATTTGTTCTTGAGTAATTTCGTAATTAAACAACTGATTGGACAATTCTGTTACCAAAATATTAGGGTCTTGTGCATCTTTAATTCCTGCAGTAATTTGCAAAACAGGCACTAAAGGAGGAACTGTATATTTTTTGTTATCGATAATTAAATCTCCACCTGTTACTAAAATTCTACAATAGTCTAATCTTTTTGGAAGTAAATAACTATTTACCCAGCTTTTGTAATATAAAGGAGCTTGATAATAGGCTTTCCAACCAGCAACATCTGGATGATGAAATAAGGATTGGTTCAAGTCTGTACATGCCAAATAAAGTACGAAGGCAAAATCGTATTCTGCTTTTACAGATGTTTTTGGAGCAGATACCATTAGTGATTTAGTTGCTGAAAACATCAAATCAATAGGACTTTTTATCATGCAAAATGTGCTTTCAAAAAAGTGATCAGAAGATAAAAGTGTTTTTAGTGCAGGAGTAATTTCGTAATTATTATCTCTAATAATTTTTGATAAAGGTTCTATAATATTGGTTTCAATTTCTATTGATATTTCTGCATTTACAAACCATATATATAATTGCCTTGTTATAAATCTTGAACACTCATCTTGTTCAAAAATTTTATCAATTAGATCTTTGTATTCTTCAGCACCATTTTCTTGAATTACAGTATTATTAAACCTGTGAGATAAAGTTTTGTTACCTTGTGTATGATTAAAATTTCCAAAATAAGAGTTGTTTGCATCTTGGTGTTGTATACCTCTTGCCTTCCATCCTGTTAATACTTTTGCCATTTGTACAACATCATCTTCTGTGTAGTTGGTATAATCTCCATTACCAATTGCATCTCCTTTTCCAATGGTAAAAAGCTCTAAAAGTTCTCTAGAATAATTTTCATTTGGCGCAGTATTTGTGTTTTGATTTCCACTCAAATAAATGAGCATATTAGGATCTACAGTAATTTTTTTGGTTAGTTCTTTAAAATTACCAAGAGCATTTTTTCTTATGGTATTCATATAGAAATACTCTCTATGCGAATATACATTTTCAGATACAAAATGATTGTGCCAGAATAAAGTCAATTTTTCTATGATAGAAATTCCTGCATCCTGCATTTGCAAAAAAGACCAGGCGTACATAGATCTGTTTCTAGATCTAAATACTCTGTTTCTTTCTTGACTTGTAGGCAAATCAGGATAGATAGGCGCGTTTACCCAAGTTTCTCCATAACTTACATCTGGGTCATTGATGTCCTCATCAAACTCATACTTTAAAGGTGATTCTGGTAAAGGTTTTACTTCAAAAAGTTTTATAATTGTGGCTGATAAGCCTAAAGAAATAACTTCTTCAGTTAGTATTTGCGAAGCTCCAAAAGAAGTTCTTTTAAGTAAGTGTCTTGCTTCTTTTGCAGACCAGTTTCCTGCATAGGTATCTAAATAAGGCATAATTTAGTTTAATAGATGAAAACTAGTATAGAGTTATTTCAAATTTAATTTAATTTCTTTGAAACAACAAAAGTTTAGCTTATGATTATTAGACCTTTATAAGCTTTAAAAGTTTAATTCTAGAACAAAAAAGAGCTAACCTGCCAAATTCCGAAACCAGTAAGAATAAGCATCGCTAATATAACTAGCAGAAAAATGAAGAATGTTAATTTGTTTTTTATTTTTTTCAAATTACCTTAATTTTAAATTAAATAACCTTTTGCTTTTTCTAAAACTTTAGGAATTCCTCCAGGATTTCTTCCTCCAGCAGTTGCAAAGAAAGGTTGGCCACCTCCACCACCATGAATTAGTTTTCCTAATTCTCTAACCACAGTCCCTGCATTATATCCTCTTTTGTCTGCCAATTCTTTAGAGATATAACAGGTAAGAATCGCTTTGTCTTTTTCAGGTACAGAAGCAAATAATAAGAACAGATTTTGATGTTCTTTACCCAAACTAAAAGCTAAGTTTTTAATTCCATTAGCATCTAAATCTACTTTCGTTGCTAAAAATTGAACCCCGTTAATTTCTTGCAATTGATTTTTAATTTCTCCAGATAAATTCGCTGCTTTATCCTTTAGTAATTGTTCTATTTGCTTTTGTAAATCAGCATTTTCGTCTTGTAATTTTTGAACCGCTTTTACAGGATTGTTTGTATTGTTTAAAATTTCTTTAACTTCGGTTAAAACAGTGTTACTTTCAGAATAAAAATCTTTTACAGCATCGTTTGTTATGGCTTCAATTCTTCGAATTCCTGCAGCAACTGCTCCCTCCGATTTTATTTTAAAATGCCAAATATCACTCGTATTTTTAACGTGTGTTCCTCCACAAAGTTCTATTGATTTTCCGAATTTTATAGCTCTTACTGTATCTCCATATTTTTCGCCAAATAAAGCCATTGCTCCATCTGCAATTGCTTTATCCATAGGTATATTTCTGCTTTCTTCTAATGGGAGTTTTCCAGAAATACGAGCATTTACAAAATTTTCTACATCTTGTAATTCATCATTAGTTAATTTAGAAAAGTGAGAAAAATCGAAGCGTAAAGCTTTTGGTTTTACTAAAGATCCTTTTTGTTCTACATGGGTTCCTAAAACTTCTCTCAAAGCTTGGTGTAATAAATGTGTTGCTGTATGATTGCTTGCAGATAAGTTTCTTTGATTTTCATCTACAATAGCTTTAAAACTGCCACTTAAATGTTCTGGAAGATTTTTTGTAAAATGAATAATTACGTTGTTCTCTTTTTTGGTATCTAAAATATAAATAACATCTCCATTAATATCCTCTAAATATCCTGTATCTCCAACTTGACCACCACCTTCTGGATAAAAAGGCGTTAAATTAAAAACCAATTGATACATTTCTCCATCTTTTTTAGAGGTAACTTTTCTGTATCTTGTAATTTTCACGTTTGCCTCTAAAGTATCATAACCTACAAATTCTTCTACATCATCTTTTAATAAAATTGTCCAATCATCTGTAGACATTTCGCTTGCTGCTCTTGATCTATTTTTTTGTTTTTGCAATTCAGCTTCAAAACCTTTTTCGTCTAAAGTGTATCCTTTTTCTGATAAAATTAAAGCAGTTAAATCTATTGGAAAACCAAAAGTATCATACAATTCAAATACTTTATCACCAGAAATTTCTTTTGTTTCTGCTGATGCAATAATGCCATCTAATAAAACCAAACCTTGGTCTAATGTTCTTAAAAAAGAACTTTCTTCTTCTTTAATTACGTTTTCAATTAATTGTTTTTGTGCTTTTAATTCTGGAAAAGCTGTTCCCATTTTATCACTTAAAACGGCTACTAACCTGTAAATAAAAGGTTCTTTTTTATCCAAAAAAGTAAATCCATATCTTAATGCTCTTCTTAATATTCTGCGAATTACATAACCAGCACCTGTATTACTTGGTAACTGACCATCTGCAATAGAAAATGCAACAGCTCTCACATGATCTGAAATTACACGAGTTGCAATATCTTTCTTAGTATTTGAGCCGTATTTTGTGTTGGTAATAGTTTCAATTTCTCTAATTATGGGTGTAAAAACATCTGTATCGTAATTAGATTGTACGTTTTGTAAAACCATACACAAACGCTCAAAACCCATTCCAGTATCTATATGTTTGTTTGGTAAAATTTCTAAAGAACCGTTTGCTTTTCTGTTGTATTGCATAAAAACAAGGTTCCAGATTTCTACCACTTGTGGGTGATCTGCGTTTACCAAAGTTTTACCATCTACTTTGGCTTTTTCTTCTGCAGAACGAATATCAACATGAATTTCAGAACAAGGCCCACAAGGTCCTTGATCGCCCATTTCCCAGAAATTATCTTTTTTATTTCCTTTTAAAATTCTATCTTCAGATATAAATTGTTTCCATAAATCAAAAGCTTCTGTATCCATTTTAAGGTTGTCTTCATCATCAGAACCTTCAAAAATGGTTACATATAAAATGTCTTTATCAATTTTATAAACATCCACTAATAATTCCCAAGCCCAAGCAATTGCTTCTTTTTTAAAATAATCTCCAAAAGACCAATTTCCTAACATTTCAAATAAAGTATGATGATAAGTATCATAACCCACTTCTTCTAAATCGTTATGTTTACCTGAAACACGCAAACATTTTTGAGAATCTGCAATTCTATTTTGCTTCGGAGTTCCATTTCCTAAAAAATACTCTTTAAAAGGTGCCATTCCAGAATTTACAAATAGCAAAGTTGGATCGTCTTTAGTAACCATTGATGCAGATGGAACTATTAAATGATTTTTTTCTTTAAAAAAGTTTAAAAAAGTAGCACGAATATCTTGAGATTTCATAAAAAAAGAAGTTTCCAACTAATTGGATTGTGTTAATTTATTTCTAAAAAAACTACTTAAAAAAAGTAGTTGTAAAACATTTTGTAAATTTGTGAGTTATCTTAAAAGAGTTTCTTTATTGATAAGCAACTTTAAAGAGCAAAAATAGTATATTTAGGTATATGGCAAAAGTAAAATATTATTATGATGAGGATACACTTTCTTACAGGAAAATTGCTGTAAAGAAAAGTGACTATTTCAGACGAATACTATTTAGTTTTTTAGGGGTTTTATTAATTGCTTTTTTTGGATTTATTGGCTTTAGTCAAATTATAATGTCGCCAACAGAAAGAATTCAGAAAAGAGAGTTAGAAAATTTAAAGTTCCATTATGAATTGCTAGATAAAAGAATGGAAGAAAGTTCTAGTATTTTAGGGCAATTACAAGAGAGAGATAATAATATTTATAGAAGTTATTTTGAGGCAAATCCAATTCCAGAAGAACAGCGAAAAGCAGGTTTTGGAGGTGTAAATAGATATAAAAATTTAGAAGGATTTGACAATTCGAGCCTGATAAAAAAATTAACAAAAGAGGTTGATGTTTTATCGAAACAAATGGTGGTTCAGTCCAAGTCTTTAGACGAAATCGTTTCTTTAGCAAAAGAAAAAGAAGATATGTTAGCTTCTATTCCAGCAATTTTACCCATAAAAAAAGGAGATTTTTATGTAGCTTCTGGTTATAAAATGAGAATGCATCCAATTTTAAAAATAAACAAGTTTCATAAGGGAATGGATTTTACAGCTCCAAAAGGAACGCCTGTTTACGCATCTGGTAATGGAAAAGTTATTATTGCACAAAGAAGCAGTACTTTTGGAAATGTTGTATATATAGATCATGGTTATGGATACAAAACCATATATGCACATTTACAGAAATTTGAAACAAGAAAAGGTCAGGAAGTTAAAAGAGGCGATTTAATTGGTTATGTTGGCAACACAGGGCTTTCTGTTGCTGCTCACTTGCATTACGAAGTATTAAAAAACGATGTTTCTTTAAATCCTATTAATTTTTATTACGGAGATTTAACTTTAGAAGAATTTGCAACTTTACAACAAGATTCAGAAGAAAGCCAATCTTATGATTAATATTTTTTTTGAGTTTTAGAAACAGGAAACAGGAGAAAATAAGAAAACACAACTCCTTTGTATCTCTATGTTTTATTTTTTTAATAAGATAAAATAAGATAAGTTAAAATCTAATTTTTTATTTTCGTTTACAAACCACAAACCACAAACCACAAACCACAAACCACAAACCACAAATGCACATAGATTTACCCGAAAAACGATATTACAAAATAGGAGAAGTCGCCAAAGCTTTTTCTGTAAATACTTCGCTAATTCGTTTTTGGGAGAAAGAATTTGATATCATTAAACCCAAAAAAAATGCCAAAGGCAATCGTCTTTTTACCCAGGAAGATGTTTCTAACTTTAAACTTATCTTCAATTTAGTAAAAGAAAGAGGTTTTACTTTAGATGGTGCAAAACAAAAACTAAAGAAAAACCCAGAAGGTATTTTCGGTAATCATGAAATTATTACCAGGTTAGAAGCAGTAAAAGAAGAGCTTTTAAAAATTAAAAATTCACTGTAAATTTTCAATTTTATATTTTTATCTATATTACATTAATTTGTTTTCAATATTTGTTATGCACGCATAGCATTTTTTGTTATATTTGAAAAACAATAGCTGTTTAACAAAATATTTTTAAAAAACTAACTTAAATTTTAATAGTATGTCAAATAAGTATGTAGATATAGAAACACTTAAGTATATACTTTATGATATTCATAAATTAGAAAAATTACTTACTAGAGAAAGATTTCAAGAACACGATTTAGAATCACTAAATATGTTTATAGACTCTGTAAAGGATTTTTCTGACAGAGAATTGTATCCATATTTTAAAGAAATGGATGAAACTCCTGCATATCATAAAGATGGAACTGTAATTGTTCATGAACAAGTACAAAAAGTAATGCATCAAGCAGGAGAAATGGGCATTATTGCTGCTTGTTTTAATTATGATGATGGAGGTTTGCAAATTCCTGTTTCCGTTTTTCAAGCTGCATTATACATTATGGATGCAGCTAATAATCACTTACCTGGTTATCCTAGTTTAACTTTAGGAGCCGCAGAATTAATCATAGAATTTGGAAATCAAACTTTAAAAGATGTCTACACTCCAAAGATGCTTTCTGGAGTTTGGGGAGGCACTATGTGTTTAACAGAACCACAAGCAGGTAGTTCATTGTCTGATATTGTTACCAAAGCAACACCAACAGGAGATGGATTTTATAAAATAACAGGACAAAAAATATTTATTTCTGGAGGCGATTACAAAGATGCAAAAAACATTGTGCATTTAGTTTTAGCAAGAATTGAAGGAGCACCAAAAGGAACCAAAGGAATATCACTTTTTGTAGTTCCTAAAAATAGAGTTAAAGAAGATGGCTCTTTAGAATATAATGATGTAATGACAGTTGCCGATTTTCAAAAAATGGGGCAAAGAGGTTATTGCACAACTCATTTAGGTTTTGGAGATTCTGACGATTGTAGAGGTTGGCTTGTTGGAGAAGAGCATAAAGGTTTAGCGCAAATGTTTTTAATGATGAATGGTGCAAGAATTGCAGTGGGTAGAGGAGCTGCAGCAATTGCAATGGCTGCTTATAGAACGTCTTTACAATATGCAAATGAGCGTCCTCAAGGAAGAAAATTATCTGCAGATGGTAAAAAAAATCCTTCAGAAAAACAGAGTTTAATTATAGAACATCCAGATGTTCGAAGAATGTTATTGTTGCAAAAAGCCATTGTAGAAGGTTCTTTGAGTTTGGTGCTTTTGGCATCAAAATATCACGATATTTTAACCACAGCAACATCAAAAGAAGAAAAAGAAAAATATCATTTGTTGTTAGAAATGATTATTCCGATTGTAAAAACATATCCATCTGAAGCTGGTGCAGAATCTGTAGATAATGGCTTACAAGTTTTGGGAGGTTATGGTTTTTGTACAGATTTTACCTTACAACAATATTACAGAGATATCAGAATTTCTGCTTTGTACGAAGGTACTACAGGGATTCAATCTCAAGATTTATTGGGTAGAAAAGTTCCTATGGAAAATGGAAAAGGGTTAGAATTGTTATCCGCAGAAATTGTAAAAACTATTATTGCTGCCACAAATGATGAAGATTTAAAAGTCTATGCTTCTATTTTAGGTGATAAATTAAAACTTTCTCAAAAAGTAATAGGTCATTTAATGCCTTTTGCCATGAAAGGAAATTATGAGCGTTATTTGGCGGATGCCAATTTATTTATGGAGTATATGAGCATTGTAGTTTTAGGATGGTTGTGGTTAGAAATGGCTGTAGATGCTAAAAAGCAACTCAATAAAGCAGATAAAAAATATTCAGAAACTTTTTATGAAAGTAAAATACATACCATGAAATTTTATTTTAAATACGAAGTACCTAAAACTAATTCTTTGGCAGAATCTTTAATGAATAATGAAGTGGTTACTATTAAAACTGATAAAGAGTACATTATATAATGAACATAATAGAACAATTTAATTTAGAAAATAAAGTAGCCATTATTACAGGTTCTAGCAAAGGAATTGGTAAGGCAATCGCAAAAGGATTGGCAGAACAAGGAGCTCAAGTGGTAATTTCTAGCAGAGATCAAGAAGCTTGTGATGAAGTTGTAAAAGAATTTACAAAAGAAGGATTAAAAGCAATTGGAATTGCTTGTCATATAGGAAAAGAAGAGCAACGTAAAAATTTAGTTGATAAAACTATGGAAGCTTTTGGTAGAATTGATATCCTTGTAAATAATGCAGCCATTAACCCAGTTTTTGGACCTATAGAAGACGTAGATCCTACCATTTTTGATAAAATTATGGAGGTAAACGTAAAGGCTCCTTGGTCTTTATCGAACTTGGTTTTGCCACATTTTAAAACACATAAAAACGGAAGTATTATCAATATTGCTTCTGTAGAAGCATTAACTCCGGGTTTTGGTTTAGGAATTTACAGCACAAGTAAAGCTGCAATTTTAATGCTCACAAAAAATCAAGCAAAAGAATGGGGACAATATGGAGTAAAAGCAAACGCAATTTGCCCAGGATTGATTAAAACAAAATTTAGTGCAGCACTTTGGACAAACGAAAAAATGCTGAATAAATTAGAAAAATCCATCCCATCAGGAAGAATGGGAATGCCAGAAGAAATGGTTGGTTTGGCTTGTTTATTAGCTTCTGATGCTGGGAATTATATGACTGGTGGCGTGTATACTGCAGATGGTGGTTATATGATTGCTGGGTAGTTTAGTATGCAGTGTCAGTTTTCAGTAAAATAAGTATGTCATTTCGAAATGAACCTTTTTAGGAGATTGAGAAATCGCTAAAGTTAAAATTAGAAAACATTATGAAATTCAGAAAAGCAATTAAAAGTGATTTATTAAAAATCGTAGAAATGATTGCTGATGATGAATTGGGTAAAACAAGAGAAAATTTTCAAATACCATTACCACAAGATTATGTAATTGCTTTTGATAACATTATTTCTGATAAAAATCAAGAATTGATTGTTGTAGAAGATGATAATTTAGAAATAGTAGGCACATTACAACTTTCATTTATTCAATATTTGACATATAAAGGTGGAATAAGAGCACAAATAGAAGCCGTTAGAATTAGAAAAGATAAAAGAGGAATTGGATTAGGAAAGCTAATGTTTGAATGGGCTATAGAAAGAGCAAAAGAAAGAAAAGCACATGTTTTGCAATTAACTACTGATAAGAAAAGATTGGTTGCCATAAAATTTTATGAAGATTTAGGATTTAAATCTTCTCACGAGGGAATGAAAATGCATCTATAAAAACTAAAAAATTGGAAGAAAAAAACAATCTTGATGACTATTTAAAAACTCATTATATTCATAGAAGTAATTGGTTAAGAGCAGCAGTTTTAGGTGCAAATGATGGTATTTTATCAACTGCAAGTATAGCTATTGGTGTTGCAGCAGCAAGTACAACAAGAGAACCAATTATTTTAGCAACTTTGGCAGGTTTGGTTGCAGGAGCTTTGTCTATGGCTGCTGGTGAATATGTTTCTGTCAGTTCGCAAACAGATATCGAAAAAGCAGATATTGAAAGAGAAAGACAAGAATTGGAAGAAATGCCAGAAGAAGAACTCCAAATTTTAGCAAAGATCTACGAAAACAGAGGCTTAAAAAAAGAAACAGCTTTAATAGTAGCCAAAGAATTAACAGCACATGATGTTTTAGGAGCACATGTTAGAGATGAATTAGGAATCAACGAAATTTCGAAAGCAAACCCAATTCAAGCAGCATTAGCTTCTGGAGCTTCTTTTGTTTTTGGAGGAGCATTGCCATTGTTGGCGGTATTTCTTCTTCCTTTAGAATCATTAGAATTTTATATTTATGGCTCTTCAATAATTTTCTTGGCTATTTTAGGAGCTGTTGCAGCAAAAACAGGTGGAGCCAAAATAGTTAATTCTGTTGTCAGAATTACGTTTTGGGGAACCATTGCAATGGGTATTACAGCATTAATTGGTTATTTATTTGGTGTAAATCTGTAATTAAAATTTAAAAATTATGAACTTCGAGTACACAAATAAATCAATAGAATTACAACAAAAGTTAACGGCTTTTATAGAAGAATATATTGTTCCAATAGAAGAGGAATTTATTACTTTTCAAAGTGATAAAAACAATCAATGGAAACGTTTTCCAAAGATTGAAGTATTGAAACAGAAAGCAAAAGATGCTGGTTTATGGAATCTTTTTCTGCCAAAAGATTATGGAGATTTAAGTCCGGGTTTAACAAACTTAGAATATGCGCCTTTAGCAGAAATTATGGGAAAGAAAATCTGGATATCAGAAATTTTTAATTGTTCTGCTCCAGATACTGGAAATATGGAAGTATTAGCAAAATATGGAAGTGAAGCTCAAAAAAAAGAATGGCTTAAACCATTAATGAATGGCGAAATAAGATCTGCTTTTTTAATGACAGAACCACAAGTTGCTTCTTCAGATGCTACAAATATTGAAACATCTATTGTTTTAGATGGAGATGAATATGTAATTAATGGAAGAAAATGGTGGTCTTCAGGAGCCATGGATCCTCATTGTAAAGTGGCTATTGTTATGGGTAAAACAGATTTAAATGCCCATAGACATCAACAACAAAGTATGGTTTTAGTGCCTATGAGTTCTAAGGGATTACAAATTGTAAGACCACTTTCTGTTTTAGGTTTTTATGATTCGCCTGAAGGTCATGCAGAAATTCAATTGACAAATGTTCGAGTACCTAAAGAGAATTTAATCTTAGGTGAAGGAAGAGGTTTCGAAATTGCACAAGGACGTTTAGGGCCTGGAAGAATTCATCATTGTATGCGTTTGGTTGGTATGGCACAATATGCTTTAGAAATGATGTCACAAAGAACTTTAGAAAGAGAAACTTTTGGGAAAAAGTTTTATGAGTATAGCAGCATTCGTCATGAAATTGCAAAATCAGCTTGCGAAATTGAACAAGCACGTTTGTTAACACTTTCTGCTGCAGACAAAATGGATAAAGTTGGTAATAAAGAAGCAAAAGATATTATTGCTATGATTAAAATTGTTGCTCCAAATATGGCACAAAAAGTAGTTGATAGAGCCATGCAAATTTTAGGTGGAAAAGGAGTTGGTCCTGACACTTATTTGTCACATTACTTTGCAATTGCTAGAATGTTGCGTTTGGCAGATGGACCAGATGAAGTGCACATGTATCAATTAGGTAAAAGTTGTATCAAAAAATACGGAAGTAATTCATGAGTAATCAAAAAGTAAGAAAAGGAGAGGAGTTACCAGAAATTCCTTTAAAAAAATACTTAAAAGAAATCAATGTAATAGACGCAGTTGAAAGTGATTTATTTGTGCAACAATTTACGCATGGTTATTCTAATTTAACATATTTACTGCAAATAGAAAACAAAGAATTCGTTTTAAGAAAACCACCAAAAGGCGCCATCAAAAGAGGTCATGACATGAGTCGTGAATTTAAAGTGCAAAGTGCTGTCGCTAAAGCATTTGCGAAAGTGCCAAAAATGTTCGGATTTTCTGATGATGAAACTATTTTAGGAAGTGATTTCTACATCATGGAAAAAGTCGATGGAATTATACTAAATTATAGAGAAGCCAAAACTAGAAATATTGATGCAGAAAACTATAAAACAATCGCAAATTCTTGGTTAGATACTTTAGTAGAATTGCATTCTATTGATTATAAATTGATTGGTTTAGAAGATTTAGGCAAACCTGAAGGATATGTAGAAAGGCAAGTTTCAAACTGGGGAAAACAATACTTGAAAGCCAAAACAGATGATTATCCAGAAGCTGAATTAGTGATGAAATGGATGCAAGAACACCAACCTAAAAAATACAATCACTGTTTAATTCATAATGATTTTAAGTACGATAATGTAGTTTTTAAAGACAATTCTTGGCAAGAAATTGCTGCAGTTTTAGATTGGGAAATGGCAACCTTAGGAGATCCTTTAATGGATTTAGGAACTTCTTTGGGCTATTGGACAGTTGCTACAGATCACGATTTTGTGAAACAAGGAATTCCATCACCAACTATTTTTGAAGGTAATCCAATACGAAGTGAAATTGCCAAAATGTATTCAGAAAAATCTGGTAGAGATTTAGATAATCTCGTTTTTTATTATGCTTTTGGCTTGTTTAAAATTGCTGTAATTGCACAGCAAATTTATTTTAGATATGATAAAGGATGGACCACAGATCCACGTTTTGCAAATTTAAACAAAGCATCAGAATTGTGCTGTAAATTGGCTTTAAAAGCAATAAAAACGAAGTCAATTGACTAAAATAGAGTCTTCGACAAGCTCAGACTGACAAATTGAATTTAAATTGAAACTTGGATTTATTTTTAAAATTTTCAAAAATCAATGAATAATAAAAATGTCACACTGAGCTTGTCGAAGTGATTTTGAACAAAAACTTAAATTATGAGCAATAACCTTGATGAAATTAACAAAGAAGGTTTAGCAATTTTAGCCACTTTTAATGAAAACGAACCCGTTTTTATGATGAATTATCTTAATTATAAAGAACAAGTTTCATCTACAGGAAAAACAGGTAAAGAAACTTATAAGGAATATATGAAAGCTGCTTTTCCATTTTTTCAGGAAATTGATGCAGATATTATTTTTAAAGGAAAACCAATGGCAACAATCATTGGTTCATCTAAAGAAAAATTATGGGATGAAGTTTTAATTGTAAAATATGCAAGCAAAAACGAGTTTTTTAAGTTGATGAGCTTTAAAGAATATCCAAGGGACTTAAGAGCATCAGCATTATCAGATTCAAGATTAATTTTTTGTAAATAAAGTTATGTCAGTTCGAGTGATTTTTGAGGTACGAAAAAATTGTATCGAGAACATGTAAAACTTCTCGATACAAAATTCTAAAAAAAGAATTTCACTCGAAGTGACAGATTAAATAAATTTAATATGGAAGTAAAAAATAAAGTAGTAATTGTAACAGGAGCAGGTTCTGGAATTGGAAAAGCAACAGCAATTCATTTTGCAAAACATGGAGCTACTGTAGTGGTATCTGACATTAATTCAGAAAGCGCGCAAAAAGTTGTAGACGAAATTGTAACAAATGATGGAAAAGCGCTACCTATAAAAGCAAACGTTGCAAAGTTTGAAGAAGTAGAACATTTAATTGATAAAACAGTGGCTGAATTTGGCAAACTAGATGTAATTGTAAACAATGCAGGAATTGGCCCTAACTTATTAAGAACGCACGAATCCAGTTTAAAAGATTGGGATAGAGTAATTGCTGTAAATCAAACAGGAGTCTATTATTGTATGAAAGTGGCTTTAACACAGTTTTTAATTCAAGGTTATGGGAATATTGTAAATATTGCTTCTTTAGCAGGTTTAAAAGCATCACCAAATAATATTAGCTATAGTGCAAGTAAATTTGCAGTAGTGGGTATGACAAAGTCAGCAGCAATGGAATATGCAACTAAAAACATTAGAGTAAATGCAGTTTGTCCTGGTTATACAGAATCTGCTTTGTTAACCCAATTAATAAATGCGAAACCAGAAATGGACAGTATTTTAAAAAGTGTTATACCTATGAAACGTTATGGAAAAGCTGATGAAATTGCAGATGCAGTGGTTTGGTTGGCTTCAGATAATACAAAGTTTATTACAGGACAAACGATTACTTTAGATGGAGGAACATCTTTATAAAACCAATAAATATTCGTTAAATTTGTACAATCAAAAAAAATCAACATAAAAATTAAAATTTAGAAATTATGAAAAAATGGTTAATTCCGGTTATAATAATTGCAGTTCTTGGTTTTGCTATTTATAGCTGGGCAAAGGGTTTCAATAACGAAGCTGTAGTTTTGCAAGAAGATGCAAAAACTGAATGGTCTAATGTAGAAAGTGCTTATCAACGTAGAAACGATTTGATAGGGAACTTGGTAAAAACCGTTCAAGGAGCAGCAGATTTTGAAAAAGAAACGTTAACGCAAGTTATAGAAGCACGTTCTAAAGCAACATCAACAACCATTGATGCAAATAATTTATCACCAGAAAATATGGCTCAATTTCAACAAGCCCAGCAAGGTTTAAGTGGAGCATTATCAAAACTTTTATTAGTGGTAGAACGTTATCCAGATCTAAAAGCAAATGCTAATTTTTTAGAATTACAAAGTCAGTTAGAAGGTACAGAAAATAGAATTAATGTTGCTAGAGATCGTTTTAACGAAGATGTCAATAAATACAATAAGCACATTAAAATTTTCCCTAACTCAATGTTAGCAGGTATGTTTAATTTTGATGAAATGTCTCGTTTTAAATCAAATCCTGGTTCAGAAAATGCACCAGACGTAAATTTCGATTTTAACAAGAAAAAAGAATAAATAATGTCTAAAGTAGAAGCATTTCTTACCCAAGAAGAAGAGCAAGAAATTATTTCTGCTATTAGAATTGCAGAGAAAAATACTTCTGGCGAAATTCGGGTTCATATAGAAGCTACGTCTCATAAAGACCCTTATGAACGCTCGTTAGAAGTATTTCATCTCTTAAAAATGAATAACACAAAAGATGAAAATGCAGTGTTAATTTATGTGGCTGTAAAAGATAAAAAATTTGTTATTTATGGCGATAAAGGAATTAATAATGTGGTGCCAAAAGACTTTTGGAATACCACAAAAGATGTGATGCAAAATCATTTTAAAAATGGAAATTTCAAGCAAGGAATTGTTGATGGAATCTTAAAAGCAGGAAAAGAATTACAAGCACATTTTCCATGGAAAATAGATGATGAAAACGAACTTACTAACGAAATTTCTAAAGGATGATAAAATTAGTTGTTAGTTTTTGGTTATTAGTTTTTAGTAGAAAATCGATTTTTCTATTCGTTCTTTTAGTAAGTCAAATTTCTTTTTCTCAAGGATTTGAAATTCCAGAAAAACCCAAATTTCAAACAAGTGTTTACGATTATGTAAACTTACTATCAGCATCTCAAAAAACGAGTTTAGAAAGCAAACTTGTTCGCTATTCAGATACTACATCAACACAAATTGTTATTGCAATTATTGCATCAACAGAGGGAGAAAACATTAATTATTTGGCTGCGAATTGGGGAGAAAAATGGGGAATTGGGGATGCAGAAAAAGACAATGGTGTATTAATTTTATTGGCTAGAGAAGATCGAAAAATTGCCATCCAAAATGGAAAAGGAGTTGAATATTTATTAACCGATTTTCAATCGAAAAGAATTATAGAAAGAGTCATTATACCCGAGTTTAAAAAAGGCAATTATTATGCTGGTTTAGACAAAGGTGCAGACTATATTTTCAGAACTTTACAAGGCGAATTTAAAGGAAGCCGTCAAAAAGAATCTCAAGGTTTTGATTTTGGAATTCTATTTTTTATACTGATAGTTATTGTGCTTTTTATTATTATTTCTCGAGGAAATAAAAACAATAAAGGTGGAGGCAGAAGGTATAGAAGAGGTTCTTTAGCAGATACTATTTTCGAAACTATTATTTTAAGTAACGCTGGTAGAGGGGGAGGAAGTTTTGGTGGCGGATTTGGTGGTTCATCTGGAGGAGGCTCTTTTGGTGGAGGTGGATTTGGTGGCGGTTTTGGAGGAGGCTCTTTTGGTGGTGGAGGTGCTTCTGGAGGTTGGTAAAAAAAAGCTAAAGCCCATCTTAATCTTCCTATTTCGACTTCGCTCAATATAAACTCTGGGAAGAAACACTCTTGTGTTGAATTCACTCTTATAAAATTGTAATTCATAAACTTTTGGAAAATAATTTTTTTAGAACTTTATTTAAAAAAAGTTTAGTAAGAATGTAAATATTATGAAAAAAATCACACTACTTTTAAGGCTATTTTTATTGATAAGTTGCCAAAATTTTGGACAACTAAAAATGTTGGGTAATTTACCTGGTGGCTTAAAAGAAGTTTCTGGCAATGAAATAATTTTAGGATCAGAATTAATTTGGATGCATGAAGATGGTGGAAATAAATCTAAATTATACGCAATAAATAGTAGTGGAAAAATTCAAAAAGAAATTGATATTCAATCTAAAAACACAGATTGGGAAGATTTAACTTCAGATGATTTTGGGAATCTTTACATTGGCAATTTTGGGAATAATTACAGTACTAGAAAGCACTTAAAAATTTTAAAAATTGATAAAAAATATCTAGATAAGAAATCAGCAGAAGTAGAGGAGATTGAGTTTGAATATGAAAATCAATACAAATTTCCACCCAAAAAAGAAGAGCTTTTTTTTGATGCAGAAGCTTTTTTTTATTTTAAAAATAGCTTGTACATTTTTACAAAAAGCAGAGTTAAAGACAATTATGGAAAAACTTTCTTATACAAAATATCAGCAACCAAAGGCAAACATATTGCAAAATTAATGGGAAATTTCGATAATGGAAAAAAAATAGATTCTTGGATTACTTCTGCAGATATCTCATCAGATGGAAAAAATGTGGTCCTTTTATCACAAAAAAACATTTTGATTTTTACCGATTTTAAAGGCGATAATTTCTTATCAGGAAAAGTTAAAAAAATAAAATTAAACCATAAATCTCAGAAAGAAGGCATTTGTTTTAAAGATGATAATACCCTAATTATTACTGATGAAGAATCTGGTAATAAAGGCGGTTTTTTATACGAATTAAAGATTAATTAATCCTTTAGCAGTTCAAAGGCCACTTTCAGCAACTCAATGCTTACTTTTTATAAATAAATTGTAATTTAGACCACAATTTAAAAAGCATTGAAAACATATTTACTCACTTTTTTTTTATTTGTATTTGCTTTTAAAGCTTACACACAACAGCCAGTTTCTATTCATTTAACTGAAAAAGATGGGTTACCAGACACTGAATTTTACGACATTTTAGAAGATGATAATGGCCTTATTTGGTTAGCAGCAGATAAAGGCTTATTTAGTTATAATGGCAGTGAGTACGTTTCTTATACGCATCCAAAACAAGTGGGTTTGTCTGTATTTGCTTTAACTAAAGATAAAGACAATAAAATTTGGTATACCAATTTAGCAAATCAGGTTTTTTATATTGAAAATGGCGAGGTGCATTTGTTTTTAAATATCAAAGAATACTTTAAAGGATATTTAGTGAAGCTGACATTTAAAAATGATCTTTTGATCATGAATTACATAAACCAAGTTTTAATTTGTAATAAAGAAACTGGTGCTATTGTATATCAAACTAAGAATAAAAAGGAAGGGGGAGTTCTTTTTTATTCAAACCCACTTGTAAAAAACGACAGTATTTTTTTTATGAATGAAGCTGGGAAATATACTTTAATTGATAAATTTTATAAATTTAAAAGCTCAATTGAAGACCCTTTATTAGAAAAATATATAATTTCGAGTTTTGGTGATTTAAAAGAAATAAATCATAGAATCGTTGTTTTTTTTAATAGGATTGATGGAACTACTTCACATTACATAGCTGATAAAATAGGTGTTAAAACCAAAATAAAAACAAATTTACCAACGAAACTCAGAATTTATACGTCAATTTTAATCGACGATAAGATATTTTATGCAACAAATAAAGGCGTTTTTATTTGTAATTTAATGAATGATATTTTAAGTGTTGAACAACAATTATTGCCAAATACCCAAGTTTCTGAAATCTTGAAAGATACCCAAGGTAATATATGGCTTACTACTTTAGGCGATGGAATTTATGTAATACCCAATTTAAACTTAAAAACGAATTTTAAAATTAGAAGTGCAAATAGAATTACCAAATTATATAAAGGCAATAGAAATGAACTTTTTCTAATACCTAAAAAACAACATCTGTATAAGTTTACAAGTACCTCTCAAAAAATAGATACGATTGCTTATAAAAATGTTTCTGAATTAAAGTACTTTTTTTACCATCCTAAAACTGAAAGTTATTTTATAAAACGATTAGATAATTTTTTAGGGAGTTATCAATTAAAATCAAATCAATTTATTTTTAAAAAAGAAAATACTACTAGTATTATTAAAGATCATTCTTTTATAAATGACAACGAAATCTTATTAGCTTCAGGTTCTTCAATTGGCAAGTTTTTGATAACTAATGAAAATGAATTAAAAGATGTTTTTGAGAATATTATAAGAAGTTATTCATGTTTTTATAAAGCAACAACTGAAGAAAGTTTTTTTGGTACTGTAGATGGTTTGTTTGTTTACGATAAAAATTTTGATAAAAAAGAAATTAAGTATCAAAATAATTCTATTTATATTAGAGATATTATTAGTATTGATGACGATATTATCTGGTGTTTATCTTTTAAAAACGGTATTTATAAGATAAAAGATCACAAAGTAATTGCACATTACACTCAAGAAAATGGGTTGCTTTCAAACATCAATAGTTACATACAAGGTTTAGATGCTAACATATGGATAGCTGGCGATCATGGTGTACAAGAACTAAATACAGTTACAAATCAATTTAGAAATTTAACGAAGAAAAACGGAGTACCATCTTACAACTTTACTGGTTTAGAAATTATTGATGATGAAATATATCTGAGTACTGATAGCGAATTATTTTCATTCAATGCGAAAACTGTTTTTAATCAGCAACCCAAAAACCAATTACAACCTTATTTTACTTCTATTGCTATTGATGATAAAAAACAAGCCTTTCAAAATGAGTATGTTTTAAAAAATGATAAAAAGAAAATAACCATTAATTACAACACAAATGGTTTTTCATCCAAAGAAAATAGTACCTATCAATATCGTTTATTTGATAAAAATGAAGCTTTACCAGATTGGCAAATAAACACCTCTAACAACAATCAAATAATATACAATCGTTTAGCAGAAGGAGATTATATTTTTCAATTAAAAAATAAAGACGCTACAGAAACCTCAGAAATTAAAGAACTAAACTTTATAGTAGAAGGTGTCTTTTACGAGCAATTATGGTTTTATGGATTGATTTCTTTTGGAGTTATATCATTATTTTTAATGTATAGTTATAACACAAACAAGAGATTAAAAGAAAAACAACGTCTTGAATTAGAAAAGCAAAACAAAGAAATAGAAAATATTTTTTTAAAGTTAGAAAGTTTACGAAGTCAAATGAATCCTCATTTTGTGTTTAATGCCTTAAACTCTATTCAAGATTATATTGTCAACAATCAGAAAAATTTAGCGGCAGATTATTTAGGGAAATTTGCAGATTTAATTCGAAAATATTTAGATCAAAGTTCAAAAAAAGAAATTGCATTATCAGAAGAAATTGAAACCATTGAACGCTATTTGGAATTAGAAAAATTACGTTTTGAAGAAAAATTAAGCTATCAAATTAAGATACAAGAAAATTTAAATATCGATGATATTTTTATACCCACAGTCCTCATTCAGCCTTATGTAGAAAATGCCTTAAAACACGGACTTTTACATAAAAAAGAGAAAGGAAATTTAAGTATAGAAATTTCTATAAACGAGGAAAAATCAACCTTAATAATTACTGTTATAGACAATGGAGTAGGTAGAAAAAAAGCGGCTGCAATAAAAGAGAAACAAATAAGAAGACACGTATCTTTTGCCACAGAAGCTACCAATAAAAGATTGGAACTTTTAAACTATAACAAACAAGATAAAATAGAACTATTAGTAGAAGATTTAGATGTAAATGCGAAAGATGTAGGTACAAAAGTTACCCTTATTATTCCTATTTAGAATTTTGCTTTAGAAACTGAAAAAGGCATTTCAGCAATTAAGAAGATTTTACACATAAAAATAAATCATATTTGCACATAAAGCATAAGGTTATGAAAGCAGTTATTATAGATGATGAAAAAAAAGCACGGAATGTTTTAAGAACAATGTTGTTAGAGAATTGTGCTAAAATTACCCAAATTTTTGAAGCAGAAAATTTAGTATCAGGTGTTTCTTTAATTAAATCAGAAAACCCAAGTCTAATTTTTTTAGATATTGAAATGCCAGAAAACTCTGGTTTAGAAATTTTGAATCATATAAACAAAGAAGATTACAATTTCGAAATTATTTTTGTGACAGCGTATAGTGATTATGCAATACAGGCATTTCAACTTTCTGCCATAGATTATTTATTAAAACCTATTAGACCAACCCAATTAAATGAAGCTGTAGAAAAAGCAATTTCTCAAATAGGCAAATCGCAAATCTCTCTAAAATTAGAAGAGCTAAAGAATAGTTTACAAAGCAATAATTTTAAAAAAATAGGAATTCCTTATGCAGATGGCATCAAATTCGTAAATTTTGAAGACATTATTATGTTTGAGGCAGATGGTATGTACACCAAAGTTTCCATCAAAAATATGGATGCTATTTTAGTAAGCAAACCCCTTCGTTTTTTTGTGGATTTATTTACAACAGCCACTACTTTTTACAAACCACATCGTTCTTTTTTAATCAACTTAATGTTTATAAAAGAGTATATCAAAAAAGATGGAGGCTATATTTTAATGGAAAATGATAAAACAGTTTCCATATCCAAAGATAAAAAAGAAGAATTCTTAACGATTGTACAAAATATATAAGTCGCTTTAGAAACTCAAAACATCATTTCAGAAACTTACTCCAAAAAAAACCACAGGTTGCCACTACTTTTGATTTGTAAAATTAAAAACAAATCAAAATGAAAAAATTAAAAAGGAATAACCGTATTTTATCTTATCTCATCTGTTTTAGCCTTTTGGCATTTGTAAACATCAGTTGTAATGAAAACGACGATTTAGAAATCTTAGAAGAATCAGAAACCAACAAAAAAGAGGCTTTAACTGAGTCTATGGCTAAGAAAGGCATAAAAACTGGCAGAAGTAGAATGAAAAAAAGATCTAATGGTTTATACAGAGCTTCCATTGTGGTGAATAACGACAATAAAGATGAGGTAAGCACCATTGCTTTAGCAATAGAAAAAAAAGAAGGTGTTTTAAACGAAACCAAAACCTATTACTTAGACTATTACACCACTGTAAAAAATGAAAAGTACTATACGTTTGCAGATATAAAGTTTGATGGTAAAGACCTAGAAAACCAAGAAGTAACTATTAAAGTTACTTTATTAGATGCCAATAAAAAACCAATTTCTACTTCTACAGGAACTACTACCATTGCAGGTTTATCGAAAGCAAATATTAAAAGAACTAGATTGAAAGAAAGAAGAAATGGTTTGTATAAAATGTCTGCAGAAATAGAAAATAATGAGGATAATGAGGTTGCAACTATAGCAGTAAAAGTAAATGATTTACAAGGCAATACTACTACTTTTAACACAACGCTTAAAAATAATAATACTATTAATGCAGATTTTTCTTTTGAGAAAGCATCTATATCACAAAAAATGAGTGTTACCTATGTTTTAAAAGATTTTTATGGTGATGAGATTAATACTTTTAAAGAAGAAGTTAGTCTTGAATCTAATTTAAAAGTTGGTAAAGTTTCATTGAATAAAAATTCTAATGGGCTTTATACAACTGTTGTAGCTATAAAAAATGACACCGAAAATGAGATAGAAAAAATTTCCTTAACTATTGAAAAAGAAGAAGGTATTGCAGAAAAAACAATAACGTATGATTTAAAATACTTCAAAACAAAAAAAGGCATCAAATATTACACAAGTCAAAATGTTGCTTTAATTGAAAGTAAAGTTAATATTATCCCTGTAATTGTTACAATTAGTACAAAAACAGATACTGATATCATATATATAAGAGCTCCTAGATACAAAGGCGAAAGAGGATAGATGTAAATTAAATAGGATTGGTTTAACAAAAAAAATATTTAAGATTATAAAATATAGTTAGAAAACTTGTAGAAACACAAAAACCGAGTTCAAACTCAGTTTTTGTGTTTTGCTTATTATATAAATAATTTTCATTTTTTATGACAATACTTATATAAATTACTAAGAAAAATCAAAATCAGTCGCTTTAGAAACTCAAAACGGCATTTCAGAAAGTTGCCTCTAAATTATCATTGATTTAGAGGCATTTTTGTTTTTATAAAAATCAAAATATATATTATTATGAAAACAAGAATACTTTTAATGCTGCTCTTTGTAAGTAGCTTTGCTTTTGCACAAGTACCAAGTGATGAAGTTAGACATTATTCTTTTACAGGTGGTAGTTTAGTCAACACAGCCAACCCTGGAACTGGAGATTTAACACAATCGGGTTCTGCAGCAACATTTGTTGCAGATCATTATGGAAGTGCAGGAAACGCAATAGAATTAAATGGCGATCAATTTAATGGAGGTTCTGTAAGTTCTACTAGTTCTTCTTTATCATTAAGTTTTTGGATAAAACCAACCTCTATAACAACGCATTCAAATTGGGAACGTATTCTTCAAATTTATGCAGGTAGTAAAGGTTTTAGATTAGAACAAAAGTCAGGAAATTTATTTGGATGGTCTGCACAGGCTAGTACATATGTAGGAGGAAGTTCTGGAAGAAGTAGTCAATTAAATAATTTATACGATAATAATTGGCATCATATAGTTTTAAAAATTTATGAACGTGCAGGTTATAATGGTAGAATGTTTTTTGATGTGTATATAGATGGTACAAAAAACGTAGCTTTATCTGGTCATAATGTTTTAGGAACTGGAGGTAATTTTTTAACAAACGGTTCTTTAGTAATTTCGCCTTCATCAGTTACAAATTATAAAAAATCTATAGACGATATTAAGGTTTTTAGTAGAGCACTCTCTGATACAGAAATTTCTGCATTATATAATTTATGCGAAAGCTGTTATTCACTAGTAACAAATGTTACAGGAAATGGAAGTATTGTTTTAAATCCTGCTCCATCATCAGATAATACATATGTATCTGGTACTTCTGTAACATTAACTGCAACTCCAGATACAAGTAATTTATTTAATAATTGGTCTGGTGATGCTTCAGGAACTTCAACATCAACTACTATAGTCATAGATCAAAACAAATCTGTAACTGCTAATTTTATAGAGGCGCCAGTTTATGTAAATATCAATGCAACAGGAAATAATGATGGAACAACTTGGGCAAATGGGTATACAGATTTGCAAACTGCAATTAATAATACTGCTACTTCAAAAGAAATTTGGGTAGCTAAAGGAATATATATACCTTCTGGAAATGGAAGAGCAGCAACATTTAACGCAAGTAAAAAACAGAAAATTTATGGAGGTTTTCAAGGAAATGAAAGCACATTAGGAGATAGAGACATGAGTTTATTGTATACAACTAATGCAACAATTCTTTCTGGAGATTTAAATGGTGATGACAATGCTACAATTTTAGATTCAGAAACTACAAGACAAGATAATGCGTATCATGTTGTAACTATTAAAGGAAACTTTGCTTCTGGAGGAGAATTAAATGGATTTATAATAACAGGAGGTAACTCTAATGGAAGTATAAGCAATAGTTGTTCTACAGCTTCAACTAGCCAATATGATAGAAGAGTTGGTGGTGCAATTTATACAAACCCTGATGGAGAAAATTTTAAGGTTTACACAAAAATTACGAATTGTATTATAGAAAAAAATACAGGAACTTATTATGCAGCACTTGGTAGATTTAGTCCTTGTGGAGATCAAGGAACACAATCTCATGTAGATTTTGAAAGCTGTGTTATAAGAGATAATTACTCAGCAAGCTCAGCAAATATTGCTTATACAGGTAGTCAACAGTACAATATTAGAAGTTATGGTACTATCGTTAATTCATTAATTACTGGAAATAGCAATGGAGCTTCAGATAAATCTTCTGCACTAATCATAAGTAGTGGAGGGGGTTCAGGTAGTAATCCATCTGCATTAGTTAGTGTTATAAATACTACGATTGCAAATAATACTTCTGCAAATAACAAAGCAGTTACAATCAATCTAAAATCTGCAAGTAGCTATCCTGTATATTTTTACAATTCAATTATTTATAATAATGGAGGTAGTAATTCAATAAATATTTTAGGAACAAATGGCTCATCAGCAACTTTTGCAAATAATATTATTGAAGGTGGTGATTATAGTTCAAATGCATCAGATCCTATGTTGCGTGGAGATTTCAAATTATTAACAGGTTCACCTGCAATTGATGCTGGAGATAACTCTAAAATATCTTCTAATATTACAAAAGATTTAGAAGGATCAGATAGAATTCAAAATACAACTATTGATATTGGAGCTTATGAGTTTGGCTCATCACCTTTAAGCACAGAAAATGTTTCTTTTTTAAGTGAAATTAGCATGTACCCAAATCCTGTTACAAATAATTTATTTATAAGAAGCAACCAAGAAATTCAAAAAATAGAAGTTTATAATCTATTAGGTAAAAAGATAATTGAAAAGGAGAATAGTAGTTCAATAAACCTTTCTAATCTAGCATCAAGTATGTATTTAGTTAGAGTTTATTCTCAAAAAGGAATTGTTTCTAAAAGAATTATCAAAAAATAATTTTGAAAGAATTCGTTTTTTAAAATCCTTAGATATTTTTCTAAGGATTTTTTTGTTTATAAAAACTTAAAAAGCAACAACACCCATCCTGCAACTAAAAATAAACCTCCAATTGGTGTAATTGGCTCTAAAAATTTAAGTTTCTTGTTTTTTGCTGATGATAAAACCAAACCATAAATTGAAAAAGAGAAGAGAATTATCCCTATTACAAAAGCATAAATAATATAGGCATTTATGGTTACAGAAATATCTAAATGAAAACCCAAAACAAGCAAAACTATTGCATGATACATTTGATATTTTACCCCTGTTTCAAAACTTTGTAATTGCTCTGTCGTGAGTTTTTTCTTTAATAAATGTGCGCCAAAAGCACCAAGAATAATTGCTGTACATCCAAAAAAACTTCCAAAAATTAATGCTACTTGACCCATTTCTTGAATTAAAATTTAAAGCCTAAACTAATGGCAAGGCGCATTCCATCATCACTAAAAAAAGTTGCAAAATTCGCTCCAATCATTTCTGCAGCATTAAAGAAAACTCCACCTCCATAAGAAGTGTTCCATTCTTTATAAACCAATGTTGGTTGTACTGTTAAGCCTTGTCCTCCCCAAACTCTACCATAATCAAAACCTCCAAAAACACCCATGTTAAGTGGTAGTAAACCAGATTTAACTTTTAATAAATTCCATCTTAAATCTGTGGTTTGATAAAAAGAATTTTTATCGGTAAAACGTTGTCTTCTATAACCTCTTAAACCATCTCTACCACCAATACTAGCTGCTTGATAAAATTCTAAATCGTCCCCAAAATTAAACTGACCTCTTAATTTAGTTGCAAAAACAAGTTTACCACTGTTAATTAATTTATGAGTTACAGATAAAGATGTTTCATTGTAAGCAAAGCTTCTACCTTCGTCTAAATTATTAGTATACCCAAATTTCACATCGAATTCCATGCCAAAAGTAGGAAAAGCTGCGTTGTCTGAATGCTGATAATTATAACTTGCTTCTGTATTAAAAAACTGTTGATTTGTAAAAATTCTGTTATTTGGATTGAATTGTGTTTCTAAAAATCTACCTGGAGTATTTTCTACATTGTAATTTTCGTAATTAAGACCTAATTTAATCATTGCGCCTAAATTGCCTCTCCATTTTACAAAAGATCCTAATTTTAAACGACCAATTTTAACTCTGTTAAAATCTAAATTTTCATCATCTTTTTGTGCTTCAGGATTTGCAGAGTTATTGCCATAACCAAAAAAGTTCATAGCAAAATTTGGACTGTTATAGTTTGCTTCAAGGCCTAAATTCCAACTTTTAAAAATATGAGCAAATTCTCCAGAATAATTTAATTCATATCCTTGTGTAGCAAAGTAATAATAACCAGTTATTAAATGTCTAGATGAAAAAGGATTTCTTTCAAAACCATTAAAGGTAATTGTGTTTTTTAAACCCACTTTTATACCATCATCTGGATTAAACCAAAGAGCAGGCGAAATTAAGTTTGATGAGTTTTTTAGTTTGTTTGCATTGTAGGTATTTGTATCGTAATTATCTGTGAGTTTTTTACTAATTCCTGATGTTTTAAAGGTGTTTTCTTTTGTTTTTTGATCATAAACTTTTACGTTTTGATTATTGTTAATTTCATAAATATCGTTGTTTAACCCTCCAATTATTTTTAATTTAATTGAGGTATTTCCATTGTGTCCGTTAACAATAAATACATCATTATCATCTAAACCATAAATCCAAATTTCTTTTGTTACATCGTATTTATATCTTCTTTCTAGAAGAATATCTGCTTTTTCACCATCTTTTATTCTAGAAACTGTAATTTTTGTATCACCATTTAAAAACCTTTCTATTTCAAACCAATCGTCTTTATTTGTGCCTTTTATCACTTGAAAACTATTCAGGTAAGCATAATAATCATCAGCAATTTTTTGTAGATTTTTTCTTCTTCCTTTCAGTTTGGTTTTAATGGTATTTACAGTTTCGTCTTTTACTTCTTCAGGAAATTTTTCGAAGGCACTATTTATAACCTCATCAGTTATTTGCTCTTGAATCCTTGCAACTTGTTTATCCCAAACCTCTTTGCCAGATTTTTTAATTAAACTCATATCTAAAGGATATGCTGAGTAACTAAACCATTTTGGGCTTTCTAATTCTTCGCTATAAGAGCCCATACCTCTTAAGCCCGGCATTGAACTTGTTAAGAAACCTAATAAAAAGCCATCTCCAAAAATAGAAAAAGCTTGATCTCTGTCTCTTGGTACAGGTTTATAAACAATCTTATCATCTTCTTTAAATTCTGCCCATCTCCATTGATCTTGATGACGATCCCAATCTCCAATTAACATGTCAAATAAACGAGCTCTAATGTAAGTTTCTTCGTCTATAACATATTTTTCGTCTTTGGCAAGATTCTTTCTTAAATCGTCTGTACTTATTAAATTATCAGAATAACCAAAGTTCTTTTTATCTTCATGTCCTTCGCCTGTTCTTTCTTCTATCATGTATAATTCATCACCATAATCTGCATTAAATTCTCCCAATCCTTTTTGCTTAGGTACAAAATATAAGACAGGTTTTGTATGATAAATATCTATGACCTCTGCTAATTTATCGATGGTAAAAGGAGCATAAGGATGTGAGCCTGTAAAAACATCCATTAATAAACTTTCTGTTGTGGTGTTATCAAACTGCCCCTCTATATATTGGTCTTTAAATACAACAGCTTGTAAATATTGGACAGCATTTTTACGCAAAGCTCTCATTACATATTGTCTACCTTTATTATCTTCTAATCGTAAAGATTTAGATTGATGTCCTCCACCTCTTCTAATAGGTTTTAAACCACCAAAAAGTGTATCGATATTTACAGTGGGCGCTAAAACTTTTTTCCCAAAATACTCTCTATATCTTTCACCCCACAAAAATTTGTAAAAGGTACTTTTATCAACTTCCTCATCTGTATATACAGATGCTTTTTTTTCTGTTAATTTTGCATTCGGAAAATCTGTATATTTTCTGAGGCTATCTTTTTTGAAAACATTGGCTTCAAAAACTATTTTACGTTCTTTAGCTGTATAAAAATGAACGGTTGAAGAACCATCATCATAAACATCAAACCTTGCAAAACCTTGAGTTCCATAAGAAAAAACTCCTCCATTTACATTTTTAGTAGCGGTTGTTTTAGAACCAGAACCACTAACAATTTGTGGAATGTTCTCTTTAACTAAATATTGTAAACTATGTTCGTGCCCAGAAACAAAGAGAATTTTTTCGTTCTCTTGAGAAATTGTAATTAACCTTTTTCGCAATTCATTATACTTCTCATTTTGCTGATCTGTATTGGTTAAACCACTGGTTTTACGAAGTATGTTTTTAGCAGTTCCTAAAATAGGAGCAGGCTGCATGTGGCTTTTAAAAGAATAATAACCTCCATGAGGACCATTGGTAAACATAGGATGATGTATGGCTACAATCGTTGTTTTGCCTTGAGATTTTTTAATTAAACCTTCAAATTCATCAAAAAACTTTTCTCTTGTTTTTATTTCACAATCATCATTTATACCTGGATGTTTATCCCAATCAGTTACATACCAATGAGAATCTACTACAATTATATTAATGCCATCATTCACCTCTATTTTTTCTAAAGGACAACCATTTTCTGGAAGAAAAGTGTTTTTTCCTAAGGTTTCTTCTACCAACTTTTCTTGTCTTTTTAAGCCCTTTAAACCACTGTACCAATCGTGATTTCCAGGAATAAATAGTGTTTTACCAGAAAATTTTTTTCCAATATCTGTTTGAACTTTTAAACGATGTTTAGATAACTCGTAAGTTTTAGAGCCTTCTTTTGGCAATCCTTTTTCGTAGATATTGTCTCCTAAAAATATAAGTGTCGAGTTCTTTTTTGCCTTTAAAATTTCTTCATTTAAATACGATAAGGCAGAATCTCTTTTATTTAAATCTGAGTTACCTGCATCTCCAATTAAATAAAAAGAGTGTATAACCTTAGCAGAATCTTTTCTAGATTGAAACTTATGGTCAGCAGACACTTGCATTTCAACACTTGCACAAGCATATAAAAAGATTGCTGTTAAAAAGATTAGAGTATATTTCAATATTTTCATAGACGTAAAAATAATTATTTATTTTAAACTTTTAAATATATCTAAATCTTGTTTTGTGTCGATGTCGATTAAGTTCGTTTTTAGTGTTGGATTAACTATATTTTTTTGGTTCTTTTCCAAGAATTCTTTTGCACCTTTATCTCCATTTATTTCTAATAAACTAGAGAAATAAGTGGCAGGAAACAAAGCAGGAACTCCAAAAAATCCATCATAATTTGAGGCTATTATTTTTGTACCGTTTTTGTGAAATAAATTGATAATATCCTTTAAATAAGAAGTTTCTATAGCTGGTTGATCTGCCAATAATATGAATACACCATCAAAATTTAGATTATTTTTTTTAAAGTGATAAAGGCCAGACACAATACTTGAACTTAAGCCTTTATCAAAATTTTTATTGATGATAAAGTTGGTATTTTTCGAAGTAATTTCTTTTTGTATTTTATCTGCATTTGCGCCTAAAACGCAATAAATATCCTTGGTTTTTAGCTGTTTTGCTTTTTCTAAAGTAATATCTAAAAGTGTTTTTTTATTTACCTTTTCTAGCTGTTTGATACTTTTCATTCGTGACGATTTCCCAGCAGCTAAAACCAAAACAGCAATCTTAGTCATTTAATTTCTATGAATTTTGCCATTGATTTTACGTAAAGAAAAAGGTTCTTTTTTATTCATTACAGATAAGATTTCTGCAAGAATAGAAACTGCAATTTCTTCGGGTGTTTTTGCCCCAATATGCAAACCAGCAGGCGTATAAATACAATCTAAAAATGCTTCTGTGGTTTCTGGTGCAAAGTCAAAAAGTTCATTAAATAAACGTTCTCTCCTTTTTGGTGCACCTAAAATACCAATGTATTTTGGTGCGTATTCAGAGAGTTTAACCACGTATTTTAAATCTTGAACATAGCTATGATTCATAATTACAATCGCACAGTTTTCTGTAATATCTTTAAATTGAATCGTTTCTGGAGAATCGCCAACCACTGAATTTGCACCAGGAAAATCTTTAAGTACTTTGCTATCTTTTGCTGATGTTATTACATCAATTTCCCAACCTAAATTAGCAGCTATATTACACAGTTTTACAGCATCGTGTTCACCGCCAATAATAATCAACTTAAAAGATGGTTTTAGAATCTGAGTAAATAATTCTACATTTTCTACCTTTGGATTGAAAGAGTTCGAAAAAGTAAATTGTGACAGATTTTCGAAGGTAATTATAGAACCAAAATCACCAAAAGCCTCATCCTCTTTGATAAAATAAGCATCTATTTTTATTGCTTCTCTCCTCTTACTGCTATTTAAAAATGCTTCTAAAAAATTATCAGAAATAAAAAAAGGTTCAATTAAAATGTATAAAATACCTTCGCAACCTAATCTGTATCTGCCATCGTAAGTAATAACTTTGGGTTTATCATCTTTAAAAACAGTCTTTGCTCTTTGTATAATTTCCTTTTCTACACAACCACCAGAAACTGCGCCAACAGAATTTAAATCTTCAGAAATTAGCATTCTAACTCCTGGTTTTCTGTAAGATGAACCTTCTAAATAAACTACAGAGGCCAACACATTTTTCAATCCTTTTTTTTGATTGATAACAGCTTGATGAATAATTTCTTTAAGTTCGTGAATCAAAATTTATGAAAGTTTTAAAGGCATTTCTGTCAATCTTTTTCCTGTTAATCTTCTTACTGCATTTCCAATAGCTGCTGCAATTGGACCTAATGGAGGTTCTCCAACAGGCAAAGGTTTGTCTACACCTTGTAATAAAAAAACATTAATTTCTTTGGGCGCATGTTTTATCATAGCCATTTCATAAGGTCCAAAAATAGTGGGTTGTAATTGTCCATCTTCAATATACATTTTTTCATGCATAGCAGCACTCATTGCCATAATCATTGCACCTTCACATTGTGCTTTCACTTGATCTGGGTTTACTGCAATTCCACAATCCATTACGCAAGTAACTTTGTGCACTTTTATTTCATTATCAACAATCGATACTTCAACTACTTGAGCACATGGAGTTCCTGCATCTGTAGAACAGGCAAAACCCATGGCTTTTCCATTTACAACTTTATCAGAATAATTAGATGCTGTTTGTGCTTTATTGATGACATTTTTTAAACGAATGCCTTCTTCATTGTCTTTAATTTGGGCTAAACGCAATTCAATGGGATTTTTATTTCCTCTCAAAGCCAATTCATCAACAAAACTTTCGATAGCAAAAGTATTGGCTAACAAACCCAAACTACGCCACCAACTTGTAGCAAAAGGCAAGGTTTTATGCCATTGAATTGCACGAATATTTTCCATGGCACTGTAATGAATACTTCCACCACGAATTGCACCTAAATCTGCTCCTAAAATTGTGTTGGTAATATCTGGTAATAAAACTGAATCTATGGCAACGTTTCCACTTGCAAAGTGATGTTCTAAATTTTCTATAAGACCTTCTTTGTTCAATTTTCCTTTCATAATATGATGTGTTGGAGGTCGAAACATATCATTTTGAAATTCTTCTTGTCTAGTGAAAAAATATTTTACAGGTTGCCCAACTACTTTAGACATTTGAACAGCTTGTATAGCATGACTCGTATTTAATCTTCTACCAAAACCACCACCCAAATAAGTAGGAATAATATTGATATTTTCGGCATCAATATCCAAAGCTTTTGCAATTTGATTTTGAGTAATCCCTATAACTTGAGTTGATAGAATTACGGTTACTTTGCCATCTTTGTAAGATGCAACAGCCCCATTTGGTTCAATTTGTGCATGTGCACCTAAAGGACTTTTAAATTCAATTTCAACTACTTCTGAATCATCATTTTCTAAAAGATTACCCCTTGTTTGAACCAACATTTCATCTCCACTTCCTACAGAAATTAATGTTCTTATTTCCTCTTCTGTCCATTTTTTTGGAATATTCCATTCAACATCAATTTCCATTTTTGCAGCTAAAGCTTGTGTATAGGTTTTGGCAATAATCCCTAACCAATCATCGATTTGAACCACTTTTACAACTCCAGGCATTTTTTCTGCTTTGCTAAAATTGGCGCTTTTAAAAGTAGCTCCAATATGTTCTGGTCTTGTAACAACTGCATGCAACATATTTTCCATTTCTGCATCCATTCCAAAAATTGGATCTCCAAAAACCTTTGCATTTAAATCGATTCTTGGTAAAGGTTTTCCAATAAATTTATAGTCTTTAATCGATTTTAATTCTGGAGTATCAGGTATTTCCCATTTTAAAACATTTGTAGCAATTTCAGCATACGTCATTTGTTGGTTGTTTCCTGAAACAATGCCATTTTGAGTTGATAAATTTTCAATAGGAATATTTAGTTTTTTGGATGCTTCAATTTTAAGCATTTCACGCATTGTAGCCGCCATTTCTCTTAAAGGTATCCAAAGAGATGCAATAGAGATACTACCTCCAGTGCCTAATCTATCTACGATTCCAGTTTCTGTAGATGCTGCAATGACTTGAATTTGATTAATGTTTATATCTAATTCATCTGCAGCAATTTGCGCTAAACCAGTAAAGGTTCCTTGCCCCATTTCTACTTTTGGAGAAAATAGAATTACGCTATTGTCTTTAGTAATTTCGAACCATAAATTAGGTTCTGTTCCAGAACCAGAGTAAGGCGCAATAAAAGAATCTGTAAAATCGATAATTTGTCTACGAATTGGATTTCTAAAAACATACGTTCCTATAGCCAAAACACCTAAAGTTCCTAAACTGCCTCTTACTAAAAATTTTCTACGTGATATTTTTTTGTTCATCTCCTAAATTTTAGTTTCTCTGGTTAATTCAGCAGCTCTATGTATTGCTTTTCGCATTCTATAATAGGTCGCACATCTGCAAATATTAACGATATTGTTGTCTATATCATCATCTGTAGGGTTTGGATTTTCTTTAAGTAAAGCAGCAGTTGCCATCATAAAACCTGGTTGACAATATCCACATTGTGGCACTACTTCTTCTATCCAAGCTTGTTGCACAGGATGTGGGTTTTCTGCATCACCCAAACCTTCTATAGTAGTTATATTTTTGCCTTCAGCATATTTCACTGCGTAAGAACAAGAACGAACAGCTGCATCATTTACATGCAAAGTACAAGCTCCACAAGCCGCTTTTCCACAGCCGAATTTTGTTCCTTTTAAATCTAATAAATCTCTTACAACCCATAAAAGAGGTGTATTTTCATCTTCTATAGTAACAGAAACGTCTTTGTTATTTATTTTAAAATTGATGTTCATGGTTCTTTTTTTGTGATTAATTTTCAGGCATCCATTATTCTATCCAAATTGACTTTGTTTCTAATTATTTTACTGCTTTTAAATTTAAAGAAATAGACTCAGTTGTTATTTTTTTATAATTAGAATCAAGTAAAAAATTACCTAACAACAATAAAAAATGGATAATCTGGAAATTTTTATTTTTTCATAACTTTTAATTTAGCTAAAGTTACTATAATTTCTTTAAAAATAGCAAAATTGAAATTAAATTCTATTCGTTAAAAACTCAATTTTATTTCATATGATTTGAAAATTCTTTAGATAAAAGGTGCAATTTTGGCTGAATATATTTAACGCAAAAAGGCTTTTGAGGATTCTTTTGATAGTAATTTTGAAAGCAGCTTTTTGAGGGTTTAAAATTATTAAAAGGCAAAATTTGAGTGATAATTTTGTCATTAAAATTGGATTGTAGTTCTTTTATAATAAATTCACTTTCAGATTTTTGTACAGGATGAAAATAGTAAATTGCAGAACGATATTTTGCTCTCATAGAATGATTGCTGGTACTTTTATGCGTTGCTAAATGAATTTCTATTAATGTTTTTAATTCAATTTTATTAGTAAACTCAATAATTACTGCTTCAGAAAATGAACTATTTTTTTCTGTGGATGCAACCCAACCTTGAGAAACTTTTTCAACGCCTTTTAAAGATTCAAAAACAGCTTCTGTGCACCAGTGACAACCACCACCAAAAGCAATTTTGGTTAGTTCCATTTCAACTGTTTTCTTTCTTTCCAGTAAAAATCTGCTGAAGTTTTAAATGATTTTAGCAGTTCGATTTCATCGTTAGAAAGTAAAAATGAGTTGGCTTTTAAGTTTTGATGTAATTGATTTTGATTACTTGCACCGCTTAAAATAGTACTTTTTGGTATGGTTTGTAACACAAATTGTAAAGCAATGGCATCAATCCCAACTTTATATGTTTCTGCTAATTTTTCTAGAGTGGTATATAATGTATTATATTTTGGATAAGACGAATTTCTAAAAACACGACCATTAGCTAATGCTTCTTTAATTACTATCGATTTATTTTGATATGTTAATTCATCAACAATATCTAATAAACTTTGGTCTAAAAAATTGTAGGTTACTTGGAAAACATCAAACAAATAATCACCATTAACTTTAACTTTTAAAGCTTTTTGAATTACTTCTGTTTGGTTTGTTCCTGTTATTGTAATTCCTATTTTTAAATGATGTTCTTTTTTTAAAAAAGCTAATTTTTCTAAAACTTTTGTATTTTCTAAAACTCCAGTTTCTAGAGTTGCAGAATGAATTTGATATACTTTTAAGTAGGGCAGGAGTTGTTTAGAAAATTCCCATTGTTCATTTAATTTGGCTAAACTATGCTCTTTCACTTCATGAACTTTTGCATGTGCATTAAAATTTGCGGTGTAAGTATAGCCCCATTTTGTAGCAACTTCTATGGTTTTATCGTTTTTAGTTTGCAACCATTCTAAAACCAATTCTTCTGCTAAACCATAACCAGGAGCAGTATCAAAATATCGAATTCCTGAATTATAAGCGTCTTCTAAAACTAAAAAACTGTTTTTTTTAAAACTTGTTAAATCAGAATTATTAAAAGTTTCTTGACGAACATTTATATATTGTGGTCTTCCTAAAGCAGCTGTTCCTAAACCTAATTTCATTTTTTTAAATAAAGCTTTCTTTAAATCTTAAAAAGTGGCAAGTATAGCCATTTGGTTTTCTTACCAAATAATCTTGATGCTCAGGTTCTGCAGCCCAAAAAGGGGCAAAAGGTTCGAGAGTTGTTGCCACAGATCCATCCCATTTTTTTGAGGCATTTACAATACTAATCATTTCTTCGGCTATTGTTTTTTCTTCTTCATTTTGATAAAATATAGCAGACCTATAACTAGATCCAATATCATTTCCTTGCCTATTTATTGTAGTTGGATTATGAATTCTAAAGAAAAAATCTAAAATTTCTTGAAATGAGGTTATGTTAGAATCATATGTAATCTCTATTCCTTCTGCATGACCTGGATGATTTTTATAAGTAGGGTTTTCATTTTTACCACCTATATAACCAACTTCTGTATCTAAAATTCCTGGTCTTGCTCTAAAAAGATCTTCCATTCCCCAGAAACATCCACCTGCTATGTAAGCTTTTTTATTTGTTTTCATAATTTTCACTTTATTTAATTGTACGTTTTTTAAAAAATGAATTACCTTTTCTTGCGGCATTTCACAAGGTTTTAAGAATTCGTTTTTTGATGTGATATAATAATTTAAACTGATAAAATCGTTTCCTTTTAATTCTTTTGCAAAGATTTTAAAGGATTTACCATTAATAAAAACTTCTTTAGTGATGCTATATTTTTTGCTGTTGTAAATTCCAAAACAATGTCTTTCTGGAATTTTTAAAATGTATTTTAAAAAATTCATCAAGAACTACAACTTAACATAGAGCATCCTACTTTGTTTTTTGCCCATTCAGGACGTTTTGCAAACCATTTTTCATATTCTAATTGCTCATCATAAGGTTTTTTTAATAATTGAAATAATTCGTTAATTAGAGAATAATCACCTTTATCAGCTGCATCTATGGCTAATTGTGCCATATAATTTCTTAAAACATATTTTGGGTTTACAGCATCCATTTTCTCTTTTCTTTGATGAGGAGTAAACACTTCTTTTTGCAATCTTTTAGAATAGTTTTTAAACCATAAATTCCACTTATTTTTTACTTCCTCAGAAATATTTTCAAAATCATAAAAAGCTTCTTTTATAACTTCAAAATCTTTTTCATTTTTTGTAATGTTGCTTAAATTTCTGAAGAAAATTGTCATATCAGTTTCTACTAATTGTAAATTGTCCTCTAAATTCTGAATTAACTTACTATCATTGTTAATTTCTAAAAACAAACCTAGTTTAGATTTCATCATTAATAAAGATTTCTTTTGAAAATCGATTTTATATTGATCTAAAATTGCCTCTAAAGGTTCGACTTCTTCAATTATTGGATATAATGCATTTGCTAATTTGTACAAATTCCATAAGCCAATATTTGGTTGATTTCCATATCTATAACGTTTATTTTGCCTGTCTGTGGTATTTGGTGTCCAGCCAAAATCGAAACCTTCTAACCAACCATAAGGTCCGTAATCTATGGTTAAACCTAAAATGGACATGTTATCTGTGTTCATTACTCCATGCACAAAACCCACTCTTTGCCAATGAATAATCATTTCTAAAGTTCGTTCTGAAACTTCTTTAAAAAAGTTGATATACGATTCTTTGGATGGTTTTCCTATATGCGAAAAATGATGTTTGATTGTATAATCAGCCAATATTTTTAAATTCTTAATGTCATTTCTTGCTGCAAAAATCTCAAAGTTTCCAAATCTTAAAAAAGAAGGTGAAATTCTAGATACAATTGCGCCTTTTTCATAAGCCGGATTTCCATCGTACATGACATCACGTAAAACATTATCACCAGATAAACTTAGAGATAAAGCACGGGTTGTTGGAATACCTAAATGAAACATTGCTTCACTGCATAAATATTCTCTGATAGATGAGCGTAAAACAGCCAAACCGTCTGCAGTTCTTGAATATGGAGTTTCTCCTGCACCTTTTAATTGTACTTTCCAGTTTTGGTTTTTATGTTCAATTTCGAATAAATTGATGGCTCTACCATCTCCTAATTGTCCTGCCCAATTTCCAAATTGATGACCTCCATAGCACATTGCAAATGGCTTTGTATTCGGGTAAACTTCATTACCAGTAAATACATTTTTAAAAAAATCAGATTTTGTTTCTTCTTCAGAAATTCCGAGTTCAGCAATCATTTCATCTGAAACATGCAGTACTTTTGGATTTGCAGTTTTTTTAGGTTTTACATAAGAAAAAACTGCGCCTTCTACTGGTCTTCTTGAGTTTTCTAAAACAGCATCTGCTGGTAATTCTTTAGTAAAAGTTTCAATCAAGTTTAGTTTCATCATAATTTATCAATCCATTTTTGAAGATCTCTATCAAGAAGGATTTCTCAACTTTTTATAATTAATTGTTATTGCAGAAAAATTTAATTTTCTATTCTTATACAAATTTCTTAATTCGTCCATATTTTCATGGTTTTTTCTACATCTAAAAACAAGTATTTTAAATTAGGCGTTTCTAAAATTGTTTTATGTCATCTTTCTGTATCAAATAATTTAATCATTTACAAGCCCTTTTTCTAATTGCATGGATTCAGAATTTATGCAATAACGCAATCCACTTGGTTCTGGTCCATCAGGAAAAATGTGTCCTAAATGAGCATCGCAAGTATTGCATAAAACTTCAACTCTTATCATACCCAAAGTTGTGTCTTTATGATATTTTATGGCATTTTCTTTGATCGGCTGCGTAAAACTTGGCCAACCAGAACTCGATTCGTATTTTATAGTAGAATCAAAAAGAGGCGTGTTACAACAAACACAATTGTATTGGCCTTCATCATAAATACTGCATAATTCTCCTGAATGTGGTCTCTCAGTTCCTTTTTTTCTGGTTATTCTAAATTGCTCATCAGTTAGCAGAGCTTTCCATTCTTTTTCAGATTTTTCAACTCTTTTATTTGGAGTTGGGTTTCCTTTTGTTGCGTAATTAATAATATCTTTCCAAGTTAACATTCTTTGTATTTTGTTCTATAGTCGCATAAAGCAGCATAAATTTACAATTAATAAACAGAATAAAAAGTTGTTTTTATTGCTTACTTTTGGTTTATAAAATTTTTTAGAATGAGTAAATTAGTTTCTGACGCAGAGATTTATGTGTTAAATTTCTTGAACAAAAATTTAGAAAAAAACTATGTATATCATAATATTTCTCACACTCAGAGAGTTGTAAAAAACACAAAAGAAATTTGCGAAAATATAACCAGTACTGAGCAAGAAAAAGAAGATGTAATTTTAGCTTCTTGGTTTCATGATACAGGTTTTATAAAAGGAGCTATTGGTCATGAAGCAGAAAGTGTAAGTATAGCAAGAAATTGGTTAGAATCACAAAACGTTGATGCTAGTAGAATTGAAGCTATTAGCAAAATTATTATGGCTACCAAAATGGGTTCTAAACCAACTAGTAAATTAGAAGAAATTATAAGCGATGCAGATTGTGCACATTTGGCTTCAAAGAAATTTTTCGATTATACAGCTCTTCTTAGAAAAGAGTGGGAGTTAACAGGATTTAAAAAGGTTTCTGATGCAGATTGGATTAAGGAAAATATTGAATTTTTTACGCTAACGCAGAAATTTTATACAGATTATGCTTTAAAAAATTGGAGTGAGGATAAGTCTAAAAACTTGGTAAAATTAATTAAAGATCAAAATAAATTATTAGAAAATAATAAGAAATTTGACCAAAAACAAGAAGCACTAGAGCTTAAAAAAAACAAAGGAGATGTGCCAGAAAGAGGTGTTGAAACCATGTTTAGAGTAGCCTTAAGGAACCATATTACTTTAAGTGATATTGCAGATACTAAAGCAAATATTTTACTTTCTGTAAATGCCATTATTATTTCGATGTCTTTCTCTACTTTAATACCAAAATTAGACAATCCTTCTAACGATTATTTATTGATACCTTCTTTAATTTTTGTAACCTTTACAGTAGTTTGCATGATTTTATCAATTTTGGCAACAAGACCAAATGTAACACAAGGTAAGTTTACCAAGGAAGATGTTGCTAACAAAAAAGTAAACTTATTATTTTTTGGTAATTTTCATAAAATGAAGTTAGATGATTTTGAATGGGGAATTAAAGAAATGATGCAAGACAGAGATTATTTGTATGGTTCTTTAACTAAAGATTTGTACTTTTTAGGATTGGTGCTTAACAGAAAATACGGTCTTTTAAGAATAACATATACCGTTTTTATGATTGGTATTATTGTGAGCGCTATTGCTTTTGTTGCAGCATTTGTTATCCAAGCAAGAGGTTAGATTCTTTTAAACTTCTATTTGTTTTATTAAATCATTAAATGTAATGATATCTTTTTCATTGAAATCTTTTTGGTAATTTACCTCTACTCTTAAAGCTTTTAGACCAGAAACACCTTGCAAATCTTCTAATTCTAGGAACTCTAATTTACCTAATTGCTTTCGAGATTGTAAGAAATTGATATATTTTATATACTCTAAAGCATCTTTATCTTGTGAGTATACAATTGCTATTTTCCCAGGAACTGTTATTCTTTCAGAAGTGTTTTTTATATGTGCTTTGTCAATTCTTTTCTTAATAATTTCGTAACGGATATTGTAAGCGCCATCAACATCAAATTGCTTTTCGTCCATTCTAAATTTAATGGCCATTGGATTGCTATGCACTAAAATAAGAGATGCTATTTTTAAATCTGCATCCATATTTTCACGTTCGTTAAAAGCAATATTTTCCATTTCGCACATTACTTGTAATTGCCATAAACGTAAATTGTATAAATAAATAGCATCAAAAGAGTTTTCTTTCGTAATAGATTCACCTATATACATATTAAATTCTACACCATCTGTTTTGTATCTTTCGAAATAGTGAGGGTACATTTTTTGAGCTTCTTTCTGTTTTAAATCGATATAGTCAGAAAGTTTTTCGTTTATGTGTTCTACGCTTTTTTCATACTCTTTTCTTCTTTCGTAAACCAAACCTAAATTTTTGTCTAAACGATTCATGTAAATGGAAACATTTTTAGAAAGTTCGCTATCTATCTCTTTAATATGATTAAATACAGGATAAATTTCACGACTTAAAAATTCTACTATATTTATTTCATCGCCTGCGTTTAAATCTTTTTTAACATCTTTTAAATAGGTAGAGACACGAAACATAAGCTCCTTGTAAATTGGTAAAGATTCTTTTTTACAAGCCTCTTCTAATACATTAATTGCTAAGGTTAGCTGGGTTACTAAATCTTCTTTAATAGCATTATTTCTAGCAGCAGAAGAACCTTTAATATCGCTCTGACCATATAAAGGATAGACATTATCGAATATAATTTCGTCTAATTTTGCATTTTCGTTTATTTGTGATTCTTGATAAAATTTTTCTGCGGCTTCATAAAAACGCCACTTTACTGAGCTATGAATAGAGGTGTAATTTTCTTGTATGGTTGCTTCTAAAATATTTTGATGTTCTTCTGATGTTCTTTTAACTGCAGCCTCAAAAACAGGAATAATATCTTTTAATTTATTAACATTTACGGAATTTAAATCATAAGCTTTTGGAGATGCAATTTCTAATAATGCCAAATCTCCATTGATGGTAGCTTGAATGGGAATGATTATAATACTCTGAATACCAGATTTATATAAGGTTTTATAAAAAGGATTGTAATTCGTTTCTAAACCATATCTTTCGATATCAGAAATAATAAATGTTTCGTGTTTAATAAAAACTTTCTGCATTATTCCATTGCAAAAATAGCTGTTGTTACATGCTATTTCTTCTTTATTATTTAAAATTAGGCTATTTGATTTCTTAACGATGGTTTCGCAAATTTTTGAATTAATATTATCGAAAATGGAATAACCCAAACGCAAGTCTTTAATACTGTAAAAATCTCTTAAATTATTTTGAAGCTTGTATATCAGTTCATCTCCACCTGCCAATAAATTTGCTTTTATAGAAGAAATCATTTCTTCTGAAGTAACATCAAACAAATTTATAATTCCAAAACCTTTAAAAACATAGCTGTTTGGTGGGAATTTTTCTTTCCAAAAATCGATATTCTCAAAATTATTTAGTAGCTCTCTAAAATCTTCGCTGTTTAATTCTGGTGCATTTTCTGTAGGCGTAATTTCTGAAAAATCTGCATTTAAGGCTGCTCTGTAATATTTCATAGTGCCAGAATTTTTATCTGGAATATCGAAATAAAAAGGTCTTTTCATATCAATTTTAAAATTATAAACAAATCCTAAAATAAATGTACAAGCCAAAATGTACATGCTATCGTCTTCAAAATTTCGAACTTTTAACTCATAATTATCGCCAGCATTTTCAAGAATATTTTCAAAGCGATCTGTAAATTTAAAAGAAGTAAAAGAGAAAGGAATACTTGCAGCTTTAATTTCATTTGATTGCAAAGCTTCTGGAAATAAAGGTTCTAATAAAAGATCTATTTGTTTATTGTAAGTTTTTAATAGATTAAGATTAGAAAAACCATTGATTAGCTCTGGATGATTTTTAAATAAAGTAACCATTTTTTTAGCAGATTCATGATAAGGATGCTCATTAAATTCTTTATGAGCATATTTTTCGAACATTACAAAAACTTTTCTAAAAGAGATGTTTAATTGAAGAGGTAGTTCTGTTTCAATGGCCTTATTAGATGTAACTATATTCATGATTATACGTTGAAAATGTATATACTTAGACGAAAAATATTTAGAAAGTTACAAAAAAATATAGAACTTGTTTTGATTTGGAATAAGTAATGATGAATTAGATAGAAGATTTTTATTAAAAAATAAAGACAGTAATTTATTTTACTGCCTTTATCTTATAATTGTTATTGATGAAAAAATAATAAATAGCTACTCTGAAACAGGTTCTTTAATACTTGCAGGCCATTTATTTAATTCATTTTTTATAGCTGTTGTTACTTCTGTGTCATCTTTAATATACCAACTTACATTTTTGTAAGTAGTAGAACCATCACTTGAATAATGGAAAAACACAATAGAAGTTACATAAGGATATTTTGTATAAAAATCATTAAAAGTATCTGCAAACCATTTTGCCCTACTTCCACCAGGTTTTAAAGATCCAAATTCTGCAATCATTATTGGTTTGTAAAAAGACTCCAATTGTTTGTAATAATTTCCAAAAATTTGTTCAAATGTCCACCAATCACTCCAACTTGTGCTTGTTCCGTAATTTAATGCTCCTGTAGCAACAACATCTACATAGTCTGTTCCTGGATAATATTCTTGAAATTTTCCATAGGTTAAATGTGGGCTCCAAACCCAAATCATATTTGTAGCTCCTACAGATTCAAAAACATCTCTAATGTGTTTAAAAGCAGCAACATATTCAGACGGATCGTTATTTTGAGGTCCCCATGGATAACGATATGGATCATTCATTTCATGGCCAACTCTTAAATAAATTGGATATTCTACTTTTTTTGCTTCCAATGCCCATTCTTTTATATAAGCATCATAATTACCATTCGCTACAGAGGTTAAACCATGTCTGTCTCTTAATTCTGGAGGTCCAATCTTAGGAAAATTATCTTCAGAGAATTTTCCAAACCAAGGTTCCCAAGTAATCATTGGTACAGAACCTATTCTATTGATTGCATTTACTTCATTTACAGGGAAATCGTATTCCTGACCTTCACCCCAAGCTTTGTAAATATGAATAATTGGAAAAGTTAAAGCTAAAGAATCTTCTAAATTGATAATGTTTTCGTACGATTCTCCTTTACTATCATCAGAGGCCCCAAAAAGAATATATTTAGTTTTTAAAAGAGCATACTTATTTTTTCTTTGCGCATCGAACCATTTTAATTTTTTCTCTCTATTCTTTTCTCTTTTACCTAGAATATTATCGCGCTCAAAATTCTGAACCATATTGCTTAAATTTTCTAGAAATCCTCCTAAAGGTCCTTTAGAGCTTTTACTTACGGCTGCTAAACCATAAATAACAAAATAACCTAACACTAAAGCAAGTAATACGTTAAAAAGTCTTTTAGATGTTTTTTTGAATGACATAATTATGATTTATTTATAACGATTTCCATGCCTTTATCGATACTGATTTTTGGCTCAAAACCTGTAATTTTTTTAATTTTTGAATTGTCTCCTATCATTTCCCAAACCTCATTATTTCTATAAGGAATTGCTCCTAACAAAATTTTAGCTTTGGTATTCATTGTGCTATTTACTGCTGTTGCTAATTCGCTTAATTTAGTTCCTTTACCACTACAAATATTCATAGTTTCGCCATAAGAATCTGTTGTTTTGGCTACCGAAATTAGTGCATCTACAACATCTCCTACATATAAAAAATCTCTTACTTGTTCTCCTTTGGTCATCAAAAAATCTTCACCCTTTTTTAGTGATAGAATCATTTGAGGAATAAAGAAACTCTCTGGCATATGTTCTCCATAAAAGTTAAATACACGTAGGTTGGTAAACTTTTTATTGTATTGGTTACAATAGGTTTGAATTAATAGCTCTGCATTTATTTTGGTTAAAGAATAGGGAGATACTGGCTTTGGTACTTGATTTTCGTGAAAAGGTGATGTGTTATTTCCATAAACTTCACTAGTAGAAGTAAATAAAAAATGTGCATCAATATTTTCTAAAGATTTTAAAACATTTAATGTTCCTTGTACGTTCACTGCAGACATTTTTTGGTAAATAGAAAAATCTCTATCTCTACTAATGTTCGCAGCTAAATGATAAACAAAATCTGGTTTTATCTTTTGAATTACTTTATAGGTTTCATCAAAATTAGTAATATCAACAATAAATTCAGTATCAGTTTCTTTACAGTTGCTAGAAACAATAAAAACTGAGGCTTCAATTTTTTTTAGTGCTTTTACTAAAAAGCTACCCAAATAGCCATTTCCACCAACAACCAATACTTTTTTATTTTTCATGTTTATATTGCCCATAAAATATTTGCTGCTTTTGCATCGGATATATATTCCTCTAAATCATTATGAGATAAAATTTTATTGTTTTCGTAATATTCTTTATACCAACTTATAGTTTTATCAATCGTTTTATCAATTCCCCAAACAGCCTTCCATTTTAATTTCTTATTTGCTTTTGAGCAATCTAACATCAATAAATTTGCTTCATGATGTTCATCTGTATTTTTACTGATTTCAATTTGGATATTATTCCAATATTCATGAGATAATTTTACAATATCACCCACTTGTAAATTACTATTATTATCTGGGCCAAAATTCCAACCTTCAGCAGCAGAAACTTCTTTTTTAAGTAATTTCCAACCTAACGTTAAATACCCACTTAAAGGTTCTAAAACATGTTGCCAAGGTCTTGTTGCTAAAGGGTTTCTAATTAAAACAGCTTCATTTTTTGCAGTTGCTTTTATAATATCTGGAATTAGTCTATCTACAGCCCAATCACCACCACCAATTACATTTCCAGCACGTCCGCTTGCTAATAATACTTCGTGTTTATTACCAAAATCTTTAGGATTAAAATAAGAGTTTCTATAAGATGATGTTAGTAATTCTGAGCATCCTTTAGAAGCACTGTAAGGATCATAACCACCCATGGGTTCATTTTCTCTGTAGCCCCATTCCCATTCCTTATTTTCGTAACATTTATCTGTGGTAACATTTATAATAGCTTTTACAGAAGATGTTTTTCTGCAAGCTTCAAAAATATTTAAAGTGCCCATTACATTTGTAGAAAATGTTTCTACAGGATCATCATAAGATTTTCTTACCAAAGCTTGTGCTGCTAAATGAAAAACGATGTCTGGCTGAACTTCTTGGAAATATTTTTCCAAAACATCCGCATTTCTAATGTCGTTTATCTTTTCTTCTATACCAAGGTTTAATAAACTTAAATGATTGATTTCATCTTCATTTTTTAATGAAAACCCATAGACCTTTGCACCCATTTTTTCTAGCCAAAGTGCTAGCCAAGGTCCTTTAAAACCTGTGTGACCAGTTAAAAGAACTTTTTTATCTTTATAAACTCCTTCAAATAGGGATTCGAAATTTACCATGTTTTCCAAGGTGCTTTATTTTCTGCCCATTTAGACTCCAACTCATTTTTATCCCTTAAAGTATCCATAGGTTTCCAGAAACCTGTATGTTTATATGCTGCTAATAAGTTGTCGTTTGCAATATTTTCTAAAGGGCTTCTTTCGAAAATTGTAGTATCATTTTCAAGATAATTGAAAACTATTGGGTCACAAACAAAGAAACCTCCATTAATCCAAGCTCCATCTCCTTTAGGTTTTTCCATAAAGCTATTAATTACGTTGGTATCAGCATTAATATCTACAGCACCAAATCTACCTTCTGGTTGCACACAAGTCATGGTTACTTTTTGCGAATGACTTTTATGAAAATCTACAAGTTCCCTAATATTTACATTACTCACACCATCCCCATAGGTTAACATAAATGGTTCATTTAAATATTTTGCAGCTCTTTTAATTCTCCCACCAGTCATAGTATGCAAACCAGTGTCTAATACTGTTACTTTCCAGTCTTCTGTTTTAGAATCTAATGTTGTCATTTTGTTATTTGTCATATCAAACTCAACATCTGATTGATGCAAGTAATAATTTGCAAAATATTCTTTAATAACGTAAGATTTATATCCTCCTAAAATTACAAAATCATTAAAACCATAACTAGAATAATGTTTCATGATGTGCCAAATAATTGGTTTATCACCAATTTTTACCATCGGTTTTGGAATCGAGGCTGTTTCCTCACTTAACCTAGTACCAAATCCACCTGCTAAAATTACTACTTTCATACTTTTAGTTATTTTTGGTTATTTTTTTATTTTTATTTTTTTATCAGTCGTAACAACAACTCTGCTCCAAGCATTTTCTGCTGTAATATACAAAGATTTAAAAGCGGCTCCAATACCTCCTAAAAATTGAATAAAGGCAATCATAGCAAAACCTATCATAGCCCAAGTTTTTTCGGCTGTAAGAATTAATTCGCTCTCTGGAATGTAATATCTTCTCTCAATGTAAATACCTACCAACATTAGCAAAAACACAATACAATAAAGTATTAACGGTTTTACAAAAGGATTTAAAAAACCTTTTACAGCTATTTTGGCAGTAGGAATATAAGGAATTTTTTTATTAATTAAGGTTAAATAAAAAGCATATGTAAACACAGGCCAACAAGAATATTTTAAAACCATACCTCTCCAATGAATTCCTTTTTCTGTTTTTTTATCACACAAAAACCTTTGTGCATAAGCGTAAATTAATATTGATACGAGCAGAATGGGTGCTCCCAATATAATAAACTCAGTAAAATCCATACTTGCAGGACTTATTTTTGTTGTAAAGAACAATAAAGGTATAAAAATAAAAAAGGCAGTTATAGGGCCAAATAAGTAATAAGTTCCAATAGATAAATAAGATAATTTTTGCCAGAAAGTTAAATGTTTTAAAGTGCCTGGAATTTCATCAAAAAGTAATTCAAAAACTCCTCTTGCCCATTTTAATTGTTGTTTACAAAATGATGTAAAGTCTTCTGGTACCAAGCCACGACTTACAATTACAGGATTGTAAACAGATTTCCATCCTTTCGCATGAATTCTAATAGAAGTTTGTAGGTCTTCTGCTAAACCTTGAGCATGACCTCCAATACTTTCTAAAGCGGTTCTTCTAAACGTACAATTAGCACCAATTGCAACTGCTCCTCCATAACCATATAAACCCATTTGAGTTGGCCCATAAAATGTGTAAGTTTGTTCTGCAGCCCCCTTTGCTGTAAAAGATCGATACATATTGTAATAACCTTGACTTACTTGAACAAAACCAATTTTATCATCTTGAAAAAACCCTAATGTTTGATCTAAAAAATTAGGAAAAACAATATGATCTGGGTCTAAAATAAGTATAAACTCTTCTTTTGTTCGTTTCAATGTTTCGTTAATTTTACCTGCTTTTGCGCCAGGTAAATTTGCCAAATCTAACCAAACAACATCGTGTTTTTCTGCTAATTCTTTAAAGGCAATATCTTCTGTACTATCTAATAAATAAGTGGTATGTGGGTAGTTTAAGTTTTTTAGTGCTTTAAACGTGTTTTCGAACATGGATAAAGGTTCTCCAGGTGCAGAGGTTGTAAAAACGGCAACACTTAAGTTTTTTTCTGGAACAGGAACTTCTTTAGGTTTTTGAATTCGCAGATAATTTACCCATACCAAAGCAACTCTTAGAATACCATATAAAAAGAAAAGACTTAAAATAATGAATAAAAAAAGATTAGAAATATGCTCGCCTTTAAACCACCATTCAACCAGGTTAAAGATGCTTAATAAACCTGCTAAAGTTAGACCTAAGAACACAGCTTTATCTAAGCCTGTTACTTTTTTAGCCTCTTTAAATTCCCATAAATCGTTTCGTAATTTCGAATTCATTAAAAAGTATAATTCAACTCTAAGTTAAAATTGTTTCTATTGTAAAAAAATGTTTCTTGATTAATGTAATTCGCACTCATTCTAAAATTATTTGAGAAAGTGTAATTAATTGATCCTTCTATTTCAGTGTATTTAAAATTTTCATCATAAAAACCTCCAATTTCAAAATTGTTTGGAGTTACTTCAATTGGATATGGGTTCTGAACAGTAGCCTGAATTCCATAATTAACTTTAGCCTGAAGATTTAATTTTTTTGTTGGATTGTAATTTGCTATGAATAATGCAGAGTGAATTTCCTGCTCTCTTGGTGTAAAGTAAGGATTGTAAACGCCTAGACCATTATTATCGTAAATAAATAAGATGTCTTTTGAATCAGAAAAATTGTAACCATATCCTGCTTGAAAATTAAAATTTCTGATATTGATAGGTTGAGAAACTAGCCAACCTCCAATTAATTTTATCTCATTTCCGTCTTTGTAAAATTGTTGGTTATAACCTCCATGTAGAATAATCCATTTATTAAAATAATCTAATTCTCCAAATGCATCTTGTCTTGTTAAATTAAATGTGGTACTCACTATTGTACCAAGCACTTCTTTTTTAGAATATCCTAAGTTTACAGAAATATTTTTGATGATATCTTTATGAAGACTAACACCACCAATCCAATCTGATTTATCGGATAAATTGATGTAAACACCCCCATGTATATTCACTTTTAATTTTAACTTATAAAAGCGAATTTGATTGCTTAAAGTTACAATTGAAGCTAGGTCTTTTTCGGGTGAAAAATGATACGTTGATATTGCTATTTCTGGGTTGAAATATTTTGAAATGTACTGACCAGCAGCTAAATGATGTGCAAAATATTGCAAAGGTTGAGAGTCTGATTGATACTCAAAATTTACGTTTACACGCGCAGAAATTAATTCGTTTATCTGTTCTTCTAAGCTTTTTGTAATGGCTGTATTTGGATATATTTCTTTAATTCTTGCAATTTTTGCTTCAGAACTTTTAACATCACCATTCCAAAAATTAAGATATGCTTGTATTAATAGAAATTCGGCATCCTTTGAATTTTCATCAATAATTCTATCTAAAATAGATTCTACCTTTTTAATTTCACCCATTTCATAAAGAAACCTGGCATAATCTTTTTCAAGATTTAAAGTATTAGGAGCAATAGAAATTGCTTTTTTAAATTTAATTTCTGCTTCTTTTTTATTATTATTTATTGATAAAAGGTGAGCATAAAGCCAGTTTACATTTAAACTCTCAGAAAAGCGGCTATAATTTTTTGATATAATTAACTCCGCTTTTACATATTCTTTTGTGGCAACGCAATCATTAGCTATTTTCAATAATTCATTTTCAGTAATTTCTGTAGATAAATTATTTGTTTTGGAGCTTGATTCAATAGGTTTATTTTGGGAGAAAACAGCTGTATTTAAAAACATTAAAAAGCATAAAATGCTATTTTTAAGTAACTTAAAAGTAGTGTCTACCTTTAATAAGTTCATCATTTTCTTTTGGAAGTTTTTTTATTTATAATTTATATATGAAAAAAACCATTTTAAGTATTCCTTCATTGTTTAATAAAACTCAAATATATTAATTTTTATCAAAATAACTCCTTAATTTATAAAGAGTTTCTTGTGTTTAATTTTTTTTTTTAAAAGTTTTAATATTGTTTATGTAGTAATCTTAAGATAGAATTAATGCAAATCTATCAGTATAAATAATGCACAGTCTAGTAGCTTTTATTGTTAATGTTATAATAAGATATTATGTAGTTTATTAAATGCAACAAACGATTTGATTTTAGCCAAACCGTTTGTTTATTTAAAATATATTAATTTAAAAAAAAATTAAAGAGCTGATATGGTTCCAAAACCTTTCCAAACATCAGCACTACTGTAAGCAGATACTCCAGCAGCAGGAACTTTTAAAGAAGCGCTGCCTAAAGGAACAAATTCAAATGTATTTGCATTTATTGTTAAGGGTGTCGCTTTGTTTACAGTTACTTTTGTTAATTGACCACAATTATAAAAAACTTGGTCACCTATACTATTTATTGCACTTGGTATAGTAATTTCAGTTAAACTCGTACATTGGTAAAAAGCACCATCTTTTATGCTAGTTACAGTATTTGGAGCTGTATATTTATTTAAACCAAAACAATTACCGAAAGTAAAATCGCCAATTTGAGTAATATTACCTAAGGTTGTAATTTCGGTTAAACCTGCGCAATTCCAAAATAGTTTGTCAGCTAAAACAGTAACTCCTGCTGGGATTGTTATTTTACTAAGGCCATTACAACCTCCGAATGCACTCGGCTCTATAGATGTTACTCCACTTGGAATATTAAGTTCTGTAAAGGAACTGCAATTGTAAAAAGTAGATTCTTTTATAGTTGTAATACTACTTGGAATGGTAACGTTTCCTAATTCATCACAATTTGCAAAAGCTGCTGAGCCTATGCTTGTTATTGTATTTGGTAGTGTAATAGATTTTAATTCTCCGCAATTATAAAAAGCTCCAGCTCCAATATTGGTTAAATTAGCAGGAATGTTCACATCAATTAGTTGAAAACAATCTGCAAAAAGATTGTTTGGTATGTTTGTAATTGAATTTGGTAACACAGCTTTTGTTAATTTAACACATGCTCCAAAAGCAGCATCTCCTATAGTAGTTACAGTAGCTGGTACTGTAATTTCTTTTAAAATACTACATTCATAAAAAGCAGCTGAACCAATAGAAGTAATATTACTTGGAATTGAAAAATTCTGTAAATTGTTACATGCGTAAAATGTTTGATTTGGTATTTTTGAAAAACTGTTTGGAAAAGTTACATTGGTTAAGCTAGCACATAAACCAAATACTGCAGCACCCATATTATCATTTGCAACACTACTTGGAATGGTAACATTGTTTAAACTACTACAATCGTAAAAAACATTATCACCTATGCTTGTTACTGTGTTTGGAATGTTAATAGTTGCTAAACTTCTACAGCTGGTGAAAATTCCGGTAGATAAATGGTTAGTTCCAGAGGGTATATTGATGGCTGTTAAACTTAAACATGTACCAAAGGCATCATTACCAATGCTTGTAACAGTATCTGAAATAGTAATACTAGTTATACTGTAAGAATAATAAAAAGCAAAACTTCCAATTTTCTTAAAACTATTTGGAATATTAACACTTGTTATATTGTAACTATCTGCAAAACCATTGTCTGCAATGCTAGTTACTGAATATGTTAAATTAAACTGATCTATAGTTTCAGGTAAATCTAATACTCCATTAGGACCAGCATCTGAGCTCTTTTGAACTGAAACTTCTCTGTTGGTCGAGTTCGTTATTGTATATTTTAATGCACCATCGTTAAAAGTTGTTCCTGCAATTGGGCCAGTTGGAGGAATAACAACAACACTTACTGTTGCTGTTGAAGTGTCTCCATCAGCATCAGAAATAGAATAGTTAAAATTGTCTGTACCATCAAAGGTAGCTGAAGGTGTATAATCTATTGTATCATCTGTAGGATCATTAGCGGTTCCTGCGTTATTTACAGTTACAGTTCCGCCATTTGCAGAAGTTGAAGAAACTAATGCAATTGGACCAACACTAGGACCATCATCTCCAAATTTATCGTTTGTTAAAACGTTTATATTCACTGAAGTATTTACATCTGTAGAAGCAGCATCATCAATGGCTGTTGGTGTATCATTTACATCTGTACTAGGGCTGCTGCCACATGATGATAGAACTAATGCAAGAGTTAAAAGACCTAAACTTATTTTTTTCATTTTTTTTATTTTGAGGGTATTAAAAACAAATGTATTTAATTATTTTTTAAGTTTATGTGTTTTTTAAAGTTTTTACGGTATCTAAGAGCGCATTCTGTTTATTTTTGTCTAAAATAAATAGTGATTGGTGAGCCTGAAAAATCGTAAATTTCTCTTAATTTATTCTCTAAAAAACGCCTGTAAGAATCTCTAACATATTGAGGTAAATTGCAAAAAAAAGCAAATTGTGGCGTTTCAGTTGGCAATTGCATACAATACTTTATTTTTACAAATTTTCCTTTTGTTGCAGGAGGTGGATAGTTTTTAATGATCTCTAACATTACATCGTTCAACTTGCTTGTTGGTATTTTTTTCTTTCTTTTCTCGAAAACTTCTACTGCAGTTTCTATCGCTTTAAAAATACGTTGTTTTGTTAACACAGAAATAAATACAATTGGCACATCTGTAAATGGTTCAATTTGTTTTCTAACCATAGCTTCAAAATCGCGCATTGTATTGGTTTCTTTCTCAACCAAATCCCATTTATTTATTAAAATAACAACGCCTTTCCTGTTTTTTTCTGCCAACCAAAAAATATTTTGATCTTGTCCTTCAAAACCACGAGTGGCATCAACTATTAAAATAATTACGTCTGAGTATTCTATAGTTCGAACTGCACGCATTACAGAGTAGAATTCTAAATCTTCTTTTACTTTCGATTTTTTTCTTATCCCAGCTGTATCAACCAAATTAAAATCGAAACCAAATCTATTATATTTAGTATCTATAGAGTCTCTTGTTGTGCCAGCAATGTTGGTTACAATATTTCTATCTTTGCCAATTAAAGCATTAATAAAAGAAGATTTTCCAGCATTTGGTCTCCCAACCACAGCGAATCTTGGTAACTCTTGTTCAATTGTTTGTTCTGGTTCTGGCATTTTTTCTGCTAGTGCGTCTAATAAATCTCCAGTTCCACTTCCATTTATAGATGCAATTGTAAAATATTCGCCTAACCCTAAATTGTAAAATTCTACAGCATCTGGTTCACGCATTGCGTTATCAACTTTATTTACCACAGTAAATATTGGCTTTTTTACTTTTCGTAAAAGTTTGGCAACTTCAGCATCCATAGGTGTTATACCATCTTCTACATTCACTACAAAAACAATTAAATCTGCTTCTTCTATGGCAAGTTTTACTTGTTTTCTAATTTCTTCTTCAAAAACATCATCAGAGCCAATAGTATACCCACCAGTATCTATTACAGAAAATTCTTTTCCATTCCAGTCAGATTTTCCATAATGTCTATCTCTAGTTACACCACTTACAGAATCTACAATAGCTTCTCTTCTTTGCACCAATCTATTAAAAAGTGTCGATTTCCCTACATTTGGTCTTCCTACAATTGCAACTATACTATTCATTTTTTTTGCTGATATTTTTTGCAAAGATACACTTTACGTTACTATAATTTATTGTAAATTTAAGGAGTTTAAAATGTTCTAATGATGATTGATAAATCAATATTACTTGCAGAAAAAAGAAATAGCGATGTTTTTTTAAGACCGAGATTTGAAATTGATTTGACCGAAAATGCTGATACCATTCTTGAAGCTTTTAAAAAGGCATTTAATAAAAATGATTGTGCTTTTTTAGGGACTATTATGGATGGGCATATTTTTATTTCTGTATTAAAAAAGGATGAACATTTTTGGTCGCCTCAATTGCATTTAGAGGTTATTCAAAAAACAGAAAATTCGGCTTCTTTAAAAGGATTATTTGGACCAAAACCACAAGTTTGGACTCTTTTTATGTTTATTCATTTTTTGATTGGAATTTCTTTTTTAATTTTTTTGGTACTTGCTTATTCTCGGTATTCTCTTCACCAATCTATCTTTTTTCCGGTTGCTATTTTAATTGCATTGCCTTTGGTTTGGACCTTGCTATATTTTTTAGGCAAAATAGGTAAGGATAAAGGAAAAATACAAATGAAGAAATTACATCAGTTTATGATTCAAGTTTTAGAAAATGAATAATTGATAATCTACCGCTAATAAATTAATCATTAGTTTGTGACAAATAAGGAATTTTGCAAAAAAAAAGGGTTTTTCCCGTTTTTTATTTCTCGGTTTGTAATTGTTTTGACGACTTTTTTATTTTTAAAACCTTAAAAACACACACTTATTTGTATTTTTAATTAATTTTTTTTAATATTTCCTTTAAAATTAATCCTTAATTTAAATTTATGTTATTTTATTTTTCACTAATATTGTAGAGCTAACCAAACGACAAAATTGCTTATTACACTCTACGAAATACCTTAATGGGCTGTTATATTGTTTTTTAAGTGATTAATTTTCTTATGAAATTAAAATTACTAACACTACTATTTACAGTTTTTACATCATTTACGTATAGTCAAGAAGCTGTTGTTACTTCTGGAAACACAGCAACTGGTGCTGGTTCTTCTACTTATACTATTGGTCAAACCTTTATTGCGACTATTACAGGAGCAAATGGTTCGCTGTCTGAAGGGGTTCAAAAAAGTATCGAAATTTATACGCTTTCAAATTCCAATTTAAAAATTCTAACTTTAAAAGCAATTACCTATCCAAATCCTACAAAAGATTTTATTGTTTTAAATTTAAAAGATAACAACTTAGAAGATTTATCTTTTACAATTTTTGATATCAATGGCAGGATGATGAAAAAAGGAAAAGTAAATCAAGAAAACACATCAATAGCAATGAAAAATTTTGCAACAGGTATCTATTTGTTAAAAGTTTATCAACAAAAACAACAATTAAAAGTATTTAAAATTATAAAAAACTAAGTATGAAAAAGAAGATTACCCTCATCATCGCTTTATTAATTTGTGCAATAAGTGTAGCGCAAACACCAGAAAAAATGAGTTATCAGGCAGTTGTTAGAAATGCAGATGGCAATATAGTTGGTGATACCAATATTGGAGTTAAAATTAGTGTTTTAAAAAACGCATCTACAGGCACAGTAATTTATGCAGAAACTCACGCTGCTACTACAAATGTAAATGGTTTGGTGACTATAGAAATAGGAACAGGAAGCATAGTAACAGGTATCTTTGCAAATATAGATTGGGGTTCAGACACCTTTTTTATAAAGTCTGAAACAGATATTACAGGAGGTAGTAATTACACCATTTCTGGAACAAGCCAATTGTTAAGCGTGCCCTATGCATTGAATGCAAAAAAAGCTGATAATGTAAAAACATATAAAATAGGAGACTTCGCTCATGGAGGTATTGTTTTTTGGGTTGATGAAACGAAACAACATGGTTTGGTATGTGCAAAACAAAACCAAAGTAATGGCATAAAATGGTTTGCTGGCACATTTGGCAGCACCTATGCACGAGGAAATGGTTTGTTTGCAGGTAAATCTAATAATACTGTAATAATTTCTACTCAAGTTTTTATTGGCGATGATGGTAATGATTATGCAGCAAGAATTTGTAATCAATTAGAAGTAATTGAAAACAATGTATCTTATGGAGATTGGTATTTACCAAGCGCTTTTGAGTTGAAGTTAATATCTCAAAGTTTTGCAACTATAAATAATACAGCAACAAGCAATGGAGGTAGTGCTTTGTTAAATAGTTTTTACTGGAGTTCTACAGAAGCTTCTGGTAACAATGCAAAAATAGTGAATGTTTCTAACGCCCAAGAATCTAGCGTTTTTAAAAGTAGTTTGAATCCTGTGCGTGCAATTCGATCGTTTTAAAATTAGAATTCACCAACTGTTATGAACAAAATAAGAACCATCATTATAGATTCAGATCTAACTTTTTTAGAAAGTTTTAAAAGCCTTTTAAGTAAATTTAATGAAGTAGAAGTTGTAGCGACTTTCGTAGACTCGCAAGAAGGTAGAGAATTTATTATAAAAAATGAATTGGATTTAGCCTTTGTGCAAATAGAAATGCAAAATTTATCGGGTTTAGAATTGGCCGGAGAAATTAGTAAGCAAGAAACTGATACAAAGATTGTTTTAGTTTCAGATCACGCGCATTACGCAATAAAAGCTTTAAAAGTGGCTGTTTTCGATTATCTTTTGAAACCAGTTTCTATAGATGAGTTAAAAATTTCTCTACAACGTTTTAATACTAGGTTTAAAATAAATTTAAACAATAGAGAGTTGCAAATTATTAGAGAAATGTCTAATGGATTAAGTAGTCAAAATATTGGCGAAAAATTATGCATCAGTAGGCATACTGTAGATACATACAGAAGATCAATCTTAGAAAAAACCGAATGTCAAAATACAGCACAACTGATTAAGTTCTCTCTTAAAAGCGGACTTATTTAAACCATTAAACCGTTGAATTGTAATAATTAATCGACAATTTACTCATTAATGAGGTTCAATATCCTTGTTAATGAGGTATAATAAACTATAAAGAAACCTTAATTTCGCATACTAGACTTAGCACATTCTAACCAAACTAACCAAACTTGGCTAAATCAATTTAAAATAAATGTTATGAAAAATAAAATTACATTATTACTAGTATGCATACTTTTTGCAGTTAGTTCAGCTTTTTCACAAACCGTAAATAGACTTGCAGTACCAGGAAACGGTTCGTTTACTGCGACGCTTTCTGAAACTATACCTCCAGACCATACAGCTAGATTTTTTGCTTTACAATCTATTTACTTTGATGGTTTTGCAACCTTCACACTTAATACTCCTGGTGTAATGGGTGTTGATATAAACGGATCTAGTGGTGAGTATTTTGTTGCTGTAGGGTATAAACTTTTTAGTAATGTTGGCAATATTGAAGATTCGGTTCATGCAGTTGAAGTTAGAGTAGGAGATGTTACTGCGCCAGTAATTAACCTAATTGGTGCTGCTACGCAAACAATACAGCAAGGTGGAAGTGTAACATTTGGTGCTACTTCTACTGATATAATTGGTGGTCATTCTGATGTTCTTACAGTAACTGAAGATTTAAATGGTTTGGATATTAATACTCCAGGAACCTATTATGTATTATATAATGTTTCTGATTTGTCTGGTAATGCTGCAGATCAAGTTACATTAACTGTAATTGTAGACGCAACACCACCAGTAATTACCTTAAATACTCCAGGTACACAAACGATAGAAGTAGGTACAGCTTATTCAGAATTAGGAGCAACAGCTTCAGATAATGTAGATGGAGATATTTCCAATACTATTTCTATAACAGGAGTTCAAGCAACGAATGTTGTAGGTCAATTTACTGTATCTTACGATGTTTCAGATGCAGCAGGTAATTCTGCAACTACTGCAACAAGATTAGTAGATGTTGTAGATACAACTTTACCAGTTATAACTTTGGTAGGAGATAACCCACAAGTTATTGAAGTTCATACAGCTTACACAGAATTAACAGCAACAGCAAATGACAATTATGATGGAGATATTTCTGGTAGTATTGTTATTGATGCAACAAATGTGGATACTGCAATTGTAGGCTCTTATATAGTAACCTATAATGTAACAGATGCAAATACAAATACAGCCATTGAAGTAGAAAGAGTTGTAAATGTTGTTGATACCACCAAACCAGTCATAACTTTGGTAGGAGATAACCCTCAAGTTTTAGAATACAATGAAGCTTATACAGAATTAGGTGCAACAGCTACTGATAATTATGATGATAATACAGCTTTAACCAATACAATTGTAATTGATGCCTCTAACGCACTTGCAGGAGTAGGCACTTTAGGCACTTATACAGTTACTTATAACGTAATAGATGTAAATACTAATGTTGCAGTAGAAGTAATAAGAACCGTAAATGTTGTAGATACTACAAAACCAACACTAACTTTAACCGGTGATAATCCACAAATTATAGAAATTATAAATGGTGATGATGCAATTTATGTAGAGTTAGGAGCAACCGCAAGTGATGAATATGATGTGAATGTTGATGACAATGATATCATTATCAATACTTCAGCATTAATGTTAGATACTGTAGGCTGTTATCCTGTAACCTATACAGTTTCAGATGCATCAGGAAATACAAGAGTTGTAACAAGAATTGTATTTGTTTTAGAAGCAGGCAAACCTTGGGCAAAAAACGATGCATATAGTGTAGACCAAGACAGTTCTAATAACATTTTTAACGTTTTAGCAAATGATAGTTATGGAACAGATGGTGCTAATGGAACGCATCCTATTTCACTTTCAGGAGCGTATACAGACAAAGGAGGGAAATTAGATTTAGTAGGAAATACAGTTCAATATACACCAGCACCAAATTTTTCTGGAGCAGACTACTTTAGCTACACAATTACAGACGAAAATGGAGATGGAAGTGGAGATGCATCAACTGCAAATGTTGCAGTAACAGTATCTTTAAATCCAAAACCAGTAGCTGTAGGCGATGCTATGATTGTAGCTAAAAACAGTGGAGCAACCAGTATCAATGTGATTGCAAATGATAGCTTTGGTGCAGATGGATCACATCCAACAGAAGCATTGACAGTTTTAGCAACAAGTGCAGAAGGAGGTACTACCGTTTTAAATGCAAATACAGGAGAGATTGAATACACACCAAAATTAGACTTTACAGGTTTGGATTCTTTTACCTATACTATTAAAGATGCAGGAGGAGATACAGCTACAGCGACTGTTTTAGTAACTGTAACGATTGTAGATGTTGTGAATCCAACTTTATTTCCAACAGCTTTACCAGATGCAGCTGCAGTTTCACAAAATAGTGGGGCAACAAGTATCAATGTTTTGGTGAATGATAGTTTTGGAACTCAAGGAGCAATGGATGATGGATTATCGATGCCAAATGGAAATTACACAGGCGATAGTGATCGAGGAGGATCGATTAGTGTCGATAAAAAAGGTACAGCAAGTACTTTAGATGATGAGATTTTATATACACCAAAAGCAGGCTTTATAGGAGAAGATGGCTTTAAGTATATGATTACAGGTACTGCAGGAGACACCTCAATTACAACCGTAGTTGTAACTGTAACAGAAATCGCAATGCCAACAGCAGTTGCAGATGCAGTAACAGTAGCTCAAGATAGTGGAGTAACCAGTATCGATGTATTAGCAAACGATAGTTTTGGTTCAAATGGTCCAGCCACTGTAGGTTCTTTAGTAGTTTCATTAGGAACAAGTACTCAAGGAGGAACCATAGCAGTAGTGAATGGTAAAGTAAACTATACCCCATTCGCAGGCTCAAGTGTAACAGACACTTTCCAATACACCATTACAGATGCCAACAATGAATCCTCATCAGCCACTGTAACAGTTACAATAACAGCTACAGGAACAAGCAATGTGCCTTTAGCACAAGATGATGCAGTTTCAGTAACAGAAAACACTGTAGATAATTTAATCAACATTTTAGATGATAATGGTTCAGGCGTAGATTCTTTTGGTTCAGATGGACCCAATGCAAGTCACCCAATCTCACTATCTGCATTTTACACAGACAAGGGAGGGAAATTAGAATTAGATGGAAACGTAGTAAAATACACACCAAGAAAAGATTTTGTAGGAGTAGATAGTTTTAAATATACCTTAACAGATTTAAATGGAGATGGAGATGCAGCCACTGTAACAATTACCGTAAATGGAATTCCATTGGTATTAACAGCCGTAGATGATGCAGTTACAGTAGGAGAAAATTCAGGAGCCACCAACATATTAGTACTCGCAAATGACATTTTACTTGCAAACACTGCTATCACCACTTTTGATGCATCAGGTAGTAATGGAGGTAGTATTACTTTAGATGATAATGGATCAGCAGGAGATACATCAGACGATTTTCTAGTATACACTCCAGCTTTAGCGACTACAGGATTGGATATATTTACATATACAATTAGCGATGGCGTTTCTACTGATACAGCCACAGTTACAGTAACCGTAGATAGTGCAGCTGTTATACCAGGAGTATTTGCAGCAAAAGCAGATGCAGTAACCGTGGTTCAAAACAGTACCAATAATGAGATTAATGTATTGGCAGACAATGGTTCAGGCGCAGACAACTATGGAACTTCAGGTCCAAAAGACGGAGGATTGACTTTGGTAAATGGAATGAGCACAGGATTAACAGAGCAAGGAAGTGTTACTATCGATGCTAAAGGAACCCCAAGTCCATTAGATGATAGAATTGTATACACACCAAATACAGGGTATGTAGGTGTAGATCATTTTTATTACATGATTACAGCCGTAGATGGAAAGACAGCCATTGCTCAGGTAACAGTAACCATAGGCCAAGTAGCTACACCAACAGCAGTTGCAGATGCAGTAACTGTTTTAGAAGACAGTGCAGCAACCAGTATTGATGTTTTGGCAAATGATAGTTTTGGTTCAGATGGACCATCAGCAACACCACTGATCGTTTCTGGTAACAGTGCAGCAGGAGGAACTATTGTTGTGAACAATGGAAAGATAGATTACACACCATTGGCAGGATTTAATGGACCAGATACTTTTGAGTATACCATTGAAGATGCTACCACAGATCAATCTACAGCAACAGTAACAGTAACAGTGTCACCAATAGCAGTAGGAACTAGTAGTGTGCCAACTGCAAAAGATGATGCAGTATCTGTGATTAGAAACAGTGTAGATAACGTGATTAATATTTTAAATGATAATGGATCAGGGGTCGATTCTTATGGAACAGATGGTCCAAATGCAACACACCCTATCTCACTATCAGGAACCTATACAAACATTGGAGGTAAGATCGAATTAGATGGCAATACCGTAAAGTTTACACCTAAGCAAAACTTTACAGGAGTAGACACCTTTAGTTACACCATTACAGATGCCAATGGCGATGCTTCTACAGCACAAGTAAGCGTAACTGTTGCAGTTGCAAGAACTTTAGGAACGGATAGCAATAGTAATTCTTTGATAAAAGAATTACAAGTATATCCAAACCCATCCAAAGGGAAATTGAATGTAACGATTCATAGTGAGCAATCAGAACAAGCATCTATCATTTTATATGATGTTACAGGCAAAGTAGTTTACAGAGCACAACAAGAATTATCATCAGGTAAAAACACAATGAACTTGGATGTAAATGTAAAATCAGGTATGTTATTCTTGAAAGTATATTCAAATACCACCAACTTTGGTACTAAGAAAATAGCATTCGAATAAGCTATTCAAACATCAATTATCAAACAATAAAAAAGGTGAAGTTTTTAAACTTCACCTTTTTTTTATTTGTCATTATTTTTTTTGATAAAACTAACTTTGGTTGTAACCAAAGCGTTTCAGCTGATTTTTATCACTTCTCCAATTTTTATTTACTTTAACATACAGTTCAATAAATACTTTTTTCTCGAAGAATTTTTCCAAGTCTTTTCTAGCTTCAGCACCAACTCTTTTTATTGCGGTTCCTTTATGGCCAATAATAATTCCTTTTTGAGTTTCTCTTTCAACCATAATTACAGAACGAATTCTCACTATATGTTCTTCTTCTATAAACTCTTCTGTTTCTACTTCAACCGAATACGGAATTTCTTTTTTGTAATGAATTAATATCTTTTCTCTAATTTTTTCATTCACAAAAAAACGTTCTGGTTTATCAGTTAATTGATCTTTTGGATAAAAAGCAGGATTTTCTGGGAGTAATTCTTTGATCTTTTCGAAAACCGACGAAACGTTAAAGCCTTCTAAAGCAGAAATAACAAAAACATCTGCATTCGGTACTTTAGTTTTCCAGTATTTTATTTTTTCTTCTACTTCATCTTGAGTAGATTTATCAATCTTATTTAATAATAAAATTATAGGAATTTCGCTATGAATTATTCTATTGAAGAATGCTTCATTTTTTAACTCTTTTTCACCAACTTCTACCATATAAATTAGAATATCGGCATCTTCGAAAGCAGACTTTACAAAATCCATCATAGAGGATTGTAATTCATAGGCAGGGACTATAATTCCTGGTGTATCAGAAAAAACTACTTGATAGTTGTCCTCATTTACAATTCCTAAAATTCGATGTCTTGTAGTTTGAGCTTTTGGAGTGATAATAGAAAGCTTTTCGCCCACTAAAGCATTCATTAAAGTTGACTTCCCAACGTTTGGATTTCCAATTATATTTACAAAGCCAGCTTTATGTATCATTTTGCAAATATAGTTTGTTTTGTTAAGTGACTACGAAATAAGAGAATAAAAAATAAGTGTAATAAAGTTTGTATAAGTTTAAAATTGTGTTGTATCTTTGCAGTCCAAATCGCGGGATAGAGCAGTAGGTAGCTCGTCGGGCTCATAACCCGAAGGTCACTGGTTCGAGTCCAGTTCCCGCTACAAGGCTTAAGGCTAATTAAATCAACGAATTGTGTCTCACAATTCGTTTTTTTTATGCTTTTAAATTCCTTACTTTTACGAAACGTACACGAAAACGTACACGTTTTTACTATGAAACTGAATTATTCCGAGCCAAAAATCTACACAGGGGGAGTAGATATTTCGATTTGGTCCAAATTGACAACAACAGAAAAAAAAACTGCTTTAGAGCGGCCTTGGTATGTGTATTTTTCATTTCGTAATCCTGTAACAGGTAAACTAGAAAGACAACCCAACATCAAAGCAGGTGCTAATAAATTTAAAACGAGAAGAGAACGCTATGCTTTTTTAAAGACCATGCAACAAGCGCTTTTAGAATTGTTGCAATATGGGTTTAATCCGTATCAGGACAATAGCAACCTAGAAGAGGGCTTATTTTCACAAGAAACTAAGATCGCGCACCAACCTTCAATAAAAGAACAACCAAAGGAGTTCATTCAACAAGTAGAAAAGATAGAAAACCAAATCAACGAAGAAGAGTCTGGAAAAAGTATCGCAGAAGCCATTGAGTTGACACTAGGTCTAAAAGTCAATATGATGAATAAAAACTCGTTTGTACAATATAAGAGTAGAATAGGGCTTTTTGAAAAATGGTTGAAGGCAAATAATTATTATGACAATCCCATTCGTTTTATCACAAAGAGGCTCGTTACAGAATACCTGAATGATATCTTAAAAAGAACAAGTCCAAGAAACCGAAATAACTCCAGAACAGATATTGCTTCTATGTTTCAGCTATTAGAAGATAATGAATGGATAACAATGAATTTTGTTAGAAAAATACCTAAATTAAAATCTGTTCCCAAAAGAAATAAAACCTATACACCCAAACAAGAAGAGGATATTTATGCCTATTTAGAGAAGAATGATTCTCTTTTATTGTTGTTCATTCAATTTGTATCTTATAGTTTTTTACGCCCCATAGAAATTTGTAGATTAAAAATAGAAGATATAGATGTTGAAAATAAAAGAATGTATGTAAAAGCAAAAAACAAACCAGTTCAGATAAAAATTATTCCTAAAATTCTGCAAGACAAGATACCGGATTTATCTGGAAAGGACCCAAAGGCATATTTGTTTGGACGTTATGAAATAGGAGAAGTATGGGAAGCAGAACCGATTAATAAACGAAATGAATTTTCGAAACGTTTCAAACCTGTAAAAGATCATTTAGAGTTGGGAACAGATTACGGAATTTATAGCTTCAAACACACCCATGTAACTAAATTATATGTGAAGTATAGACAAACGATGAGTGCTCAAGAAGTAAAAAATAAATTGACAGGCATTACAGGGCATGCTACAATAGTAGCTCTTGAAAAATATTTAAGAGATATTGATGCAGAATTACCTGAAGATTACTCAGAGGATTTCAGTTAAAAAATAAAGATACTGTGGAGAAGAAAAGAAAGTACTGGTGCCGCATCAAGAAAAATACAGATTTTTATGATTTGCCAAAGGAAAAACAGATAGATATTTTATTGGAAGGTGGTGTGTATGTTTCTAATACTGTTGCTTCATCGCCGGAGCTAAATGTTAAGGATGGCGTTTTATACTTACCAAATTTAAGTATTGAAAAACAACCAAGTCAAGAGTTTAAGGATGAATTTTATGAGTATATACTCGAAATTTATCAATTAGATATTGATAATTATTTCTATCTCTTTTTTAAAGATTTTAATAATCGTGTTTTTGGAATGGAGCATCAAGATCAAAAGGTGATAGCTCTTGAAGCTTTTAGAGAAATTTACGATAGTATAGATATAAAAGTAGATTTTGTAAATAAAGAGATTTCCAAAAATGGAATAGAAAATGCAAAAGAATTCAATAGATTTCTAAAACTAAAAGGAATGAGAAGTGGAGTCTGTTCAACACTTGCTACCTATGAAAACTTAATTTCTTATTTAAGTGGTAATGAAGCTTATTTTAAATCCTCTAAATTCAAAGAAGAGGAAACATTTTTAAAGATGTTAAATTTTGAGAGTCAGTTAAAAGTCTTGGTCAGTCTAAATGACCGTTATCAATTTATAGAAGATATCGTATATAGTAAATTAGGTAAGTTGAAAGATGCTTATAAATTATATAAAAATTTATTTATAAGTTTTGAAGTATTTGTGTGGGTGGAGAATAAGATAGATAGTTTTACAGAAGAAAAACCATCACATATAGAAAGTTTATATCAATCTTTACTGGATCTTGATTTAGTATCTGGAACAAAGAAATTGTTCATAGATTATGTCAATAACGAGCATGAAATGAACCTAACTAAAATCAGAAATTATTCACAAAAAAATAACAGAAACCACGATTTTAGAGTAAAGAAATTCAGAGATGAACTTAAAGAAGTGACGCTCAAAATATAGAAAATTACCCTTCAGACATAAAAGCGTATTTACAGACATAAAAAGACATCGTTCAGACGTCTTTTCATAAGTCTCTTTTTACTCCTTAATCCTTAATTTAGAGCAACACCTAAGTTAAAGATTAGAATGAACTCAGAAACTGTTTATCAAGTAGCAAAAGCACTTCCAAAAGAAGAGCAATTGTTGTTGTTTGAAAAACTAGAGAAGGATTTCAAAATATTTAGAAAGAACAGAGAACAAAGAAAAACTGTTCTTACCAGAGAAGAAGCTATGCCCTATTTATTGGATCATGTTTTTAACAAAAGGTAAAAAAATGTAATAACCCACGATTAAACGTTAATCGTACGTAAAATTAACGCCAAATGGAAACAAGAACCTATGAATGCCAATACTGCAGAAAAGACTATGTACCAAAAAGAAGAGGTGTGCAAAAATTTTGTAGTAATAGTTGCAGAGTCCGCTCACATCAATTGAAAAACAAAAAACCAAAAGGTACAGAAGTCACAACAGGAAATAATACCAAGACAGATAAAACTAAAATTGAAGAGATGAGTATCGCAGGAGTTGCAAATTCCTTAGGAGGAAATTTAGCTGCGCAAGGATTAATTTCTTTATTTACAAAAGAGGAAAATAAACCAGCCACAAAAGGGGACCTTCTAAAATTAGCTGCCAGTTTAAAAAGGTATCATCAAGTAAAAAATTTACCACCAAATCATCTGGGGCAAATCCCAAACTTTGATTTGTATAAAGGTGAGATTGTTTATTTTGGATTGAGTTTATCTTTTAAAAATTAAATGGTATTAAAGTAAAAAAAAAGCAACCCTATAGTCAATCAGTCAGAAAGCAACCTAAAATATTTCGGAAACGAATGCAATGTAATGGGAGAAATTTTACTAAGTCGTTACGATGCTTTTACACATCCAGAGCAAAGTCGAAGAACAAAAACACATCTCACTACCAATCTATCAGCTTCAGAAATAGAACAATTTTATGGCAACAGAATCAGAAGCAGATTAAGAGAATCTTTTAATTTAATTGCCTTTAGTAATAATTCAAAAGATAAACGAAGGTAGTTTTCACATTCATGATTCAACTGGTAATTAAATATTTGAAAGTAGAATTCAAGCAAAATAAAAGTGAGTCTTGATTTTTGAATACTCCTGAGCTTGACGAAGGATTGGTCGAGAAAAAGTATTATGATAAAACAAATATTCAACAAGCAGTATTAAAAATATAAATCCCAATCCAAAACCGCCATAGAATCTGGCAGGCGAGCGTCAATAGTTTGAAGTTGTCGTTAAAAAAGAAATGCTGTTTGAGCTTTTGCGAGTTCATTTCTTTTAGGCAACAAAAACTTAATTGACCGCCGAAGATTCAAGGCTTGATCTTTTGTTTCTCCTGAGCTTGACGAAGGATTGGTCAAGAAAAAGTATTATGAAAAAAAATAAAAACCATTTTGTCATTCCAACAAAGAGAAGAATGAACGACGAGGAATCTCATAAATATAAATTACAATCCAAGTCTAGATTTTTTTGTTTCTCCTGAGCTTGACGAAAGATTGGGCAATGCAAAAAAGAATATATAAAAATAAAATTATCATTTTGATTGTTATTTCAATCAATTAACGTATATTTGCTTGAAATAACAATCATTTTGTTGTCATGAATAAAAAAACACAAATACTATTTCCAAAGCACTTGGTAATTCTTAAGCAAATGGGAGAAAACATCAAATTAGCAAGAAAGCGACGTAAACTAACAACAACGCAAGTTGCTGAAAGAGCCGATATAGTAAGAAGTACATTATACCTGATTGAAACAGGGAGTCCTAGTGTAACATTGGGTGCCTATTTCAATGTATTAAGAGTATTAGGCTTGCAAGACGATTTCTTAAAACTTGCAGCCGATGATGAATTCGGAAGAAAATTACAAGATTTAGATTTATTATAAAACAACTGTCATTGCGAGAAGGCACGACGAAGCAATCTCATAAATTAGAAGTGTAAAATGGCTACTAAAAAACTAGACATATATGTATTCGCACATTGGAAACCAATGCATGAACCCGAATTAATAGGTACCCTCTCAGCACAAAATGCCAAAGGAAAAAAAGCGTTTAGTTTCGAATATCATAAAAACTGGATCAAATCTAAAAACCAAATGCTATTAGATCCAGATATTCAGTTTTATGGTGGTCCACAATATCCAAATAATAAAGAAAATTTTGGTATCTTTTTAGACAGTATGCCAGATACTTGGGGACGTACATTAATAAAAAGAAGAGCGGCTCAAGAAGCAGCTGTAATTGGAGAAACAGCAAAAACACTATATGAAATAGACTTTTTACTCGGGGTGTATGATGAAAGCCGAATGGGGGCATTAAGATTTAAAACAGATGTAGAGGGTCCATTTTTAGATAATAACAATCTGTCTCCAACACCACCTTGGTCATCAATACGTGAACTTCAAGAGGCTGCTCAAAACTTTGAAAATGATACCGAAAATGAGGAAGCAAGACAATGGTTAGCTATTTTAATGGCACCTGGTTCCTCTTTGGGTGGTGCCAGACCCAAAGCAAATATTTTAGATAACGATAAAAATTTGTGGATAGCAAAATTTCCTGCAAAAAATGATACCACAGACAAAGCTGCTTGGGAATATCTAGCATATCAATTGGCATTAAAAGCAGGTATAAAAATGTCTGAATGTAAAATCCAAAAGGTTACCGGAAATTACAATACATTTTTTACAAAACGCTTCGATAGAGAAAATGGCGAAAGAATCCATTTCGCTTCGGCGATGACCATGACTGGTAATAACGAAGAGTCCATCAGAGATCATCAAGCAAGTTATTTAGAATTAGCAGAATTTATTCAAAACCATGGTAGTAATATAGAAAGCAATCTCGAGCAACTTTGGCGCCGTATTGTTTTTAATATTGCCATTTCCAATACCGATGATCATTTACGCAATCATGGGTTTATAATTACAAACAAGGGTTGGGAACTCTCTCCAGCCTACGACCTCAACCCATCTATAGATAAAG
>NZ_JBASWY010000007.1:0-23461 GCF_049276715.1 Polaribacter sp.
TTGTAATGTCTGCATTGTCTGAGGTGCTAATGACAGTTCCGCTTTCATTTTTCCATTCGTAGGTGTAATTATCTCTCGGATTTTCTACAAAAATATTCAAAGGCAAATCGTTTAAACATAGAATTTGTGGCGTAGTTACTGTAAAATCGGGTAATGGATTTACAACCACATCAAAAGTAGCATCATCATTTACACAAGAGGTTCTTTTGTTTTGAATTCTTACAAAAATAGTCTCTGTGGTGTTTGTATTTTGATAAGGAGAAATTATATTAGAAGTTCCATTAGAAGCATCTGCTTGCGATAAATGGAAGGTTACAGTAAAATCATCAGGATCTTGAGAAACTCCCAAAAGACTTGCAATTTGACTGTCTAAATCTATGTTTTGAATAATACCATTGGTATCATCACCATCCAAATCATCATCACAATAAGACAAGTTAGAAACAACATCGAAAGTAGGTTCTGGGTTTACAATGAGGTCGAAATTTGAAATTCCGTTTGCACACATCGTGTTTGCATTATACACACGCACAAAAATGGTTTCTCTGTTTGGAGTGTTGTTCGAATATGGCGAAATTAATGGATTATTTCCAGCTTGAGCATCAATTAAAGAACGATGATAAGTTACTGAAAAAACGCTAGGATCTTGTGTGCCTAAAATACCAGCTGTTTGTGATTCTAAATCGATAGTTTGCGAAAAACCATTTCTTGCAAAACCATCAGAATTATCATCACAAATTTCTAAATCTGCTACAAAATTGGCAATTGGTAAAGGATTTACAACGACGTTAAAATTGGTATGATCTGTAAAACAACTAGTTGTGTTATTGGTAACTCGCACAAAAATAGTTTGAGAATCACGAGTTGTATTGGCAAAAGGCGATGTTTGAGCGTTGTTACCAGCATTTGCATCTGCAGCAGAAAGGTGGTAAGTTACTGTAAAATCAGCAGGATTTTGAGTGCCTAAAATAGTAGAGGTTTGACTTTCTAAATTAAAAGATTGTACAATTCCATTCGTTGCATTTCCATCATTTATGTCATCACAAAGTTCCAAATTATTAACATTATTTGCACTTGGAACCGTGTTTGTTCTTAAATACAATTCGCCTGTTCCACTGCAATCGTTATTATTTTTATTGGTGATTTTAAAATAGATAGTTTGTCTTGTAACATCAGATGGGTAACCAATATTTCTGTACTTAGAAATATCAGCAATTTTATTAATAACTGCTGTTCTATCTCCTTGGCTTTCGAAATAAGATACTTCTAAAACTGGTATTAGAGCAACAGGGAAGAATGCCAAAATTTCAGCATTTGCAATACTAAAATCAAAATTGGTAATGCCATCTGTATCGTTATTTGCAGGGCCATTTGTACCATCAGTTTGAAGAAAATCATCACAAACAGCAGGGAATTCTTTGTTATAAGCAACATCTGCAGCAGCTTCTACTTCCAAATTTATTTTAGAAATGGTATAGCAATTTTGATTAGAAATAGTTCTAACCCAAGCTTCTCCATTTTGGTTTACAGGATAACGTAATTTATCTGCAACCTCTGGTGTTCCTGCAATTGCATGCGCTTCAGTTTCGAAATAAGTGAACGTTTCATTCTGATAATTTGTAGAAATGCTAATTTCTGCTTCTGTTAAATTTACAGTCGAAATTCGGTCTAAATCATCATCACACTGTAATAAATCTACGACTGCAATAACAACAGGTGCCAAGTTTACAATTAGTTTAATTTCATTAGAAGTTTTTGGACAAGAATTACCTGTTCTATTTAAAATTACCCTGTATAAATTATTATTGTAAGAAATTGGAGTGTTTGTGATCTGCAAAGTGCTTGTTTTACTACCAGAATAAATAGCATTATTTACAATGGAGTTCCAATTTGTACCATCTGTTGAAACTTGCCATTGAAAAGAATCTGCAGTAGAATCTATGGTGATTGAATCTGTGAGATTTTCACAGAATGTAACATCTGTAAAAGGCGTATTGATAATTATTGGAGCACTGATCGTATAATTTGCATTCGGATTCGTGTAACCATCTGTTGTGTTTATAACTCTTCCTTTTACATCTACTTGAATTGGCGAATTTCCTAAAACTCCATCTGAATTATTATCTGTAAAACCAGCTTCGAAAACGTCAAAACATTCATCATTATCAGAATCTAATTCTAAGAAATTGAGAATATTATCTGCATCTGAGTCTGCAATTGTATAGTTTAATGTACTATTATCATTTGCTGTTTCTAAAGAGTTTAACAATCCATTTAAACCAACATTTGCTGCATTTGCATTGTCTAAAATACCATCGTTATTTGCATCAATTCCAGAATGATTTGCTTCGACCAAATCAAAAATTCCATCATTGTCAGAATCTAAATCTAAATAATTTGGAATGCCATCATTATCTGTATCGATATTTATAGTGATTCCTGTAAAAGCATCATCTAAACCATCCAAATCTGCATCCGAGTTTAACAAAGTGATTTTTGGGGATGAAGCTTCTGAGATGTCTGGAATTCCATCATTATCAGAATCGACATCGAACATATTTTCAATTCCATCTCCATCAGAATCTAAAGAAAAACAAGTTAGTTCTATATTTCCGCTAAAAGTAGATGCGTTGGAGATTGCTGTTTGCTGATGTTTAAAATCTATTTGAGTTACTTGATTTGCCAAAAACTGAAAAGTACTTGCTACACCTGTTGTGTTCGCTTTGTATTTAAAATGAATTTCTGAGGCTGAAATCTGAGTTACGTTATCTTCAAATACTCCATCAAAATTGCTATCTATTAACAACTGGTCATCTGGATCTAGCAGGGTAATGTTTTTTGTATTTGGTGCTGTTTTTATGATGAAAAACTCGCCTTCAGAAATTACATGATCTATGGCTTTGTTTTGAGTGAATTTAAAATTTATATTTTGTGTAAAATTGAGTTGATACTTTTGTTTAGAATCTACACCAGGATTTATAACCGATTGAAAATTACCATTATTTTGTGCTGTAAAAGCATTAGAAGTTTCAGTACTATCGTAAACACTAGAAATGATAGTTGAATTTGTAGAATTATCTTGAAAAATTATGGAAGGATTGTTAATGTCCAAGATGTTTAAAGTGGCATTTCCAATGGATTCATCGCAATTTAAAATACCATCATTATCAATATCTACATCTAAATTATCAATAATTAAATCACCATCAAAATCATCTGGACAAAGACTTACAGGTATTTCTATAGACTCGAAAGTAGCACCAGAACAATTAATAATTCCTACTAATTTGTATCTACCAGCTTCTATGGGTTTATAATTTTCTTGTGTGCTTTTTTCATCCCAAGTTGTGGTTATTTCATTATAATAAAACCATTTAAAACTGTCGAACAAATCTGTATTTGCAGCTTGTAAAGTTACGTTTGGGATACAAGTTCCTAATGTTGTAACTGTAGTGTCGAAATTTATTTCTGGTGATGATGGAAAACCAGAATAAAAACTACCAGAAGTTGCTGCACCATTCCTGTTAAAATACGCACAATACAACTCTTCACTACTTTCTACACTTACATTTCCTGTTAAATTGGTTACTTTATAGGTTACATAATTAGGGTTGCCATCTACTACATTTGGCCCAGAAACAACAAAATCTGCTATTGGTCTTCCATTAACTTCAACAACTGCACCTGAGTTTGTAACAATGGAAATTCCACCTTCAAAATCATCATTACCAATTTTTTCAATATCAGAAATATTATCAACTTTCCCTCTATTTTCGCAACTTAAAGGTGGTACAAAAAATAGTCCTTGATTTGCAGCACTATTTCCAAAACCAACACCCTGATAGGCAAATGCGGGCTTAGAAGTTTGTACATACATGCTTCCACCAGCATTGTAATTTAGGCCTTCTAATACATGCCATTCACCTTTATTTATAGTAGTAACAACTCCACTTCCATTTACCCTAATTTCTGTATTGTCTTCATGAGCAACGATTAATGCATTTTCCCAATCATCCAATCCATCACCTCTAACAAAAATATATTCTGTACCCACTTTAGATGCATCAACAATTTGATCAATACCATAATCTCTACCATTAGTACCACCATGAAAACTGCTGGTTGCAGAGCCTGAATTTACAACTACAGGCTTATCCGATTTTATGAGTGTTCCTATTAGGTCATTTGGGTCTCCACCAACATCAAAAGAAACAGAAACAATAAAACTTTCACCTTCATTTAAATTTGTTGTAATTGGCAAAGCACCACTGTAATTATTTATCACGATACCTGACGTAAATTCGTCGAAAGTAACATTTGTATTATTTTCTGATGCCATAACAGATACAAAGTTTAAATGTCCACCTCTTGCTTGGTCATTTGCAAAAGCACCCATTCTAAAATCTGTACCCAAAGCTGAGTTTCCTTTACAAACAATAGCTGCTGCTTGAAATGTATTTACTGATCGCATTCTAACAGAAACATAAACCACATCATCTGCTTCTATAATGTACCCTTTATTTGAAATAACTGTTGCAGTTTGATTAGATGCTTGAAAAAGTTGATCACCAACATCCAAAGAAGAGGTTGTAAAAGGAGTTGAATTAGATACAATACCTTTTATTTCTGATGATGAAGGTTGTCCTACAGGAATAATTCGAAAACCAACATTTTTATTTTTGGGTGTAGAAATGTATATAAATTGATTTGCAATAGGGTCGTCACTAGTAATTGGAGGTAAATAATGCTTTTTACTTAATTGTGCACTTAAATTTTGAAAAGCTAAAAGGCTGATAACTAAAGTTAAAAAAAACGATAATTTTTTATTGAGCATTTTTAATAGTTATGATTATTTATTTGCTAAAAATAATAAGAAATAGAGTAGAAAATATCAAACTTTAACAAATACTTAATTCTCTGTAACATTTACAATAAAAAAGCTACATATATTTATACTTATATTTCTTATACTTAAAAAAAATAACGAAATTGCTTGTCTAAAAATTTGTTCAACTTTAAAAACTAAAAAAAATGTCTGATGATTTTGATTTATTAGAAACGAATGCAAACCAAAAAACTGAAAAAGTTGAGGTAAATTGGGGGAAAGCTGTAGATACCATGAAGTCTAAATTAGCGCAAGAAGAAGACCCGCAAAAACGTCAAAAAATATTAAATGCCACTTTAGATGATGTTGTACACATGGCAGAAAAAGATAGAACCACGCTTTTAGATGCTATAAAAGATTTAACTGATTACCAAGATGAAGTAGGTATTATGTTCGAAAAATTTTCGTCATTAAACCCAACTGAACAAAAAGTAATTGATGATGCCCAAAAAGAATTAGAGAGAGCTAGAATTGAGTTAGAAGACGCTCAAAACAAACCAGATACTTGGTGGAATAATCTTTGGGGAAGAAAATCGAAGATTAAAAAAGAAGAGCAAGAATTTGCTGAGGCAGAAAAAACAAGAGCAGGAGCAGATAACAAAGCAAAAGCAATGTTTCAGCAACGTATAGAAAGTGCTGATATTCAAACACTTTTAGGTGAACTTTCTTTTAAGTCTCAGGCTGCAGTTACCCGTTTAAAAAATAGAGAAGTAGAGATTAAAGAAGTAGAAGAAAAGTTGAAAACGGCTATTGTAGAAGCTTCTAAAAATCATACAAAAGCTTTAGAGAAAAAGAAAGAAACTGAAGATAAACTAGAAGAGCAATATGCTTTGTTAAAACAATCGCGTCAAGAATTAGATGAAATTGCCGACAAACAATCTACAGAATATTCAGAGGCAATTGGTAAAGTAACAACTATAGAACAAAAAGTAGAAGAGTTAGAGGGTTTAAAAAACGCTTATACAACTTTAGCTGCGAGTAAAGATAGTTTTGTACACAAGCATAATTTAACTATTAAGGTTTTAACTTCTTTACGTTCTAATTTACAAACGCATAGAGCAAAATTAAAGTCAGATACTGAAGAAAGATTAAAGTATTATGATGGTTATGTAGTTGCTTTAAAAGCAAGGACAGATCAAGAATTTGCAGCTATTTTAGAGCATTTAGGTGTAAAAACAGATGAACATATAGGGGCTACTTTGGCTTCTATGCATTCTGCAAGTGCAAGAGCTCGTCAAGAAATGATGGATAATATTCCTGTTCACGAAAAAGTAATGAATGGTGTCTATAGCACATATGCAGAGGCTTTGCAAGAAATTAGAGAGAAAGATTCTGATATTCAGAAAAACTTTGCAGACAGATATGGAATTGATATGAAAGAAATTTTCGAAGATTTTTACAAGGCTGATAAAACTGTTCCAAAACCAGAAGCTGATAAAACTCCTGAAACTCCAAAGAAAGATGTTTCTAATGATGATATGTTAGGATAACGTCTTGGCGAAAGAGGAACGATTGAAGCAATCTGTAATTTAAAAGTAAATAATCTTTTGGGCGTTTCCCTATTTTTTGAAATGCAAAATAGGGTCAGGCTTTACATTATATCTTTTTCTGAAAAAGAAAAAGGATGCCATTTCAATCCTTAACGCAACAGCATTTTTTAAAATGTATTGAGTTTTTAAAAGTATATTTATTATTTAAATATTATATTTACAAAACATAAATATAAAATATAATTATTTTGTTATATTTGTATAAAATTATTTAAAAATGGCAACATTTACATCCTCATTACCAGATAATCTTTTAGAAAAATTATCTGCTTTAGCAAAAGAATTACAGCTTCCTAAAAATAGGTTAATCGAAAATGCATTGGAATTATATTTAGAGCAAATAGAAAAAGCTAGTTATATAAAATCATATAAACAAGCAGCAACAGATGAAGATATTTTATTGGTGGCAGAAGAAGGTATGCAAGATTATTTCAACGCTATGAACAATGCAGATTCTAATTAATGAAGCAAGGTGAAATTTGGGATTTATATTTAAACCCAACTAAAGGTAGTGAGCAAAGTGGAAGAAGACCTGCTGTAATTATTAGCGGGAATATGTTAAACAAATATTTACAAGTGGTAATTGTCTGTCCTTTAACAACTAGCATTAAAAATTATAAAGGAAATTTAATTTTAAAACCCAATGCAACTAACGGTTTGTTAAAAATTTCTGAAGTTTTAACATTTCATGTTCGTTCGGTTTCTAAAACTAGATTAGAAAATAAAATTGGTCAAATTCCTTTAAAAGATGTCGAGAGTATCAAAAAAACATTAAATGATATTTTGAAGTATTAAATATGATTACAACTCCTTTAGATTCGGCTGTTTTAAACTCCAAAGAACAATATGTTTTCTATCATAAAATGGTAGATTTTGTTTTAAAAGAGTTGATAATTGGTATCCAACAAAAACAATTACTCAGTCAGCAAGAACTCATGGTTTTTAAGCAGTATTCTGATCTGCTTTTATATTCTATAGAAGCAATGCGTGTGAAGTATATGTATGATGAAGAGGATAATATGAAGGTCGATTTAACAAATTCAGGTTTTCCTAATTATTTAGAATTCAGGTATTTGTATAACGATTTGGAGTTAAGAAATCAATATTTAGATAAATTAGTTGATACAACTGTTTTAAAAGAACAGTTTTTAGACACGCTTTTACGCAAAAAAGAATCCATCAAAAAAACGGATTTATTTAAAGCTTCATCTATTATTTATTATACCTCAGTTGAAAAAAAATATATTTTCAATCGTTTTGTACAAGGTAAAATTTTAGAGGGGCCAGAAAATGCAAATTACGATTATGTAACAAGTTGGAGTTTTTACGATGTAAGTCATAACAGGCCTTTTATTTGTTATATGTACTTTAATTACGATGGAAAAAATGCAATAAATGACAAAGAAAAAATTTACCAAACTTTATTAGAAAGTGCAGATAGAGAAATGTCTTTAGATACAATGGCTTATAATATTGATAGAAAATTGCCAGAAATTCAACCAAAACATATTAAAAGAATAGATTTAGGGCCCTTACATAATGTGTTTGCAAAAGACGAATACGAAATAACACATGCCATTTTAAAAGGCATTGCAGATAAAAATATAAGCTTAGAGTCTTATGCTATTTCTTTAAAAATTGATGAAGTTTTTTCTGGAGATACATTTAAAGAAGGTGGGTTTTTCTCTAAACAAACCATGCAAAAGTGGAGCGATGTTATTGAGCAAAAATATCTTTTTGCACCTCACAGAATCATTCAACTTTTGTACAATCAAGTTCCTAGAGCTTTAGATAATTTGGCAAAAGAGCCCATTCAAATGGCAGATCTTAAAATTGATAAAATATAAATATTAACTCGTGTTTTTTAAAATTTACGCGGCATAAATAACTAATTTTTCCCTTTGAGGAAATGTCTGAAAGACAAAAAGGCTTATGGAACACAATTCAACTTTTCCAATCAAACAGAACGAATTAGATATGCTTCGCGATGAAGCTACAGGATACTTAAAATCTGTTCAATGGGAGCAAAGTAACAAAGCGAAAAGTAGAGATAAAGAAGCAAAAGATGAATCCATTTTGTTGTATCTATCCAAAGCAAATAATGGAAGTAATGTTGATATCACCTCTGTTTCCAAAACTATTTTAGCTTTAAAAAAGAGATTATTACCAGATTCAATTGCAATACCTGTTCATTTAAATCAGACATTGTTTGCAGTTCAAGAGGGCTTAACTTTGGGTATTTGGATTAAAGATTCTTACTATGATGCCTCTGGTTTATCCTCTTTAAATGAACGTAAATCAGCCTTAGATTCATCAGGAAAAAGAGAATTTGAAAGCAAATTACAAACGGCTACAGCCTTTCAATTATTTGCAACATCTTATAAAATTTTACACGATTTAAAACCTTTTGCTTCAGACGATTTATCTGTAATGAAACAAAAGTTTGCAGGCATTCCAGAAGTAACATTTTTATCACCTTTAAAAGGAATTGCGTGTGTGTTATTTTATTTTGATAAATATTTAGGACATCCAGAAATTGTAAAATCTGACAAAGATGTTGTCGATTTTACAGTAGTTTATTTTACGGCTTTAATTGATGAAATTCAGTTGCGTAAAAGTAGTTTAGAATACACAGAAACAATTGTTGATAGAACTTATAAATTAGAAAATTCTGATTTTGCAGTTTCTGGTTGGGAAAACGTTTTTCAAGGAACAGCCAAAAGCGTAGAATTTAATAAAGTACAATTCGAACAAATTGTAGGTAATAAAGATGCCAAGCATTTTGCACGTAGATTAACAGAAAGAATGTTAAGTTACGATTTTGAAGCAAAGAAAAATCCGTTTCAAGAATTGGGTGGTTTTATGCCCGTTTTTATGGGTTATGGAATTCCAGGAACAGGAAAAAGTATGTTAATTGCAGCGATTGCAACACGTTTAAAAGAACACTGTGATCATTTAGATATTCCGTTTTTATTCCATCCAATGCCAGATACTTTGATTTCTACTTTTCAAGGTGGTTCTGCAGAAAAAATGGTGGAATGGATGAAGCCAATGCAAGATCCAACCAAAATTATTTTTGCACCAATTGATGATGCTGAAAATAATTTACAAGAAAGAACTGCACAAGGCGTATCTGCTGGTGTAAAAGAAGTTATTGGTGTATTCTTAAGATATACAGAAGGTGCTTATGCTGTAAATTATGGAAATTCTTCTGTGGGATTATTTACAAACCTACCAGAAATGCTTGACAAAGCTGTAATTTCTAGAATTCAAGGTCGATTCAAAATTGATGGAGCAAGAACTGAACACGATTTTTTAGACCAAGATTATATTTGGTGGAAGAAATTTGAAAAAACAATTCCAGATTTTGTGAACATGCAAAATCCACAGAATTATGATTTCTTGAAAGACCAAGGACTCACAAAAAGTATGGGAGAAATCTTAAATTCAGTAGAAAAACCAAGTGAAGAAAGAGTTTTAGAAGCGTATGACAAAGCTGTTCAAAAACATAAAACAAGTGAACATTTATTTTTCGCGACCTTGTATAAAGAGATTCAGAAAATATTTCCATTCTTTTCATCAAGAGATGTTCGTAATATTCAGTCTGCAATTTCATTGCGATTAACAGATTTTGATTTAGAAAAAGATTGGTTCGAAAATCCTGAAATCTATTTCAAAAAAGATTACCAAACCAAGTTTAATATGTTGCAAGAATTAATGAAAAGCAATATGAAAGGTTTAAATTTCTCTGAAATTAGAAGACAAGAAGTGGTGCGTTATTTAGACAATGTTGCGACCATTGCAGATACAGATTTTAAACGTAAAGTTGATGAAAGAGTAAGTCAGTTACATATCGATTTAGAAGCAAGAAGAAATTTTGAAAGTGGAAATTAAAAACAAAATAACTAATATAACATCTAAAGTAATCTCTAACTTTTGGGGAAAACTAGAACACGTAAATTTCGATTTTACATTCAAAAACGGAAAATCTGTAAATTTAACACATGAAGTTTATGGAAAATCTGATGGCGTTGCGATTTTGCTATACAATCGAACATCAAAAAAAGTAATTTTATCTAAACAATTTAGAATGCCAGTTTTTGTTGCTGGAGTGAACAATGGATTTTCAATTGAAGTTGTTGGTGGAGCCATGGATGAAAATGAAACTGCAGAAACTTGTGTAATTAGAGAAACCAAAGAAGAAGTTGGTTATAGAATAGAAAAAGTAAAAAAAGTAACCACAACATTTTTATCACCAGGAATTGTAAAAGAAAGAGTTCATCTTTTTGTTGGAGAATATAAGAACGAAGACAAAACAGATAATGGCGGAGGTTTAGAAGCAGAAAATGAAGAAATAGAAGTTTTAGAAATATTTTTTACAGAGGCTTTAAAAATGATTGAAACAGAAGAAATTATAGATGCAAGAACGATTATGTTGTTGCAATATTTACAGATTAATAAGTTAATATAAAAAGTACCACAAAGTAACACTGAGATTTTTCACAGAGTTTCACAGAGAAAAATTAAAACCCTGTGAATCTCTGTGCAATCTTTGTGAATCTCAGTGTAATAACAATATGCAAAAACTAAAACAAGCAAATCTATATAGAAGCGAACTAATTCCCATTAGCGGAAAATTAGTAGAGCGTTACAATAAATGTTTGGTAAAATTAGGTTTTACAGAAACCAAATTAACCTCTTTTTCTATTGATGGAATTGGTTGGAGTCCAGAAATTGCAGAGGAAAAAGACGAGGTTTTTTACTTGAATAATGGTGAAGCGAATCCGCATGCAATTCTAATAACTCCGCTTCAAAAAGGATTGCCTATTTACAATTTTTTTCATTCTTTTGATTTAGATTTGATGAAATTGGTGTTTAAAACACACAATGAAAAAATAAACAACATCACTAGAGATTCAGCAATTTGTGTAGATTTTGACCAAGGCATAGATGTTTTTTACGAGCCTTTAGATGTTTTAAAATACAAAGATGTAAACATTAGTTTTCGTTTAATTGATGATTTAGATAAAGCAAAAGAAGAACAATTACAACTTATAGAAATCTTTAATAAAGACAATAATTTTATTGATGAAAACTTGCATCAGCAATTGTTAACATCAGCAAAAAAATATGGAGATTTAAGAGAAAGAGATGTTAGTTTAGAACCAATTATTTACACATCAGATTCTTTTTACACAAAAGCATTTGGAGGTATTTATTTGTTAAGAAACTTTATAACGCCCATTTTAATTTTTGAAGATAGAGAAACTTACAAAGAAGCAATTAATGATACAACTTTCGATGTTTTAATGTTCCATGTCTCTCAACCTGAATTAATAACGCAATTAAAAGACCATGTAATTATAGAATGTAATTTAGAAGAAGAAGTTGGGTCTAAAAGATATGAAAGAATTAAGAATTTTATATTTGGAGAAGTATTAAAAGAAACCCAACATCCTATAAATGAGATTTTAAAAGATAAAATGTTATTTAAAAGTTACTTGAATAAAATTGATATAAATACACGAAAAAAAGTAATGAGTATAGAGCGTTATTTAGATAAAAAACAGCTTGATAAAAACACCAAAGTAAAAGATATTGTAGATGAAGAATTTTATGTTGCGTTGCACAAACCACATTCGTCTTTAAGAGCAAATCATCAAGATTTAATATGGAAATTGCTTATAAACATTGCTCCAAAGGACGTTTTGTTTTGGTATTGGTATGACAAAGAAAATTTTTACAAGAATTTTAATAACTGGCCAGAATCGAAACAAGATTGGGTAATTGAAACGATTTGTAACAATTTTTAGAAAAAATAGACTAATTTTATAGAGAACATCAACCAAACATTATGACACTAGAACTAATAATTTTCATTGCATCCATTTTATTTGGAGCCGTTATTTTCTGGAGAGAATCTCAAGGAAATGGAGTCTATCGTTTTTTTAATAAAATGATGAATTCCAAAGAATTGCAAATGCAAGCTACAGATAAAAAAGGTTTTGTATATCAGCAATCGTTTTTATTACGATTGGTTTTTATTACAGCTTTATTTTTAATCGGAATTGTAATCACAAGATTTTTAATTCCTATTGATTTGGCAACTATTTCACTATTTGCATCCATGATTTTCGGAACTTTAGTAGGCACTTATGTAGCAGGTTTTATCTTTAAATCATCCACAATTATAGATGAGCAGTCAGAATCTTTAGAAGATAAATTTCAAGATGTAATCGAAAAAGGAAAAGATTTCATCCAAGATATAAAAGCAAAAGAACCAGTAGCTGAAGAAAAAGCACAAGAAGAAATTGAAAAACCAAAAGAACAAGAAAAAAGCGCAAGAGAGCGTTTAAAAGATAAAGGACTGTTATAATGAAAAACAAAGTTAGATATTATGTTTTAGTTTCGGCTATTGTTTTAATTGTAATTCAATTTATTATTACTGATTATAGTATTTTTTTTGATTGGAAAAACCTCCTTCCTTTTATATCTCTAATCTGTATAATTATTGCAATGTCTGGTAGTATTATTCATATTAATAAACATGGAGAAAATTAGATATTATTTAAAATATAAAACCCAGTAACTCACGCTGCAAGTTTCCTCCCATTGGGAGGATTAAGGTGGGCTTTAGTATGTTAAAAAATTATTGGAATAAAGGAGCAAAACAAAAAAGAATCGTTGTAATTCTTGCAATTATTTTATTAGGATTATTATTCTTTTTAAGAGACGATTATCAACCTGCATTGTTGTTTTTTAGAAAATTTGTATTCATCATTTTATTATCTTTTATAGTTTTGTTTCTTGGTTTAAGAAAATTCAGAAAATCTGCAAAAACAGGAAGCAGAATAGGGATCCTATTCATGTTAGCAATCTTTTTCGGAGCAATTTACTACGTAGGTTTTCATTTTAAAATGTACAGTTATATGCAGACTTACAATGTATTTAACGACCTAAATCGCATAGAAATTGTAGAATTACCTTTAACACAAAATGAAAGAATTCAGCCTTTAAGAAATATATTTTCGATGGCAAATGAATCTGTGGGTGAAACTAAAGATGTTTCTCTGCCACATTTGGTTCGAGTTGATGGAAATAATCAATGGACAATGGCTATTCAGCCAACAGAAAAATATTATTGGCAAGGTTTAAAAGACAATACAGAAGAGGTTTTTTCAGTTTCTAGTACAACACCCTTTCCTCGTTTTTCTTCAGAAAATAGAATTCCTGTAACGTTTTCAATTGGTGAATCTTTAAAGTTTAGTAGAAACACCTATAATGCAGTGGTTCAGCGTTTAAATCCTTGGATGTTGTTCAATTACGAACCAAGTGATACCTATTATATGAAAAACGATAAAGGTGCTTGGGTGCAAGTGGTGAGTTTGATAAAATGGAAAGGTTTCTTTTTTCCTTATCCTACTTTTGGTGGAGTAATGGTTGTAGATAATGGCGAACACAATTTTTATGATTATTTAGAGAGAATTTCAATTGGAAAAGGAAAATACATTTCTCCTGATGAAATGAAAAACTACCAATATTTAACCAGACAAAACACAGTTTCTGAAAAAGTATCGCGTTTGCAAGCAGAAAGTTTAAAGTTTTTAGCAGGTTTTTCTGATCCTTTGCCTTGGAACATGAAAACTGCTGTGAAAATTCCAGATTTGGCTGATGATCAAAATCAGCAACCCTTTGTAACTGATTTCGATTTTTCTGGCACAAAAACAGGCGCTTACAGTGGTTTGTATCATTGGTTTGGTTTAGAACCTGTGGGCGATGAAAGAACCAGTTTAACCTTTAGTGTTTTTATTCCTGCAGATGGTACAAATGCCTTGTATTTTTACGATCATGCTTCTAAAAAAGAAGGGTATGCAGGGGTTTCTGCAATGCCTTTAAAAGTAATTGAGTCAAGAAAAGAATACGATTGGTCTGTAAATAAACCCGTTGAATTTAGACCTTATATTAAAGATATTGCAGGTAGAAAACGATTGTTTTTCTTGAGTACAATTTCTGCTATTAAACAAGAAAATTCTCAGTTTGATGGTTCAGCAACTCCAGATTTAGCCTTAATAGACAGTGAATATAGAGATGTAGTTTGGATTGATGCCAAAAGGCCAAGTACTTGGAATGAGGAGGTTTATATGCAATTAAATGAAGCTTGGAGAACTAGCGAAAATCAAAATATTTATTTCGAAAAAGAGAAAACTATTTTAGAGCAAAACCGACAAATATTAGATTCCATTCAGTTGTTGTCTAAACAGCAAAAAAAGATTCAAGAAATAGAGCGTTTGCAAAAACAGATAGATTCTATTAAAATGAATCATTAACGTCATTGCGAGTTTGCGAAACAATCTTTTTATAAAACAGCGCATTTTTTTTAGAAGCTATTTCCAGCTTTCAATTATATCTTTTTTTGAGAAAAACAAAAAAAGGATGCCATTTCAATCTGGGCTAAACTTGCTTGCTGGCTTTTATTATTTCCTTCTTCAATTTTCGCTTAATTTTCGGTTTGAACTTTTCATTATTTGAATTAACAATAAAAAAGATGTAATCTATTTTTTGAAATTCCAACGTGTTATAAAGATAAACTTGAGAAGAAGTGATTTTTTTTCTTGAAACTATTTTTCCTTTGTTTATAAATAAAACTTTTTTGTCTTTAATATCAATTTCTCCTTCATTTGTATTTACGATATATTTTCTATTATAATTTATTTTTTCATATTCTGGTGTTTTCAAGTCATATATAATAAATTTTCTTATTTCTAATTTTGATAGTCTTTCAATATCATTTGTTTCTTGAAATTCTTTTGTTCTGCTGCAGTTAGAAACTTCGCTATTTTTCATATATACTAGATATATTGTATTTAAGTCAAAATTTCTTGTTGCACAAGAATTTGAACCTTGCTCAATTTCAATTGTAGCCGATTTTGTAATAGTTTCATTGGAAACCCATTCAGATATAAGTCTAAATGTGTATTTTGAGTTTGTTATGTTAGTAACTTGTCCAACAAAAATTCTGTCTGAAAATTCAATTTGCTTGTCAAAACTTATTGGCTTGCATTGACAAGCTTTTATAGCATTACTATATAAAGAAATTATAAAAATTAAAGTCATAAATATTCTCATAATTGTTCCTCTTGCTTGTAACTAACGGTTTTCTAGAAAGAAAGTTGCGGTTTTGATAACGAGGAATTTCCGAAGGAAATTCTGAAGTTGGCAAAAAGCAACAACTTTTGGTGAAGCTAAAAATAAGTAATTTTTTATACACGTTGTTGTAAAACGTTTTTTATTTCAAATTCAAATTCTTTAATTAATTTATTTATTTTTCTTTTATTTGCAAACCAATGAAATGGAGAAGGAGATGAATATAAAACAAAAGATATACAATTCACTAAAATCTCATTTTTATCATATAGAATAGTAATTTGTTTTCCCCAATCAGTTCCGGTTTCTCTCCAAGAAAAATTAATTATTGAAATATGCTGATTGTTTTCTGAAATATTCCATTTATTTCTTTTCGCAATCTTTTTTATAAAATTTGAATTTTTTCCCCTACTTAAACCTTTAATTCTTTGAAATTTATAAACACTAAAAACTGAATAAATTAAAAATCCACTTATAATCAAAGAAATAACTGATAAAAAAAGATAAAGTTTAATAGATTCGTTTTTGATTAAGTTAGAGATCATTCCCATTATTGCTATTGACGGAAAAATAAGTATATGAACTAAAGGAAAAAGATAATTTATTAATTTTTCAATAAACAATTCTCTAGTTACTATTTTTTCAGCTTTTAAAGATTTAGATATGTCTATTGGGATTCTGTTCATTCAAATGTTTTAAAACTTTAAGGTTATATCGAGTTCCAATTCGCTATATCCAGGGTTAGCGAAGTTAGTTTTTTTGAGCTAGAATATCAAGAGGAAAAACCTCCTATTTTAAAATTAAAGGTATTTAAATTCATCCAAAATACTTCCTTGGATTTATTTTCCTTGGTAAATAAAATTTTATTTTGTAACTTTGTGTGAAATAATGTTCTACAATGGAAAAAGTATCAAAATCAGAAGTGGTTTTAACTACCAAAAACTATTTAGCAGAAGCAAAAACAAGAAATCATTTTTTAGTAATAGATGAACCTGTAAATTCGGGTGGAGATGACAATGGACCAACGCCTGTAGAATATTTGCTTACAGCAATTGGTGGTTGTGTGTCAATTACTTTAAGAATGTATGCAGAGAGAAAAAAATGGGATTTAGGAAAAATTACCGTAAACGTTTCTCAAATAAAAAACGAGAAAGGTTCTTATTTAAGTGAAGAAATTCATTTTGAAAAAGAAGTTACAGAAGAACAAAGAACCAAATTACTAGAAATAGCAGGGAAATGTCCTGTTGCAAAAATGGTTAAAGGAGAAACAGAAATTGTAAGCAGTATTCAGTAATTCTGTTAACAGTTACAATTTTTAGTACACAGTTTCTAGTCAGTCAGTTCGAGTGATTTTTCTTTTTTGAAAAATTGTATCGAGAACTAGTTAAAATATAAAAATATAAATTATGAAAAAAGTATTAGCATTTGCAGGTAGCACAAGTTCAACATCTATCAATAAAAAAATAGCAACTTTTGCAGCTCAAAACTTACAAAACAATTCTTTTGATGTTGTAGATTTAAGAGACTTTAATGTGCCAATTTTTAGTGAAGATGAAGAAAAAGAGAATGGCCACCCAGAAGATGCAAAAAGATTTACAGCTTTATTAGACAATTACGATGGTTTTATAGTATCGTTAGCAGAACATAATGGTTCGTATGCAGCAGCGTTTAAAAATATTTTTGACTGGAGTACTAGAATAGAAAAGAATTTTTTTAGAAATAAACCATTATTGTTAATGGCAACTTCACCTGGAGGAAGAGGAGGGATCACAGTTTTAAATACGGCAGTTGCTTCTTTTCCACATATGGGAGCAAAATCGATTACCTCTTTTTCTTTGCCAAGCTTTTACGATAATTTTAAAGAAAGTAAAATTGTAAATGAAGAACAGTTAGCAGTATTAAAAGAGAAGGTGAAAGCATTCGAAAGCAAAGTAAACGAATAAAGAAATGAAGATAATTTTATACGGAAAACAAGGTCATGCATACACAGTTGCTTTTAAGAATTTTCTAAATTCAACTGATATTCCTTATGTATATAAAGATATTTCTAAAGATGTTGAAGCAAGAGAACACAGTAAGGAATTATATGATGGAGTTGCAAAATTTCCAACATTATTTGTAGATGATCAAGTTTTTTTAACGCCAACAACCGAAGATTTTAATAAAATAATGAAAGATTTAAAATTGAGAGCGTAGTTTTTTCAGGTTTCAAAGTTTAAAGTTCAAAGTTTAAAGTTTAAATTTCAGAATCTTTTTAAGGAAACAGTACAAAAAAGAAACAAGAAACAAGAAACAAGAAGGAAGTTGGAAGAATGAAGATAAAATGGAGTTAATAATCATCAATATGTAAAATTAAAGAATGTTTTTTAACACTCACAACTCACAACTCAAAACCAAACACTCAAAACTAACAACAAAAAATGGGAGACATTTCAAAAGACATAAAATCTACTTTTAAAAGTAATAAAGTAAAAGCATTAATCAATATAAAATACACTTCTAATTGGTTAAGCAGCAAAGAGAACGATTTTTTTAAACCTTATGCAATTTCGCCTCAGCAATACAACATTTTAAGAATTTTAAGAGGAGCAAAAGGCAGAATAAAGGTGCAAATTGTAAAAGATAGAATGATTGAAAGAGCGCCAAATGCAACACGTTTAATGGATAAATTATGTGATAAAACCTTAATAGAAAGAGAACGTTGTGAAGAAGACAGAAGAGTAGTGTATGTAAAAATTACCAACCAAGGTTTGGAGCTTTTAAGCACTATTGATGAAAATAAAAACCTTTCGTTTTTAGAAAATTTAACAGAAGAAGAAGCAACTACTTTAAGCGATCTTTTAGATAAAATAAGATAAAAAAAAAATTCTTTAAATATTTTCCTTGGAAAATATTTAAAGAAATAGTTATTTTAAATACAAAATTATAGAACTTCTCGATATAAAATTCTAAAAAAATAGAATTTCACTCGAAGTGACATTTTTAAATATTCAAACTAAGTATAAGAGTAATAAAATTCTGTTAGTTCGAGTGATTTTTCTAACTGTAAGGAAGAAAAATTTTATCGAGAACTAATTATAATCTACAAATCATGAAAAAACTAAAATCAATACAACATAAAACTGCAAGTCCGTTTGTAAATATGGGCCCCATAAAACTGCGTCAACCTCTGCCAATTCAAGGTATAGAAAACGTAGATCCGTTTTTATTATTACATCATTATGGACCTTATGCAATCTCAGAATTTAACAACCCTTTCGATTTAGGACCACATCCTCACAGAGGTTTTGAGCCCATTACTTTATTATTTAAAGGCGAGCAATTTCATAGAGATTCTCTAGGAAATGAAATGACTGTAAAAGCTGGTGGCGTCCAATGGACAACAGCTGGACGTGGAATTATTCATGCAGAAGCACCCACAAAAGAGTTTGTAAAAAAAGGTGGCGATTTAGAGGGAATTCAGTTATGGTTAAACTTACCAGCTGAAAAGAAAATGATGCAACCAAATTATCAGCATTTAGAAGATGAGCAAATTCCGAAAGTTTTTTCTGATGATAAAAAAGTGCAATTAAATATTATAGCAGGAAATCAAAAAAATGAATTCGGTTTGATAAAAACACAAACTTCTGTAAATGTTTTTACTGCAAATGCTGATGCAAATGGAAGTATAGAAATTGAACTTCCAGAAAATCATCAGTCGTTAATTTATTTGTTAGAAGGAGAAGTTTTGGTAAATAATTCTGATTTACTAAAGAAAGGAGAAAACCAGATGATTGTTTTCAATCAAGATGGAAATACCATTCAATTTAAAGCAAAAGAAAAAAGTACTTTATTGATTTTATCAGGAGAACCCATCAACGAAAAAATAACGCAATATGGACCTTATGTAATGAATACGCAAACCGAAATTTTAGAAGCAATGCGTGATTATCAGCAAGGAAAAATGGGGTATTTGTATTAGAATTTAAGTTTCAAAGTTTCAAAGTTTCAAAGTTTCAAAGTTTCAAAGTTTCAAAAGTTTATAAAATTGTCAGTTTGAGCATTGCTGAAATCAAAATATATTTTGATTGAAAGTAGCAAACGAAGTTTAAGAGAACTAATTAACCTTTCGACTAAGCTCAAGGAGATAAATCCTAAAAATATACATAAAATGAAAAAAACAATTCACAAATCAGACAGCAGAGGATTCGCAAATCATGGTTGGTTAAAATCGTATCATACATTTAGTTTTGCCAGTTATCAAAATCCTGAAAGGATGAATTTTGGTATGTTAAGAGTTTTAAATGATGATATTGTACAACCAAAAATGGGATTTGGCACACATCCTCATAGAAACATGGAAATCATTTCTATTCCAATTTCTGGAGCGTTATCACACAAAGATAGCATGAACAATCAACGTTCTATAGAAGTAGGGGAAGTTCAAGTAATGAGTGCAGGCACAGGTTTAACACACTCAGAATTTAATGATTCTAAAACAAATGAAGTAAACTTTTTACAACTATGGATTATTCCTGAAAAACAAGAAGTGGCACCTTATTACAATCAAAAAATGTTTGATGAAAGTGGCAGAAAAAATATTTTTCAGACATTAGTTTCTCCAAAAGACAAACAAGTAGAAGGCTCTTTACCAATAAATCAACAAGGCTATATTTTGATGATTGATTTAGAAAAAGGTTTTGAAACTGAATACGAATTAAATAATGGAGCCTATTTTTTCTTAATTGATGGAGAAGCAGAAATTGCGGGTGAAATGCTGGCAAACAGAGATGCAATAGGAATTGAGGATATTGAAAAAGTTAGAATAAAGGCAACAAAAAACAGCAAATTATTAATTGTTGATGTACCAATGATATAGTTCTATTCTAAAATAATTTTAAAGAAGCCAAAGAATACATTTCTTTGGCTTTTTAATTTCATAAAATAAACATATCTTGCAATGTATTATGCGCGCATAATAAATTTAATTCCAATAGATATGAAATACAAGCACATTTTTGAGCCTTTAGATTTAGGATTTACAACTTTAAAAAATAGAATTCTAATGGGTTCTATGCATACAGGTTTAGAGGAAGAAAAAAACGGAATTGACAAAATAGCGGCTTATTATGCAGAGAGAGCAAAAGGCGGAGTTGGCTTAATTGTAACAGGAGGAATTGCGCCAAACATCCAAGGTTGGACAGGACCTTTTTCTGCAAGAATGTCTACAAAAAAACATGCGATTCATCATCAAAAAATAACAGAAGCCGTTCATAAAGAAGGTGGTAAAATTTGTATGCAAATTTTACATGCAGGTAGATATGGTTACCATCCTTTTAATGTGGCACCATCAAAAATAAAATCGCCAATAACACCTTTTAAACCATTTAAACTTACAGAATCTGGAATTAAAAGAACCATTAGAGATTTTGTAAATTCTGCAAAATTATCTAAAATAGCAGGTTATGATGGAGTTGAAATTATGGGTTCTGAGGGGTACTTAATCAATCAATTTATTGCAAAAAGAACCAATAAGCGAAATGATAAATGGGGTGGAGCTTATGAAAATAGAATGCGTTTACCAATTGCATTGGTAAAACAAACTCGAGAAGCAGTTGGGAAAGATTTTATCATTATATATAGACTTTCCATGCTAGATTTGGTAGAAAATGGAAGTTCTTGGGAAGAAGTTGTGCAACTTGGAAAAGAAATTGAAAAAGCAGGAGCAACAATTATAAATACAGGAATTGGATGGCATGAATCTAGAATTCCAACCATTGCAACCTCTGTTCCAAGAGCTGCATTTACTTGGGTTACAAAAAAAATGAAAGAAGAAATATCAATTCCTTTGATAACTTCGAACAGAATAAATATGCCAGAAACTGCTGAAAAAATCTTAGCAGAAGGCGATGCAGATATGATTTCTATGGCTCGCCCTTTTTTAGCAGATCCTGAATGGGTAAACAAATCTGAAGCAGATAAAAGTGATGAAATAAACACCTGCATTGGTTGTAATCAAGCGTGTTTAGACCATGTTTTTCAGCAAAAAGTAGCAAGCTGTTTGGTAAATCCAAGAGCTTGTCACGAAACAGAGTTGAATTATAATCCAACTTCAACTAAAAAGAAAATAGCCGTAATTGGTGCAGGTCCTGCAGGTTTGGCAGCTTCTACAATTGCTGCACAAAGAGGACATTTTGTTACTTTATTTGATGCAAGTTCAGAAATTGGAGGTCAGTTTAATATGGCAAAACAAATACCTGGAAAAGAGGAGTTTTATGAAACCATAAGATATTTTCAAAAACAAATCGATTTACACAATGTTGATGTAAAACTAAATACCAAAATTTCTTTAAAAGATTTAGAAAATTCTGACTTTGATGAAATTATTTTGGCAACAGGCATTAAACCAAGAGAATTAAAAATTGAAGGGATAGATCATCCAAAAGTATTAAGTTACATAGAGGTTTTAAAAGATAAAAAACCAGTTGGAAAACGGGTTGCAGTAATTGGAGCAGGAGGAATTGGTTTTGATGTGTCAGAATATTTATCTCATGAAGGAGAATCAACATCATTAAATATTGATACATGGTTAAAAGAATGGGGAATAGATAAAACTTTAGAATCTAGAAGTGGAATTGAAGGCATGAAACCAGATTATGAAGAGTCTCCAAGAGAAATTTTTATGTTTAAACGAAGCAAAGGAAAGTTTGGAGAAAATCTTGGTAAAACTACAGGTTGGATACATAGGTCAACTCTTAAAAAGAAAAAAGTGCAATTTATTGGCGAAGTTACTTACACTAAAATAGATGACAAAGGTTTACATTATATTCAAAATGAAGAAACTAAAATTTTAGAAGTAGACAACATCGTAATTTGTGCTGGGCAAACTCCGTTTAAAGAATTGTATCAACCTCTATTAGATTTAGGTAAAAAAGTGCATGTAATTGGAGGTGCAGATTTTGCAAGTGAATTAGATGCAAAAAGAGCCATAAATCAAGGAGCAAGACTGGCAGCAGAATTGTAATTAAATTGTAAAATATTATTTTTAGTACAAGTTTTTTAAAAAAATAGCATCTAAGTTAACGTAACCTTTTTAAAAAGCAAAAAATGAAAAATATAATTTTATTACTTACACTGCTAACTAGTACTTTTATATATGCGCAAAGAGGTGGTGGAGGAATGGGAGGAGGAAGACCTCAACAAAATCAAAATAGACAACAGGGCACTGAAAGAGAAGTTAAAGAATTCAATGCAAGTGATGTTGCTGGTATTTTTTATTATGATGTAGCCGAAGTCATCAAAAAAATTAAAGTTAAAGATGATGAAATAAAAGCTTCAACTTCTAAAGCTTTAAAAGAATATAATTTTAAAATTAAAGAAATCTCATTTTTAAATTCAGACAAGTTTAAAGATGTAGACGTTTTAATGAAATCTAGCAGAGCAAATAGAGGTTTTAGACAAAGATCTTCTAATAATAACACAGATCAACAACCTAAAGAAGTAGATAGTTTAAGAATTAAAGTGAATAAAATTATTAGACCTATAAGTAGAGATGTAAATAATAATGAAGAAATATTAAACGAATCTTTAAAAAGCATATTATCTGAAAAGCAATTTAAGAAATGGTTGAAATACCAAGAAAATATTAAAGAAGAATTAGCTCCAAAAAAGCCTGAACGTAACAATAATAATAGAGGGCAGCAACAAGGTCAGAGAGGAAATGGTCAGCAAACAAGAGGCTTTGAATAATTTTTTGAATAGCCGTTCCTACAGTTGATTATAAATGCTTCAATATTTTATTTCTTTAAAACCTTATCAAAAAAAAGATATTCAATAATTAATTTAGTTAAAATAATCTTCTTTTAAAATATTAAAAAACTTCTTTATATACACTCCTTTGTAA
>NZ_JBASWY010000008.1:0-113404 GCF_049276715.1 Polaribacter sp.
ATACATAATTCCACATTATAATAAAATAAACATAGAACATATTCTTAAATAGTTTTTTAAAATTTAAAAAAAAAAAAGCTCAAGAAAATTCTTGGGCTTTACTTTTTATAAAAAATAAACTCAAAAACTTACCTAATAAAGTGTTTCAAATGATAATCAAATAAGACAAATGCCCTATTTGATATCAATTAAAAAATGCTCATTTTTACCAAGAAAGTTTTGAGTAAAATGAAATTACAATCCATTTTAAAAATAGATTATCTATCACTGTTTTTTATGACAGTTTTTACAGCATTTTCAATAGTTAACAAAGAAATAAGCGTTTTTTATATCATTTATCTTTTTTGGTTTCATGAGTTTCTAAGAAATAGTATTAAAATCGGTTTTTATCTATTTAAAAAAGAAAAAATAGCATTTCCTGAAGTTTATTTAAAGACTATAAAAAGTAAATCATTCATTTTGTTTGTCTATTTTATTTTTATTTTCATCTTTTTTGGATTAATGTTAGATTGGGAAAATACTGATTTGATTATGATAAATTTTGAAGTATTAATGTTTAAAAACACATTATTCAACCTTACAACTGCTCTATTTCTAGCCAGAGAATTAATGTCTTATTATAATAATGAATTAGAGAAAAATTATAAAAACGTATTTTTATCAAATGGTGTTATAATTCTTCATATTTCTATCATCTTAGGAATGTTGATTTGGGGGTTTTTACCTAAAAGCATTTATGAAAACAACAGTTCTAATATTTTATCAGCAATTGTAATAGCACCTTTTTTAATATTGAAACTATTTTTTGAAATTGTAGGAATTAATCATCATTTAAAAAAATAAGAAAGTATTATAAATTCTTTTTAAAACTTCATTTACAAACTACTATTTTTGCACTTATGGAGAATGAAAAGCAAATTACCAAAAAGCTACAAAAAGCAGTAGCACAGGCCATTCAGCAATTTCAGATGATTGTAGAAGGTGATAAAATTATGGTATGTTTATCTGGTGGAAAAGACAGCTACACAATGCTAGAAATGTTGTTGTATTTTCAGAAAGTTGCCCCTATTTCATTTGAGATTATTGCTGTTAATTTAGATCAAAAGCAACCAGGATTTCCAGAAGAAGTTTTGCCAAATTATTTATCGAATTTAGAAATTAACTACAAAATTATAGAAAAAAATACCTATAAAGTTGTAATGGATAAAACTCCAGAAGGTAAAACTACATGCAGTTTATGTTCGCGTTTAAGAAGAGGAACTTTGTATGAAGCTGCTAAAGATTTAGGTTGTAATAAAATTGCTTTAGGCCATCATAAAAATGATATTTTAGAAACTTTTTTTCTAAACTTTTTCTTTTCTGGAAAATTAGAAACCATGCCTCCTAAATTTAAAAATGATGCTGGAGATTTAATCGTTTTAAGACCTCTCGCCTTTTGCAACGAAAGTGATATTGAGCTATTTTCTACTTATAAAAACTTTCCAATAATTCCTTGTAATTTATGTGGATCTCAAGAAAATTTACAACGTAAAAAAGTAAAAGAAATGATTGCTGATTGGGAAACTGAATTCCCAAATAGAAATGCGATTATGATGAATGCTTTGCAAAATGTTTTTCCCTCGCACTTATTAGATCATAATTTATATGATTTTAAGAATTTAGAAAGTAAAGTTCCTGAAGAAGCAATTCAAAATTAATAATTATAAAATCTATAAAACATAAAAAAGCCTATCAATATTTTGATAGGCTTTTCGATAAAAATTAACTAGTGTAATAAAATATATATTATAATACTCTTACGTTTACTGCGTTTAATCCTTTTCTTCCATCTTGTAAGTCGAATTCAACTTCATCGTTTTCACGAATTTCGTCAATTAATCCTGACACATGTACAAAATGTTCTTTGTTGTTTCCTTCTTCTGTGATAAATCCAAATCCTTTAGATTCATTGAAAAATTTTACGGTACCTTTATTCATTATAAAAATTTATTGTGTTGTTAAATTCATTCCTAACAACGTTTATTAAAGGAGCAAAGATAGTGCCAATTACAATACAAAGTTAAAAAAGATCAATTTTCTTTTAAAAAATAGTATTAAAGCTTATAAATAGTGGTTTTAACAGCGTTAAATTCGTTTACGATTTCTTCTAAAACGTCTTTAGCTGGTTTAATATCGTGAATAATTCCTGCAATTTGTCCTATTTCTAGCTCTCCATTCTCTAAATCACCTTCAAAAATTCCTTTTTTAGCTCTCGCTCTTCCCAACAATTTTATCAAATCGTCTTTAGATGGATTTTGTTGATACAAAGCTTGAACTTGTTCATAGAACTTATTCTTTACCAAACGCACAGGAGCTAATTCCTTTAAAGTTAAATGGGTATCACCATCTTTTACATCAACAATGGTATTTTTAAAATTGATGTGAGCAGAAGATTCTAAAGTTGCTGCAAATCTGCTTCCAATTTGTACACCATCTGCACCTAAAACCATAGCTGCCAACATTCCACGTCCAGAACCAATTCCTCCTGCAGCGATTACTGGTATTTTCACTTGTTCTTTAACCATAGGAATTAATGTAAAAGTTGTGGTTTCTTCACGTCCATTATGTCCTCCAGCTTCAAATCCTTCACAAACAACGGCATCAACTCCTGCATCTTCAGCTTTTAAAGCGAACTTAACAGAACTCACAACATGCACTACAGTTATTCCTTTTTCTTTTAAAAATAAGGTCCATGTTTTAGGATTTCCTGCAGAAGTAAAAACAATTTTCACTCCTTCTTCTATGATAATATCCATTATTTTTTCAATATCAGGATATAACATAGGCACATTTACACCAAAAGGTTTGTCTGTTGCTTTTTTACATTTTTGAATATGTTCTCTTAAAACTTCAGGATACATAGAACCTGCACCAATTAAACCTAAACCACCTGCATTAGAAACTGCTGAAGCTAATTTGAAACCAGAAACCCAAACCATTCCTCCTTGAATTATTGGATATTTGATATTAAAAAGTTGTTTGATTTTGTTTTGCATAAAATTGACTCTTGGATTATTGGATAATTAGAAATAAAAAAATATGATTACAAAACAAATCTAGACATCTAAAATCAAAAAATCTAGTTTAAGAAATTACTCCAGAACCTAATAGTTCTTCATCTTTATACCAAGCCACAAATTGCCCTTCCTGAATTGCAGATTGCTTACTTTCGAATTCTACATACAAACCGTTTTCAACCTTATGCAGAGTTGCACTTTGCAATGGTTGTCTGTATCGAATTCTAGCATCAACTTTTAAAATTTCTCCAGTTTTCAAACTTAAATCTTCACGAATCCAATGCATTTCTTCATTTGAGACAAACAACACATTTCTGTACAATCCTTGATGATTTTTACCTTCTCCAGTATAAATTACATTTTCATTTACATCTGTTTCTATTACATACAAGGCTTCTTTTGTGCCACCAACATTCAATCCTTTTCTTTGACCTTTTGTAAAATAATGTGCTCCTTGATGTTTTCCAACTTCTTTTCCATCTTCTTTATGGTAAGAAAACTTGGTTGAGAAATGTTGTAATTCAGCTTCCTTACTTTCAAATTTTGGAACTGACTTTGTATACTGCTCAAAATCAGCAGGAATATTTACAATAACTCCTTCTTTCGGTTGTAATTTTTGTTGTAAAAATTCTGGCAAACGCACTTTACCAATAAAACATAAACCCTGAGAATCTTTCTTTTCTGCAGTTATTAAATCTGCTTTTTTAGCAATTTCTCTTACTTCCGGTTTTGTCAATGTACCAATAGGAAATAATGCTTTTGCCAATTGTTCTTGTGATAATTGACATAAAAAATAAGATTGATCTTTATTATTGTCTTTACCTGCTAATAATTTGTATACAGGTTCACCATCAATAATTCCCTCTCCTTTTCTGCAATAATGACCAGTTGCAACATAATCTGCACCAAGCTTTAAAGCAATATCCATAAAAACATCAAACTTAATTTCTCTATTACAAAGTACATCTGGATTTGGCGTTCTTCCTTTGCTATATTCATCAAACATATAATCTACAATACGTTCTTTGTATTGTTCGCTTAAATCTACTACTTGAAAAGGAATTTCAAGTTTTTCTGCAACAATCATAGCATCATTAGAGTCTTCTAACCAAGGACATTCATTGGAAATTGTTACAGAATCATCGTGCCAATTTTTCATAAAAAGGCCAATTACGTCATATCCCTGTTCTTTTAACAAATGTGCTGTAACACTAGAATCTACACCTCCAGAAAGACCAACAACTACTCGTTTCATTTTTTATTTTTGAGGTTGCAAAGTTACACTTTTGATTATGATTTTTTAAATTGAAAGAATTGATGCAATCATTTAAGATATTGATGAATTCTGTTCAGAGTTAATTCTGTCTTTTCATCTTTAGATTTCAATAATAACTTTTCTCCTTCTATATTAAAATCATAAAAATTAAATTTTGGCGAATTGCTGTAATTTACCATTTCTAGTTGCTGTCTGCCTAAATGTGCTTTAAAAATTCCATATTTTTCTCCTAAAGGATAATTGTAAAGTGTGTATCCGTTTTCAAATCGTAAATGAAGCATGGCGTTTTTTGTTGGATTTAAGGAATCTGATACTTCTTTACCGTTAATTAAAATTGAATCAAATTTCCATAATCCAAATAATTTATTTGCTTCTAAAGTTGGTAAAGCATTTGTTTTTTCTAAACTAATTATTAGTTCTTGTTCTTCTTTTTTACCTTGTAAAGTCATTGAGTTTTCATTTATCAAAACCTTAAAAGAGTCTTCCAAATTCATAAATCCATTTAAACCATTATCATTTTTTACAGTTAACATTTCTGATTCATTTTGATATGACCAAGAACCAATAGAATGCTGCATCCAACCAGTTCCAGAAGCTTGTGTTGAATCTTTGTAAAAGTGAATCCAATTTGGACTTGGAGATAAATCTGTATTACCTATTGTTATTTTTTTAACCAACCACAAACCACTAATTTGGTTTTGAACTTCTGGTTTTATGTCATTTTTACAGGATGCTATAATTCCAAAAATTATAACCATTAAAAATATTCTATTTCTCATTCTTTATATACTCTTTACTTTTTTCAACTTCTTTTTTGTCAGCCACTTCTCCATCCAAATAATACTCCCACTTACCTACTCTTTTTCCATCTTTATAAGTACCAGATTCCTTTAAATTTCCATTCAATTCAAAGTATTTGGCAAGTCCATTTGGTTTATCATTTGAAAAAGTAACTTCTTCAATTAAAATACCATCACTGCTATATTTTTGGGAAACACCATGTTTTAAACCATTTTTATAAATGGATATTTCAGTTTCTTTTCCATTAGGATAGTAATTGATTAACTTACCTTCTAATTTATCTTCTTTGTAAAATTCTTCTGACATTATTTTTCCATCAGGAAAAAAATATTTCCATTCACCAACTCTTAATTTATTTATAAAGAAACCTTTTGTTTGGAGTTTTCCTTTTAAAGAAAAAAAAGAAACAGCTACAGTGTCATTTTTGTCAGAAAAAGTTTTGATAATTGTCGGATTTCCTGAATCAGAAATATCGTAAAATTTAAAAACACCTATTTCTTTTCCGTTTTTAAATTCACCTTCATAACGAATTTTATCATTTGGATAATATTTTTTCCAAATACCAGTTCGTTTTTTATTGGCATCAAATTGATTGATTTTCTGAGCATTAAATTCTAGACCTGAAAAAAAACAACTAAAAAACAATAAAACAAAACAAACTCTTTTTATATTTAACATGGCAAAGATTTTATAGTAAATATACATTAATCTTCTAAAATGAGTATAGAATTTTTAACAGAACAGCTCCAATTAGTAGAAAATGCTAAAAGAGAAAACCGACAAAGAGTTGCAAATATTGTGCTGGAAAATAAGAATTTATTTAAATATTTGGTTGCAATAACTTTTAAAGTAGATGATAAAATATCCATAAAAGCAGCTTGGATTTTAGAATGGATTTGTACACATCATCATTTAGAATGGATTTTACCTCATTTAGATGAGTTTTCTACTAGAATATCAACCTTAAAATTCGATAGTTCAATTAGACCTTGTGCGAAAATTTGCGAACATTTAGCAACAGCTTACTACTCTAAAACAGAAAATGATGTTCAAAAAACACTTACAGAAAATTATATCAAACTCATTGTAGAAGCTGGTTTTGATTGGTTAATTACTCCTCAAAAAATTGCAGTTAGGGCTTACACAATGAACACTTTATATCTATTTGGATTGGAGCAAGATTGGATTCATCCAGAATTAAAACATCTTATAGAAACCAAAATTATACACGAAAGCAAAGGTTGCAAAGCTCGTGGAAAACATGTTCTTTTATTGATAGAAAAACATCAAAAAACTCGTTTATAACTCTATTGAAATCCGTATTTTTGCATTTAATAACAGAACAAAATGAACCTGACACAATTAAATGCCATTTCTCCAATTGATGGGCGTTATCGAAATAAAATCTCAAAACTTGCAAATTATTTTTCTGAAGAGGCTCTAATAAAGTACAGAGTTCGTGTAGAAATAGAATATTTTATTGCTTTATGCGAAATTCCTTTGCCACAATTAACCGATTTTAATCCGGATTTATTTGAAGATTTGCGTAAAATTTATATTGATTTTACTACTGAAGACGCTCAAAAAATAAAAGATATTGAGAAAATTACCAATCATGATGTAAAAGCAGTTGAGTATTTTATCAAAGAAAAATTCGACAAGCTAAACTTGACTAGTTACAAAGAATTTATCCATTTTGGTTTGACTTCTCAAGACATTAATAACACAGCAATTCCTTTGTCTATTCAAGAAGCAATGAATGAAGTTTTTGTCCCTCATTATTTTGAAGTTTTAGAAAAATTAAAAGCCTTGGTTATTGAATGGAAAGACATTTCTATGTTGGCAAGAACGCATGGTCAGCCAGCTTCTCCAACAAGATTAGGTAAAGAAATTAATGTTTTTGTAGTTCGTTTGCAAGAGCAATTTAATTTATTAAATGATATACCAAGTGCTGCTAAATTTGGTGGTGCAACAGGTAATTTTAATGCACACAAAGTTGCTTATCCAAACATTAAATGGAAAAAATTTGGAACAAAATTTGTTCAAAAAAAACTAGGTTTACACCATTCTTTTCCAACCACGCAAATAGAACATTATGATCATTTAGCTGCCTTGTTCGATACTTTAAAACGCATCAATAACATACTGATAGATTTAGACAGAGATTTCTGGACCTATGTTTCTATGGATTATTTTAAACAAAAAATAAAAGCTGGTGAAGTGGGTAGTTCTGCAATGCCACATAAAGTAAATCCTATCGATTTTGAAAATTCTGAAGGAAATTTAGGAATTGCAAACGCTATTTTCGAACACCTTTCTGCTAAATTACCAATTTCTAGATTGCAACGTGATTTAACTGATAGCACAGTTTTACGAAATGTTGGTGTTCCTTTTGGGCATACCATTATTGGTTTTACATCTACCTTAAAAGGATTGAATAAATTATTGTTGAACAAGCAGAAATTCGAGGAAGATTTAGAAAATAATTGGGCTGTTGTTGCAGAAGCTATCCAGACAATTTTAAGACGTGAAGCCTATCCAAACCCTTATGAAGCTTTAAAAGGATTAACAAGAACCAATGCTAAAATTAATCAAAAATCAATTGCCGATTTTATTGATACGTTAGAAATTTCATCAGAAATTAAAGAAGAATTAAAGGCGATTACACCAAGTAATTATACAGGGATTTAAAATGAAGAAAGCTAAAAATTGTTGTAAGTTGGAAGCAAGAAGTTGGAAGTTTAGCAACTTTAGATTGACTTTGGTCTTCGTTCTTCTACCTTTATTCTTTCTTCTTTCTTCCTGTAATTCAGAACTTAAAGACAATTCAGACAGATTTAAAGAAGGTGTTTTCGAAATTCCTGCAGGTAAGGATTTTGTAAAGGAAACGATTATAAGAAAAGACAGTTTTCAGATTAGTAAATATGGAAATCATATTGATACTTTATCGATAAAATGGAAAAATAATTTTTTCTATACGTTAAAATATATCAACCCAAAAAACGATTTACAACAAGAACCCATGTTTATTCAAATTAATAAAATTCATGCAGATTCTTACGATTTTACCGTAAAAATCGGCTTTTCTGAGTACGCAAAAAAAGGTACTATTTATAAAATAAAATAAAATGGAAATTTTTTTACACCTAGAAACATGGGTTTCTTTAGTAACATTAACGTTTCTAGAAATTGTTTTAGGAATAGATAATATTATATTTATATCAATAACTGCTAATAAACTGCCAAAAAATCAAGTTCGAAAAGCAACTTTAATTGGATTGGCTATGGCAATGATTACCAGAATTTTATTGTTGTTTAGTATTACTTTACTAATTGCTTTAAAAAATCCTTTTTTTACGCTAGATATTGGGTGGTTTAAAACCTCAATTACAGGTCAAAGCATTATTTTATTTTTAGGTGGTTTGTTTTTATTGTACAAAAGCACAAAAGAAATTCGACATAAAGTTTCTTCTAAAGAGCACGAAAAAAAAATAAAAACGCCCAAAATTATATCATTAAAAAATGTAATTACACAAATTATATTAATAGATATTGTATTCTCTTTCGATAGTATTTTAACGGCTGTTGGAATGACAAATGGTGTAAATGGTGCATTAACAATTATGGTAATTGCTGTAATAATTTCTATTATAATTATGATGGTTTTCGCAAAGCCTATTAGCGATTTTGTAAATAACAACCCAACAATTCAAATGCTAGCTTTGGCTTTTTTAATATTAATTGGGTTTATGTTAATTACAGAAGGTGCACATTTATCTCATACAGAATTTTTTAACAATTCTGTTGGTGTTATTCCTAAAGGATATTTGTATTTTGCGATCGCTTTTTCATTAGGTGTGGAAATGTTGAATTTAAGAATTAAAAAACGCGAATAATATCAAAACGTTTAAAAAACATATAGGTATTTTTTTAATGGTAATATTTTTATTACCAGTTGCCATTAATTCCATTCACGATTTTTTAAATCACGAACACGCTATTTGTGCCTCTAAAATAGAGCATCATATTCACCAAAAAGACATTGATTGTAACTTACATCTTATAAAGCAAAGTGCTCCTTTTTTAGTAAGTAATAATGTTGAAATGCCTACAAATACTATCATTATTACAAATGATAGTTTACAATATAGTTTCTTAAAAAATCATTATCAATTATCTTTTTCTTTGAGAGGACCGCCTCTTTTTTATATTCAAGCCTAAAATTATTTTTTTGAATATAAAAAACTAAAATGCAGAAACTGTTTTTATTTTTTGTGCTATTGTGTTGTATTTTTACAAACACATTTTCACAAGATTGCAATCTTACTTTTAAAGGTAAAGTTATAGATTTTCATGACAAAACACCAATCATTGGTGCATCTATTGGCATCTTAAATTTAAAAACTTTTACTACCTCAAATTTTGATGGTAAATTTGAAATTAAAAATTTGTGCAAAGGTCAGCTCATTTTAGAAATTAAGCATATTTCTTGCGAAACCAAACAACTTACAATTGACCTTGATCGTAACATATTCAAAGAAATATTTTTAGAACATCATTTAGAAGAGTTAAATGAAGTGGTTGTAAAAACCAATACAAAAGAAGCTCAAACAAGTATAGAAAAATCGATTAAAAAAGATGTGATTTCTCAATACAGTGATAAATCTTTGGGAGATGCTTTAAACACAATTAGTGGTGTATCATCTTTAAACACTGGAAATTCTATTGTAAAACCAATGATTCATGGTTTGCACAGCAGCAGACTTTTAATTATAAATAACAATGTAAGAATGTTCGACCAAGAATGGGGAGATGAACATGCACCAAATATTGATATAAATTCTAGCAGTAGAATTGATGTGATAAAAGGTGCAAATACTTTGCAATATGGAAGTGATGCTATAGGAGGATTAATTTTATTAAAACCAGAAAAATACACAGTTAAAGACAGTTTGTTTGGTAGTTCTTTAGTTTCATTAAATTCTAATGGTTTGGGAGGAAATGTGAATTCTGAAATTGTTAAAACATATAAGTCAGGCTATTATACCAAAATTCAAATGAACTATAGACGATTTGGCGATTTTAATTCGCCCAATTACAACCTTACCAACAGTGGTATAAATAGTCTAAATGGTTCTGTTCAGTTTGGTTACAATAGTTTTGAAAAAGGTTTTGATGCCTTTTATAGCTACGTAAATAACGAATTTGGAATTTTAAAATCTTCTCATATTGGAAATGTGAATGACTTGGTGAATGCTATAAACAGCCAGCAACCAAGAATTATTGAAGATTTTTCTTACACTATTGATGTTCCAAAACAGTCGATTGTTCATCATTTAGCAAAAATTGAAGCCTATAAACGCTACAAAGGTTTTGGGAAATTAACGCTGCAATACGATTTTCAAATCAACAGACGAAAAGAATTCGATTTACGAAGAGGCGATTTAAAAAACACGCCAGTTATTGATTTGAGATTATTTACCACAAGTCTTCAACCTAACTTGCAAATTGATTATTTTGATGATTTAAAAATAAATACAGGTTTGCTAGTTCGCTATCAACAGAATAATGCTGTTGCTGGCACAGGTTCAAGCCCTTTAATTCCAGATTTTGAGAAATTTGATGTAGGTGCATATGTTGTTGGAAATTATACTTTGAATAAAACTACTGAGTTAAGTGCTGGATTTCGTTATGATTTTACAGATGTAAACGCTAGAAAGGAATACAATATAACAGATTGGAATGAAACGTATAATTATGATGAATTGTTTCCAGAATTTGAAAGTGGTCCAGTAGATGGGACAGATATTCCTACAAATCCAAGATTTACATATAATAATATATCTGCAAGTTTGGGATTGTCTAAGAAATTCGAAAATGACCTGCAATTATTAGTAAATTATGGTTTAGCATCAAGAGTACCTAATCCATCTGAATTATTTAGTGATGGATTACATCATAGTGCAGCAAGAATTGAAACAGGTTTGTTAACAATGGGCAAAGAAATAGCAAACAAATTTGTATTGTCTTTAGAAAAAAATAACAGCGATTTCGGATTTTCAATTAGTCCTTATTACAAACGCATCAATGGGTTTATTCAATTGATACCAACTGGAATTACCACTACAATTCGAGGTGCTTTTCCTGTTTGGGAATACAATCAAATTAATGCACAAATTTTTGGAGTTGATATAGATATCAATAAAAAAATTAGTAATAATCTGAATTATACTGGAAGTTTGAGTTTGCTACAAGGAGATAACTTAACAGATGATATTCCTTTAATTCATATGCCAGCCACTAATTTTAGTAATCGATTATCTTATGTAAATGAAAACTTAAATCAACTAACAATTAGTGTAACGAATAAAACCATATTACAACAAAACAGATTTCCAGATTACAACTTTTTTACATTTAATGCCACACAACAACAAGATATTTTTGTAAATATTAGCTCTACACCTCCTACTTATTCTTTATTTGGGTTGCAAACATCAGCTATTTTTGACTTATTTGGTAAAGAAGATTTACAATTAGAATTTAACATAGAAAACATGTTCAATGTTGCTTACAGAGAGCATTTAAACAGATTAAGATATTTTAGTGATGATTTAGGAAGAAACTATAACCTAAAAATTAAAATAAATTATTAAACAAAAATTATAAAAATTTAAAACACAATGAAAACTATAAAATTATTATCAGTATTATTTATTACAACCTTAACCTTCACAGCTTGTTCTGAAGATGATGATCATAATCATGGAAGTGAAGAAGAATTAATTACAACAGTAAGATATACTTTAACCAATGGTAATAACATTGTTACTTTAACTTTTAGCGATCCTGATGGTGAAGGAGGTAATGCTGGAACTTACACTGTTTCTGGTACCCTTTCAGCAAATACAACTTATTCAGGTAGTATACAATTATTAAATGAAACAACATCACCAGCAGAAGATATTACTGAAGAAGTGAAAGCAGAAGCAGATGAACATGAATTTTTCTATACTTCAAATGTTGCTGGCTTAACAATTACTAAGACTGATACAGATAGTAATAATAATCCTTTAGGAGTAACAACTTCTTTAACTACTAGTGCTGCAGGTGCAGGAACCTTTACAATTATTTTAAAACACGAACCTACAAAGCCAAATAATGGGACATCTGCAGGTGCTGGAGGAAGTACTGATGTTGAAGTAACTTTTAACATTACAATCCAATAAATATTATTTATTTTTACGAGGCAAAAAGCAGCTGAAATTTTTAGCTGCTTTTTTATTTTTATCAATTCATTAATTCTTAATATCTTTAAAATATTTTGATTCCAAACCACATATATGCCTGAAGAAATCATTTTAAATGAAATAATTATAGGTTACAGAAATCTGATTGAAAATAGATATCAATATTCTATTTTAAAGAAAAAATACAATTTTCCAGATACTATTAATGAAACTATCGTTAATGATTTAAAAAATTATTTCTTAGAATTTGTATATCCTGATGTAGCCAAAAGAGCTGAACTGAATACCGCTTTTAGCACTTTAGATAATTTTATAAAGCAACCTGAAAAACTATTAAATTTAGTCTTAGAATCTTTTCAATTAATTTTTTCTCATGGAAGACATTTGCCCAAAATATTTAGTGCTGGTTTAAAAGCAATGAAATCTTTTAGAGGAGCCACAAAATTTGAAAATGCTTTGGTAAATGAGGCAATTCAAAACAAGAGTGCACCTCCTTTTACAGAATCAAAAATAAATTCATTAATAAAAAACCTGCCTTATACTGAAATTGAAGAATTTATGAAAAACACAGAAGTTTTTTTTAACATTATTTATGATAAAGAATTGGTAGAAAAAATTAAAGAAATTATTTCTTTTCTGATATTAAAAATGCAAAATAAACCCAAGTTATTTACTCAAAAAGAAATCAAAGGTTTAAAATTGGCTTTAGAAACCATTTCTAAAGGTGAAGAAGTTTTAAATAAATTAGTAAAAAAGGATCAAGAAATTTTAATATCTATTGTTCTACAAATAGAAAAAGATCATTTAAATAAAATATTCTTAAAATAATTTACTGTACATATTTTGTTTTCTTTAAAGTGCTTAAAATAATAAAAGAAGCTAAAAAGAAAATGGCCAAACATAATACAGACCATTGCATAGAATCTGTAATTGCATATAATAAACCGTAAACGAGGGTTCCTAAAACAATGGCTATTTTTTCTGTAACATCGTAAAAACTAAAATACGTTGCATGGTCTTGGGTTACTGGAAGTAATTTTGAATAGGTAGAACGTGTTAAAGATTGGATTGCACCTTGAACAAAACCTAATAAAATTCCTAAACCATAGAAGTAAAAATCTACATTTTCTTGATTTTTATCTAATAAAAAAGCTGCAAAACAAACCAACATCCATATACAAATAGTAACTTTTAAAGCCTTAATATTTCCCCATTTTTCTGACAATCTCGAAAACACAAATGCACCTGCAATAGCCACTATTTGTACTAATAAAATAGTTATAATTAAGTTCATTGTTGGCAAACCTAGTTCACTAGAACCAAAAATTGCAGCCATTAAAATAATGGTTTGCACACCTATACTTAATAAGAAAAACGATATTAAAAAGCGCTTTAAAGTTGGGTAATTCATTACCTCTTTTGCAACAACTTTCAGTTCTTTAAACCCTCTCCATATATAATCTTCTTTAGGTTTTTTATTATACATATCATTAGGCAATCGCTTAAAAGTTATTTGCGCAAAACCTATCCACCAAGCACCCACTAAAACAAAAGAAATTCTTGATGCCATTGCAGATGTAATTCCAAATAAATCTGGCATTTGAATCATTACTAAATTGATTATCAATAGAATTATAGAACCTGAATAACCATAAATAAACCCTTTTGCACTAGCTCTATCTTGTTGTTCTGGATGTGCAACTTCTGGTAAATAAGCATTGTAAAAAACCAAACTTGCCCAAAAACCAATACTTGCTAAAATGGTAAAAATAATACCTATCCAAACAGTGTCTATGCCATCAAAGAAGTACAAACTTGCTACAGACAGTCCTCCTAACGTGCAGAAAAATTTCATAAACTTTTTCTTACTTCCTGTGTAATCTGCAATTCCAGACAAAATAGGAGAAATAAAAGCAACCACTAAAAACGAAAAAGACAGAGCATAACTATACAAACTATCAGGATGACTCCATTCTATTCCTAAGAAAAAAACAGTTTTACCATCTGTAACAGCACTGTAATACAAAGGGAAAACTGCTGTACTAATTACTAAAGAGTATACAGAATTAGCCCAATCATAAAAAGCCCATCCATTTATTAATTTTTTATCTCCAATTTTAAGCATATAAAAGTGTTTCTGTAAATATAATCTATGTATTAATTACCGCTAAAAAAAAATGGCATTTTTTAAAATATAATTTTCAAAAAAAAACCGCCCAAATAGTTTTGGACGGCTGTAAGATATGAATTCTAATTATTTTGCTCTTTATTTAACAACTCCATTCGCATTATACTGTTCTGCATATTTTTTCGCAGTTGGTAAATAAGCTCTTAAATCTGCAATTCTAGATTCGTTGGTTGGGTGCGTGCTTAAAATTTCTGGTCCTTGGCCTCCACTTCCAGCTCTTTCGCTCATTCTTACCCAAACTTCTGCAGCTTCATTTCCATCATAACCTGCCATAATCATAAAAACCAAACCTAGCCTGTCTGCTTCTTGCTCATGTACTCTACTGAATTTTAACATACCTAAACCAGAACCAACACCAAATGCTGTATTCCAAATTTGTTGCGTTTTTGGATCTTTATTAGAAGTCCCTAATGCAACTGCTAAACCACCTAATTGTTGTAATTGTCCTTGAGACATTCTTTCTTGACCATGTTTTGCAAAAGCATGTGCAACCTCATGGCCCATTACTGCTGCAACACCATTTTCATTTGCACAAATTGGCATAATACCTGTATAAAAAACTACTTTCCCACCTGGCATGCACCAAGCATTTACAGTTTTGTCTTCTATTAAATTAAATTCCCATTTATAAGAATTTGCCTCTTCAACCATATTATTAGCTCTCATAAAACGATCTACAGCAGCAGAAATATTTTTTCCAACATTTTTAATTTGGTTGGTCATTTCTCTATTGGTAGATAATTTATTTTCTTCTAAAAAACTACTATATTGTGCAAAGCTTGCAGGTAAAACTTGGGCGTCATTTACAAAATTTACACGACTTCTTCCTGTTATTGGCACAGTACTGCATTCAACAAATAAAAACACTGTAAGTACTAAAATTACTATTTTTTTCATTTTTTGTATTTTTTGATAATTTGAGTGCAATTTATTAATTAAATAACTAATATTTGTGCATAATTAGTTCTTAAAGCAATTATTGTAGATATTATGCATGCTTTCTTCGACAAAGAAAAACTTCCTTCTAGTTTACAAATACCCAAATTTGTTAAAATTGGATTTCAATTTATTTATTTAATATCTTCTAGAGTTACAATTATTATTGCTGCAAAATTATTTACTACTCCTATTAAATTTAAAACTCCTAATAGAGAATTAGCGATGGAAAATTCATCGCAAAAGAAAACATTGCATATTCCAACCCTAAAAAAAGACATACATATTTTATCTTACGGTTTTTCTGATAAAAAAGTATTGTTCACACATGGTTGGGCAGGAAGAAGTACTCAACTTTTTATGATTGCAAATAGGCTTTTAGAAAAAGGATTTATGGTAATTTCTTTTGATGCTCCTTCTCATGGAAAATCGACTGGAAAAACAACTAATTTAAAAGAATATATAGAAGCGATTGATTTTATCAATCAAAACTTAGGGCCCTTTGATGCAGCTATAGGTCATTCTTTTGGGTCTATGGCTATTATGAATATTCAATCTCAAAAACCAATCTTTAAATCTTTAGTTACTGTCGGTTCTGGTGATAAAGTTTCAAATATTTTATTAAATTTTGCAAATAATTTAGGTTTAAATGATAAATTTGGATTTAAATTAATTCAGTTTTTGGAAAAAAAATGGATGATGAAAATCGATGAATATGCCACTCATAAAGCTGCTGAAAATGTTAAAGTTCCAGTTTTAGTAATTCATGATGTATTGGATGGTGATGTAAATGTAAGTTGTGCTATAAATATTCGTCAAAGCTTAAAGAAAGGAAAACTTTTTATCACTCATGGTTTGGGGCACACCAAAATTCTTCGTGATAAAAATATTACAAACAAAATAGTCGATTTTATAAAAGAAAATACATGAAAAAAATAGCAAGTTTATTCGTTTTAGTTTTAATGATAAGTTGTGTTGGCAATGCTCAAAATTCATCCAAAGAAAAGAAAACCTATAAAGTAGAAAAAACCGAGTCTGAATGGAAAAAATTACTTTCTCCATCTGCATTTTATGTTTTAATAGAAGCTGGTACAGAAAGACCTTTTACAAGTCCGTTAAACAAAAATTACGAAAAAGGTACTTTTGTTTGTGCAGCCTGTAAAACACCTTTATACAAATCTGAACACAAGTTCGATTCTGGCACAGGTTGGCCTTCATTTGATAGAGCTATAGACGAAAATGTGGAATTAGATGTAGATTACAAAATTGGGTATGCAAGAACGGAATTAAAATGCAATACTTGTGGGGGCCATTTAGGGCATTCTTTTGATGATGGACCTAAAGATACCACAGGAAAACGTCATTGTATTAATGGAGTTGCCTTAGAGTTTATTGCAAAAAAATAAAATTTAAATAGTATCTTTAAAATCAATTTATTTGTTTTTAAAGATGAAAAAAATAAAATTTCCAAGCGCGCAAACAGTTTTATTAATCATTGCTGCATTTGTTGCTCTTTTAACTTGGTTTATTCCATCAGGACAATATGATAGGTTAAGCTATAATGCTGATGAAAATACCTTTGTAAAAACTTCATCAGAATTAACTGAAACTTTAGAAGCATCACAAAAAACTTTAAATGATTTAGGAGTGAAAATTCCATTAGAAAAATTTACTTCTGGTGCAATTTACAAACCAATTAGTATTCCTGGAACCTACAAAGAATTAGAATCTAGACCACAAGGTTTTGTAGAATTCATACAAGCACCCTTAAAAGGAATTATTGCTGTCGCAGATATTATTATTTTAGTTTTATTTATTGGTGGCTTGGTTGCTATTGTAAATTTTACTGGTGCTTTCGAAGCTGGAATAAATAGACTTTCAGCAGTTTTAAAAGGCAAAGAATATATTTTAATTATAGCTGTTACTTCTTTAATTGCCTTAGGTGGAACTACATTTGGCTTGGCAGAAGAAACCATAGCCTTCTACCCTATTTTAATTCCTATTTTTTTAGCTGCTAAATATGATGCAATTGTTGTTTTAGCGTGTATTTTTATTGGTAGCCAATTGGGTTGTATGATATCTACTATAAATCCTTTTAGTACAATTATAGCCTCTAACGCTGCTGGAATTAATTGGACTACTGGTTTCTTAAGTAGAGTAATCTTTTTCTTTATTGGACTTTTGGCTTGTATATTATATATATTAAGATATGCTCGAAAAGTAAAAAATGACGCTTCAAAATCAATTATTTTTGATCAAAAAGAAGCAATTGAAAAAATGTTTGCTTTTCAAAAATCATCAAAAGAAATCGATTTTAACCTACGTTTAAAATTGGTTCTAATAATTTTTACACTTTGTTTTATTGTAATGGTTTATGGTGTAAGTAATTTAGATTGGTGGTTTTTAGAAATGACTGGAGTTTTCTTTGTAGGCGCGCTTGTAATTGGTTTTTTATGCAGGATTAATGAAACCGTTTTTGTAAATACTTTTATGAAAGGGGCAAGTGATTTATTGGGTGTAGCTTTTATTATTGGGCTTGCAAGAGGTGTTACTGTACTTATGGAAAATGGTTTAATAAGCGATACTTTGTTATTTTATGCCAGTTCATTTACAGAAGGAATGCCTAAAGGAATATTTATAAACGTAATGCTTTTTATTTATAGTGGTTTAACATTTTTTATACCATCATCATCTGGAATGGCAGTTTTAACAATGCCAATTCTCTCTCCACTTGCAGATACTGTCTCTTTGGGTAGAGAACATATTGTAAATGCTTATTTGTTTGGAAATGGGCTATTTAATTTCATTAATCCTACAGGATTAATTTTAGCAGCATTAGCAATGATAAAAGTTGGTTATAACAAATGGTTAAAATTTGTAATTCCTTTGATTTTAATCTTAACATTATTATCCATGATTTTCTTAACAATTACAGTTTACTTTTAATTTAAATATAAATTTTCTTACATTTAAACCTATAATTTTATTTTTATGGACAAAGTTGATATAGCAGATTTATTAGAAGCAAAACATTTAGAACTTTTCGATTGGTTACATAAACAACCTATAGAAAATTGGGAAAAAGGACCTGAAAATAAATGGTCTACAAGCCAACATATTATGCATTTAGTAAATAGTTTACAACTATTAAATAATGCTTTAAGTTACCCTCGTTTTTTTTTAAAATATAAATTCGGAGTTTGTAACAGAGCTCCAAGAGATTATGAAACTGTTGCAAAAAACTATCAACAAAAGTTGATTGAAAATCAAGATAGAGCAAGAACATTTAATCAAAATTTAAAAAAACCTACTTTAAAGGAAAGAGATCGTTTGTTGACAAGGTTTTTAATTCAACAAAAAAAACTACAATACAAGACAAAAAAAATTAGCGAGAAAAATTTAGATACTTTAGTAATTCCTCATCCTTTAATGGGTAAAATGACAGTGAGAGAAATTATTATGTGGACAGCGCATCATACAGAACATCATACAAATACTTTGAAAAAGTTTTATGCTTAAAAAAGTTATTTTAAAACCTCATTTATTTTTCTTTGGGTTATCAATAATCGCCTTTTTATTTTCGTTTTTTGTAAATGAAAATGCATTCGATATAAATGTATTTGGATTATCCTTTCCTATTTCATTTGCAAATCTTTCTTTAGTTTCTGGAGTATTTTTTATATTAATTAGTATCAATTATTTTTCCTTGCATTGGACTGAAAAATTGCCTAAACCAGCATTAACCATAACCCATATAATTTTACAAATCATTGCTTTACTATTTCTATTAACTAACGAAAATTGGAATTGGATTGGAGATAATTCATCAGAGAATTTAATCATTGCAAATGACAATTCTCAAATGGTCATTGTCATATCAATTTTGGTATTTCTATTATCAATTTTCATCCATTTCATAAACTTCTTTACGAGCTTACTTTTAAAGCAAGAATAGTCTTTTTAATTTTTTATAAGCGAACTGTTATATTTATATTTGTGTTTTTAAAAAAATACAAATTATGTTTAATAATTTAAGCGATAAATTAGATAAAGCCTTGCATACCTTAAAAGGTCATGGGCAAATTACAGAAATAAATGTTGCAGAAACTTTAAAAGAAGTTAGAAGAGCACTTTTAGATGCCGATGTTAACTTTAAAATTGCAAAAGATTTTACCAAAAAAGTACAAACTGAAGCTTTAGGCCAGAATGTATTAACTACCCTAAATCCAGGGCAGTTAATGGTTAAATTGGTTAAAGACGAACTAACCAAATTAATGGGTGGTGAGACAGTAGGTGTTAATTTAGGAGGCTCGCCTACCGTAATTTTAATGTCTGGTTTACAAGGTTCTGGTAAAACCACTTTTTCTGGAAAATTAGCTAATTATCTAAAAACAAAAAAGTCTAAACAAGTTCTTTTAGTAGGTTGTGATGTTTACAGACCAGCCGCAATTAATCAATTACAAGTTGTTGGAGAACAAATAGGAGTTGAAGTATATGCAGAGGTTGAGAATAAAAACCCTGTAGAAATTTCTCAAAATGCTATAAAATACGCAAAAGCAAATGGGAAAAATGTTGTAATTATTGATACTGCAGGACGTTTGGCTGTCGATAAAGAAATGATGGCAGAAATTTCTAATATCCACAAAACTGTAAATCCGCAAGAAACACTATTTGTAGTAGATTCTATGACTGGGCAAGATGCTGTAAATACAGCAAAAGCTTTTAACGATATTCTAAATTTTGATGGTGTTGTACTTACTAAATTAGATGGAGACACCAGAGGTGGTGCTGCATTATCTATAAAATCTGTAGTTAATAAACCAATTAAATTTATTGGTACAGGCGAAAAAATGGATGCTATTGATGTTTTTCATCCAGACAGGATGGCTGACAGGATTTTGGGAATGGGAGATGTTATCTCTTTGGTAGAACGTGCTCAAGATCAATATGATGAGGAAGAAGCCAGAAAACTACAGAAGAAAATTGCTAAAAATCAGTTTGGTTTTGATGACTTTTTAAATCAAATTCAGCAAATCAAAAAAATGGGAAGCATGAAAGATTTGGTAGGTATGATTCCTGGAGCTGGAAAAGCAATGAAAGATGTAGATATAGATGATGATGCTTTTAAAGGAATTGAAGCAATTATTCATTCGATGACACCAACAGAAAGAAGCGAGCCTTCGAGTATTGATTCTAGCAGAAAAAAGAGAATTGCAAAAGGATCTGGAACAACGATTCAAGAAGTAAATCAGTTGATGAAACAGTTCAATCAAATGAGTAAAATGATGAAAATGATGCAAGGTGGAGGAAGTAAAAAAATGATGCAAATGATGAAGGGAATGAAATAAGGCTGTATGCAAAATTAAAATATTTTAACATTTATTATTTCGAAATGAGCTTTTAAAGCGATTGAGAAATCTCATCTTAGAACCTTGAAACCTTGAAACCTTGAAACTTAATTAACCAATGACACTTTTAGACGGAAAAAAAACAGCAGCAGACATCAAAGAAGAAATAGCTTTTGAGGTAATTGATCTTAAAAATAAAGGTCATAAAACACCACATTTAGCTGCCATTATTGTTGGTGACAATGGAGCAAGTATTACGTATGTAAATGCAAAAGTAAAAGCTTGTGAAAGAGTAGGTTTTGAATCTACCTTAATTAGACTTTCTGATAAAATTTCTGAAGAAGATTTACTAAATGAAATCGCCATTTTAAATATTGATAAAGATATTGATGGTTTTATTGTGCAATTACCTTTACCAGATCATATAGATGAACAAAAAGTAATCATGGCTGTTGATCCAGATAAAGATGTTGATGGTTTTCACCCAACAAATGTGGGTAAAATGGCTTTAAATTTACCAACTTTTATCTCTGCAACTCCTTTTGGAATTTTAGAATTGTTAGATAGATATAATGTAGAAACTTCTGGTAAACATGTTGTAGTTCTTGGTAGAAGCCATATTGTTGGCAGTCCAATGAGTATTCTTTTATCACAAAAAAGAAAAGTTGGAAACGCTACAGTAACCATATGTCATAGCAGAACAAAAAACCTAAAAGAGATTACTTTACAAGCAGATATTATTATTGCTGCTATTGGTATTCCAGAGTTTTTGAAAGCAGATATGGTTAAAGATAATGTTACCGTAATTGATGTTGGTATTACCAGAATTGCAGATTCTAGCAAAAGAAGTGGTTTTAGATTAATTGGTGATGTTGCTTTTGATGAAGTTGCAGAAAAATCTGAATTTATTACTCCTGTTCCTGGTGGAGTTGGACCAATGACCATAGCAATGCTGTTAAAAAATACACTGCTAGCATGCAAAAGGAAGAACATCGAAAAATAAAATGAACTATAAAAAAAGTACAAGCTCCATATCAGAATTTTTTCAAATTATTATAGGCATCATTCTGACAAGTTTAGGGCTGAAAGCTTTTTTATTACCTAACGGATTTTTAGATGGTGGTGTAACAGGAATTGCTCTTTTAGTAAAAACTCAAGTAGATATAAACATGTCTTACTTGCTCATCCTTTTTAGTATTCCTTTTTTAATTCTAGGCTATTTTACAGTTTCTAAAAGAATTGTTGTAAAATCTATCTTAAGTATTTTAGGAGTTGCACTTTTTATTCATTTCGAGAATTTTCAAACAATTACAAACGATAAATTATTAATTTCAATTTTTGGAGGATTATTAGTTGGTTCTGGTATTGGAATTGCCATTAGAAATGGTTCTGTTTTAGATGGATCTGAAATTTTAGGAATTTATTTAAATGATAAATTAGGCATTAGTATTGGTAAAATAGTAATGGGTTTTAATATTATATTGTTTGGTATTACAGCATTTGCAGTTTCTATGGAAGTAGCTCTTTACTCTATACTTACATACATTGTGGCTGCAAAAGTAACAGATACAGTAATCGAAGGCTTTGAGGATTTTATTGGGGTAACTATTGTTTCTAAAAAATACGACTTAATTAAAATTGCAATTCTAGAAGAGCTAGGAACAGGCTTAACCGTTTACAAAGGCACTTCTGGTTTTGGTAGCAGAGGAGAAGCTGAAGATTTTGACATCATACATTCCATTGTAAATAGAATCGATATTAAAAAAATGTACAAAATTATAAATGATATTGATAAAAACGCATTTATAGTTGAATTCGATGTAAATAGTGTAAAAGGTGGAGTATTAAGACATTACATCAACAAAAAGAAAAATAAAAACTTAGAAATTTTAAAAGCTTCTGTTCAGAAAAATTTAGAAAAATAATTATAAGACCTCTTTTTTAAAATAACTTGGATAAACTTCAATTTTATAAAAATAATCACTTATATAATTAAGAAAACTATTCTTCTTCCCTGTTTACTAAATCCATAGAAAAAGCAGGTAAACAAATTGCAATATATTCGCATTCTACATCAAAAGGATTTGAATATTGCACTCGAACATTTTTTTCTATTTTTATAGATTGCCCTGCTTCTAAAACAATGGTTTCATTATCAATTATAAATTGTTTTTTACCACGAATTATATAGGTATATTCTTCAAATTCTGGAGTTTGAAAAGGTTCGCTCCATTTTGGAGGTGCAATCATGTGTGCAATACTTATTTGTTTATTTCTGTCTGTAGCATTTCCAAAATGTTCTTCAATTAATTTACCATCTGAAGTTGGCACTATAAATGGTGCTTTTTGAAGGGTGTATTTTTTCTTCATAATAATTGGTTTTGCGTAAGCGATTGAAACCTTTCGACTTCGCTCAAGATAAATTCTACCCTTTTGCGAAGAATGAATGAAAGATATAATTGAAAGCGTGATTTTTACCTTTTAAAAAAAAAGGCGAAAACATGCCTAATTAAACCAAACTACAAACGATTTCATTTTTGCCAAATCTGGTATTTGCTCTAAAGCTACTTTCTGAGTACTAAAATCTTTTAAACCCAATTCTTCTTTATCGATGGCAATTGTTGCGTTTAAATTATCTATAAACAAGGTTGCTGATGAAAAAGTTGACTCTACTCTGTTGATGTTATTATTGGCGTTTATTTCTAAAAAACTAGAATTTAAGTTGATACCTGATTCTGTTGTAAATCTTGAATCGTGTATTTCTATGCTTTTAATAGTCGACGAAGAATCGAGTTGCTCTTTTGGCACAATCGTTAAAAGATGCTTCCCTCCTTTTTCAAAAATCAAAAATTTGTCATCATCTTGAAAGTAATCGTTACCTAAAGCGCCTTCACTTAAATTTTTTACAATAGAGTCGTTTTCGAAAATTTTATGAAGCTGACTTATTGTTGTAGAGGCATTTACATGCCCGACTTTTCCTTTTTCTATTTTAAATTTATCGTCATTTCCACAACTTATCATTAAAAAAGTTGCTAAAATTAAAAGTACTAGAGGTGTGTTTTTTTGATTCATTTTATTAGTTTTTACAATACTTAAACGTATTATTTTTCTTTTTGTTATTTCATTACTTTTTTTAAAATTCCGAAAACGGCTCTAATAAACGTAGCACTTGTTAATACTTTTACTAAAGGGTCTTGTCTTGTGCTTCTTCTAGAATACGTTCTAGAGTTTGCTTCTTTGGCTTTTTCTTTGGCTAATCGTTCTTTTTCTTCTTGTTTCTCTGCATCTTCTATTGCTTTTTGTTCTGCTTTATTAATATCATCTATTTTACTATTTAACAGTTCGTAAGCACTTTCTCTGTCTAATTCTTGATTGTATTTGTGTACTATTTTAGAACTATCTATTACTTGTTTTAGCTCTTTGTCTGTTAAAATATCCATTCTACTCATAGGTGCACGCAACATGGTTCTTGCTAATGGAGTAGGAATTCCTTTTTCGTTTAAAACCGATATAAATGCTTCTCCAATACCTAATTGTGTGAGTACTTCTTTGGTATCATAATAGGCTGATGATGGATAATTCTCAGCAGCCAATTTAATTGCTTTTCTGTCTTTGGCTGTAAAAGCTCTTAAAGCATGTTGCACTTTTAAACCCAATTGTGCTAAAATAGCTTCTGGAACATCATTTGGGTTTTGAGTTGCAAAATACAAACCAATACCCTTAGATCTAATTAATTTTACAATACTTTCTATTTGATTTAACAATGCTTTAGAGGCTTCTTGGAAAACCAAATGTGCTTCATCTATAAAAATAATAAGTTCTGGTCTTTCAGAATCTCCTTGCTCTGGAAAAGTTTCGTAAACCTCTGCCAACAATTGCAACATATATGTTGAAAATAGTTTTGGTTTGTCTTGTATATCTGTTAAACGTAAAATAGAAATGACTCCTCTCCCATTTTCGTCAATTCTTGTTAAATCTTCTACATCAAAAGATTTTTCGCCAAAAAATAAATCGCCTCCTTGTTGTTCTATTTCTATAATTTTACGCAAAATTGCGCCTGTGCTTGCTGTAGAAATTAACCCATATTCATTTTGGATTTCTTCTTTGCCTTCATTGGTTACAAATTGTAAAACTTTTTTAAAATCTTTAATATCTAAAAGTGGTAATTTATTGTCATCACAATATTTAAAAATGATTGCAATAATGCCAGATTGCGCTTCTGATAAGTCTAAAATTCTTGATAGCAAAACAGGGCCAAATTCAGAAACTGTTGCACGCATTCTAGTACCATCTTGTTCTGAAATGGTTAAAATTTCTACTGGAAATTTTTTAGCTTCGAAAGGAAAACCAATTTTTGCATGACGTTCATCAATCTTTGGATGCCCAGCACTTGGTTGTGCCAAACCAGATAAATCTCCTTTTACATCCATTAACAAAACAGGAATTCCTTTGTCTGATAAGGTTTCTGCAATTACTTGTAAGGTTTTAGTTTTTCCTGTACCTGTTGCTCCTGCAATTAAACCATGTCTGTTTAAGGTTTTTAGCGGAACTTTTACAATGGCATTTGTTACAGTTTCTTCACCTAACATGGCTGCCCCCAATTCTATATAATCTCCTTTGGTTTGGTAACCTGAATTTATGTAGTTAAAAAATTCTTCTTGTTGACTCATTAATTTAAATTTTGATAAAAATAATCAAAGTTTAAGAAGTGGGAAATTTTTTGATGTTTTTGTTTGGAAATGTTTTTTTGGGAAAGTTCGCTAACGTTTTAGGCTATGTTTTAGTTGCGGTTTTGTTTGGCTAAAAATAAGCAAAAAAATGAAACAACTTCGTGCTTGAGTATTTTTCCAACGCAAAAAATACATTAGCAATTAAATATAGCCAATGTTAGCTGACGTTTTTTATTTCTAGTTTTCTTGGTATCCAATTTCCTTTTTCAGATTTTTTCCAAATTCTCCAATGTTTTTCAGATGGTTTAAAAGGTAATTTAGAACTCAATGTTTTTATAAACTCCAATTCATATTTTCCTAATTTTTCAAATGGAAAAGCAAACCAAACTGAAATTGTTGATTTTTCAGATAGTCTTAAATAAATTTTAGAGTTTTTATTCCTAAAGTCCAATAGAGGTATTAATTTTTGATTTGGTAAAACTTTATTAGTTTTTGGATTCTTAAAATGGAAATTCCATTTAAAATTAAGACTTATTGGGCCAAAAATATTTTTTGGTAATTCACTATTCAGTTTAAGCATTTCAAATCCTTTTTCAATATTGTTTTGAGACAAACTCCAACTCCAATTTTTCAACCAACCATCATTTCTCATTTTTGGAATTCCAAATTTCAAGGTCAACTTAAGAATTAATTTAAGAGAAGAATATTCCTTTTTTTCAGATTGATATAAAGTCAATTCAATTGATTCAGTTTTAGTTCTGTCAGCGAATAAATTCAGAAAATTTAAAGTTTCTTCATAAGTTACTTTTGATGATTTTCTATTCACACTATGCGCTCCTCCTGAGTTAATTGGTAATCCTTCATATGAAATAAATTTATCCATTTTCTTTTATCGCAGATTTTTCACATAAATGACAGCTAACTTTAACACGAATATGTAATGTTTTAATGTTTTATACTCGAAGTTAGCGAATTTATTAGAAAGTAAATTTAGAAACAAACTAAATTACAATTCCAAAATTGAGTTTTTAAAACTAACTGCATTAGTCAATCCAAGCTTTAAAATCTTTTACACGTTCTCTACTTACAATAATTTCGGTTTCTGAATAGGAGTTTAAAATTAATTTTAAGCGTGAATTTGTATAAGAAATAATATCTTTTATCGCATTTATATGCACAATAAAAGTTCTGTTTACTCTAAAAAATTGTTCTGGGTTTAGTTGTTCATCCCAATATTCTAAGGAGTTATCCAACAAATAACTTCTCCTCTCTGTGGTATGAATATAGGTCGATTTGTTTTCGCTGTAAAAACACTCAATATCATCTACAGGAATTATTTTTATATGTTGCCCAACTTTAATAGACAATCTTTTTTTGAATTTTCTATCAATAGGATTTATGAGTAATTTTCTAATATCCTCTAAATTTACTTGTACATCACTTTGTTTTGGTTGTTGTATTTTAAATTGCTTTACTGCAGCTGCTAATTCGTCTTCATCAATAGGTTTTAACAAATAATCTATGGAATTTAGTTTGAATGCTTTAAGTGCATATTCATCGTAAGCTGTAGTAAAAATAATAGCAGATTTTACTTCGATTTCTTCAAAAATTTCGAATGATAATCCATCAGAAAGTTGAATATCTAAGAAAATTAAATCTGGATGTTCGTTGTTTTGTAACCAATTTAAAGATTCTTCTACGGAATGTAACATGACATTTACATCCATTTCTAGAGCCGCCAACATTCTGTTTAACCTTCTTGCTGCTGGTTTTTCGTCTTCTATAATAATTACATTCATAGTACTTTTTTATGTTTTGTTTTGATTGCTGATTGATTTTAAAACTTATTTGTTTTCTTTCATCAACTCTTTAATTTTTCTTTCTTCCCAATCTTTTCCAAAGAAACTTGCAATACCAAAAGTTTCTAAAGCATCTGCAGCTAAGAAAATTCCCCAAATGAACCAAATAGGAATATGTGTGTTACCATCTGAACTAAAATGATTGCTGATTACAAAATCTCCAAAAATTGTGAATGAGAATTTCCAAACAAACATTAAAAACAAATTGACTAAAATATAAGTAATTACGTGTTTGTAAAATTCTTTCATTTTAGCAACTCGCTTTTGGGCTCTTTGTAATTTTTTATCTTCTAAATTTTCCATTACTTAAATTTTTTACCTCGTTGTTCATCTTTTTCCATCATTTCTTTTATTTTTCTCTCTTCCCAATCTTTCCCAAATCCTAAGGATTTAAATCCGAAAACGCCCAACCAATGAAAAAACATTCCTATGCCCCAGAAAAGCCATGTAGAATAGACTCCAAAATTTGTAATTGTTTCTGCAAAAGAATCTCCACTAGACATTAAACCAAAAATAATAATGCCGCTAATAAATATATTAATAATGATAAAAACAGATAAGTGAATGTAAAATCCTTTAATCTCTTTCACTCTTTTTTTAGCTTTTATATAATTCTGTTCTTGTAAAAAATTCGATTCCATGTTATAAAGTGTTTTTTTGAATAATTTCTTGTACTTTTTTCTCTTCCCACTTTTTTCCCAAACCTAATAAATTAAAGCCAAAAACGCCTAACCAATGAAAAAAAAGTCCTAAAAACATGCCTCCTAAAACAAACCAGAAAAAGTGAAAACCTGGCACAAATTTTAAGTTTACAAAGATTACAATTGTTAAAGAAAATATATTTACAAATAAATGAATGTAAAAACCTTTAATGTCTTTGGCTTCCTTTTTTGCTTTGATAAAATACTGTTCTTGTATGTAATTCGGTTCTTCAAAATTATTATTGGCTATTAAATCATCGCCTAAAAGTTCTTTCATTTTTCTCTCTTTCCAATCTTCTTTAAAGCTAAATTTTGTTATGCCAAATACATTTATCCAATGTATAAAAAGCCCTAAAAACCAAGCTGCAAATGCATACCAAAACCATATAAATTCTGAGGCTAATTTTAAATTGATGAATACTAAAAACGGAGGAATAAAAAATGTAGCAACTACATGTGTATAAAAACCTTTAATGTCTTGTACTCTTTTCTGAGCCTTTAAATTTAATTGATGATGTATATAATTTGATTCCATTGTTCTAATTGTTTTCGTTCATGTATTCTCTAATTTTTTTCTCTTCCCAATCTCTTCCAAAGCCTAATAAATTAAATCCGAAAAGACCTAACCAATGAAAAAAAAGTCCTGTGCCCCAACCTAAGAGTGAAAACCAAAACCAATGAAATTCAGGCACAAACTTTAGGTTTACAAAAATAATGATAGGCATTATGAGGCAATAAATAGTTAAGTGAGTATAAAATCCTTTAATTTCTTTTACCCTTTTTTGTGCTTTTAAATAGCTTTGATGTTGTTTAAAATTTGCTTCCATTTTAATATTCTTTTTCGTTCATGTAATCATTAATTTTTCTTTCTTCCCAATCTTTATTAAAAAAATAGTTAATGCCAAAAGTATTGATCATTTGAAACAAAATACCAATGCCCCAATACAACCATATTTTGTAATTATGATAGTTAAAAAAGGCCTCGTTAAAAGTGTCTCCATCATTTATATCACCCACTATAAAAATGGCACTTAAAAAGATGTTTACAACTACATATACTGCCAAATGTTTATAAAATTTACTTACTTTTTCTACTCTCTTTTTTGCAAGAATATATCTTTGTTCTTCTGTAAAATTCGTTTTCATTATCTGTAGTTTTTATGGTTATTTTCTTTATCCATTAACTCTTTTATCTTTTTATCTTCCCAATTTTTCCCAAGGAAAATGTTGTAATTATTCACTTCTAAAAAATGAAAAGTTAATCCTAATCCCCATCCAAAAAGTGGAAACCAAAACCAATAAAACATTGGTGAAAATTTTAAATTGATAAAAATTAAAAAAGGAATTACCAAACAATAAGAGGCCAAATTTTGATAAAATTCTTTTAATTTCTCAACCTTTTCTACGGCTTTCACGTATTTACTATTTTCTATATTATCTTGATACATAATATTTTGCATTTTAATTAAGAGAGGTATACTCACCTTAAATGTTTTGTTATTATTTTCTATTTGAACACTTTTGTTCGTAATTAATCCATATCTATCAGCAATATTTTGCAAACCAATTTTGGTGCTTTTACCAATTGCTTCTTTCGGATTTATATTGTTTTCTATCACCAAATAATTATTCTCTTCGTAAATATTAATGGTTAATGGTTTTGTTGATGAAACCACATTGTGCTTCACTGCATTTTCCAATAAAAGCTGCAATGAAAGTGGCACAATTTTTAATTCTTCGTTGCTAACTGAATCTGGAATATTAAATTTTACAGCATCTTCAAAACGCATTTCTAATAATTCCATGTACGTTTTTGCAAACTTTAACTCTTCTGATAAGGGAATTAAATCTTTATTTCTTTGCTCTAAAACATACCTATAAATTTTAGATAATTTGGTGGTAAATTTCTCAGCTTGATCTGGGTTTTCGCCAATTAAACTCGTTAAAACATTCAAACTGTTAAACAAAAAATGTGGATCTATCTGACTTTTTAGAGACTCAAACTTCGCAGTTTCTGTTTTTGCTACAATTTCTTGTTTGGTGTTTTCTTGTTTTAGTGAATTTTTCCATTCAATCATAAAACCTCTGGCATGTAAAAAGGCAGAAACTCCGAAAGAAAGTATAACATAGAACAAATGAGACCAAACAAAATTCCCTTTAAAAAAAATAGAAGGATCATTTCCAGGAAGTATAATAAATGTAAAATAGTTAATTGCTAAAACAATAGGAACTGTATATAAAACTGTAGATATAATTCCAGCCCAAACCCTCGCATTTGTATCTTCTACCCAACTCCACTTTTTACTCAAAAATTCGTTAATTAAACCTTGTGCAAAACCCAATCCAAAAGAATACATACCAGATATTAAAAACGAATATCCTATGGACTTTAAAGAAAAATCTTGATTGAAAAGAATAAAGAAAACAGCGAAAATAGTAGTAATTTTTAGGCTTACTATAATACCAGATTTTATATCTTTTTTGATTGAGCTTTTGCTAGTATTCATAATTTATAAATGAATAATTAAATTAAAATTTGATGTTTAAAGATACATTTTTATCAGCAACTACAAATTTGGCATTCTCAAAAGTTGGTGGCCCAAAATTCATCACATTGTTAGAAGCACCATAATTTTCTAAAGGCATTCCATTTGGTGCAAAATCCATTAAATCGTTATCATTTTTATCATGATAACAAACCACAGCATAATCGCCTGGCTCAACGTTTTCGAATTCTACTGTGCTTACACCATCAATAATTTTTGCATTTATACTTTGTACAGGTGTTTTCATAAAATCGGCTTTGTTATACAATGCAAAACCAACTTTTCCTTCGTTCGAAGTAACGTTAATTACGGTTGCAGTAATAGACATTTTTTCTTGTGCAATTAAAGAGCTTGATATAAACAGAACTGCAGTTACTAAAAGAGATACTAATAATTTCATGATTTTAATTTTTTATTGTTAATAATGATACAAATGTGCAACAGAAGTCGCTTTTTTAAAATTAAAAAATTCCCAACTGTATTTTTTTAAGGATGAATTGTAAATAGGTTCAAAAAATCAGTAAAATATCAAATTAAAAAAGGATAACAAATTATCAAAAAAAGAAAATATTATCTATTGTGATAAAAATTTTTCAACCAAAATTGCCATTTTGTTTAAATTTGATAAAACTTATAAAATAGCAACCTATTTATCATCATTTATTTTCAGAATTACATACATTTAGCCCATGATTACTCTAAAAAATACTTTTTTTATCTCTTTAAGAATACCCAGGTTGCATTTACGCAATCGCAGTTGCTAATGGTCTTTATTAGTAATACATCTATTTTATTCAACCTTTTTTTATTTTTATTGTGAATCTTTCAAATAAATCATTTTTTTTAGTCAATTTTATATCTTATTATAGTCCTTTAGGGTATTCTAGGTATTTTAGAATTAGGTGTGTCCAATTCAGTAGTGTAAAAGAAATTAATAAATAACATTCCAAAAAAAGAACAATTTAATGGAAATTGTAATTGCCAATAAATCACATAGTATTTACGCCGAAATTATTTGTAAAACCATAGAAGAAGCTGCTCAAGTTAGAGGAACAGGAATTGCTAAGAGAAAGCCAGAATATATCATCACAAAAATGGAAAATGGCAATGCAGTTATTGCCTTAGATGGCGATAAATTTGCAGGTTTTTGTTACATAGAAGCTTGGGGACATGGAAAATTCGTAGCAAATTCTGGACTAATTGTGCATCCAGATTATAGAAATATAGGACTTGCTAAACAGATTAAACAAGTAATATTTAGTCATAGTAGAACCAAATTCCCAGATGCCAAAGTGTTTAGTATTACCACAGGTTTGGCTGTAATGAAATTAAATACAGAATTAGGTTACAAACCAGTAACTTTCTCAGAATTAACAGATGATGAAAGTTTTTGGAATGGCTGTCAAACTTGTAAAAATTTCGATGTTTTAACAAGAACAGAAAGAAAAATGTGCTTATGTACAGGAATGCTTTTCGACCCAACAAAACAAAGTACACAAAATCCAAAAGAAGTAAAAGAAAACGTATTTAAAAGATTAAAAAACATAAAACAAACCTTGTTTTTAAAAAAAGATAAAGAATGAAAAAGTTAGTAATCGCTTATAGTGGTGGTTTAGATACTTCTTACTGTGCAGTAAGTTTATCAAAAAAATACGAAGTACATGCAGTAAGTGTAAATACGGGCGGTTTTACAAAAGAAGATGTAGATAAAATTGAAAAAAACGCCTATAAAATGGGAGTTTCCACCTATAAAAATATAGATGCAGTTGCTACTTTTTATAAAAAAGTAGTAAAATATTTAATTTTTGGAAACGTATTAAAAAACAATACTTATCCTTTGTCTGTAAGTGCAGAAAGAATTATTCAAGCAATAGAAATTGTGGACTATGCAAAAAGTATTGGAGCTGAATATATTGCACATGGAAGCACTGGGGCTGGAAATGACCAAGTTCGTTTTGATATGATTTTCCAAACATTAGCGCCAAATATCGAAATCATTACACCTATTAGAGACGAAAAATTAACAAGACAAGAAGAAATTGAATATTTAAAACAAAATGGTATTAATTTGTCTTGGGAAAAAGCACAATATTCTATTAATAAAGGTCTTTGGGGAACCAGTGTTGGTGGTGCAGAAACGTTGACTTCTTCAAATCCTTTGCCTGAAAGTGCTTATCCTTCTCAAATTGAAAAAGAAGGAATTCAAAAAATGGTGCTTACTTTTAATTCTGGAGAATTAGTTGCAGTAAATGGTAAATTAGATGCCTCAGAAAAATGTATTCAAATGCTGAATTCTATCGCTTCTAAATACGGAATTGGTAGAGATATTCATGTTGGAGATACAATAATTGGTATTAAAGGTAGAGTTGGTTTCGAAGCTCCAGCTGCCTTAATTACTATTAAAGCGCACCATTTATTAGAAAAGCATACACTTACAAAATGGCAATTACAGCATAAAGAATATTTAGCAAGTTTTTATGGAATGCATTTACACGAAGGACAATATTTAGATCCTGTAATGAGAGATATTGAAGCTTTTCTGCAAAATAGTCAATCTAAAGTAACTGGTAGTGTATTTGTTACGTTAAGACCTTATCATTTTTCTTTGGATGGAATTACTTCTTCTAACGATTTAATGAACGCTAAATTTGGAAGCTATGGAGAAGAGAATAAAGGCTGGACTGCTGAAGAAGCTAAAGGATTTATTAAAATTCTTGGCAATCAGAATAAAATCTATCAACAAGTAAATAAAACAGAATAATGTTAGAGACTGGAATTATAGGTGGTGCAGGTTATACAGCAGGAGAATTAATTCGATTATTACTAAATCACCCAAAAACGAACATTAATTTTGTTTATAGCACATCCAATGCTGGCAATAAGTTGTATGCTGTTCATCAAGATTTGTTAGGTTCTACAGAAATCAATTTTTCAAGTGAAATAAATCCAAATATAGATATACTTTTTCTATGCTTAGGACATGGGAATTCTAAGAAATTTTTGCAAGAAAATACATTTTCATCAACCACAAAAATTATTGATTTAAGTAATGATTTCAGATTAACTGGTGATAAAATTTTAGAAGAAAAAGAATTTATTTACGGGCTTCCAGAATTACAAAAAGATGCCATTAAAACTGCAAATTATATTGCAAATCCAGGTTGTTTTGCAACAGCTTTGCAATTGGCTATTTTACCTTTGGCAAAAAACGGTTTTCTAAAAAATGATATACATATTAATGCAGTTACAGGTGCAACTGGTGCAGGAACTTCTCTATCAGAAACAACACATTTTACTTGGAGAGATAATAATTTTTCGCATTACAAAGCATTTAATCATCAACATTTAGGCGAAATCAATCAAACCATCCATCAATTACAACCTAGTTTTAATTTTGATGTAAATTTTGTACCAAACAGAGGTAATTTCTCAAGGGGAATTTTTGCAACAACTTACACCAAGTTTGATGGTTCTATTGAGGATGCAAAATCAATCTATAAATCATTTTATAAAGATGCTGCTTTTACCTTTGTTTCTGATGATGAGATTCACATGAAACAAGTTGTAAATACCAATAAATGTTTTATTCATTTATCAAAACATAATGATAATTTATTGATTACAAGCACGATAGATAATTTATTAAAAGGTGCCTCAGGTCAAGCAATTCAAAATATGAATTTAATGTACAACTTAGAAGAAACGCTTGGTTTGAATTTAAAAGCAAATTATTTTTAAGCCTTACAAAAGTTATAAATACTAAACTTGTTTGAGTACATAATTATAAACAGTTTTAACTTTTGAAACATTCAAACTTTAAAACTTTGAAACTAAAGAAAAAATGAAAATAGCCATTATAGGAACAGGAAATTTAGGGAAATCAATTGCTAAAGGATTGATAACCAACAACGCCATCACTACTTTATATCTTACAAAAAGAAATCTAAAAGGAATTTCAGAGTTTGAAGGGTATAAAAATGTTTTTTTAACGAAAGATAATATAGAAGCCGTTCAAAATTCAGATATTTTAATTTTTGCAGTTCAACCTGCTCATTTTGATGGAATTCTTAATACTATAAAAACACATTTAACCGAAAAACATGTGCTAATTTCAACCATTACTGGTTATGATATTTTACGCATAGAAAACATTGTTGGCGAAGATAAATTTATTATTAGAGCTATGCCAAATACTGCAATTGCAGTTGGTAAATCTATGACGTGCATGTGTAGCAATACTCAAGGTGAAAAACGTATAAAAATTGCAGAAGCAATTTTTAATAGATTAGGGCATTCTTTGAGCATTCCAGAATCTCAAATGCAAGCTGCAACTGTTGTTTGTGCAAGTGGTATTGCTTTTTGGATGCGTTTAATTAGAGCAACTACACAAGCTGCAATTCAATTGGGTTTCGATTCTAAAGAAGCGCAAGAACTGGCTATGTATACTTGCGAAGGCGCAGCGAATTTATTAATATCGAATGGAAATCATCCAGAAGAAGAAATAGACAGAGTTACCACTCCAAAAGGTTGTACAATAGAAGGTTTAAACGAAATGGAACATAAAGGTTTAAGTTCTTCTTTAATTCAAGGTATGGTTGCTTCTTTCAATAAAATTAGTAACATTAAAAAAGAGCAAATATGAATTTATTTAATGTTTATCCCTTGTTTGATATCACTCCAGTAAGAGCAAAAGATGTTTTTGTGTATGATGAAAATGGAGTAGAATATTTAGATTTGTATGGTGGTCATGCAGTTATTTCTATTGGACATTCACATCCTAAATATGTAAAAAACATTAGTGAGCAAGTTGCCAAAATAGGTTTTTATAGCAACTCTATTCAAAATCCAATTCAAGAAGAATTAGGCTCGAAATTGATTGAAATGTCAAATTGCAAAGGGTATGAATTATTCTTATGTAATTCTGGTGCAGAAGCCAATGAAAACGCATTAAAATTAGCTTCATTTCATAACAATAAAAAGAAAATAATTGCTTTTAAAAATAGTTTTCATGGTAGAACTTCTGCTGCTGTAGCTGCCACAGATAATGCAAAAATAATTGCTCCACTAAATGCACAACAAGAAGTAGAAATTTTAGAATTAGGTGATTTGGAATCTTTAGAAAAATCGCTTGCTAAAGATGATGTTTGTGCAGTAATTATAGAGTGCATTCAAGGTGTTGGAGGTTTAGATGAAAGCACAACCGAATTTTACGAAGGAATTGATACACTTTGTAAAAAATACAATACGTGTTTTATTGCAGATGAAGTACAATCTGGTTTTGGAAGAACAGGTGATTTTTTTGCCTTTCAAAAATATAAAGTAACTCCAGATATTATTTCGATTGCTAAAGGAATGGGAAATGGTTTTCCAGTTGGCGGAATTTTAATTCATCCTTCCATAAAAGCCTCTTTTGGTTTATTGGGAACCACTTTTGGCGGAAATCACTTGGCATGCATAGCTTCTTTAACTGTTTTAAATGTTATTAAAGAAGAAAACCTGATGCAAAATGCAAAAGATATGGAAGCCTATTTTATTCAGAAATCGAAATCAGTTCCAAAATTAAAAGCTTTAAAAGGTAGAGGATTAATGTTAGGTTTAGAGTTTGATTTCCCAATTGCAGAACTCAGAAAAAATTTAATTTATAAACATAAAATTTTTACAGGAAGTGCGAAAAATCCTAATGTAATTAGAATTTTGCCTTCTTTAACCGTTAAAAAAGAACATTTAGATGTGTTTTTTAACGCACTAAATAGTGAACTTCAATGAAAAATTTCACTTCAATTGATGATATAGATAATATCGAATCTTGGATACAAGAAGCTAGAGAAATTAAAGCGAATCCGTTAAAAAACAAAAAGTTAGGCAAACACAAAACGTTAGGTTTATTGTTTTTTAATTCAAGTTTACGTACAAGATTAAGCACACAAAAAGCAGCTTTAAATTTAGGAATGCACGCAATTGTGATGAATGTTTCTGGTGATGCTTGGGGAATTGAATTTGGAGATGGAACCATTATGAATGGCAATACTGCTGAGCACATTAAAGAAGCTGCAGCTGTAGTTTCACAATATTGTGACGTAATTGCAGTTAGGGCCTTCCCTACTTTGATTGATAAAGAAAAAGACGAATCTGAGCAAGTTTTAAAATCGTTTGTAAAATATGCTTCTATACCAATTGTAAATATGGAAAGTGCCACTGGTCATCCTTTGCAAGGTTTTACTGATGCCATTACAATTACCGAAAATAGCCCCAAAAAAAGACCAAAAGTAGTATTAAGTTGGGCTCCACATGTAAAATCTTTACCTCATGCAGTTGGTAATAGTTTTGTGCAAGCCATGCAAAAAATGGATGTTGAATTTGTAATAACAAATCCTGAAGGATATAATTTGAATCCAGAAATTACAAAAAAAACACCCATTTATCACAATCAAAAAGAAGCTTTAAAAGATGCAGATTTTGTATATACAAAAAACTGGAGTTCTTATGATGATTATGGAAAAATTCTAAATACAGACCCAAATTGGATGATTACCAAAGAAAAAATAGGTAATGCAAAATTTATGCATTGTTTGCCTGTTAGAAGAAATGTTGTGGTCGAAGATGCTGTTTTAGACAGCGAAAATTCATTAGTTATTCAGCAGGCAAATAATAGAACCTTTGCTGCACAATTGGTTTTGAAAAAAATATTAGAGAATTTATAAAATTTTTGTCATTCTGAACTTGTTTCAGAATCTCACAAATAGTTAATTATAATTTAGTTAAAAAGAAACTGAAATAAATTCAGTCCAAATGGAAAAATTATCAATCATAAAAATTGGAGGAAATATCATTGAAGATGAAACTTCTTTAAATGAATTTCTGCAATTATTTTCTAATTTAGAGGGTAAAAAAATTCTGGTTCATGGAGGAGGAAAAAAGGCGACTCAAATTTCTGCAAAATTAGGAATTGAGGCTAAAATGAACAATGGAAGACGAATTACAGACGCAGAAACTTTAGAAGTAATAACGATGGTTTATGGTGGTTTGGTCAACAAAAATATGGTAGCAAAATTGCAAGCTCTTAATACAAATGCGATTGGTTTGACTGGTGCAGATATCAACAGTATAAAATCAGATAAAAGACCAGTAAAAGAGATTGATTATGGATTTGTAGGTGATGTAAAAAAAGTGAATCATGTTGCTATTGATAAATTAATGAAAGCGGATTTTACACCGGTTTTTTGTGCTATTACACATGATGGAAATGGACAATTACTAAATACAAATGCAGATACCATTACAAGTACAATTGCTGTTGGTATGAGCAAAATTTATGAAACTTCCATTTATTATTGTTTTGAATTGAATGGTGTTTTAAGCGATTTTAATGATAAAAAATCCGTTATTAAAATCATTAATTCAGAAATCTATCAACAATTGTTAGAAGACAAAATTATTGTGGATGGTATGTTGCCCAAATTAGAAAATTGTTTTGATGCGCTTAAAAATGGAGTGCACCAAGTAAAAATGGGAAATACAACCATGTTAACCAAAGAAAACGAATTATATACAACAATTACTTTATAAAATGGAACTTGATCAATTAACACAAAACGCAATTTCACTTTTAAAAAGTTTAATCGAAAAGCAATCTTTTTCATCAGAAGAAGAAAACACGGCTTTGTTGATTGAAGGTTGGTTTAACGAGTATAAAATGTCGTTTAAAAGAACAAAAAATAATGTTTGGGCAACTAACAAATTTTTTGATGACAGCAAGCCAACCATTTTATTAAACTCACATCATGACACAGTAAAACCAAATTCTGCCTACACAAATAATCCTTTCGAAGCCATTGTAAAAGAAGGAAAATTATATGGTTTAGGTAGTAATGATGCAGGTGGCTGCTTGGTTTCGTTAATTGCAACGTTTACACATTTCTATGCCAAAGAAAATTTAAAATACAACCTAGTTATTGTGGCTTCTGCAGAAGAAGAAAGCAGTGGCCCAAATGGTTTGAATAGCATGCTTGCAATCATTCCTAAAATTGATGTTGCCATTGTTGGTGAACCCACTTTAATGAATTTAGCCATTGCAGAAAAAGGTTTGGTGGTTTTTGATGCAGTTGTAAAAGGCACTCCAAGTCATGCAGCACATCCAAATAATGACAATTCTATTTACAATACAATCAGTGTTTTACAATGGTTTAAAGATTTTAAATTCGATAAAACTTCAGACGCTTTAGGTGATGTAAAAATGACAGTTACGCAAATTGCTGCTGGTTCTCAGCACAATGTAGTTCCTGCTCATGTAGATTTGGTAATTGATGTTCGTGTGAATGATGCTTATACAAATCAAGAAATTGCAGCTATTTTACAAGAAAAAGCACCTTGTAAAATTACGCCTAGAAGTTTACGATTGAACTCCTCCTCTATTTCTAAAAATCACGATTTGGTAAAAGCAGGAATTTCTATGGGCAGAGAAACTTATGGTTCTCCAACTTTATCAGATCAATCTGTGTTAACTTGTCAATCTTTAAAATTAGGACCTGGAGATAGCACACGTTCTCATTCTGCTGATGAGTTTATTTACATCAACGAAATTGAAGAAGGAATTGAAATATATGTGGAATTGTTGAATCGTGTAATAATAAAATAGTATTGGTTGATGGTTCTTCGTTGTTGGTTTTAAAAACTCCAACCAAAAACCATTAACTAAGAACCAAAAACCAAGAAAATATGAAACTTTGGGATAAAGGATTTTCAATAGATAAACAAATAGAAAATTTTACTGTTGGTAATGATAGAGAAATTGACATGCACATTGCAAAATATGATGTTCAGGCTTCTTTAGCACATGCAATAATGTTGGAATCTATTGGTATAATTTCTGCTGATGAATTAGCTGACTTAAAGAAAGGTTTGCAAGAATTAGCTTCTGATATAGAAAGTGGAACGTTTACAATTGAAGCTTCTTTTGAAGATGTACATTCAAAAATTGAATGGGAATTAACCCAAAATTTTGGAGAAGTTGGTAAAAAAATTCATACTGCACGTTCTAGAAACGATCAAGTTTTAGTGGCTTTACAATTGTATTATAAAGAAAATTTAGCCATCATCAATCATAAAACAAAAACACTTTTTGACACACTTTTAAATCTTGCAGAAACGCATAAAAACAGCTTATTACCTGGTTATACGCATTTGCAAGTAGCAATGCCATCTTCTTTTGGATTGTGGTTTTCAGCCTATGCAGAATTGTTAATTGATGATGTTTATATGCTCAATGCAGTATCGAAAGTAGTTGATCAAAATCCTTTGGGTTCTGCAGCTGGTTATGGAAGTTCTTTTCCTATTGATAGAGAATTAACGACCAAAGAACTCAATTTTGCCACATTAAAATACAATGTGGTTGCTGCTCAATTAAGCAGAGGAAAAAGTGAACGTTCAATTGCTGCAGCTTTAGGAGGTTTGTGCAACACTATGGCTCGTTTTGCAATGGATGTTTGTTTGTATATGAGTCAGAATTTTAGTTTTATTTCTTTTCCTGATGAATTAACCACAGGAAGTAGCATTATGCCTCACAAAAAAAATCCTGATGTGTTTGAATTGATTCGTGGAAAATGTAATAAAATTCAGGCTTTACATACAGAAATGGTTCTGATTACCAACAATTTACCATCTGGTTATCATAGGGATTTTCAGTTATTGAAAGAAAATATCATCAATGCTTTTGAAGATGTAAAAGACATTTTAGACATTTTTAATTATGCCATTCAGCAAATCATTGTAAAAGATATTGATTTGAATGATGAAAAATATCAGTATTTATTTACAGTTGATAGTATTAATAATTTAGTTATTGATGGGATGTCTTTTAGAGAAGCCTATCAAAAAATTGGCGGGCAAGTACAAGCAGGAACTTACAAACCAGATTTAGGAAAACAACACACGCATGTTGGAAGTATTCATAATTTAGGGTTGGATAAGATTAGAGAAAAGTATCCTAGATAGTTTGTTTTTAGTTTTTATGTGCTTTGTTTAAATTTTTCATCCTCTAAACTATTGCACTGTTTTGTTTTTTGCAAGCCGTATTTTCTTCCATTTTTAACTTCGAAATTACGGTATAAACTACCATTTAACCTCCAGGACTTTTGCATGCCATCTAAATTATCATTCTTATAATTATATTCTTTAAAAGGTTGTCCGTTCTTATACCAATTTTTTTGAATACCCTCTTTTTTTTCATCAAAATAATTGTATTCAAATTTTAAATTACCTGATTCTTCCCAATAACCATAATGTTTACCTATTGCTAAATTATTTCTATATAATCTTACCTCAAAAGGGTTTCCAGATTCGAAAAAACTTTGATAAATTCCATGTAGTTTACCTTCTAAAACTGAACTGTATGTTTTAACATTATAGCCCTTTTGTACTTTATAAATAATGCCAGAAAACAATTTGTTATTATAATAATATAATCCATTTTTATAAGATGCATTTTTATCAGAAAAAAAGATGGTGTCATTTGGCACTAAAGAGATATTTACATTATAATCTAATTTTTTAGCTATTTTATTAGGTGAATTTATTTTACTTTTATTACAAGCGAATAAAAGAATGCAGATCATTAAAATATAAATAGTTGTATTTTTAAAAAAAAAATATTTTTTCATATAGAAAAAAATTAATCTCTAAAAGTACCCTTTGTTCCATGATAAGAACCAGATTTAATAACATACAAACCAGATGTAGAATATACGTTATTACTTATATGGTAATGATAAATAGCTTCTGAAAAATTATCTGTAACACTTATATGACCTCCATTATCATCTAAATCACTAGGATAAGAACCATCCATATCTTTTCTACCATAGATAGGAAAACCATCTCTTAAAAACCCAATTAAATTAGAATCATCAACACTTAAATACGTTCCTTCACAATGATAATGATAATCTTCATTTGGTCCTGGATGAGCTCCAGTACTATCGAATGTACCCCATGCATTTTCTTGTAATACACCACCACCTTCATAATCATTATAAATTGGAGCACCATTTAAAGCCATTCCTACAGGACCCAAATCGGTTTGTTCTTTGTTTGTTGCTTCGCTTGGTTTGGTAGGAATTGTCATAACGTAATTAAAAGTAGTCATACTTGTGTTTGCGTTTGCATGGTTTGTTCCAGGAAAATCTTCATACATTTCATGTCCTTGGCCCCAATAAGGTGTTTTATGGTCTGGTAAGCCTGTGCTACTAATAGAAATAAAATCTCCATTTACTTCTACAGAAACTCCATCTGTATAACTATTTTTAAAATTATTTTCTACCACACTTGTAACATCTACACTTCCTGCAGTAACGTCATCTATAGTATCATTTTCTGTAGTATTAGAGCTACAACCGATTAAAAGAAACGCAAAAACAATTGAACAAAAAATTTTTCTCATTATAATTTAAATTTTAGTATTTACACTTTAGATGCTTCTTTTCTAGAAAACTTGCGTAAAAAATGTTTTTTTTATTCAAAAAAATAAATAATAATTTTTTTTTAAGTAAGTGTTTGATAATTAAAAATTTAGATAATTTAATTATTCCATTCAGCAAGTAATTGTAAAGGATATTGATTTGAATGATGAAAAATATCAGTATTTATTTACAGTTGATAGCATTAATAATTTGGTAGTTGATGGGATGTCTTTTAGAGAAGCCTATCAAAAAATTGGTGGACAAGTACAAGCAGGAACTTACAAACCAGATTTAGGAAAACAACACACGCATGTTGGAAGTATTCATAATTTAGGATTGGATAAGATTAGGGAGAAGTATCCTAAAAAATAAAAGTGTTTATTTAATTTCTAATGTATTCCAAATCAAATTAATTAATTTTTTCCCTTGAGAATTTTCTATGTCATCCATTTCCATTGTCATTATCAATAAACCAGAATCTTTTTTCCCAATTGAAGCAACTTCATAAATGTTTATCTCATTGTTATATTTTAACACAGCTCTATCTACTTGAATTTTTAAGCCAGAAACTAGCACTCTTTCATAATCTTCTCTTTCCAATTTGAATCCGTAATTAACACTTTCTTTTGTAACTTCATTAATCATTAATTCATTGAGAGTTGTTGGATTAACTGTTGAGTATTTTTGAATAATAAAACCAGAACCTTCAGCAGTCATTAAAAATAATTGTTCAATTCCCTCATCTATAATTGTTTTTCCAACTTTGTACTCTTTAGGGAATTTAAAGCTAAAAGCTTCATCAGAATATGATAATGTGTCTTTCTGTTTTACTTTAACTTTCAATAAATTATTATCAATTTTCAACTCATAATTTTTATCTAACTCTATTTCAAATACCTTTCCATTTATTTCTATTTTAAAATTCTCTTGAGAAAAAATAAAATTGGTTGCGAGAAAGATTAGTGCAAATAGTGAATTTTTCATATGTTTTTTTTTGAACAAAGTGAATAATGATATAATTTTGTTTTACTGAATACATCAGATTTTAGCGAAGGTATATTTTTCTATCCTTAAAAACAAACTAAATTAATTTTAAAAAATCCTTTTAAAAAGCGCCTTCGAAAACAACCTTTTTTGCATTTTAGAAAAAATTTGTACTTCTTGCGCTAAAGTAGTTTCCTCATCTAAAAATTGTAAGATTTTTTGTGGAGCAATATTCTCGAACATTTTAGAAAAAATAGCAGCACCCAAATGATTCTTGGTATACAAAATATCTAGTAATAATAAATCATACATCCAGAATCTTGTTTTTGTATGGAAATTGATTAAAGCTTTTTCTTCCTTTAAATGCTGAATTAATTTAGCTGTATTTCTATCAATATTTTTAAAGGTAAAACCTGTACTTGCTTTGCTCCAACCACCTGTAGTTCCAATATTTATGATGTTTTTAGAATTGTATTCCCAAAATTTATAAGAAGTCATTGGAATGGAACCTTGCTCTTTTTCCAATATTTCGTACTCTGTAATACCTTTTTTTGTTAAATATTCTTCAATAGCAATCTCATAATCTTTGTAAGGCAAAAGCTTTTCAGAAAACAGGGTATATTCAAAAAGTGCTTCGTTTTTTTGGTAAGGCAACACATACATAAAACGAGTATTTCCTTTTTGTGGAATAGAAAAATCCATAAAAGTAGCCACATTTTCATCAAAAATGTTTTCTTTGGTTTTTATAAAAAACCCAACAAAATGTTGCTGTAAAACTGGGTATTTTGTTTGCTTTTTATAAGCATCTGTAAACAAAATACTGTTTAAAATTGTCGTTGTTTTAAAAATTGTATCATTCGTTTTTACTTCTGCTATATTTCCTAATTGATTGATGCCGAGAACATTAGCTTCTTGAAAGGTAATATTAGATTTTGTTTCTAAGTGCTTCCAAATTTTAGCATAAAAATCGGCACTTCTGATCATTTTATATTGATAAGGAAATATGCTTTCTTGTTTGTGAATTACATCACTTTTAAAAATAATTTCTTTCCAAGAAGTCTGTAGAATATCATCCCAAGTGCCAATTCCTTTTTCCCAAAAACACCAAGTTCGATCGTTTTTGGTTTTCTTTTCCTTGTCTAAAATCAAAATTGTTTTATCATCAAAAAAAGGTTCTTTTGACATTCTGTAAGCCATCATTAAACCAGATGCTCCTCCTCCAACAATTATATAGTCGTAAGTATTCAATTCTATTTTTATAAAATATATTTACTATTCATTAAAAAAATGAAAACCTTTTCATTTTCATAAAAAGGTTTTTTTATTATTAAAATTAAATTGATTTTTCTAAAATCATCAATTTATAAATATTGTTTAAAATATTTAAAAGGTACAAACAACATTCCAAAACATTGGCTATCCTCTTTTCCCATATTTTTGTGATGCACTTTGTGCGCCATTCTTAAACCTTTTAAATACCAATTATTGGTTTTTTTAAACCACTTAAAACGTTGATGAATTAAAACATCGTGAATTAAAAAATAGGCAATTCCATAGCACAAAATACCCAAACCTATGTAAAACAAAAACGTATATTCTGTATAAGTTCCAAAAAGGAAAAGCAACATACTAGGCACTGCAAATACTACAAAAAAAGCATCATTTTTTTCAAAAACATGTGGGTAACCTGGCTCATGATGATCTTCGTGTAAAAACCAACCAAAACCGTGCATAATGTATTTATGTGTGCACCAAGTTATTCCTTCCATAATTATAAAAACCAATAATGTAATTAAGAAATACATTTTAAATAATTTTTAATTTATATTTTACGTAACTTCTAGCTAAAAGATTTATTTTCATTGGATTAGAAATACGAATTCTTGTATCCATAATTTGCGTAGAAGGCACTTTGTTTAATTTCTTTAATAATTTTCTGTAATATCTATAAGCCATATACACTCCAAATTTAGCTTCTACAGGCAATTTTAAAATTCCGTTTGTAAAAGCATAATCGAAATCTTCTTCAATTTCTTTAATAATTAAATCTTTTGAAGTTGTGTTTAGTTGACCTAAATCTACATTTGGAAAATAAGAACGATTCAAAACTTCGTAATCATCTTTTAAATCTCTTAAAAAATTAACTTTCTGAAAAGCAGAACCCAAACGCATTGCTGCATCTTTTAGCTCATTGTATTTTTGTTCATCACCATTTACAAAAACCTTTAAACACATTAAACCAACAACATCTGCAGAACCATAAATATATTCTGCATATTCTTCTTGTGTTTCATATTCGGTTTTAAACAAGTCAGCTTTCATACTTTTTAGAAAAGCTTGCACCATTTCATCTGGAATATTATATCTTTTTATTGTTTGCTGAAAAGAATTTAAAATAGGATTTAGACTAATTCCCTGAGATTTCGCCAAGTAATAATCGCGCTCAAAATGAGCCATTAATTCTTCTTTATTATAATCATGAAAGGTATCTACAATTTCATCAGCAAAACGAACAAAACCATAAATATTATAGATATCTGCTCTTATTTTTGGTGACAACATGTTCACAGCCATAGAAAATGAAGTGCTATAACTTTTTGTAACTAATTTGCTACAATCATTAGAAACACTATCAAATAATTCTTTCATACTACTTTTGATTTTTTATAATTAAATCTGCGGCTATTTTACCAGATATTAAAGCTGGAGGAACTCCTGGTCCTGGAACTGTTAATTGTCCTGTAAAATACAAATTCTTTACTTTTTTACTTTTTATTTTTGGTCTTAAAAAAGCCGTTTGAAACAACGTGTTAGCCAAACCGTAAGCATTTCCTTTGTATGAATTATATTCACTAATGAAATCATTTACGCAAAAAGATTTTTTAAAAATAATATTTTTTTTGACATCTTGATTCGTTAAATGCTCTAATCTTGTAATTATTTTGTTAAAATATTCTTCTCTTAATTCTTCAGTATCCTTAAGCCCTGGTGCTAAGGGAATTAGAAAAGTTGCTGCTTCTTTATACTCTGGAGCTAAATTGGCATCTGTAATGCTAGAAAAACTTGCGTAAAACAAAGGATTGTCTGGCCATTTTGGAGTATCGTAAATATCTTTTGCATGCACATCAAAATCAGAATCAAAGAATAAAGTATGATGAGAAACGTTTTCTATTTTTTTACCAAACCCTACATAAAATAATAAAGATGAAGGCGCAAAAGTTCTTTTCGACCAATATTTTTCTGAATATTGACGAACTTTTTCATCTAATAAAGTTTCTGTATGATGGTAATCTGCTCCACTTAAAACCAAATCGGTTTTTAAATCATTACCATTTACTTTTAAACCAATAACTTCGTTTTCAGAATTTGTAACTATCTTTTCTATGTTCGAATTTACTTTAAAATTTACGCCTAAACTTGTAGCCAAAGCAACCATACCTTCTACAACTTTATACATTCCTCCTATTGGATGCCAAGTACCTAAACCAAAATCAGCATAATTCATAAAATTGTAAAATGCTGGAGTATTGCTTGGTTTGGCACCTAAAAACAATACTGGAAATTCTAATATTTTGATGAGTTTTTGACTTTTAATATTTTTTCTAACTTGATCTCTAATTGTAGAAAAAAATTGAGAAACTCTTGCTATTGTTGTTGGTGTTACCAATTCTAAAGGAGAAACTCCAGGTTTGTAAACCAAATCTAAAACCGCAGTTTCGTAGTTTGCTTTAGCGGAATCTAAAAACTTTTTCAAATGTTTCGAACTCCCTTTTTCTTCTTCTTCAAAAATTTTATAAATTTCTTCTAAATTTCCAGGGATTGTAATGGAATCATCTTTATCAAAATAAACTTCATACGCTGGTTTTAGACGTTCTAATTGATAATAGTCTGAAGGTTTTTTTCCAAAATCTGCAAAAAATCTTTCGAAAACATCTGGCATCCAATACCAAGTTGGACCAATATCGAAGGTAAAACCCTCATTTTTATACTGTCTTGCTCTGCCTCCTAAAGTGGAGTTTTTTTCTAATACAGTTACATTATAACCTTGTTTTGCAAGATAACAAGAGGCTGCCAGGGATGAAAAACCCGAACCGATTATATGAATATTTTTACCCATGATTTTATTTGTTTAACAAATGTATGTATTAATTAAACAATTTTAATTTTTGATGTGAAATTTATAAGACTTTTAACAAATCTGAAATAGAATTTTGCAATTGAATGTTTGGAGAAAGTTTTAAATGTTTCACCTTTTCTACTTTTCTACCAGCAGCAATAAATTCATTTTTAGTATTACTCATAACTTCATTAATCTCTTTGAAATAATCCTCAATCTTATCATCATAAGGTTGAATTGTTAATGATGTAATAAAACAAACTTCTCTGTCGCTTTCTAAAAAATAGTTAAGGTTGTTTAGTGGTAAACTTTGCCCTAAATAAATTGTATGAAATCCTCTTAATACTAATTCGTAATTTAAGTACAATAAGCCTAATTCGTGAATTTCATTTTCAGGTAAAAACAATACATATGTTTTATTGGTATTGTTAATGCTGTACTGCAATTTTTCTGTATTAATTTGAATTTTCTGCGTAATTAAATTAGAGATGAAATGCTCGTGTGCAGGCAACAAAGTTTCTGTATGCCATAAAAGGCCTATATCTTCTAAAAAAGGTATAAAGACGTCTTTAAAAATTTCTCTAAAGGTTTTTTTATGTAAAAGCTTATTGTAAGTATTGTTAAAAAGAATTTTATCGAACTGAAACATAGATACTTTAAAAGTATTTATTGCTTCATCATTGGTTGCAGTATTAAATGCTAATTCTCTAGATTTAAGAATAATTTCATCCTCAGACATTGCTGCAATCTTGGATATTTTAAAATTATTATTGTTTAACAAAACGATGTTTAACAACTTTGTTAAATTTTGGGGTGTATAGAATCGAATGTTTGTATCCGTTCTTTGGGGCTCTAATAAACCATACCTTTTTTCCCAAATTCTTATAGTATGTGCTTTTATTCCAGAAATATTTTCTAAATCTCTAATTGTAAAATCTTGCTTAATATTGTTCAAAACATTTCGTTTTCGGTTGAACAAAGTTATAAAAATATTGCTTACAAAAATATTATTTATGAAAAATGTAACATTTTAGCGTAAAATTGTACTAATAAATAAACTAACGAATTTAGAGTGCAGAAAGATTTAGAAAATAAATTTTTATTGGATTTTGAGCAAAATCAAAATATTGCCCATAAGATTTGTAGGGTTTATACTACAAATCAAAATGCTCATAACGATTTATTTCAGGAAATAACTATTCAACTTTGGAAAAACTATCCAAAATTTAGAGGAGATGCTAAATTTAGTACTTGGATGTATAGAGTTGCTTTAAATACAGCAATTTCACTTTACAGAAAATCTACAAGAAGAGTTAAAACTGAAGACATAAGTACTATAGAGTTTAAGATAAAATCTGTAGATTATGATGATACTGAAGAGTTGCAATTAAAAGCTTTGTATGCTGCCATACATAAATTAAACGATATTGACAAAGCTCTTATTTTTTTGTATTTAGAAGATAAACCTTACAAAGAAATTGCAGAAACCTTAGGCATTACTGGTGTAAATGCAAGAGTAAAAATGAATAGAGCAAAAGAAAAATTAAAAAATATACTAAACCCATAATTATGGATTTTTTAGAAAATTATAAAAAAGCTTGGGTTAATCAACCTGAAGAAACGAGTAAACTTTCCTCTTTGGAAATTTACAAATTAGCGCACTCAAAATCATCATCTATTGTAAAATGGATTTTTATTATTGGAATTCTGGAGTTTATTTTTTGGGGAGGTATTAATCTTATTGTTCCAGATAGTTTTTATAAAGTTTATGATGATTTAAATCTAAATGGTTTTATAAAACTTTTTATGAAATTACACTACTTGGTAATTATTGTTTTCTTATTCTTATTCTATAAAAACTATAAGAGAATATCATTAGAAGATAACACCAAAAAACTGATTCACAATATTTTAAATATTAGAAAAACCGTGAAATATTACGTTTACTATAATTTGGCAACTGTTTTTTTGGTAAGTGTAATACTAAATTCTGTATTGCTAAATGACAAGGATATAATGATGAAAATGATAAATCCAAACAATTTAGCTATGGATATGAGTCAAATTATAACCATAACTGTTGTAAGTCAAGTTATTGCTTTAATTATAATTTTGGTTTTGCTTTGGTTATTTTATAAGCTAGTTTATGGAATTTTACTTAAAAAATTAAATAGAAATTATAAAGAATTAATTAAATTAGATGAATTAAAATAATTCAGTTTTATGAAAAAAATAATTCTACTATGTTTTCTAAGTTTTTCGGCATCTATGTTTTCTCAGAAAAAAGATTTTTGGGACAATGTTCAATTTGGTGGTGGTTTTACTTTGGGTTTTGGTTCTCAAACAACCATAGGTATTTCTCCAAGTGCTATTTATAATTTTGATAATGGTTTTGCTCTTGGAGCAGGTTTGGGATATTTATACAGTGAAATTAACGACTTTACTACAAATGTTTATAGCACAAGTATTATAGGTCTGTATCAAACAAATTTTGGCGTTCAATTTTCTACAGACTTCGATTACTATTTTGCGAATCAATCAGATTTTAATGGAGGTACATTCAGTTCTAATTTTCCTGCATTGCATTTAGGAATTGCTTATAATCAAGGTAGATTTTCTGTTGGAGTTCGTTACGATGTTTTATATGATGCTAATAAAAGTGTTTTTGCTTCTCCAATTTCACCAGTTGTTCGATTTTATTTCTAAAAATTTTTCAATTCTTTTAAAAGAATTTCATGCATGTTATCAGTATAATCTAAATGTGTAACAATTCTTATTTTTCCTTCGCCCATAGGTGTTAATAAAATATTTTTTTCTTTCATTTTATTAATAAAATTGTCAGAACCTATTTTATCATTTACATAAAAAATTAAGATATTAGTTTCAACTGGTTCTATTTTAGTGATGTAAGAACAAGTTTCTAAGACTTCTGCAATCTCTTTCGCTTTTTTATGATCTTCTGATAAACGTTCAATATTATTGTCCAAAGCATAGGTTGCTGCTGCTGCCAAAAAACCAACTTGACGCATTCCTCCTCCAAGCAATTTTCTTATTCTTAATGCCTTACATATATTTTCTTTAGAACCTAATAAAAGCGAACCAATTGGTGCTCCTAAACCTTTTGACAAACAAATGGAAATCGTATCAAACAATTGCCCATATTGCTTCGGATTTTCATTTTTGGCAACCAAAGCATTAAACAAACGTGCACCATCTAAATGAAATCCTAAATTATTTTTCTTAGTAATTTTCTCAATTTTTTCTAATTCGCTAAAATCCCAACAAGCTCCTCCTCCTTTATTTGTTGTGTTTTCGATACAAACCAATTTTGTAAATGGCAAATAAATCTGTGGCTGTACAGCAGCCATTTCTTCTATTTGATTTGCTTTAAACATACCTCTGTTGCCATCAATTAATTTACAGGTTACACCAGAATTAAAAGCAACGCCTCCACTTTCATAATTATAAATATGAGCATATTTATCACAAATAACCAAATCTCCAGGTTGTGTTTGAATTTTTATGGCAGTTTGGTTTGCCATAGTTCCAGATGGAAAAAACAGAGCGTCTTCCATACCAAAAAGTTTTGCGGCCTTTTCTTGCAACGCATTTACTGTTGGATCGCTTTTAAAAACATCATCTCCAACTTTTGCTTGCATCATTGTCTCCAACATTTCTGGAGTTGGTTTGGTTACAGTGTCCGAAATTAAATCTATTATCATTCTGTTTTTTAATTTTTTAATTACCAATTGGGGAACCATCAGGAATTTGTGGAACTTCAGATTTTTTAAATGATGTAGGATTTTTTACAAAATCATCTATCATTTTAATCATAGATAAATTGTATATTTTTTGAGTTCCTTCAGATTTAAAATTTTTAAAGATGGTTTTAATTTCATCTAACTTAAAAAATACAATCGCATTTACTTGCTTGTATTGATTTTCATAGGAAGCCAAATAAAACAATTGCTCTAAAACCTGTTGATTTACAACATTTTGCAACTCTTGATCATACGCATCTTTATGACTTTTTTTGATAGATTTTTCAATCAATTCATCAATCAATTCTTCCAATCCTAATTGCGAATTGTCTAAACTTTTGTGTGCAATTAATCTAGACATTCTTTGTGGATGTAACAACAAGCTCAACGTCATTTCAGAGGCAGTTTCTACTGCAGAAAAAGCATCAAAAGCAACTCCTAATTTGCTTTTAAAAGATTCGCGAGTTCTATTATAACCAATGGCTCTTGGTGGAAAAAGTTCCAATTTTTCTTTCGGAATTGCAATTTCATCAACAGCAATTGTATTTAAAATAGCTTCTAAAGCTTTTCTTTCGGTTTCTCCAGAAACTCTTTCTACAATTTTTTGATTACCTCCTTTAACAGCATAAGAATACTCCAAACCACCAATTAATTTTACAGTGGCTTCTGTTTGGAATCGATGCAAGAAATAAATGGGTACAAAAACATCTTCTAAAACAGAATAAGGTTCATTTGTTTTAATATTATCCTTAGAAAAATTGTTAATTGCTGTTTTTCTAACTGCTAATAAACTGTTTAATTCATCATAAATAGTTTCTCCATTATCCCATAAATGAGCTGTTGCACTTGCACTTCCTTGTGGTCTTGCATCATCATCTGACAGATATTTTAATCCGCTTGCAAATGCATTTTCTAAAATGGAGTTTAATTCTTTTTCTTCGTTTTTATCAGCCTCAAAATCTTGATACGAATAGGCAACAATTACTTTATCCCAGGCTCCAATTTTGGCATCATAAGCATCAGAAAAATCAATTTTTCCATTTTTTAAAGAAAACTTTGGATGTGGATAATCCATTACAGAAGTTCGTCCATTAGTACTTGCTGCAAAGTTGTGAGAGAATCCTAAAGTATGCCCAATTTCGTGCGCAGACAATTGTCTAATTCTTGCAATTGCCATTTGTAAAGCAAAATCATCATCAACTGTATTGTTTTTATAGGGTGCTTGCAAAGCTTGTGCTATTAAAAAATCTTGACGAATTCGCAAACTTCCTAAACTAACATGACCTTTTAAAATTTCTCCAGTTCTTGGATCAGAAATATTGCTACCATAACTCCAACCTCTCGTAGATCTATGTACCCATTGCACAACATTGTAACGAATATCTAACATATCTGCACCTTCAGGTAACATTTTAAACTGAAAAGCATCTTTGTAACCAATTGCTTCAAAAGCTTGATTCCACCAACGTCCACCCTCTAAAAGTGCACTTCTTACAGGTTCTGGAGTTCCTCTATCTAAATAATAAATAATAGGTTCTACTGCTTCAGAAATTGCAGCTTCTGGATTCTTTTTTTCTAATCTGTGTCTGTAAATAAAACGTTTTGTAATCGATTCGTTTACAGGTGTAGAATAATCTAAATAACTCATTTGCCAAGAACCAGATCTTGGATCATAAGCTCTTGGTTTGTAATTATTATCTGGTAATTCCACAAAAGAATGATGTTGATGAACAGTTACCAAACTTGCATCTGGAGTAACACTTGCAATATTATACCCTTTTGGAGTTCCGCTAAAAGTTAACATTAAATCGAACTCAACATTTTTTGGAAATGCTTTTGTACGCTCTAAATAAAAAGCAGATTTACTTTTATCTAAACTATAATTTCCTTGATTATTTCTTGCTAATGTTGATGATACACCAAATGCATCTCGCATAAAAAAATCGGTGGCATCTACTAAATAAAGTCCATTTTTTTCTTCTTTGATGATAAAACCATGTAAAACCGATTTTGCAAATGCTTCTTTTACAGAGTTTTTTTCTTCTTGATTATCTGTAATCGCTCTAAAATTTTGATTGGGTTGAATTAGTAAAATTTTATTCCCTGCTTTTTTAAAATGTACTACAACTCCATCTCCTAATTTTCCTCTATCCAATCCAATATCATTTGATCCAATTCCTTGCGAAAGTGAATTTACATATAGAAAATCGGTATTTAATTTTTCTATTTGCAGGTATATTTTATCGGTATTTTCATCATAATAAAAAGGCATATAACCCTCATACTTTGTGAATCCTTTTTGAAGATTTTTACTATCTTTTTCTAAGAAAAACTGTGAAAATCCATTTAAAGAAAAAGAAATAAAAAGTAAAAAAAATAGTGATTTTTTCATGGTTTAATTATTTTTTATAAATCTATGAAATAAGGAGCAGTTTAAAAACCCGAAATCTTAAAAATTGATTTATTTTTGTTCAACTTATGATTACACAAGACCAACTTAAAGATATTGCTACAAGAATTGAGAAATTAAAATCTTATTTAGAGATTGATAAAAAACTCATAGAAATAGCTAATGAAGAAGAAAAAACAGCAAATCCAGATTTTTGGAACGACCCAAAAGCTGCCGAAAATTTGATGAAAGAATTGCGTTTTAAAAAAAATTGGGTAGAGGATTACAACAAAATTATCAGATTTAATGAAGATTTAAACGTGTTCTACGAATTCTATAAAGAAGATGAAGCTGAAGAGGAAGATGTTGAAAATCAATATGATAAAACAATTTCACTTTTAGAAGATATTGAGTTTAAAAATATGCTTTCTGAAGAAGGAGATTCTTTGTCTGCAGTGATACAAATTACTGCTGGTGCTGGAGGAACAGAAAGTTGCGATTGGGCAGAAATGTTGTTTAGAATGTATACAATGTGGTCTGAAAAACAAGGTTTTAAGTTAAAAACTTTAAACTATCAAGCAGGAGATGCTGCAGGAATTAAAACGGTTACTGTAGAAGTTGATGGTGATTATGCTTTTGGTTGGTTAAAAGGTGAAAATGGTGTACATAGATTAGTACGAATTTCTCCTTTCGATTCGAATGCAAAACGTCATACAAGTTTTGCTTCTGTTTATGTGTATCCTGTTGCAGACGATTCTATAGAAATTGAAATCAATCCTGCAGATATCGAAATTGTTACTGCACGTTCAAGTGGTGCTGGAGGACAAAATGTAAACAAAGTAGAAACCAAAGTTCAATTATTTCATAAACCTTCTGGTATTCAAATTCAGTGTTCTAATTCTCGCTCTCAACATGATAATAGAGCTACAGCAATGCAAATGCTAAAGTCTCAATTGTATGAAATTGAGCTACAAAAACAGCAAGCTGCAAGAGATAATATTGAAGCTAACAAAATGAAAAATGAATGGGGCAGCCAAATTAGAAATTATGTAATGCATCCTTATAAATTAGTTAAAGATGTTAGAACTGCTCATGAAACTGGAAACGTAGATGCTGTAATGGATGGAAATATTAATGCATTTCTAAAGGCATATTTAATGTTGAATGGACAAAAGAGTAGTTAGTTGTTAGTTGTTAGTTGTTCGTTGTTCGTTGTTAGCAAAAATATAAACTTCAATTTAATGTCAAATTTGAAACTTTGAAACTTTGAAACTTTGAAACTTTGAAACTAAAAAAAATAAAATGATAAAAATATACCACAATCCAAGATGCACTAAATCTAGAGAAGGTTTAGCCATTCTAGAAAATTCTGGAAAAGAATTCGAAATTGTTAAATATTTAGAAAATACATTGTCAGAAAAAGAATTAAGCGAAATTGTAAAAAAGTTAAACATTCCTCCTATTGATTTGGTAAGAAAAAATGAGAAAATTTGGAAAGATTATTATAAAGGAAAAGATTTATCTGATACCGAAATTATCTCAGCTATGGCTAAAAATCCGAAATTAATTGAACGTCCAATTATCATCAAAAACAATAAAGGTATCATTGGTAGACCCTCTTCAAAGATTTTAGAATTTTTCTAAATAAGAACTCTTAAAATTGTTTAACTCTTTTTTAACTCTTTTAGACTAAACTTAAACGCAACTTTGCAGTCAAAACAGAAAAACTAATATATTTTGAAAAAAAATATCCTATTCTTATTTTGCTTTTTTTTATCAGTTGCTAACTTTTTTTCACAAGAAAATTCAGATGCTGACCAAATTATCATATCAGGAAAAGTAGTAGATGCTGTTTCTAATCAACCTTTAGAGTATGCAACTATTGTTTTAAAAAATACTAAAACCAATAAAATTTCTGGTGGTATTACAAATTTTGAAGGAGAGTTTAGTGTGAAATCGCCTAAAGGATTTTATGAAATAAGTGTAGAATTTATATCTTTTGAATCTAAAAAATATCCAAATAAAAATATTACTAGCAATTTAAATTTAGGAATTATAAAGTTATCTGAAGATTCCAAGTCTTTAAGTGAAGTGGTTATTGTTGCAGAAAAGACCACAGTAGATATTCGTTTAGACAAAAAAGTTTTTAATATTGGTAAAGATTTATCAATTCGTGGTGGAAATGCAAGTGATGTTTTAGGAAACGTACCATCAGTGCAAGTGGATGTAGAAGGAAATGTTAGTTTACGTGGTAACGAAAATGTGACTATTTTAATAGATGGAAGACCAAGTGCTTTAGTAGGCATAAATGGTGCAAATGCATTAAGACAAATTCCTGCAGAAGCCATCGAAAAAATAGAAGTGATTACATCTCCATCTGCAAGGTATGATGCAGAAGGAACAGCAGGTATTTTAAATATTATTTTAAGAAAAAACAAATTAGTTGGTTTTAATGGTTCATTGCAATTAGATTTGGGATACCCAACAAGAGTTGGTGGCGCTTTTAATGCAAACTGGAGAACAGACAAATGGAATTTTTTTACAAATACTGGTTTAAGATATAATGAAACTCCTGGAAATGCTTTTAACGATGCAAAATATTTCTCACCAACTGCACAAAATGCTAGGGTAATAGAGCAGCGAAATTTTGACAGATTAAGTAGATCTTTATTTACAAGCTTTGGGGCAGAATATTATATTAAAGATAATTCAAGCATCATTGGTAATATCATTTTTAACAATGGAAATGATGATGATGTAAATACCAATGTAATAGATAGATTTGACACAAATGGAAATTTAACAGAAGCTACCAAAAGAATTGAAAACGAAAGCGAAGATGAAAAAAGAATTCAATACACCTTAGATTATGTAAATAATTTTGATAAAACTGGAAAAAAATTAAGCGTTAACTTACAATATTCTACAGAAGCCGAAGATATAAACAATAACATTCCAGAAATAAATAGACTTATCAATTTTACAGATGAAATAGAATTAGTACTAGAAGACCAAGATGAAACAAGTGCCTTATTACAAGTAGATTATGTTTTACCTGTAGGAGAAAATATTCAATACGAAGTAGGTTATAGAGGTAATTATCGCGATCTTTTTAATGGTTTTTTTCTAGAACAAACCGATTTTAAAAACAATAAACCTACAGAAACTCTCTTAGATAACTCTTTTAATTACAAAGAATTAATAAACGCAGCCTATTTTCAATATGGTCAAAAGTTTAATAAAATTTCATTCCTAGCAGGTTTACGTTATGAATATACCTCTGTAGAAATAGACCAAGCTGACTCTAATACACCTAAAAAAAGCAGCTATGGAAATTTTTTTCCTACACTTAATTTAGGATTCGAGCTAAAAGATGGTGAAAATATTACTTTAGGCTATAACAGAAGGGTTAGAAGACCAAGAGGAAGAAGCTTAAATCCTTTTCCAAGTAGATCTAGTGAAAGCAATATTTACACAGGTAATGTAAATTTAAACCCTGTTTTTACTGATGCAATAGATCTTGGGTATCTAAAACGTTGGGATAAATTTACTCTTAGTACCTCTTTATATTACAACAGAAGTGAAGATAATTGGGAAAGAATACAAGAAGATACTGGCGAAATTACTGATAATGGAGACCCAATAACAAGAAGATTTCCAATAAACTTATCATTAGAAGAAAGAATTGGTTTTGAATTTACCTTAAATTATAGACCCTTTAAAGCTTGGAATATTAATAGTGATTTTAATTTATTCCATACAACAACAGATGGAGATTATGTAAATCCAACTACAAACGTTCCTATAAGTTTCGATTTTGAAAACACCGCATTTTTTATCCGATTAAATCAAAAAATAACCTTGCCAAGTAAAATAGATTTACAAATCAACTCTAACTATTCTGGAGCCAACCAAAATGCACAATCATCAAACCAAGGTATTTTTAGTATGAACATTGCAGCAAGTAAAGATTTGTTTAATGATAAAGCTTCTTTAAGTTTTAATATAGATGATGTTTTTAATGCCAGAAGAAGACAAAGTACAACCATAATTCCAGGTTTTTCAGAGCAGTATTCTGAGTTTCAATGGAGAGAGCGTCAAATAACGCTAAGCTTTGTATATCGTTTTAATCAACAAAAAACAAAAAAAGAAAGAGGAGAAAGAAACGAAAATGGTGGAGAAGATTTTGAAGGATAATATTTTGGGCGTTTTAACAGGCTTTACAATACAATCTTTTGTTCATTCTTCACAAAAGGATTTCCTCTTCAATCCCTAACGCACTTACTCAAACTCAAAAAAAAACTCGTTCAAGAAATTGAACGAGTTTTTTTACTAATTTATTTTAAAAACTACTTTCCTTCAGCAGCCTTTTTAGCTTCTCTTTTTAATTTCATGTTTTCCCAAATAGTTCCACCAATCCAGTAAGGAACTACAAATGTTAATAAAAATATTAGCAACCAAAAACCAGCTGTGAATATAAACATGAATAAAACTAAACCTGAAAATTGTGAAAAATCTAACATTGTTGGGTTTTTATAAAATTAATCTTCGCAAAAATAATATTTATTTTTAAAATTACATAATTAATATAGATGTTTTTAACTCGATTTCGATAAGATTAACACTTATCTTTTGAGCTATATTTTGTAAATTTGTTTCGTACTAAATTCACATTTAAAATGACAAAATACAGAGTAGAAAAAGACACAATGGGTAAAGTGAATGTTCCTGCAGATAAATATTGGGGAGCACAAACAGAGCGTTCTAGAAATAATTTTAAAATTGGCCCATCTGGCTCTATGCCTTTAGAAGTGGTTTATGGCTTTGCTTATCTTAAAAAAGCTGCAGCATACACCAACTGTGAATTAGGGGTTTTATCAACAGAAAAAAGAGATTTAATTGCACAAGTTTGCGATGAAATTTTAGCAGGAGATTTAGACGATCAGTTTCCATTAGTAATTTGGCAAACAGGTTCTGGAACACAATCGAACATGAATGTGAACGAAGTAATTGCAAACAGAGCTCAAGAAATGGCTGGTAGAGTTATTGGTGAAGGAGATAAAGTAATACAACCAAATGATGATGTAAACAAATCGCAATCATCTAATGATACATTTCCAACAGGCATGCACATTTCTGCATACAAGAAAATAATGGAAAACACCATTCCAGGAATTGAGCAGTTAAGAGATACTTTGAAAGCAAAATCAGAAGCTTTTTCTGATGTTGTGAAAATCGGACGAACGCATTTAATGGATGCTACTCCCCTAACTTTAGGACAAGAATTTTCTGGTTATGTAGCACAATTAAATTTCGGAATTAAAGCTTTAAAAAATACGTTGGCGCATTTAAGTCAGTTAGCTTTAGGAGGAACTGCTGTTGGAACAGGTTTAAATACACCAAAAGGGTATGATGTTTTAGTTGCAAAATATATTGCAGAATTTACAGGAATGCCTTTTATAACCGCAGAAAATAAATTCGAAGCTTTGGCGGCTCACGATGCTTTGGTAGAAACACATGGAGCCTTAAAACAAGTAGCAGTTTCTTTAAATAAAATTGCTAACGATATTAGAATGATGGCTTCAGGACCAAGATCTGGAATTGGCGAAATTATTATTCCTGCGAACGAACCAGGTTCTTCTATAATGCCAGGAAAAGTAAATCCAACACAATGTGAAGCGATGACAATGGTTTGTGCACAAGTAATGGGTAATGATGTTGCTGTTACAATTGGTGGTACACAAGGTCATTATGAGTTAAATGTTTTTAAACCTATGATGGCTGCAAATGTGTTACAGTCAGCACAGTTAATTGGTGATGCTTGTGTTTCTTTTGATGAAAATTGTGCTACTGGTATTGAGCCAAATCATCCTAGAATTAAAGAACTGGTAAATAATTCTTTAATGTTGGTAACTGCTCTTAATACAAAAATCGGGTATTACAAAGCTGCAGAAATTGCAAATACTGCTCACGAAAATGGAACTACTTTAAAACATGAAGCTGTACGTTTAGGATATGTAACTCCAGAAGAATACGATGCTTGGGTAAAACCAGAAGAAATGATAGGAGGACTGAAATAAATTAAAATGATTACCAGAAAATCCTGACTAAAAATCAGGATTTTTTTGTTCAAAACATATTTTCTTTTTGCAATTTTTAAATTAGTAAAAATGTATTTTTGTTCTCTTAAAAGAAAGATTTATGACATTGACGGATTTTAATCCCATTATTGAAACAATAGAAGAAGCCTATGAAATTCCGCAATTAAAGGCAACCAGAAGAATTTCTGCTCTTTTACCACATAATTACTACAATACAAATAAAAGATACCCTGTTTTATATTTACAAGATGGTCAGAATTTATTCAATCCAATGGCTCAGTATGGAGATTGGGCAATAGACAAATCTTTGGCAAAATTAGCAGAACATGGAGAAGCTGATATTATTATTATTGCCATCAATCATGGAGAGGAAGAACGAATTAGCGAATATCTACCTTATTATCATCCAAGATTTGGGCAAGGAAAAGGTAATTTTTACATCGAATTTATGATTGAAAAATTGTTGCCTTATGTTAACGAAAAATACAGAACCTTAACCGATTTTGACAATACAGGAATTGGAGGAAGTTCTATGGGTGGTTTAATAAGCTTGTATGCTGGCTTATCAAATCCACATGTTTTTGGTAAATTGATGATTTTCTCACCAAGTTTATGGATTTCAAAAAAGGTATTTGATAATACAAAAACTTTTATGCCTTTAGAAAAAGCTAAAATTTATTTGTATTCAGGAGGAAAAGAAAGTGTTGAGCACTTGCCAAATGCACTAAAATTGGGAGGAATAATTAAAGAAAAAATGATTAAAGGCTATCATATAGATTTTCATTTTTCTATAAATGATGAAGGCAACCACTCAGAAGCTCATTGGCGCCAAGAATTCCCTAAAGCGATACAATGGCTTTTTTACAATTACTAATTATGATTTACGAATACAAAAAACAGTTAGACACCACCAAAGATTTTATTCTGCCTTGTAAAAAAGATGACTTAAAATCTATTCAACAATTTTTACCAATAGCAAAACCAGATTTCGATGGCAGTTTTTCTACACATCAATTAATGTATGGAGAAACTGGAAACCGAATTTATTTAGTGGGTTTAGGTGAAGAAAAAAATGCATCACAAATAGAAAATACGTTTAGAAAATTTGCTTTCGAAACTCAAAAATATTGGGAAGACGAAATTCAGGTTTTTGGAGAGTTTTTAAATGAAGATGCTCTTTTAAAAATGGTGGTTGGTTTAGAAATGAGTCAGTATAATATTGGCGAATTCAAATCTACCAAAGAGGAAAAAAAAGAAATTACTGTGTCTATTTCATCAACAAAAAATATTGATGAAATTTTAGTCGAAGGAAAATATACTGGAGAAACCATCAATAAAATTAAAGCTTTGGTTGATGCTCCACCAAACATTAAAACTCCAGAATATTTAGGCGATTGGGCAAAAAAATCAGCAAAAGAAGCTGCTTATAAATGCACAGTTTTAAAACAAAAACAATTAGAAAAACAGGGTTTTGAGGCAGTTTTAGCGGTTGGTAGAGGAAGTGTAAATCCGCCAGTTGTAATTATCAACGAATACAAAGGGAAAGATTCTGAAAAAATAGATATTGCTTTAGTAGGTAAAGGAATCACGTTCGATTCTGGAGGTTTATCCATAAAACCATCTACTAATTTACACTATATGAAAAGTGATATGGGTGGTGCAGCTGTAGTTTTAGGAGTTGTAGAATTAGTGGCAAAATTAGCATTAAACATCAATATTATTGGAATTGTTGCTTCTGCAGAAAATGCTGTGGATGGTAATAGTTACAGACCTGGAGATGTTATCAACTCTTATTCTGGAAAAACCATTGAAATTATAGATACAGATGCAGAAGGACGTTTGGTTTTAGCTGATGGAATAAATTACGCTATCAAAAAATACCACCCAGAATATATTATAGATTTGGCAACTTTAACAGGAAGTGTAGTGAGAACTTTTGGTTATGCTGCTGCAGGAATGTTTACCAATAACCAAGAAATGGCTGCAAAAATGTCTGAGATTGGCTTTAAAGTGCATGAACGTGTTTGGCAATTACCAATGTTCGAAGATTATGAAGACGATTTACAATCGGATGTGGCTGATATTAAAAACTTTAATGGAAAACCAATTGAAGGTGCCATTAACGCAGCTAAATTTTTAGAATTCTTTACAGAAAAACACGAAAAGTGGATGCATTTAGACATTGCAGGTGTTTCTTTTGGAGCATCACCATACGCAAAAATGAAAAGCGCAACAGGTTATGGAATTCAATTAATTACCAATTTCATTAAAGAAAAGGCTGTTTAAAAACATCAATTTTTGTAAATTTATATCATATTAAACTTTTAATTATGTCTCAAAAACCATTAAATTTCCTTTGCATCACAACTTATTTTAAAGGAGAACCTTTTTTAGAAAGCTGCAAAAAAGAAGGTCATAATGTGTACCTTCTTACAAAGAAAAAACTAGAAAATGAAGATTGGCCTTGGAAATCTATAGATGATGTTTTTTATATTGATGATTGGAATCAAGAAAATGTAATTAAAGGAATTGCGTACAAATTTAGAACTATAAAATTTGATCATTTTGTGGCTTTAGACGATTTTGATGTAGAAAAAGTAGCACTTTTAAGAGAACATTTTAGAATGCCAGGAATGGGCAGAACTACTGCTCATTATTTTAGAGATAAACTGGCTATGAGAATCAAAGCGCAAGAAGAAGGTGTAAACGTACCTAAATTTACAGCGTTATTTAGCAATGATGCCATCAATAAGTATGCAGACACAATTCCTGCTCCTTGGTTATTAAAACCTAGAATGGAAGCTTCTGCAACAGGAATTAAAAAAATTCATTCTAAAGATGAATTGTGGCAAATTGTAAATGATTTAGGTGATGAAAGAGATAATTATTTGGTAGAAAAGTTTGCTCCTGGAGATGTATATCATGTAGATGGTTTAAATTTTGATGCAAAAGTGGTTTTTTCTAGAGTTAGTAAATATTTGGATACGCCTTTTGAAGTAGCTCATGGAGGAGGAATTTTCAGATCTGCATCATGCGAAATTGGTTCTGAGGTAGAAAAAGGTTTGCAAAAAATGAATGTAGATGTAATGAAGGCTTTTGGAATGCAATCTGGAGCTTCTCATACAGAATTTATAGTTTCTAAAGCAACTGGAGAATTATTCTTTTTAGAAACTTCTTCTAGAGTTGGTGGTGCAAATTTAGCTGAAATGGTTGAATTCTCTTCAGGAGTAAATCTTTGGGGTGAGTGGGCAAAAATTGAAATTGCAAAATTGAATAAACAAACCTATAAATTACCAAAAATTCACAGTAAATATGCAGGAATTGTAGTTTCTTTAAGCAGATTCGAATATCCTGATACTTCTAGTTTTACAGACAAAGAAATTGTTTGGAGAATGCATAAACCATGGCATATTGGTTTAATTGTAGTTTCTGATTCTAGCGAACGTATATTAGAATTATTAGATAAATACATGCACAGAATTAGCAATGAATTTCATGCGAGTATCCCTGCCCCTGATAAGTCTTTGTAATAAAAAAAAATTTATATCTTTGAAATGCTATGAGTAATATAAAACTTTATTTTACAATACTTATTTTATTATTTATAATACAATCCTGTGAAAAAGAAGAGATTAATCCTGATAAATTAGTTTTACCAGAAATTACAACTTCAGGAAAAAGAACATTTGGAGCAATTGTGAACGGAAAAATTTGGACAGCAAATGGCGGTTCAGTTTGTTTTCTATGTAGTCCAAATCCATATGCACGTGTAGATTATACTCCATCTCCAAATGATCGTCCAAGCATCATGTATTTAGGTGCAAGTAATAGTTACAATGAAATTTTAAATGAAAGTATAGGTTTAGTCTTTAATATAACTGATAATCTTAAAGTTGGAGAAAAAATTGAACTTAATAAATCTAATATTTTTAGTAGAATTTCTTTTTATGACGAATTAAACAAGTGTAGTGTAATTTCTGATGATTCTACAAATGGATATATAGAAATCAAACGCTTAGACTTAGAAAATGGTATAGTTTCAGGTATATTTGAAGCTGATTTGATTGATGATTGTGATACAATTTATATTAAACAAGGTAGATTTGATTTAGTGTTTAGTACTCGTTAATACATATCTAGTTAAAAAGTTTTAGAATTATTAGATAAATACACGCACAGAATTAGCAATGAATTTCATGCCAGTATCCCTGCCCCTGATAAGTCTTTGTAATCATATAGATAATTAAAAACAAAAGGCTTCAAATTATAAAATTTGAAGCCTTTTGTTTTTGGCAGTATTTTCATTTTTCTAATTCTCAAAGAAACCTGTGCTTCCTCCCACCCAAGTTTTATCCTTGTTGTATTTTACACCAACCATTTCTCCTTTACTCAAGCGCATTAAATTGCTCACAATTTCTGTTTTGTTGGTTTTAGAATTGTGCAATAACATCATCCTAATTTCGCATTTAGCAGGAACATCCATGGTTTCTATAACAGGTGAATACGCCACTTTTTCTTGTAACAGATAATTAGATTTATTGGTAATATCATCTATCATTTTACGAGTTACATGTATTTGAACTCCAGCACCAGCAAAGGAATATAAAGGTTTTAAAACGTAGTTTTCTAAATCTTGAGGAATTTCTTTTAAATCACTTAAAAAATAAGATTTTGGAACAAAATCTCCTTTTAAGAAAGGCATTGTGTATTTACTTATTCTGTAAAACCAATTTGGATGACCAATCCAAGTTACATCCACTTCATCTAAAAAATTAAACTCAGATTTTAAATCTTCTCTTTGAAATAACTCATCGAAAATAATACGATTGTAGATTTTTAATATTTTAACTTCTACTCCATTTTCATCAACATAAAAAAGCGCTTTCCCTTTTTTTATCAATTTAGAAATACATAAAACTTTAATCCCTAATGCCTTTTGTGTTGCAAAAAAGTCGACTGCTGTTGCTTGCTTTTCTGGTTCTATTTCTAAAAGAATAACTTGTTTTGGATCTGTTTCTCCCACAATTTCTTGTTGTAACAATTCCATATATTCTTTAGTTGTCATTCCATTAATATGCTGAGAAAAGTCTTTAGGAATTACATTTCCAAAATGTTTTCTATACATTCTACCTAATAATTCTTGAAAAAAATATAAGGATGGAAAACCTTGCAATTCAATGAGTTTTGGAACTAATTCACCATTTTCATCCTTGCAAATTCCAAAATCTAATTGAATAAATTTTGCGTTATCATCTTCATTTGGTACAATTGTTTTTGGGTCGAAAAACGCGCCTTGTGTTAATTCTTTAAAATTATCTTGATTGATAACTGCCATAATTTCATCACAGGCTATTATCAATTTATTTTTTAAATCTTTTGGAATAAAAGCAGGTGTTTCAGAAATTTTAAATTTTGGAACGTAATTATGAGTATTTATAATATCATCTAAAAAAGTTTGATACTTTTCTTGAGAAAAATTCTCATTAAATTTTTTTCTATATTGATGTATCATATTAATGTTTAAGCTAGTATAGGTTTTTGTATAGAACTTATTGCTTTTTTTATAAATTTTGGTAGAATAGTACTATAGGTCATCATAACTTTCTCTGGATGATTAATTCTATCCATCATTCGAATGTATTTTTCTTTTCCAAAGTTTTTTATAATTAATTCTTTGGTTTCTTCTAAAGAAAAATAAACTTCCATGCTTACAGGATCTGCTTCTGGATGAAACTGAGTGCCAACAAATTCTTTAGAAAAACGAACAGCCATAATTGCACGCTCTAATTCTATATGCGTTCTAATTTTTTCTAAACTTAAAATGGTTGCACCATGTTCTTGAAAAACTTTTAATCTAGGCTGAACAAGTTGCCAATCTCTAGAATCTACAGCATAAAAAGGGTCATTTAAACCATCTAAAAGTGGATCTTTGATTCCTTTTTTAGTTTTATGAATTGGTAAAATCCCAAAAGAAGTACTTTTTCTTAATTTGATTTCTCCTAATTCAAAATAATGACACATCACCTGAAAGGAATAACAAATAACAAATACATGTTTTTTCTGTTCAGATACTTTGTTGTGATTCCAAAGATTTTCCATTAAATTTAAATAGGGTATTCTCCAAACACCATCTTCTAAAGGACTTCCAGGACCACCACTTGAAATATAAATATCAAAAGAAGTATCAGGAATATCATTTTTTGCTCTTACATCGAATATTCTAAAATTAACTTCTTGACTAAAAGACTCAACAATTTCTTTTATACAACGTAAACCTTGATTTGGAGCGTTGTTATTCATATCTAAAATGGCAACTTTAATTTTTTCTATACTCATGGATATTTAAATAATTAAACACCTAAAATTGTTTGTTCTGTAATATAATCTACCACTTTTACCAAATCTTTTGTTTCTTCAAAAACCTTTAATTGCCTGTCTGCACCAGTTCCATTTTCTAACATCTTAAAAATGTTTTCCACTTCTTCTCTAGAACCTAATTCGTCTAAAACATCATCTACAAAATCGATAAATTCTGCCATTAAAAGTTTGGTTTCGACTTCCTTTTCAAGACCAAAATCAATCATTTTTCCTTCTACTCCATATCTACTTGCTCTCCATTTATTTTCGTTAATTAGTGCTCTATGATAACTCATAAAATTCATGTTCTGAGTTCTCAGTTTGTACAATTTAGCCACTAATGCTTGGATTAATGCTGCAATACTTATAGTTTCATCTACAGTCATTGGAATATCGCAAATACGAACTTCTAACGTTGGGAAAATTGGGTGAATACGAATATCCCACCATATTTTTTTAGGATTGTCTATACAATTCGTTTTTACTAAAAGATTTACATAATTGATGTATTGTTCATAACTATCAAAGGCTCCTGGAATGCCTGTTCTAGGAAATTTATCGAAAACCTTAGATCTAAAAGATTTAAAACCCGTATTTCTACCTTCCCAAAAAGGAGAATTTGTAGACAAAGCATATAAATGAGGCAAAAAATAACGCATAGAATTTACCAAATGCATAGCCATGTTTTTGTCTTCCATACCAACATGAACGTGCAAACCAAAAATTAAGTTCGATCTTGCAGTGTCTTGTAATTCGTTTATAATTTCGTCATATCTAGGATTTGGCGTAATTAATTGGGTTTCCCATTTTGTAAATGGATGTGTGCCTGCTGCACCAATTTTGTACCCTAAATCTCCTGCAATATCAGAAATTGATCTACGAAGATGTGTAATTTGTTGTCTGGCATCTTGAATGTCTTGACAGATATTTGTGCCAACTTCTACAACTGCTTGATGCATTTCTGCCTTAACTTGATCGTTTAAAAGCTTTGCTGCATTTGTAACAATTTCCTGATCGTGAGAAGTTAATTCTCTAGTTACAGGATCGATTACTTGGTATTCTTCTTCTATGCCTAATGTGAATTTCATATTTGAAAAAATTATTAAATAGCCTAATTATGATTAATAATCAGGCTATAAAAAAATCTACTTTTTGGTCGATTTTGTTTTCGTATTTGCTGCCTTTTTTACAGGAGTCTTTTTTACTGCTTCTTTTTTAGCAGATGCTGCTTTTACAACAGGTGCAGTTTTAGCTACAGTTTTTTTTGCTGGTGTTTTTTTAGCACTTACTTTTTTTTCTGCAGGTTTTTCTGATTTTACTTGGTCTGTTACAAAAGTTCCCCAAGTTAAATTCATTTGTCCTTTTTTGTATTGCTTTGCTTTTTCAATAGCCATATTTGCTGCATTCTCTACAATCCAATCAAAATTTTCTTGACCAACTGAATGAATATCTGCATCTGGAGCTGGGTTACAAAAATCGATTGCATATGGTACACCATCTCTTACAGCAAATTCTACTGTATTAAAATCATACCCTAAAGCTTTGTTTAAACGAATACAATATTCGTGGACTAAATCTAATATTTTTTGATCTACAGGTTCTCCATCTAAAACATAACGTAAATGATGAGGATTTCTAGGCTCATACTGCATAATATGCACATTATCTGTACCTAAAACATAACATCTAAAGTATTCTTTAAAGTTAATTTCTTCTTGCAACATCATTACTAAATGTTCAGTTTCCCCATGTTTTTGCCATAAATCTTCTGGATTATCAACTTTATAAACACTTTTCCAACCACCTCCATCATGAGGTTTCATGTATGCAGGAAAACCAACAGTAGCAAACATTTTTTCCCAATCAAATGGGTATTTCATATTTCTAAAAGAATTTTCTGTTGTATCTGGTGGTCTTTGAGAAGTTGGTAAAATAAAAGTTTTTGGTACAGGAACTCCTATTTTTTCAGCCAAAGCATTGTTAAAGAATTTTTCATCTGCACTCCACCAAAAAGGATTGTTAATTACAGCAGTACCAGTAATTGCAGCATTTTTTAAATATGCTCTATAAAAAGGAACATCTTGTGATATTCTATCTATAATTACTGCGTATTCATCAGATTTTGCTTGTTCTACAGTATCTATAGATACAGCTTCAGCAATCATATCTTTAATGCCTTGAGCTGCTATTTTTTGATTTACTCTATCAATAAACGCTTGAGGAAACGTGTTTTCTTGTCCGAATAAAATTCCTATTTTTCTCATAATAAATATTTGTATTATTGATTTTTTGTTGATTTACTTTTTAAATTTTCGATAAATAATGAGGAAACATTTCTCTCCAAATTGGCCAATCGTGATTTGCCCATTTTCTTTCATCATACCAAAAAGGAATATTTTTATCACTTAATATTTTTGCCAATCTTTTGTTTGCGTCTAAACAGATATCCCAATCACTAGTTCCGAGAATAATGTTCATGTTCCATAAATCTGAATGGTTACTTCCTGGTAAAAAATCTACAGGATTGTTAAAGAAAACGTTATCATCATAATAACCATCCAAAAAAGATTTAATATCAAAAGAGCCACTTAAGCTAAACATATGGCTTACTCTTTCTGGGTGCTTAAATGCAAAATTTGCTGCATGATAACCCCCAAAACTTACACCAGCAACTGCTACTTTTTGAATTCCTCTTTGATGACAGATTGGGTTCACAACTTCATCCATAATAAACTTATCGTACCAAATATGATTCTTTACACGATCTGCAGGATGAATGTTTTTATCATACCAACTTAACTCATTTATAGAATCTGGACAGAAAATTTGCACCAAACCTTCTTCTAAAAACCATCTTGCAGATTCGATAAGTTTCATGTCTTTACACTCGTAAAAACGTCCCATAGTTGTTGGAAACAAAACTAAAGGATACCCTGCATGACCAAAAACCAACATTTCAATGTCTTTATTTAATGTTGGTGAATACCATTTATTATAATCTTCTTTCAATATAAAAAAATTAAATTAATTTCAAAATTTCAAGGCGCAAAATTACACAATTCCAACTACTTACCCTAAAATTTAAGAAATATCAAGTTTAATTGAAATGAACTATTTAATTTTTGTAAACTTCCTATAAATAACGTTCTTTTATTACATTTAAATGATGAATTTGGTGTCCAGAAAACAAATATCCTAAAGCTCTGACAGACATATTATTATTCGAGGCATTGCCAATTCTTAATAAGGCTTCTTCAGAAAAACTTTTGTATAATAAAATGGTGCTTTTTCTGAGAATTGCCATTTCTTCCAATAAATCTTCAAAATTTCTTTCTTGAGAGTTATCATTTGCTACAAAAAAATCTTGATCGAAACCTGGCAAAGAAGTTTTGTCGTTTCTAGCAAAACACAAAGCTCTGTAGCTAAAAACTCTTTCTGTATCTATAATATGCTGGATCACTTGTTTAAGAGTCCATTTACCTGCTGCATATGCGTAATTTTGTTTTTCTAAAGGGATGGTTTTTAACACTTTTTCAAACTCTTTTTGAGAATTAATTAAGTTCTCTACAATTGTTTTTTCTAGTTTTTCTATTTGGTTAATGTAGAGTGCATAATATGGAGCGTATTCGTTTTTGGGAATCATTTCAATAGATTTATGTATGTTTGTGAAAGTTAAATGAATCCTTTTAAATGACCAAATTATTCATAAACATTAAAGAATTAATTCAAGTCAGAGACGCTTCTATTAAAAAGGTTTCTGGTAAGGAAATGGCTATTTTACCTACCATTAAGAATGCTTTTTTACTTATTGATAAAGGCATAATTATAGATTTTGGGTTGATGAGTAATTTACCCATTTTTAAAGTTGATAAAACTATTGATTGTTCTGGTAAAATGATATTGCCAACTTGGTGCGATTCTCATACACATATTGTGTTTTCAGGAAACAGAGAACAAGAATTTGTAGATAGAATAAACGGTTTAAGCTACGAAGAAATTGCTAGGAATGGAGGTGGAATTTTAAATTCGGTTAAAAAATTACAAGAAACTTCTTTTGAAGATTTGTACCAACAATCTGCAAAAAGATTAGAAGAAGTGATTGCTTTAGGAACTGGTGCTATCGAAATAAAATCAGGCTATGGCTTAACATTTGAAGCGGAATCAAAAATGTTAAGAGTCATAAAAAAACTTAAAGAGAATTATCCAATTCCCATAAAAGCAACTTTTCTAGGAGCACATGCATTTCCTTCTGAATTTAAAAACAATAAAAAAGGGTATATTGATTTGATTATCAATAAAATGTTACCAAAAATAAATGAAGAAAATTTAGCAGATTTCGTAGATGTTTTTTGTGAAAAAGGATATTTTTCTGTGGATGATACAGACAGAATTTTATCAGCAGCAAAAAAATATAATTTAATTCCTAAAGTGCATGTAAATCAATTTAATGCCATTGGTGGAATTGCAATTGCAATAAAACATAATGCTTTATCTGTAGATCACTTAGAGGTTTTAACAGACGAAGATGTTGTACATTTAAAAGATTCTGAAACTATGCCTGTGGCACTTCCCTCCTGTTCTTTTTTCTTAAGAATTCCTTATACACCAGCAAGGAAAATTATAGACAACAATTTACCCTTGGCTTTGGCAACAGACTATAATCCTGGTTCTACACCTTCTGGGAATATGAATTTTGTTGTATCAACAGCTTGTATTCAAATGAAGATGACACCTGAAGAAGCCATCAATGCTGCAAGCATAAATGGTGCTTTTGCCATGAATTTGTCTGATAAAGTAGGTAGTATAACAACAGGTAAACTAGCCAATTTTATCATTACAAAAAAAATACCTTCTTATGGTTTTTTGCCTTACAGTTTTGGTTCTAATTTAATTGATTCAGTGTATCTAAAAGGAAACAAAATTTAATGTTTTACAGCACTTTTTCTTACTTAAAATTTTTGATAAAATCTACCAATCAGCATGGAGTACATTCTCCTTTTGTCTACGATTTTGTAAACAAAGGATTGTATAAAAAAGATTCAAAAAACAATACTAGTATTGAATATTCAGAACTAAAAAACTTATCAAAAAAAGAAAAAAAAATACTCTCAAAAATTATAGCTTACTTTAATATTGATACTATTTATTTTGATATTGATTCGTTAAATAAAACTTTAGATAAAGATTATAAATTACTATATATCAATAATATATTAAAATTTAATTTATCTTTTTTAAATCAATTAAAATCAAAAGACATTTTAATAATTAAAGGTATTCATCACAACAAAAATAGTAATCAAGCATGGTTAAAAATCATCAAACATAAAGAAACTACAGTAACCATAGATTTATTTTATTTCGGAATTATTTTCCTCAGAAAAAAACAAGCAAAAGAACATTTTATAATAAGAGTTTAACATTTGCTCAATAATAAACTTTGTAACTTTGATGCTTTCAAATTTGAAACACAGAACATGAAAATTTATACAAAAACAGGCGATGCTGGAACTACTGCGCTTTTTGGTGGTACAAGAGTAAAAAAATACAATTTACGCATAGAAAGTTATGGTACTGTAGATGAATTGAATTCTTATATTGGTTTAATAAAAGACCAAGATATAAGCGATATTATAAAAGCAGCTTTGTTAAAAATTCAGAATGAGTTATTCACTTTAGGAGCCATGTTAGCAACTCCAAAAGATAAAGAAACCTTAAAATCTGGTAAAGAGCGTTTAAACATTCCTAAAATAGATGAAAAATCTATTCAATTTTTAGAAGATGAAATTGATGCAATGGATGCAGAGCTTCCTCAAATGACTCATTTTATTTTACCTGGAGGTCATCAAGCAGTGTCATTTTGTCATATAGCAAGATGTGTTTGCAGACGTGCAGAACGTTTATCTGTGGAATTAAATGACCAGGAAAATATTAATAATGACATTTTAATCTACTTAAACCGACTTTCTGACTATCTTTTTGTGTTGGCACGAAAGTTGTCTAAAGACATATCAGTAGAGGAAATTAAGTGGATTCCTACTAAAAATTAACAAGTTCTTTTTTTATTGATTTATATTTCTTAAAAAAGACTTGCATAATTGAGTAAAAAAATTATTTTTGCATCAAATTAAACAATAAGAAATGTATTGGACATTAGAATTAGCATCTTATTTAGCAGATGCACCTTGGCCAGCAACCAAAGACGAATTAATAGATTACGCTATTAGAACTGGAGCTCCTTTAGAAGTAGTTGAAAACTTACAAGATATCGAAGACGAAGGTGATGCTTATGATTCAATTGTAGAAATTTGGCCAGACTATCCTACAGAAGATGATTATCTTTGGAACGAGGATGAATACTAAACATAACAATAAAATATAAAAAGTCTCTAAAGAGGCTTTTTTTTTGTTTTCATTTAACCTAAAAAACATATTTTTTTAGTTTAATGAAAATTAAGCAAATAGCAATCAACACAGTTATTTTAAGTAACTGAAAAATATATAGATAATGAGCATTTTAAATTCTGTCATCAAACTATTTGTAGGTGACAAACAACAAAAAGATTTAAAAATCTTACAACCAATTGTAAATGATGTAAAGAAATTTGAAACAGAGATTTCTAAACTTTCTCACGATAATTTACGAGCAAAAACAAACGAGTTTAAAAATAAAATAAAGGCTGCTACAAAAGAAATTGATGGTAAAATCGAAACTTTAGAAGCAGAAGCTAAAAACGCAGAAATAGATCGTCAAGAAGATATTTATGCAGAAATAGATACTTTAAAGGACGAAGCTTACAAAATTTCTGAAAATACATTATTGGAAATAATGCCAGAAGCTTTTGCTGTAATTAAAGAAACTGCAAAACGTTTTGTTGAAAATGAAGAAATTGAAGTTACAGCCACTCCTTTTGACAGAGAATTGTCTGCAGAAAACGATCATATTTCTTTGGAGGATGATAAAGCTTTTTGGGCTAATTCTTGGGATGCAGCAGGAAAACCTGTTACTTGGGATATGATTCCTTATGATGTTCAATTAATAGGTGGTTCTGTTTTACATCAAGGAAAAGTTGCAGAAATGATGACAGGTGAAGGAAAAACATTGGTTTCTACACTGCCTGTTTATTTAAATGCGCTTACTGGAAATGGCGTTCATGTAGTTACAGTTAACGACTACTTAGCAAAACGTGATAGAGCTTGGATGGCTCCTATTTTTGAGTTTCACGGACTTTCTACAGATTGTATAGATTATCATCAGCCAAATTCTGATGCTCGAAGAAAAGCCTACAATGCAGATATTACTTATGGTACAAATAACGAATTTGGTTTCGATTATTTACGTGATAATATGGCTAGCTCGAAAGACGATTTAGTACAAAGAGCACCAAACTATGCTATTATTGATGAGGTAGATTCGGTTTTAATTGATGACGCTAGAACTCCATTAATTATTTCTGGTCCTGTTCCTCAAGGAGACAGACACGAATTTAACGAGTTAAAACCTTTGGTAGCAGATTTAGTTACGCTACAAAAACAAAAATTAGTTGGTGTTTTAGCTGAAGCAAAAAAATTAATTTCTGATGGAAATGATAAAGAGGGTGGTTTTTTATTGTTAAGAGTTTATAGAGGTTTGCCTAAAAACAAAGCCTTAATTAAATTTTTATCTCAAGAAGGGATTAAACAAATCTTGCAAAAAACAGAAAATTATTACATGCAAGATAATAACAAACTAATGCCAGAAGTAGATGAAGATTTATGGTTTGTTGTAGAAGAAAAAAATAATCAGATTGATTTAACTGACAAAGGAATTGCACATTTATCAGAAAAAACAAACAACGATAACTTTTTTGTATTACCAGATATAGGCGTAAAGATTGGAGAAATTGATAATTCTGACTTAGAAGCTTCAAAGAAAGCATCAGCAAAAGAAGAATTATATAAAGATTTTAGTATTAAAAGTGAACGCATTCACACTATGAATCAACTTTTAAAAGCATACACTGTTTTTGAAAAAGATGTAGAATATGTGGTAATGGAAAATAAAGTAATGATTGTTGATGAGCAAACTGGACGTATTATGGATGGGCGTCGTTATTCAGATGGTTTGCACCAAGCAATCGAAGCAAAAGAAAATGTAAAAATTGAAGATGCTACTCAAACTTTTGCAACTGTAACTTTACAGAATTATTTTAGAATGTACAGAAAACTGTCTGGAATGACAGGAACTGCAATTACAGAAGCAGGTGAATTATGGGAAATTTATAAATTAGATGTTGTAGAAATACCGACAAATAAACCTATTCAAAGAGATGATAAAGAAGATTTAGTTTATAAAACTGCTCGTGAAAAATACAATGCTGTTATTGATGATATTGTAAAACTAGTTGACCAAAAACGACCAGTTTTAGTAGGTACAACCTCTGTAGAAATTTCAGAATTACTAGGTAGAATGTTACAAATGCGTAAAATTCCTCATAATATATTAAATGCAAAATTGCACAAACGTGAAGCAGATGTAGTTGCAGAAGCTGGTAAACCAGGAGTTGTAACCATTGCAACCAATATGGCTGGTCGTGGAACAGATATTAAGCTTTCTCCAGAAGTAAAAGAAGCTGGAGGTTTGGCAATTATTGGTACAGAAAGACACGATTCTAGACGAGTTGACAGGCAGTTAAGAGGACGTGCAGGAAGACAAGGAGATGTTGGTTCATCGCAATTTTATGTGGCTTTAGACGACAATTTAATGCGTCTTTTTGGTTCTGACAGAATTGCAAAAATGATGGATAGAATGGGTTTAAAAGAAGGGGAAGTAATTCAGCATTCTATGATTACCAAATCTATTGAAAGAGCTCAGAAAAAAGTCGAAGAAAACAACTTTGGTATTCGTAAACGTTTGTTAGAATATGATGATATTATGAACGCACAACGTTCTTTTGTTTACAAAAGAAGACGCAATGCTTTAGATGGAAAACGCTTGCAAGTTGATATTGCAAATATGATTTATGATACCTGTGAATCTATTGTCAATAAAAATAAAGCTGTTAAAGATTTTCAGAATTTTGAATTTGAATTGATTCGTTTTTCATCGATGACTTCTCCTTTTACAGAAGAAGAATTTAACAAAAAATCAGAAAAACAGTTGGCAGACGAACTTTATGATATTGTTACGAAACATTATAAATCTAAAATTGAAAGAAATGCTGTTTTAGCATATCCTGTTATTAAAGATGTTTATGAAAATGAAGGTGACAGATATGAAGGAATTGTAGTTCCTTTTACAGACGGAATTAAATCCTTGCAAGTGGTTACCAATTTAAAAGAGGCTTATGAAAGTGAAGGGAAAAGCTTAATTACTGACTTTGAAAAAAACATCACTTTAGCAATTATTGATGAAAACTGGAAAGATCATTTGCGTAAAATGGATGATCTAAAACAGTCTGTACAAAATGCATCTTATGAGCAAAAAGATCCTTTGTTAATCTACAAATTTGAAGCGTTTGAACTATTCAAATTAACAGTTGATGAAATTAATAAAGAGGTTTTATCTTTCTTATTTAAAGGAGAATTGCCTGCACAGAATAGAAATCAGATTTCTGAGGCTCGTCAGCAAAAAAGAGAACGTTTAAATACGAGTAAAGCAGACGTACAAAACTCTACAGAACAAGCAATACAAAACTCTAGACAACAGCAAAGAGAACCTGTTGAAACCATTGTAAGAGAACAACCTAAAATTGGTAGAAACGAAAAAGTTACTATTAAAAATGTGATGAGTGGTGAGGAGAAAGAAGTGAAGTTTAAACAAGCTATACCTTTATTAGAAAAAGGAGAATTTGTTTTGGTGAATAAATAAAAAACCTTATTCTGAAGCTGTTTCAGAAATACATAATATGTTGAGAACCTGAAACGAATTCAGTTTTAAAAACCAAAAAATCCGTTTAGAAAATATTCTAAACGGATTTTTTATAAATCACAAGTCACATCTTATATTTAATTAGAAGCCTGATCCTGGAGCTTCTGGGCTTTGAGCTTGCGCTTTTTGTGGACTTAAAATCATATAGGTACCTAAGGCAGTTAATGCTGCATATTTACTGTAATTTCCTATCTTTTTAAGAGCTTCTTTACGAGATATTTCTTGTTCTATGATGTTTTCTTTATTGTTTTTCATGATGTTTTGTCTTTATAATTTTGGTTAATTATTCTAAAATGATTTTTTTATTCAAATTACCGTTTTCAGTTTGTAACTGAATAATATAAACTCCTATGGCTAAATTTGTTAAAGAAATATCTTTAACTCCATTTGATTCAAAGGAAGAATTCATCACTTGTTTTCCAAGTACATTGTATAATTTAATATTTGCTTTCCCTTGTTGTAAACCAACTATTCTCAAAGTTTTTGTATCCGTTTTATAGATACTTACATTTTCTAAAGCAATATTATCTGTACTTAAAGCAGATTTAGAGGATGTGTGTAGATAAAAACGACCAATTCCACTAGCTGCTTGTTCTAAAGTAATTTTATAATTAGATTCCTTTAAGTTTGTAAAAATATTCTTTTCTCTATCTTCAAGAAAAACATTAATTCCTTCTGGCAAGTTTAAAGTTTCAACAGAAAAAGTGATTTCTTTGTTTGCTATAGCTTTTATACCTAAAGGTGTTATTGTAGATTCTATTTCAGATAATGGCAAAGATTGTACTTGATAGTTCTTACCTAAATTGTCTTCTACTAACTGAGAAAACAAATCGAAACTGCTTTCTATTCCACCAAAAACTTCTCCTTCATAACCAGCATCAAAACCATTTGTTACATTATTTAGAAAATAAAACTTAGCAAAACGATTATTTTCTCCATCATTCATTAAAAGTTGAACTTCTGTTTTTGATGATTTTTGAAAAGTATCTGCATTTGCTGCTTGATTAGATTTTGCAAAATTGACAGTAGTTCCAGAAGTTGCTTTTACGAAAAATCCTTGACCTGGAGCTAAAATAAAATTATCCCCTTTCGCTGTCATTGTAATGTAATTACCACTTGAAACACCTTGTTTCCATATCCAAATTTGAGTTTGATCTAAATTTGAATTATTATCTAAAAAAGTTTGACTACTAATATAAGATGTGTAAGGGCTTCCTAGTAAATTAAAACCATTTCCTGCAGTGGAAACAGTAACACCATTCACATCATTAGTATTTATAGTTCCAGTAAATGCAACTGTACCTGTACTTCCTCTTTTTACAGAATATCCAATTCCTGATGTAAAAGTGCCTGCATTACTATCATCATCTTCTAAATAGGTAAACTTTAAACCAGCTCCATTGGCATCATTATAAGTTGCTAAACCTCTTTTTGAACCACTAGTTGCTAAATTATTTGCTGTAGCATAAGCATTATTATAAGCTTGACCAGCAACTGGAGAAGCTACTAAGTGCCAACCATTTGCATTACCAGCAACAAAATCTAAAGTTCTATTATATGTTACATTACCTGTTACAGTAGAATTTGCAATAAAAGAAGTTCCTGGTGCCATATTTATACTAAAAGTAGTAACAGCAGCATTAGCAATTGGGTAGTTTGTTAAACCAGTTGGAATTGAAACAGCAACAAGATCTGTTGGTATTTTGTTTGTACTCCAATTTGCTGCAGTGTGCCAATCAGTATCTGTACTACCATCCCATGAACTAGATGTTAATACTTTATAAACGAATTGAGTATTCGCTCGTTGAGATTTTCTATTACTCGAAGATGATAAAGTACTTGGTGCAGATGAACTACCAGATTGATAAATTAATGAAACGTGTGAAGTTGCAGTCCAATGCCAGTTTAATGATCCATCACCAGAAAATAACAAATTTGGTTGTCCAGCATCAGCAGGAACTAAAGCAGAACAATCCCAATCTACAGCAACTTCTAAAGTACCACCTGTGTAATTAAAGTTTGTATCTAAATCAAAGCTTAAAAACCCTTCAACTCCTGGAAAATTATTAGAAGTATTAAATGTGTAAGTACCTACTAAAGTAGCACCATCAATAACATTTATCCATTCAGTATTTACTGCTGGAGCCTCTGTTATACTTGAATTTTTCATATATATCCTCAAAACAGCATCTCCAGAAGCTGTTATTACATTTGTAGAACCTAAATCAAAATCAATTTTAGAAATTAAGGCGTTTGAAGTTAAGGTTGTCAATTCTGTAGCAGTATAAGCTAGACTTGCACGTGAATATACAGCATTAGATGTAGAACTAGAACGTTGAAATGGACCTCTAGTTGCTGATGCACTAGTTCCTGTGCCAATTGTTAAGGTATTTTCTGCATTAGGATCTGTATAAATAAATTGAGTATTTACTCGTTGAGATTTTCTGTTACCAGAAGATGTAAGAGCGCTTGGGGCAGATGAACTTCCTGATTGATATATTAAAGATGTATGGCTCGTATTATCATAATGCCACTCCAAAGAACCATTACCAGAAAAGTATAAATTTGGTAGAAAAGGATCTGCAGGTAATAAATTAGAACTATCCCAATCTATAGCAACTTCTAAAGCATTTCCTGTATAATCAAAATCGCTATCTAATACAAAACTTAAAAAGCCTTCTGATCCAGGAAAATTATTGGTAGTGTTAAATGTATAAGTTCCTACCAAAGTAGCTCCAGTTATAGCGTCATTCCAGGTTGTATTTAATGCAGGAACTTCTGTAGCACTTGAATTTTTCATGTAGATTAACATGGTAGCATTACCAGAAGCTGTAATAATGTTTGAAGAACCTAAATCAAAATTAATTTGAGAGATAACCGCAGTTGAAGTTAAACCACTTAACTCTGCAGCAGAATAAAGCATAACCGCTCTTGAAAAAACAGAGCTGGAACTAGAACTAGAACGTTGAAAAGGACCTCTTGTTGCTGAGGAACTTGTGCCTGAACCCAATGTGAGCGTTTGAGGAACCTGCGAAAAAGTCACTCCAACTATAAGGAGCGTTAATAGAAGTAATATTTTTTTCATAATAAATTTGTTTTTGAAATTATTCATTTTAGTTTGTTTTATTTTATTGGTTAACCATATTGGTATTCCAAACTGGTTAACCAATAAAATATTTTCAAATACAAACTTTATTCCAAATAAAAAAAATAAAATATTAAATATTTTAACCGAATTCTATACTATATTATAACCATATCAATCTAAACTTAAACAAATTCGCAATGATTGTAATTTTTTTATGAATATTCCAAAAACTAAAAATCCGTTTAGAAAATTTCTAAACGGATTTTTAATGTTTGAATGATTTTAAATTCTACATTTTTATAAATTTCGTGGTGTAACTTCGTTCATCAGAAATAACTTTTATCAAGTACAAACCACTTGATAAATCCTCAACATTAATTTTAGTTAAGTTCGATGTAAACTGTTTCATCTTTTTACCAATTACAGAATAAATTTCTATTTTAGTTAAGTTGATTACTTTAGAATCGATATTTAAACTATTCTTTACAGGATTTGGGTATAACTTTAAAGATTCTGAGAGTATATTATCTTCAGTGCTTAAAACACAACTATTCCCTACTGTATAGGTTAAATATTTAGTAACTGCTAACCCCCCAGCAAAAGCGAATTTACATGCATAACTTATAGTTTGTCCATTGGTAAAACCGCTAACTGTTTTTGTGAATTTTTTACCAGACACCAAACTCATTTGAGTTTCAGAAAATGGCGTTTGTCTCCATAAGTAAGCAATAACTCCTGTTTTCTCAGCATCTAACAACTCAAAAGTAAAAGTAACATTAGATCCATTTGTTACAAACTCGTAAGAATATCCTGTAGAAAAAGTACCATCAATTGAATCACTTGAAGTACCAGAACATTCTGAATTGGTGTTTGCCAATGTTGTTGCTTGTAAATTTATAGGATTATTAGCAGCCAAATTATTTGAAGGATCTTTAGCTTGAACGCTAAAAGAATAGGCTGTTTCTGGATTTAAACCATTTATAACATGCGATTTTTGAACTCCAGAATCACCAGTAACAGTTACAGAAGTATTCGCATAAGTAATTTCGTACACAACTTTACCAGAATCATCTGTTGCATTTAATAAAAGTTGAACAGAAGATGACGCAATTGTACCAACATTTGCAGTAAAGTTTTCTGGAGCAGTAGTATCTGAACTGCTTCCTGTACAACTACTTCCCACAACATAATCGAAGTATTTTGTTGCAGACAAACCTCCTGAAAAGGCAAACTTACAGGCATAACTTATAGTTTCACCAATTGTAAAACCACTTATTGTTTTAGAAAAAGTTTTGCTTGCCACTTCTTGCATCTGTGTTTCCGAAAATGGAGTTTGCTTCCATAAATAAGCTACTACTCCACTTTTATTTGTATCTAATAGTTTAAATGTAATTTCTACGCTTGTACCTAAAGTTTCAAAAGTAACTTCGTAACCTTGTGAGAAAGTTCCTTGTTGTGCATCTGTAGAAGTTTCTGAACATTTTTTCTCTTCTACTACAGAAATTGTAATTACTTCTGATGTTGTTTTTGCAGCTAAATTATCTGCTGCAATGGCTGTTATTTGATGCGACCCAAGACTGGCTCCTGACCAAACAAAACTAAATGGGGCTGAATTGTCTTCTCCTAATTTTGTGGCTCCATCAAAAAATTCTACCAATGTAACAGTACCATCCAAATCATTGGCGGTTGTAGAAATTGTAATGTCTGCACCTTCTTTAAAAGAGGCATTATTACTTGGAGATGTAATTGAAATGGTTGGTTTAATATTCCCAGAACTTGAAACCAAAACTAAAACTTCGTCTGAAGCTTCATAAGTGCCATCACTTACAGTTAATTTACATTTATAAACACCTTCTACCAAATTAGATATATTTGGAGAGGCAATTGTTTTATCATTAAAAACAATAATTGTTGGCCCATATATTTGTTCCCAAGAATATGTAATATTTTGTCCTTCAGGATCATTACTTGCAGAACCGTCTAAATTCGCAGTTGTATTTGGTGTAATTACAGAAACATTTGCTCCTGCATTTGCAACTGGTGGAACATAAGATAAAGGACTGCTGTAAGAAAAAGTCATTTTACCAAAATTAAACTCACCACTCACAATAAATAAACGCAGTATATTTTCACCTTTTCTTAATTCTATATTCGAAACATTTTCTGTTCTCCAAACATCCCAATCTGAAGAATAAGGCACATAAATATCTGGGCTTACTTTTTTGCCCTCCACTTCGAAATAAAAAGGTCCACCACCTGCAGAATTTCCAGAAGCATATCTATAACTTAAATTATAATTACCTGCTGTTTGAACATCAATCGTATATTCCATCCATTCTCCAGCTGAATTCCAACCTACAGTTGCTCCTTCTCCATTTACAGAGATTGCATCAATATTTTCATCGGTTCTAAAATCGCCATTATTGCCTATAGAAGTATCTACATAAGAAATATTTTGTCCTTTTCCTCCTTCAAATTTATCATAAAAACCAGCTTCTAAAACACCAGGAATAACAGTTGGAGTTCCTAAATAAGGTACTTGCTCTCCCACTTGAACTTTTACAATATTGGTAACATTAAACTCATTATTCACAAATACTTTAGCATAAAAACCATGCACACCTAATATTAAATTATCTGCTTTAAACTCGTAAGGTGCTGTTGTATCTTCGCCTATGGAAATTGTTCCATCAAAAAACTCAACTTTTGTAACGCCACTTCCTGTAATATTTGCTGATAAATTTACACTTCCATTAGGAAAAGCCTGAATGAAATCTGAAGTTAAAACACCACTTACATCCACATCTCTACTTGTTTTCATCTGATTTGCAGGCACAGTTAATTGGTATCCATCAGAAAAAGAAACCACAATTTGAGCATCAGAATAATTATGAGCCACATAAGTTGTTTCTCCATTTTGCTTAAAAACACCTGCTATTGGGTAGTTTGCTGTAATTGTTGCATCTACAACACCTAAGGCATTTACAGAATGCAACCAATGATAGGTTTGTGCATCAGAAATACCAAACTTTAAATTTCTTTCTGGATATGCATTGTATAAATCTACAGCTGCTTGAGGGTTAGACATTGATAAATATTTCCAATAGGTATCGTGCCATAAATTATCATTATCTTCTTTACTTAAAACACCTGTATTTTGTGAAATTTCTGTCCAAAGTTTTTGTGCATATGCTTGGTTGTGTCCTAAATAAAAAGAACCTCCATGAATTGGATACATTTCTATACCATAAGAAGCTGCAATATCTGCTGTCCAAAAAGTACCATTATCAGAAGAATTTCCCCAAACACGTGAAACCAAACTGTATTGTTGATTGCTCGGAAAATTACGTTCATATACATCAAACCAGTACTCTTCTACAGCAGTTTGTTCTGTTGTGTAGATATAAATTCCTAAATCTCGAATGGCATTATTTTCTGTAATAGTTCCCCAATGAATTAAAGAAGAGGCAAATTGCATGCTTTCTGATGTTGATTCTTGGTCATTTCCTTGAGGAAAAGTAGCAAAACCATTTGCCCAACTATGACCTGCATAAGGACTAAAATTTCTTAAAAACGGGAATTTTGTGTCATTTCTATCAGAAGAAGCTGCATCACTAATTAAAGTATTAATCATTGGACCCCATTGAGAAACCCAACCAGGTTCAAACTGTTCCATAAAAGCAGCAGCATGTATAAAATAACCCCAGTGAAAATGATGATCATTAAGGTTTGTATCTTGTCCATGACCTGAAGGATAGCCTAACATTGCTGACCAAGTAGAATTGTAGTAAAACAAAAATGCCTTTTCTCCAGACTCATACGTTAACCAATCTTCTAAACGTTCTTTAACAGTTGCAATCATTTTATTTCTTGCTGCAATATTGCCTGTTTGATCTGCGATTCTAGCAGTTTGTATTAAACGATTCATTACTTGACCTTCGTTGTAAGAATCTGTCCATGTTGCTAAACCATCATTTTCTATTTGAGAAATTTTAGCATCTAAATCAGAAGGACTAAAACCTGTGCTGTAATTTGCCAAATAAGGTATTGTTGGTAAAATTCCTTTAAATGTATTTTCTACTGTAAAACTGTTGCCAGCTAACATTTTTAATTGTCCTCTAACAGAACCATATGTATATGAACTTGGCACTGGAGAACTAGAACTTGTATTGTACCATTGATGTGGTAATAAACCCAATAACATATTAGAATTTGAGCCTTCTTTTATATTTGTAGTTACTGAGAAAGTGGTTGTTACTTTCGAGTTACTTTCGTTATAATTCCAGGATGTAGTTGTATTTATTGGAAAAACATAAGCATATTGTTTTAAATCTTGAGCTACAGCAATTACATTACTTGTGTTTTGAGGCAACATTGCCATAGACCAATATGTTTTACCATTTAAAGTAGATGTAAAAGTATTTCCTGATTGATTCCAAATACTTCCTAATGGTGCATAAAAAACAAAGTCTTGACCATTTGAAGCATTTTCTACAATTAAAACCTCGTTATTGATTGTTGTGGTGCCAGAATTTACTTTTATCACCACAACATCGTCTGCATCTTTTTCATAATACAAAAATGGCATGCCAATTCCTGAAGTTACTTTTAACTCGTTATCAGCATCTTTCCAATTCATGGTAACTGTCCAATCTGAGTAATCTGAAACTGTAGTTTTATCTGTATTTAAACCTGATAAACCTACTTCAATTGGGGCTGAATCGCCAATAACTCCCCAAGGAATATACGTAACAATTAAACCTGTATTGGTGGTTTTCATGGTCATTGGATAATTGAATAAATTATCTGCATGATTCTCTTTTACTAGCTTAGACCACCAATCATTAGTGGGTACAGGTTTGCCCAGAGCATTGCCACTTAATTGCGGTGCACCTGATGGGAAACCATTTCTTCCTGCTGAATCTGTTCCAGGAAAAGTATTGGTATAACTTCCATTACCAACCTGAGTGGTTTGTGAAAAAATTGAAAAACCTATTAAAAAAAAGGTATATTGAATTACTTGTTTTAACATTTAATTATTGTTTTTGTAAATTTAAAGAATTTAATAGTTACTATTCCTAATTTTCACCCTACAAAAACTATACAAAGGTTACTAATTTAATTAAGTGTCGTTTTCTTATTAGATTGCAATAAAAAATCCGTTTAGAAAATTTCTAAACGGATTGCTATTTTAACTAAACTCATTTCTATTTCTTTCTTAAATAGATGTTGCCTAAATTGGCATTTAATTTCATTTTTACTTTGCCAGATTTTAACTTTAACTTCATTTGTTGCAAGTTATTCTGCTCCTTTTCTTCATCAACTTTAAAATTGATGTCGCTAAAAATATCACTTGCTATAGCATCTATATTTACATCCGAAGTTTCTGGTATGGTAATATCTATAAAACCATTATTACTGTAAATTGAGTATAAGAATTTTGGTGTTTTTTTATCAAACTCAATCGTTACATTACCACCAAGAGTGTTTATAGAAACTGGGCCTGTAACGTCTTTAAGTTTTGTGTTATTTAAGGTTGATGATATGGATACTTCTCCATCGAAATTAGATAAACTCGAACCTTGTGAATTGTAAAAAACATACTGATTTTTAGCTTCTGACTTATTGTTACAGCTATTAGTTTGCCAATTTAGTTTGATACTATTTGGTATTTTAATTTCATACCTTTCATTACTAATCATTACTAATTGTCCTTCAGTTTTATCTTTAAAAATAAGTTCTCCATCTTTTTCTTCAATGGTAAAATAAATACCAAAATCTGAGTTTTCATTGTTTTTTCCTAGTTTTTTTAATCCCTTTTTTTTGTCATCATCATTATTAATAAAAAACACCTTTCCTTTATTCTTTAAATTAGTTTTTTTATCATCAATATATGCAATCTCATTTACACCAAATTGGACTTCCCATTTACCTTTTTTAGTAGAATCTTTTGTTTTCTCATTTCTTTTTTCAACAGCTGCTATCCTTTTTTTATTTCCTCCATAAGCAAAGCCATTTATATTATTTTTACTATCAAAAGAATAAGCAGAAATAGATGTTTTTTCATGCATACTTTTAATAATTACTTCATCTCCATCATAACCTTGAATTTGAAAGTTTTTCGAAGAGCATATTTTTAAAGTTCCCTTATTGAATTTTATTTTTTTCTCTTGTGCATTTGTATTTAAAAAACCAAGAAATATTGCAATTACTATTATAAATTTAAGTGTTTTCATGTGTTTATTTTTTAATTTCTAACATAGCTAAAGTTGCATTACTTTTAACTATTGGAAAGGTTTGTTCATCTTTTATTATGTTTTCTAAAGATTTTTTCGCGCGATTTTCCCTTAAAAAACTTAATGCTTTTATTAATTTTATTTGTACCAAAGGCTTGTCTTCTTTTTCCAAAGCTCTTATTAAATTCTTTCTAATTTTTTCATTTTGTGGAAATTGTAATAAAGCATCAATCGTTGCAATTTTTACATTGGCATTTTCATCTTTATGAATAATTTCTATGAGTCTTGTAATAATTTGATCGTCTTCTTTTTTGAATTCATCGTTAAATTGATAAACAGCTTCCAGTCGTTTTCCTGCAGATTCGTCTTGCAAATTTGCCATCAATTCTTGTTGTTCTGCTGAAACTTCGTTTTGATTTAAGAACCAATATCCTACAGAAAGCAAGATAGCAATACAAGCAGCTACAGAAACATATTTTAAATAAATAACTTTATGTTTTTTAGATTGATGAAACTCTTTTGCTAATAATTTTTCAAAAGATAAATCTGCATTTTTAGACATTATATCATCATTAAAAGCTGTCTTGTTTTCTTTGATATACTCTTTTAATTTCATATTGTTTTTATTTTTTTATCATCAATAAAAGTTGGTCTTTTCCTCTTTTATATTGGTTTCTTACAGTGCTTTCTTTGATGTTTAATAACTCCCCTATTTCTCTATGATTGTAATCTTCAATTAAATAGAGATTTAAAATAATGCTGTATTTTTCTTTCAAATTATTGATACATTCTTTAACAAAATCAATAGAAATATCATTTTCAATTTCATCATTTTCATCTTCACTTTGAGTTTCTAAAATCAAAGTTTCTTCCACCCAAACTATCTTTTTTTTGTCTCTAATAATATCCAAAGATTTGTTAACCACTATTCTTTTTAACCAAGCTCCTAAATTTGCATCATCTTGCAATTGATGTATTTTTTGAAACCCCTTTATAAAACAATCTTGCACAACATCTTCTGCTTCTTCCCTACTTTTTAAAATTCTTACTGCAGATCCAAACATCATATTTTTATAGGCATTATATACCTCTATTTGAGCTGTATAATTATTCTCTTTGCATTTTTGTATGAGCCGTGTTGTATTCAAAAAATAGGCTGGTTAATTTTGTTTACACTATAAGAACGTGAAAATTTGAGAAGTGTCGCAAAAATTTTTTAATTTATTTTAAATATTATCAATCGAAATATTTTTTTAAGAATGAAAAATAGAATGATAAGTTTATCTTAATAAGTTCTCGATACAAATTTCTTGAAAAAAGAAATTTACTCGAACTGACAGCCTAATAAAATCTAAATTTATATAAAGAAAAAAGCCGTTTCGAAAATTTCGAAACGGATTCTTGAATAATATACTATTTTGACGATTTTAATCGAAATCTGTATCCATTTTTAGATAATCTAAAAACTCTCTTTTGGTATCTTTTTCTTTGAATTTACCTCCAAATTCAGCAGTAACCGTAGAACTTTCTATGTCTTTTATTCCTCTAGAATTTACACATAAATGTTTCGCATCAATTACACAAGCAACGTTTTGCGTACCTAAAGCTTCCTGCATCGCTTGCACCACTTGCATGGTTAATCGTTCTTGAACTTGTGGTCTTTTAGCAAAATATTCTACAATTCTATTCATTTTAGATAAACCAATTACTCTTCCATCAGAAATATAAGCAACATGAGCTCTACCAATTATTGGTAATAAATGATGTTCGCAAGTAGAATACACAACAATATTCTTTTCCACCAACATTTCACCATAATTGTAATTATTTTCAAATGTAGATGGCTTTGGCATATTTTTAGGGTTTAAACCCATAAACAGTTCATTTACAAAAGCTTTGGCAACTCTTTTTGGAGTGCCTTTTAAGCTGTCGTCTGTTAAATCCATGCCTAAAGTGTTTAAAATATCTTTCACACTTTCTTGGATTCTATTTATTTTTTCTTCATCAGAAATAGCAAAAGCATCTGCTCTTAAAGGAGTTTTTGCTGAAGTTCCTACATGGTTTTCGCCAATTTCTTCTATTCTTTCGTCATTCATTTTGCTGTTCAATTCAAACATTTCAAACTAATTAGAGTGCAAATTTAAGTTTTTACAACGTAGTATTTTAATTTTATTATCAATAATGCCTATAGTATAATCATTCTTAATAAGAAACCTGCTTCAACTATTTTAGTTGAGAAACTAACTCTGAAAAAGAACAATTCGTTTGTTCTCCAGAAATCATGTTTTTTAAGGTGAATTCTTCTTTTTTTATTTCGTCAGAACCTACAATTACTACATATTTAATGTCTCTTTTATCTGCATACATCATCTGTTTTTTCATTTTTGCAGCATCAGGATAAATTTCAGATTTTATATTATTAGCTCTTAATTTATCAATTGCTTTCATACAATACAAGGCTTCTGCATCACCAAAATTTACAAATAAAACTTTTGGTTTTGGCAAATCGACAGTTTTGAACAAACCTAATTCTTCTAAAACCAAATAAATTCTGTCTAAGCCAAAAGATATTCCAACTCCAGAAACATCTTTCATTCCAAAGATTCCTGTTAAATCATCATATCTTCCACCACCACCAATAGAACCCATGTTTACACCTTTTGGTGCAGATACTTCAAAAATGGCTCCTGTATAATAATTTAAACCTCTTGCTAAAGTTACATCTATTTCTAAATCAGCAGTTTGCAAACCTAATGCACGAATAGATTCAATTACAAAACGCAATTCTTGCACACCTTGCAAACCTTCTTCTGATGCTTGCAGCATGTTTTGCAAAGCGTCTAATTTGTTTAAATTAGAACCTGTAAAAGTGAATAATGGTTGTACTTTTTGAATGGCATCTTTAGTAATTCCTTTTTCCAGCATTTCTGCTTCTACTTTCTCTTTCCCAATTTTATCTAACTTATCTAAAGCTACTGTAAAATCGATGAGTTTGTCTTGTGCACCAATAACTTCTGCAATTCCAGAAAGTATTTTTCTGTTGTTTATTTTGATGGTTGTGCCTGTTAAACCTAAGCTTGTAAAAACAGTATCATATAGCTTTACAAACTCTACTTCTTGCCATAAAGATTGGCTTCCAACAACGTCTGCATCACATTGAAAAAACTCTCTAAAACGTCCTTTTTGTGGTCTGTCTGCTCTCCAAACTGGTTGAATTTGATAGCGTTTAAAAGGAAAGGTTATTTCATTTTGATGTTGCACAACATATCTTGCAAAAGGAACTGTAAGGTCGTATCGTAAAGCTTTTTCAGAGATTTGATTAGTAACTTTATTACTATCTTTTTCCTGCAAGAGTTTTTCATCAGCTTTCGATAAAAAATCCCCAGAATTCAAAATCTTAAAAATTAATCGATCTCCTTCCTCACCATATTTTCCCATTAAAGTATCTGAGTTTTCAAAACTTGGAGTTTCTATAGGTTGAAATCCGAAAGTTTCAAAAGCTGTTTTAATCGTGTTTATGATATATGTGCGATTGGCAACTTCTGTGGGCGAAAAATCTCTTGTTCCTTTTGGGATGCTTGGTTTCATTAAAAATAGTTTTTGGTTTTTAGTTTTTGGTTTTTAGTGTTTCCACTTTGAACTTAAAACTTAAAATTCAACACTCGCAAATATAAATTGCGCGTGCAAATATCGTGAAAAACTTATACTTTTTTAGATGTTCTAAAGGTTTTATTTCGTCTTCGCAAAGAATACAAAGAAGCATTTAATTCAAAACCTAACAACAAAATAATGGCATTTAACCATACAAAAAGCATTAAAATTAGCAATGTACCAATAGAACCATACAATTGGTTGTATTGTGCAAATTTAACCACATAAATACCAAACAAATAAAAGGTGCATAATGAGAGAAAAGTGGTTAAAATAGCACCTGGTGAAAAGAATTTTATTTCTTTGCCTTGCTTGGTTCCATATCTAAATAGTAATGAAACAATGGTGAAAATCATCACTAAAAAAAGAAAAAATCTTCCATAATAAAACAAGTTTAAATCGTTGGTATTAAACCAGCCTCTTTCATCAATTTTTGTAAGTGCCACTTGATATATAATTACCAGAGTAATCGTAACAATTAAGAAAAAAGACGTTAACAAAGAAACCCCTAAAGACACGATATAGGTTTTAAAACCATTGCGCAATTCTACTACGTGATATGAATTTTCGAAACCTCCAAAAATAGCATTGATTCCATTGGTCATTAAAAAAATAGAAAGTAAAAAACCAAATGATAACAAACCTCCATATTGGTTGTTTACAATATCTTTAATTACTGTATTTACAGCATCGAATGTTTGAGGTGGCAAAACGTCTTTAATAAATGAGAACAAACCTTCTTGAAAACCATCTATAGGTATATATGGAATTAATGTTAAGATAAATAATAAAAAAGGGAAAACAGCCATAAAAAAACTAAACGCAATTCCTCCTGCTCTGGTGGTTAAAGCACCTTTTAAAATGCCTATGGTATACATTTCTAAAACATCGTATAAAGACATTCCTTGCAAACCTGGTATTTTAATTTTTTTACCAAATTTTACTAATAAATTTACAATCGGTATTTTTTGAAGTTCCTCTTCTAATTCTTTTGACATTTAATTAAAGTTACAAAGTTTGAAAGTTACAAAGGCTCAAAGTCTTATTGTTATTTTATTGTTGATTTTATACTTCTTATAAAACTAGCTAACATTCTTTCAATTTCTCTTGACAATTCATATAGATTTTCAAAATTTTCTTTATTGATATATTTTAAATTAAAGGCAATTTCTAATTGTGTTTGTAATTCAAAAAGTGATGATATAGCAATATTTAAAAAACGAAGATATTCTTTATGACCTTCTCTTCCATAACCTTCAGAAATATTGCTAGGAACCGAAATTGCACTTCTTCTTATTTACGAAGTTAAACCAAACATTTCTTCTTTAGGAAACGATTTAGATTCATTATATATTTCAGTTACAAAACTCATTGATTTTTGCCAAACTAACAAATCTCTAAACGTTTTCATTTTTTTCGTTTTTTACGAGTTGCAAAGTTAAAATTAGTTTCAAAGTTGCAAAGTTTTTCTTTTTTATTAATCTATGTACTATGGCACTTTTCAACTTTGAAGCTTTGTAACTCTAGAGAGCTTTTAAACTTAAATCCATATTATAAACCGAGTGCGTTAAAGCCCCAGATGAAATAAAATCAACTCCACATTCTGCATATTTTCTAATGGTTTTTTCGTTAATTCCTCCAGAAGATTCTGTTAAACATTTGTTGCCAATTAATTCAACCGCTTTTCTGGTGTCTTCGTAATTAAAATTATCAATCAAAATTCTGTAAACACCTGAATTTGAGAGAATTTCTTTTATTTCCTCTAAACTTCTAGCCTCCACAATTATCTTAATATCAAGATTTTTTTCTGCTAAATACTTTTTTGTTTTTGTAATGGCTGCTGTAATTCCGCCTGCAAAATCTATGTGATTGTCTTTAATCATTACCATGTCATACAAAGCAAATCTGTGGTTTTCTCCACCTCCAATTTTTACAGCCCATTTTTCTAAAGCTCTAATTCCAGGAGTTGTTTTTCTGGTGTCTAAAACTTTGGTTTTTGTGCCTTTTAATAAATCAGCAAAAAAAGCAGTTTTTGTAGCAATTGCAGACATTCTTTGCATCGCATTTAATACCAAACGTTCTGCCATTAAAATAGATTGCGATTTGCCTGAAACATGAAAAACAATATCACCAAATTTTACTGTTGAACCATCCTTTATAAAAGTTTCTACTTTTAAATCTTTATCAACATAGTTAAAAACTTGTTTTGCAAACTCAACACCAGCAATAATTCCATCATCTTTTACTAGTAATTTTGCTTTTCCTTTAGCATTCGCAGGAATGCAAGAAAGTGAAGTATGGTCTCCATCTCCAACATCTTCTCTAATCGCATTTTTAATTATAAGTTCTAATTCGTATTTAAATTGTTCTTCAGTAATCATAAATTATTATTCTGATGTAAAAATAACAATGATTTTCAACTTTATGAAAGTTCTTTACCTTTTATGTTTTAAAACTGATAAATTTGTTATCCAAAAATAAATTAGAGATTTCTCGATACAATTTTCTCATAAAATCGAAAATCACTCGAAATGACAGCTTTCAAATGAAAATTAAACTATTAGCAATCGGAAAAACTGATAACAAACATTTAATTCAGTTAATTGATGAATATCAAAATCGTTTAAAACATTATATAAAGTTTGAATTAGAAATAATTAATGATATTAAAAATGTTAAGAATTTAAGCGAAATTCAGCAAAAAGAAAAAGAAGGTGAACTCATTTTAGAAAAACTGCAAAACACAGATGTTTTAATTTTGTTAGATGATAAAGGAAAACAGCACACTTCTTTAGAATTTTCTAAATATTTGCAAAAAAAAATGAATGCTGGTATTAAACAATTAGTGCTAGTAATTGGAGGACCTTATGGCTTTTCTGAAGCCGTTTATCAAAAAGCCACAGGAAAAATTTCACTTTCTAAAATGACATTTTCGCACCAAATGATTCGTCTTTTTATTGTCGAACAATTGTACAGAGGCTTTACTATTTTAAAGAATGAGCCTTATCATCATGAATAAAAGAAGCCCATCCCAATCTTACAAAATGGAAAGCGTTCTATACTTTGTGGTAAATAATATTTATGATTTGCGGAATTTGTAAAATTCGCCTCTAACTTTTGTAACTTTGAACTTTAAAATTTGAACGCTATAATATGAAACTGGTTTTTGCAACTAACAATTTAAACAAACTTAAAGAAGTGCAAGAAATGCTACCAAACTCAATAGAATTAATGAGTCTAAAAGATATAAATTGTTTTGATGAAATTGATGAAACAGAAACAACTTTGGAAGGAAATGCAAAATTAAAGGCAGATTACATCACTCAAAAATTTGGTTATAATTGTTTTGCTGATGATACTGGTTTAGAGGTTGAAAGTTTGGACGGAAAACCAGGAGTTTATTCAGCACGTTTTGCTGGAGAACCCTCGAATGCTGAAAATAACATGCAAAAATTATTAGCTGAACTGCAAAATAAAAAAAATAGAAAAGCACAATTTAGAACTGCTGTTGCTCTAAATATAAATGATAAAAAGTTTCTATTTGAAGGGATTTGTAAAGGGGAAATTTTAAAATCTAAACAAGGTGAAAAAGGTTTTGGTTACGACCCAATTTTTAAGCCTAAAGGATTTGATTTATCTTTTGCAGAAATGGATTCTGAAGCCAAGAATAAAATTTCTCATAGAGGAATTGCAATACAAAAATTGATTGATTTTTTAAACGATTATAAATAGATTTTTTATTCTTGTGAAAACAGGAATCCATAAAAAATAAGAAATTAAATAAATAGATTCCTGCCCACGTAGAAATGACAGAATGGACAATAAATCATACACAAAACACTTTATTCTCTTATCAGTTTTACTGGTTATTTTGTTCTTTGTAAATATTAGTTTAGGTTCTGTTTCTATTCCTTTTAAAGATATTTTTTATACTTTAATTGGCGGCATTCCTGCCAAAGAAAGTTGGGAACCCATCCTCCTTAATTTTAGGTTACCAAAAGCAATTACTGCTATTTTAGTGGGTTCTGGTTTATCTATTTGTGGTTTATTAATGCAAACTTTGTTTCGAAATCCGTTAGCTGGTCCTTTTGTTTTGGGTATTTCTTCTGGTGCGAGCTTGGGTGTTGCATTGCTAATTTTAGGTTCGTCGTATTTAGGAGGATTTTTAACAACGTCATCAATATCAAATTGGTCTTTGCCAATTGCTGCAAGTTTAGGTGCTTTTTTAGTTTTATCTGCAGTAATTATTGCAGCGAACAAAGTAAGAAACACCATGTCCATTTTAATTATTGGATTAATGTTTGGTAGTTTAACCTCTGCAATTATTAGTGTTTTGGCCTATTTTTCGGAGGCTGCCCAAATTCAGCAATATTTATTTTGGAGTTTTGGAAGTTTAGGTAACTTATCTTGGAATGAAATTTTTGTATTTTCCCTTATTTATTGCATTGGAATTATAGGAAGTATTTCTGTTATAAAACCTTTAAATAGTTTTTTACTAGGTGAAAATTACGCCAAAAGTTTAGGAATTAATATTAAAAAAAACAGAATCATTATTTTATTAATTACCAGTCTTTTAACAGGTGTTATTACTGCTTTTTCGGGCCCAATTGCCTTTGTTGGTTTGGCTGTACCTCATATTGCACGAATGTTTTTTACAACCTCGAATCATAAAATATTAATTCCTGCTGTAGCTATTTTTGGTGCTATTATTTTATTAATTTGCGATGTAATTGCACAATTACCAACCAGCGAATTTACACTTCCAATTAATGCAATTACTTCTTTATTTGGAGCGCCTGTTGTGATTTGGTTGCTCATTCGAAAAAAGAAAATATTTGTTTAGGCTTCGAAAAGATGAGTCTAACATTCGTTACATAAATTGAAATTTAAAAACCTTGAAAATTTGAAACTTTAAACCTTTGAAACTAGATAATAAAAATATCGTCTTAAAAACTGAAAATCTATCCATAGGTTATCAAAGTAAAAAAGCGCAAAATATTGTGGCTTCAAAGATTCAGTTATCCATAGAAAAAGGAAAATTAGTAACTGTTTTAGGTAAAAATGGTATAGGAAAATCAACTTTATTAAGAACCATTTCTAAAGTTCAAAAACCGTTAATTGGTACTGTTTTTATCAATCAAAAAAATATAAATGAAATTTCAAATAAAGAGCTTTCTACTGCTTTGAGTTTGGTTTTAACTGAAAGATTACCCGAAAGTCAAATTACTGTTTTTGAACTAGTTGCGCTTGGAAGACAACCTTATACAAATTGGATTGACACGCTTTCAGAAAAAGATTTAAATAAAATAAATTGGGCAATTGAACAAACAGAAATCAATCATTTAAAAGAAAAGTTTTTTTATGAATTGAGTGATGGGCAATTACAACGCGTTTTAATTGCAAGAGCTTTGGCACAAGATACAGACCTAATTATTTTAGATGAACCAACTGCGCATTTAGATTTGCATCACACTATCAAAATATTTTCTTTGCTTAAAAAATTGGTAAATGAAACTTCTAAAACCATTATTTTATCTTCTCATGAAGTAAATTTATCTATTCAATTTGCTGATGAAATTATACTTTTTACAGATGAAAAAATACATACTGGAAGCCCATTAAAATTAGTTGAAATTGGTGCTTTTGATTATTTATTTCCTAAAGAAATTGTAAGTTTTAACAGAAATTTAAAACAGTTCATCATTAACAAGAAGTAATTTTGAAAAGTCTGTAACTTTTTGTTACTTTTGATTGCTAAACTTATTAAATTAATACTTTTTTATTCAATGAAAAATATACTTTATGTTGCTAGTGCACTAGCTTTTATGGCTTGTAGCTCAAGCAAAGACGCATCCAAAGAAGATGCAAATGTAGATCAGGCAGCAAAATATGCTGCAACAATTACAGCTAAAGATTTAGGAAAACATTTATTTACGTATGCTTCTGATGAATTTGAAGGTAGAAATACTGGTGAACCTGGTCAGAAAAAAGCGGTTGAATATTTAAAGAATTTTTATGTAAGTCAAGGAATCGTTTCTCCAATTGGAGGTGATGATTATTTCCAAGACATTTCTGCAGAATGGTTAAATAAAAATTCACGTCGTGGAAATTTAAAATCTTCAGAAAATGTGGTTGCTTTCATAAAAGGAACTGAAAAACCAGATGAAATTATTGTTATTTCTGCGCATTTAGATCATGAAGGAATTAAAAACGGAGAAATTTACAATGGTGCAGATGATGATGGTTCTGGAACTGTAGCACTTTTAGAAATTGCAGAAGCTTTTAAAATGGCTTCTAAAGCAGGAAAAGGTCCAAAGCGCTCTGTTTTATTTTTACACGTAACTGGAGAAGAAAAAGGATTATTAGGTTCTAAATATTATACAGATGAAGAGCCTTTATTTCCATTAGCGAATACAGTTTGTGATTTAAATATTGATATGATTGGTAGAATTGATGACAGACACAAAGATGACCCTAATTATGTTTATTTAATTGGATCTGATAAATTGAGTACAGAACTTCATGAGATTTCTGAAGCTATGAACAAAAAATACATGAACATTAATTTGGACTATAAATACAATGATGAAAATGATCCAAACAGATTTTACTACAGATCAGACCATTATAATTTTGTAAAAAATAATGTGCCAATTATTTTTTACTTTAATGGTACACATGCAGATTACCACAGACCAACAGATACACCTGACAAAATTAATTATGAGTTGTTAGAAAACAGAACACGTTTGGTATTTTATACAGCTTGGGAAGTTGCAAATAAAGAAACTAGAATTATAGCTGATAAAGCTGAAGTTAAAAAAGAAGAAACAGGAAAATAATTGAATGTTTTTCAAAATTTAAAACCGAACAAATTAATTTTTGTTCGGTTTTTTTATGGCTTTAAAATATATCCTGCAATTGCTATAAAAATTATTATTTGAGCCCATTTTAAATAGATCCCAATATTTCTGTTTTCTTTTATTTTTTCTGAAATCTTACCCGCTAAAATTGCAATTATAGAAAATATAATTAAAGAAACCAGCATAAAAAAAAATCCAAGAACATAAAATTGAAGGATGGTAGAAAGTGAATCAGAAAATAAAAATCCAGGAAAAAAAGCAAGAAAGAAAATAGTTACTTTAGGATTTAAAACATTCATAATAAAACCTTGCTTATATAGTTGTGAAGTACTTTTCTTCACCACATTTTCATCAGAAAAAGAAATTTTTGCATCTGCTTTAAAAACTTTAAACGCTAAAAACAAAAGGTATACTGCACCAAACAATTTGATCATAAAATATAAATTTTCTGATTGTTTAATAATCGCAGAAATACCGAATGCTAATAAAGTGGTGTGAATAATACATCCAGAAATTAAACCGTAAACAGCAGCTAATCCATATTTTTTGCCATTTACAATACTCTGTGTTAATACAAAAATATTATCTGGTCCAGGAGAAATTGCTAAGACAGAAGTGGCGAAAATAAAAGATAAAAGAGTTTCTATCATCAATAAAAATTGTGAATAAAAGTAAAATATAACTAATTATGAATTCTTTAAAATGGCTTTATTAATGCTTTTCACCAAACTTGGTCCTTCGTAAATAAAACCAGTATAAATCTGAACCAAGTCTGCACCAGCGTCAATTTTTTCTAGAGCATCTTTTTCTGAATGAATACCTCCCACTCCAATTATAGGAAACGATTTGTTAGAATTATCTGCTAAATATTTAATAACCTTTGTACTTTGATTTTTAATGGGTTTACCACTTACTCCACCATTTCCAATCTCTTCCAAACGTTCTTTAGAAACTTTTAAATTATCTCTAGTTGTAGACGTATTTGAGGCTATAACTCCATCAATATTTGTTTCTGCAACCAATTCTATAATTTCATCCAATTGTTGATTGTTTAAATCTGGAGCAATTTTTAATAAGATTGGTTTTTGTTTTTCTTTGCTTTTATTTAGTTTTTGGCAAGCTGTAATTAATTCAATCAAATAATCTTTATCATTTAATTTTGCATGACTGCCTACATTTGGGCAACTTACATTTAGTACAAAATAATCTACAAAAGGATGCAAGCCTTCGAAACACTCTAAATAATCTGATGTATAATTTTCTGGCAAAGTTTGCGTATTCTTTCCAATATTTCCGCCAATAACTACTTTGTATTTATTTTTTTTTAACTGTTGAATTGCGGCTTCTAAACCTTCGTTATTAAAGCCCATTCTATTTATAATTCCTTTATCATCTTTTAAACGAAACAATCTTTTCTTCGGATTTCCAACTTGGCCTTTAGGCGTTACTGTACCAATTTCTATAAAACCAAAACCAAAGTTGGCAAGTTCGTTGTACAAAACTGCATTTTTATCGAAACCAGCAGCTAAACCCACAGGATTTTTAAAAGTGATTCCAAACAAAGTGCGTTCTAACTTTTTATCATTAATTTGATAAATACTTCTAAAAAGACCGGGAATAAAAGGAATTTTTGATAAAAAACGAATGAGTGAAAAAGTGAAATAATGTATTTTCTCTGGATCGAAAAGAAAAAATATGGGTCTTATTATTAGTTTATACATAATTTATCTGTCAGGTTGAGCGCAGTCGAAACCTAAAATTAAATCTTTACTTTAAACTTCTCGACTGCACTCGAGAAGACTTTATAATTATAAAAAAAGCTCCAAAAAGGAGCTTTGAAATTATCTTAAAACAGCATCTAAATTCTTTTCAAAAGTTTGCTGTAAATTTTGCATTATTTTATCAATTTGATTGTCTGCCAAAGTTTTAGTTTCATCTTGTAATAAAAAACTTATAGCATACGATTTTTTACCTTCTGGTAAATTCTCACCTTCATAAACATCGAACAAATCTACTTCTTTCAGTAAACTTCTTTCAGATTGAAATGCTAAATTATAAATGTCTTTAAATTCAGTTTTACTATCTAACAACAAGGCTAAATCTCTTTTTACTGATGGAAATTTTGATAAATCAGATACTTTAATTTTTTGATTTCCAGATAATTTTAAAATACTTGCCCAATTAAAATCAGCAAATACAACAGCTTGTTTAATTCCGAATTCTTTTAAAATACCGTTTTTAATCACTCCAAATTCCACCAATTTAATTTTTCCTAAACTCAAGTTTAATCCTTCTGAAAAAATATCATTTTTAGTTGGTGAATTTTTTAAATTCTCAATACCTAATCTGCTTAAAATGGCAGTTATAATTCCTTTCAGATAAAAGAAATCAGAAGTTTTTGAAACTGTATTCCAAGAATCTTTTGTTCTATTTCCTGTAACAAAAAGTGTTAAATGCTTGTCTTCTTGATATTTATCATTATATTTATGATAAGATTTACCAAACTCATAAAATTTTAGTGAGTTATTTTTTCTATTTAAATTGTAAGAAACAGACTCTAAACCACTAAACAATAAAGATTGACGCATTACACCTAAATCGTTGCTTAAAGGATTTAACATGACAACATTTGCTTCTTCATTAAGGTTTTCTGATAATTTTGTATAATCAGCTTTTGTTAAAGAATTTGCCATAGTTTCATTAAAACCTAAAGCACTTAATTGGTTTGCAACAATATTTTCTATTTTGGTATCGTTATTAGAATCAAAAGAAATAGATGTATTTAGTTTGTAAGAATACTCAATATTATTATAACCATAAACCCTAAGAATTTCTTCAATAATATCTGCTTCTCTTTGAACATCTGTTCTATAAGAAGGTATGGTTAAGCCCAAACCCCCTTCAGTTTCACTATTAATTTTAATCTCTAAAGAGGCTAAAATATTTTTTATAGTGTCTTTCGGAATTTCCTGACCAATTAACCTATAAGCGTTTGTATACGACAAGAATACTTGAAAATCCTCAATTTTTGTTGGATAAAAATCAGAAATATCAGAAGCTAATTTACCCTCTGCATATTCTTCTATCAATAAAGCTGCTCGTTTTAAAGCATATTCTGTTTTATTAATATCTATACCTCTTTCAAAACGAAAAGAAGCATCTGTATTTAAACCATGTCTTTTTGCAGATTTTCTAATAGAAACAGGATTAAAATAAGCACTTTCTAAAAAGATGGAAGTTGTATTTTGGGTTACTCCAGAATTTAATCCACCAAAAACACCAGCAAGACAAAGTGGATTAGAATCATCATCGCAAATCATAATATCTTCAGAAGATAATTCTCTTTCTACTTCATCTAAAGTTGTAAATTTTGTACCTGCTTTTAATGTTTTTACCTTTATCTTATTTCCCTTAACTTTCTGAGCATCAAAAGCGTGTAAAGGTTGCCCTAATTCGTGAAGTACATAATTTGTAATATCTACAATATTATTTTTAGGAGTAATACCTATAGCTTTCAATCTATTTTTAATCCATTCAGGAGATTCCTTCACCTTAACATCTGTAATGGTTAAACCACAATAACGTGGAACCAATTCTTTATCATCAACCTCAACATCGAAACGTAATGTGCGTTCATCTACATGAAAATTACTTACAGAAGGAGAAATTAATTCTAGTTTTAAATCATTCTGAATTAACCCTGCTCTTAAATCTCTTGCAACACCATAATGACTCATAGCATCAGATCTATTTGGAGTTAAACCAATTTCGAAAATATGATCTGTTTCTACTTTAAAAACTTCAGAGGCAAGTGTACCAATTTTAATTTCATCACTTAAAACCATAATTCCATCATGACTTTTACCAAGACCTAATTCGTCTTCAGCGCAAATCATTCCATGGCTTTCTTCTCCTCTAATTTTTCCCTTTTTAATCTTAAAACCAACACCTTTTTCATCATATAGCATCGTACCAATAGTTGCCACAGGTACTTTTTGACCAACAGCTACATTGGGTGCTCCACAAACAATTTGTAACGGATTTTCTGTTCCAATATCTACAGTAGTTATTTTTAATCTGTCTGCATTTGGGTGCTGTATACAAGTTAAAACCTCACCAACAATTACCCCCTTTAAACTTCCTTTTACAGATTCTTTGGTTTCTATACCTTCCACCTCTAAACCTAAATCAGTCAGCAATTCACCAGTTTTCACTGGCTCCCAATTTATATGAAGAAATTGTTGCAACCAATTATAAGATATTTTCATATTTTTTTTTTGACATTTTCTAGGGGGCTAAATTAACCATTTTTAAGGATTTTTTTAAATATTGGTATAAGTATTTTATTGTAAATTTGATGTCGATTATAAAGAAAACAAATGCGTTATATATTATTTATTATTTGCTTGTTGATTTTTGCATCTTGTAAAACTGATGAAGTCAATAATTTAGAAAAAGGAACTTATAGAGGTATTTTACAGTTGCAGGACAACCAAGAGCTCCCTTTTATTTTTGAAGTAAAAAATGACACCTTACTCACCATTTTTAATGCTGATGAAATAATTACAGTGGATGAGATTACATACACAAATGATTCTGTAAGAATCCAAACACCTGTTTTTGAAGGATATATTATTGCAAAAATAGAAAATGATTCTTTGAAAGGTAGTTTCATAAAACCAAGTTTAGACAGAATTGTTCCTTTCCTAGCTATTAAAAGCAATATTCGTTTTCCATCAAAAAAAGAAGCACTAAAAAATGTTTCTGGAAATTGGGAAACATTGTTTAGCGAGAATTCTGTAGCAGATAAGTACATTGCGAAAGGCATTTTTAATCAGAAAAACAACAAGGTTACTGGTACTTTTAGAACTTTAACTGGAGATTATCGATTTTTAGAAGGGATTGTAGATGGAGATTCTCTAAAACTCTCTGCTTTTGATGGTGCACACGCTTTTTTATTCAAAGCTAAAGTTACAGATTCTGCTATGAACGGTTTTTTTTATTCTGGAAATCATTGGAAAGAACCTTTTACAGCCAAATTAAATAACGCTTTTGAATTACCAAATGAAGAAAACTTAACTTTTATCAAAGAAGGTTATGAGCAATTCGATTTTTCTTTTCCAGACACAAGAGGTAGAATCGTTTCTTTAAGCGATCCTGAATATAATAATAAGGTAGTTATTCTGCAAATTATGGGAACTTGGTGTCCTAATTCTTTAGATGAAAGTAAGTTCTTAGTAAACTATTTAAAAGAAAACCCAAACAACGATTTAAAAATTACATCCATCGCTTTTGAGGTGGCCAAAACAAGAGAAATTGCCTTTCATAGAATTAATCGTTTAAAAGAAAAAATTGGTATCGATTATCCTGTTTTATTAGCAGATTATGGAAATTTAGCAAGCAAGGTAGTAGCGCAAAAAAAACTACCCATGTTAGATAATTTTATTTCGTATCCAACTGCTATTATTATTGATAAAAAAGGAAACGTTAGAAAAGTTTATACAGGTTTTAATGGCCCTGCAACTGGTGAAAAGTTTATTGATTTTAAAACAGATTTTACTCAATTTGTTTCTACATTATTAAATGAAAAATAACTTTAAAATGTTTAGTAAAGTACCAAATTACATAAGATATATATTTGTTAACTATTTTTTATTACTACTTTTTAGCATCATTTTTAGAGGAATTTTCTACTTTTTTTTTGCTAGTTTAGATAGCGCAGATTCCTCAGAAATTCAAAGAGCTTTTGTTTTAGGTGTTCGATTTGATATGAAACTGACCAGTATTTGTTTGTTTCCTCTAGCCCTTTCTATTTTAATAGCGAACACAAAATTTTTTACGAAATTATTCTTTAAAAGATTTGCTTCTTTTTATCTACTAATCGTTTATTTAGTTTTAACGCTATTTTACCTTTTTGATTTTGGCTATTTCGATTACTTATCCATAAGATTAGATGCAGCATCTTTGCGTTTTCTAGAAGATCTAAAAATATCTACTCAAGTTTTATGGGAAAGTTACCCAATACTAAAAGGTGTTTTAGGATTACTCTTATTTGGATATCTGATTTTTAAAGGTTCAAAATTATTGTATTCAAAATGTAAAGAAGACCTTTTTATAGTTTCTAAAAAATTAAAAGCAGTTTATTTTATTGGTACTTTTTTACTTTTAAGCTTCGGAATTTATAATAGTTTTAGTCATTATCCTTTAAGATGGAGTGAGGCTTTCTTTTCTAAAAACAATGCTGTAAATCAATTTGCATTGAATCCTGTTTTGTACTTTTTCGACAGTTTTGCTTTTAGAAGTGAAGGTGTAAATATGAATGAATTTAAAAAATATTATCCTGTAATTGCAGAAGAATTAGGCTTGCCAAAAAACAAAATTTCTTTTGAACGAAAAGTATTCTTTAACGACACCTTAAAAAACAAACCTAACGTTATTTTTGTAATGTTAGAATCTGTGGGTGTAAAACCTTTAAGTTTCTATGGAAACCCAATAAATAGCTCGCCAAACATAGATGCATTGCATAAAAACAGTATTAGCTTTCCTAATTTTTATGTACACAAATCTGGAACAGCTGCAAGCGTTTTTTCGAGCGTAACAGGCTTGCCAGATATAGATGATGTAAATACAGCTTCTAGAAACCCTATGATTATAGATCAGCGAATTTTGTTTGATCAATTTAATGGGTATGAAAAATTATATTTTTTAGGAGGAAGTGCAAATTGGGCAAATATTAGAGGTATTTTTCAATCGAATATTAAAGATTTAAAAATTTTTGAAGAAGGTAGTTATGATACTGAAAATAGAGCTGATGTTTGGGGAATAGATGATTATGAACTTTTTGCAGCATCTGACCAAGAATTGAAAAAACTGCATGAACAAAAAAAGCCTTTTGCAGCTTATATACAAACAGCCTCGAATCATATTCCTTTTACGGTTCCTGAAAAAAAAGAAACTTTTACACCACTTTCTGAAGATGCAATAACGAGCGATTTATTAGAAAAATCTGGATTTAAATCGGTTGCTCAATTAAATGCTTTGCGTTATTTAGATTTTAATATTGGGCGTTTTTTAGAACGTACAAAAGAATCTGGCTATTATAACAATACTGTATTTGTTTTTTTTGGCGATCATAATACCATGATGAACAGAAATGATCAATACACAAATGAATACGATTTAAACATAAATTTACAACATGTTCCTTTGTTAATTCATGCTCCAAAAATTACAGCTCCAAAAGTAATTTCTAAAAACGGAAAACTAATTGATATGTTTCCAACAGTTATGAGTTTGTTAAAAATGAATTACACAAATTATACTTTAGGAAGCAATCTTTTAGATACAACGAGTCATAAAAAAACAGCTTCTTTTGTATATCTAAAAATGAATGGAGAACCAACAGTTGGTCTGCTTCAAGATAGTTTATACTATTATAAAACAAACGTTTCTAAAACAAAAGGTTTGTACAATTTAAAATCTGAAAACTTAGAAGATTTGAAGAAGAAATACCCTAAAAAAACTTTAGAAATGGATAGTTTATTATCAGCTTATTATCACTCTACAAAATACTTGTATTTTAACAATAAAAAATCAATCGAATAGTTTTTTATCTATCCTTTTATAAATGGCAAAGTAACAATTTGCTAAAAGCACACCAGAACAAATTCCGAAGAAAATATCTAAAGGAAAATGCACTCCTAAATACAATCTAGAGTAAGAAAAGATCATAGGAAAAAATAAAAGCAGTGGTATGTATTTGTATTTATCCTTAAGCATAAGCACCACATAAACTGTAAAAAAAGTAGAAGTAGTTGCATGCCCAGAAATAAAACTAAAACTCTGCGGATTTATTAATGTTCTTAATAAATGCTTAATTTCTTGATCGTTGTTTGGCCTTAATCTGCCAAAAAAGTTTTTAATAAGATTGGTAAATTGATCTGAAAAAGCGACTAAAATTATCATTGATAAAATGATAAATCCACCACGTTTCCAACCAAAAGATTTTATAATTAAGAACAAAATAAAAACAAACAATGGAATCCAATTTAATTGGTTTGTAACTGCCAACCAAAATGGATCCCAATATTCGCTTCCTAAATTATTTAAGAATATGAGAAGTTCTTTATCTTTTTCTATAATCGTTTCAAACAAATTATTTACTTATTTCTATGATTTCTACTTCGAAAACCAAATCAGATTTTGCTGGAAAAGGTCCATATTTAGCAGTACCAAAGCCTATATAATAAGGTATAAATAATCTTGCTTTTTCACCTTCTCTCATTTTTGAAACTCCCTCTTTAAAACCAGTAATCATTGGTTTTTGAGAATCGTTTAATTGAAACACAAATGGCTGACCACTTTCTTCTGTAGATTGAATTCTTACACCATCTGCTGTATATAAAGTAAAATTAGATTTTACAGGTTTATGGCCTACCATTTTCTTGCCTTTTGGATTGCTTTTAAGTAGTAAAAAACGTAAACCAGAATCTGTTTTAATTGCATTAGATTCATCCATTTTAGCTAAAAAAACTTTTTTATCTTTCAGGTATTTAGCATATCTGGCAATTTCCTGCTTCGCTTCTAACTCTTTTTTGTCTTCGGATAAAGCATTATACTTTACAATCTTATCATTAAAAACTTCTTCTGCATTAAAAGATTTAGCTTCAGAGCCTATTCTTATAATTTCCACTTTTTTTATGGTATCTGCTTGCTGTATTTTATTTACAGTAATCATTCTTACAGAATCTATTGCTTTTTGTAATTTTAAAGCGTCTTTAAAAATTGTTTTTAGCTTTTTTAATTGTAGAGAATTTACAATCGTTTTTCCAAACACACTGTGTTTATTATTTAAATGCGGAATTGCTTTGTGCGTTATAAAAAACTGACTTCCATTCGCATCTGGTCCAGAATTAGCCATCGACAAAACACCAACATCATCGTGTTTGTAGCGTAAACCTCCATTTTCATCTTTTGTAAATTCGTCTCCAAATAAATACCCAGGATTTCCTCTTCCACTTGCTGTTGGGTCTCCACCTTGAATGATAAAGTTAGGAACAACTCTATGAAACGTTAAACCATCAAAATAGTTTTTACCTTTTAAAGAATCTGTAACTCTGGTGCTTGTTCCTTCTGCTAAAGAAACAAAGTTGGCAACTGTCATTGGTACATTATTAGCATATAATTCTAATAATATATCTCCTCTATTGGTTTGTATTTCTGCATACAAACCATCGTTTAAACTCTTATATTTCTCTGCTGTACATGAAAATATAAATATGCTAAAAAAAAGTATATAGCTTCCTTGCTTCATCTATTTTTCTAAAATTTCTAATAATTCAACTTCGAAAATTAATGCTGAAAATGGCTTGATGGCTGGACCTCTTTGTTGTGCTCCATAAGCAATATCTTGAGGTATAAAAAATCTGTATTTAGCACCTTCTTTCATCAACAATAAACCTTCGTTAAAACCTGGAATGTATATGTTAGCAAGAGATTCGTAAGGTTCATTTCTGTCTACAGAACTATCAAAAACTTCGCCATCGATTGTAGTTCCATGATAATGAATTTTAATTTTACTTGTTGGGTTAGGTGTCTCTCCTGTTCCTTCTTTTAAGACTACATATTGCAAACCACTATCTGTAGTTACAACACCTTCTTTTACTTTGTTTTCAGCTAAAAAGTCTTCTCCTGCTTTTCTTACAGCTCCGAATTCTTTTTCTGCAGCTTTTTCAGTTTTTTCCATTTGTTGTTTCTGAAAAAACTTACTTAAAAAACCGTTTAACTCTTTTTGGTCTATCAATAAATTTGTAGAATCTATTCCATTTCTATAACCTTGCAAAAACAAATCTGTATTTGCTTCATCAAAATTAGCTTTTACTTTTAAAGCCATATCTAATCCTAAAGCATAACTAGCAGAATCTATTTCTGTTTCTAAAGATTTTACCTCTGGTTTTTGATTTCCACAAGAAACCATTAGTGTTAAAACTGCAATAATTGCTAAACTTTTTATTACTCTCATTTTTGTGTTTATTTAATGTTTATTAATGTTACTTTACTTTTAATTGTTTGATTCATTCCTACTTTATTTCCATCGCCTGCAATTCCAAATGCATTGTAAGATGGAATTACAAAGGTAATTGTTTCTCCGGTTTTCATCAACTTTATTCCTTTTTGTAAACCCGAAATAAAATCTTCTTCATCTACTTTATATTCTTTAATCCCTAATTCTTCTGCAGAATAGATAGTTGAGTCGTTTAAGCTAAGAATATTGTATTCTAAAGTTACAGTGTTCCCCTTTTTTGGTTGCACAAGGCTATCGTTTATTTTAAGGTTGTATGTGTACCAAAATCCGTTAGAAGATTGCAAGTATTCTTGCAAAGTATCTTTCTGAATAAAGCTTAAAATTCGAGCATCTTCTGCTTGATTTAACGCTTTGTACTCTTTGGCTGTTTCTAAATAAATAGTTGTTGATGGTTTTGGATCTATAGGTCTTCTGGGTTGCACTTTTACACAACTTACAAATACTATCAATAGAATTAAAAGATAACTATACTTCATAAGAATTGATTAATTCTGATTGATATTCAGGTAATAAAGATGTGAATTTGGTAATTGTTTTTGCCATTTCTAAGTCAGATTTTCCACCTGCTGCATTGTCATGGCCTCCACCTTCGAAATGATTTCTTGCAAACTTATTTACTGAAAAACTACCTTTAGATCGAAATGAAATTTTTATCAAATTCTGGTCACTATCTTCAATAAAAATAGCCGCAAAAATAATTCCTTTCAAAGAAAGTGCATAATTTACTACGCCTTCTGTATCTCCTTTTTGGAAATCGAAACGCTTTTTTTCATCATTTGTAAGCGTAATATAAGCTGTTCTATAGTTGGGTAAAATTTGCAAATTGCTTAAAGCTTGGCCTAATAAAAGAAGTTTATTATATGAATTTTCATCATACACATTGTTATGAATTCTATCATTTTCTGCACCTTTATCAATTAAATCTGCAATAATTCTATGCGTTTTACTGGTTGTAGATCTAAATCTAAAAGATCCAGTATCTGTCATAATCCCTGTATACAAGCAAGTTGCAATATCTGCATCTACCAAATTTAAATCGTTATTCATCTCAATAAATTGATACACCATTTGACAAGTAGAACATATTTCTATATCAGAATACATGTACTTAAAATCATCTGGTTGTTGATGATGATCTATCAACACAAATTCGTTTGGATATTTTTCTAAGGTATTTTGCATATCAGAACCTACTCTGTGTAAAGCATTAAAATCCAATAGAAAAATGATATCCGACTTTCCAATAGCTTTTTGAGATTGGCTATTTTGCAAATCAAATCTGTAAGCAGTATCTGAAGATGGCAACCAATTCAAAAAATCTGGATAATCATTTGGCACAACTACTGTGCAGCTATGTCCTTTTTTATCGAGATAAAGTTTCAAGGCCAAAGTTGAACCAATTGCATCTCCATCAGGATTTCTATGACCTACAATTACAATATTTTTAGGCCTGTTTAGAAACTCTTTTAAATCTTCAAATCCTTTTAAAATCATAAGTTGCGAAGATACAATTTAATAGCATTTTGCAAAAAATATTTTGCTTTTACAATAGTTAAAAATCAATATGTGTTATTCACAAATACAACCTTAACAATAACTTGTATTTCATATTAAAAGCCGTACTTTTGCAAAAAATTTAAAAAATTTAGAATGGCAACAAATAGAACTTTTACAATGATTAAACCAGATGGCGTAGAAAATGGTTATACTGGAGCAATACTTGAAAAAATTAATGCTGCAGGATTTAGAATTGTAGCATTGAAAAAAACACAAATGACAAAAAATGATGCTGAAACTTTTTATGCGGTGCATAATGAGCGTCCGTTTTTTGGAGAGTTGGTAGAATTTATGACTCGTGGACCAATAGTAGCTGCAATTTTAGAAAAAGAAAATGCTGTAGAAGATTTTAGAACTTTAATTGGTGCTACAAATCCTGCTGATGCTGCAGAAGGAACTATTAGAAAATTATATGCAACTTCTATGGGAGAAAATGCTGTTCATGGTTCTGATTCTGATGAGAATGCACTAATTGAAGGCAATTTTCACTTTTCTGGAAGAGAGCAATTTTAAGGATTTATTAGAAATTCTTTTTGTTTAGTATCAATTGAATATAAAAGATTTCCAATTCTTTATACTAACAAATTATAATGCCTGTTACTTAATTGTAACAGGCATTTTAATTCAAAAACTTATTATAGAATTATGGATTATCAAAAAAAATCTATCAATTCTAATTTTTTAGTTTTCATTCTTTGAGGTTAAGTTGTTTTTATTTGAATCTCACTCATACTTACGAGAAGAATTGAAGTACGGCTTTAAAAAAGTGAAAAAAATTCATTTTTTTTTAAAAACCCCTATGAATAAAGAGAAAAACGACTTAAAAAATTTATCAATTCATTTAATATTTGTAGTATTGTAAAAGAAAATAGATACAAATTTGGAAGATTTAAAGAAAAATCAAGATTGGAAATCAAAACTTCATGAAATTATTTATGAAGCTGACACACCTGAAGGCAAACTTTTTGATGTTGTTTTGTTGGTAGCAATTATTGCTAGCATTTTATTAGTAATGCTAGAAAGTGTGGAAAGCTTCGATGCTAAGTATCATAGTTTTATTGATATAGGCGAATGGGTAATTACCATACTTTTTTCCATTGAATATTTATTAAGGATTATTTCTATAAAAAAACCTACTAAATATATTTTTAGCTTTTTTGGTATTATCGATTTTTTATCAACTGTGCCAAAATACCTATCATTTGTTATGGTAGGCTCACATAGTCTAGTCGCTTTAAGAGCTTTGCGTTTATTAAGAGTTTTTAGAATATTAAAACTAGCAAGATATACAGGAGCCTCAGAGAAATTGATTTTAGCTATGAAAGCTAGTAAAGCTAAAATAGCAGTATTTCTATTCTTTGTAGTTATAGTTTGTGTAATTTTGGGGACTATAATGTATATGGTAGAAGGTGCCGAAAATGGTTTTACTAATATTCCGAAAAGTATTTATTGGGCCATTGTTACATTAACTACTGTTGGTTTTGGAGATATTGCCCCACAAACTCCCTTAGGACAATTAATTGCAAGTATTATTATGATTTTAGGTTATGCCATTATTGCAATACCAACTGGTATTGTGAGTTCAGAGTTAACAAAATCTACTTTACATGAAGATATAAATACACAATCTTGCCCAACTTGTTTAAAAGATAATCATAAGAAAAACTCAGGTTTTTGCTATAATTGTGGTAGCGCTTTAAACTAATGATTGATTCAAAAAAAAACACTCTAATTGTAATTGTTGGCCAAACAGCAATTGGTAAAACTGCTTTGAGTATTCAATTGGCTAATTATTTTAATTCAGATATTATTTCTTGCGATTCTAGACAGTTTTTTAAAGAAATGACAATTGGTACAGCTGTACCAGATGTAACAGAATTAGCAGCAGCTAAACATCATTTTATACAAGATAGAAGCATTTTTGACGACTATAATGTTGGTCAATTTGAAAGAGATGCTTTAAAAAAATTAGATGAATTGTTTCTTAAAAACCCAATTCAAATTATGGTTGGTGGAAGTGGTTTATATATTGATGCTGTTTTAAAAGGTTTGGATTACTTTCCTGAAGTGAATCCTGAAATTAGAAAAGATTTAACAAAAGAACTTGAAGAAAAAGGAATTGAAAGTCTGCAAGAAAAATTAAAACAATTAGATTTAGAAACTTACGAAACAATTGCCATCGACAATCCTCATAGAATAATGAGAGCTTTAGAAATTTGTATTGGAACAGAAACACCTTACTCAACTTTTAAAAACAAAGCAAAAGAACCACGAAATTTTAATGTTATAAAAATAGGTTTAACAGCAGATAGAGAAATTCTTTACAATAGAATTAATAAAAGAGTTGATGTAATGTTAGAAAACGGATTGTTAGAAGAAGCTAAAAATCTACACAAAAACAAAAACCTAAACGCCTTACAAACTGTTGGATACAGAGAAATATTTGCTTACTTTGAAAGCGATTTTACCAAAGAATTTGCTATTTCTGAAATCAAAAAAAATACAAGACGTTTTGCAAAAAGGCAAGGCACTTGGTTTCGAAAAGATGAGGAAATTGAATGGTTTGATTTTGAGACAAGCACTAAAGAAATTATAAAAAAAATCGAAAATCGTATGGAGAAATAAAAGAGAAATTTTTAAAATTAAAATTTAACTTTTTTTAAAGAGTATAGATTTTTATTAGTCACTCTCTTTTCTATCTTTGTCACAATTAAAACAACAAACATGAAATCAAAAATTAGCATTTTATTTATAACTCTATACAGTGTTCTAGCCTTTTCACAAACAAAAACAGGTACAATAGACAACGATTACATTATCAATTTAATGCCAGAGGCAAAAATTGTAATAAAAAACACACAAGATTATGGTGCAAGATTAGATTCTTCTTTTTCCATTAAAATGAAAGAATACCAAGATAAAGTGGATGATTTTACTAAAAATGAAAAAGAATTAGGTGAATTGATGAAAAAAACCCTTATCAACGAAATTACAACCATGGAACAGGATATTAAAAAATATCAAGAAAATGGTAATAAATTAATGCAATTCAAGCAAAATGAATTAATGCGACCTTTGTATAAAAAATTGAATGATGCTATTGCCATAGTTGTGAAAGAAGGAGGTTACACACACATTTTAACAAGACAAGGAAATGAGTTTGCATATCTTGATGAGAAATATGATATTACCAAATTAGTACTAGCAAAACTAGGAATTCAAGAACCAGAAGTTAAAGAATAAGGTTGTCAATAAATTATAAGAAAGCATCACAATTGTGATGCTTTCTTTAACTAATATTACCCCATATTTTAGAAGATTTAGTCAATTCTAAAAACACTTTTTTTATGGGTAAATTTTCTTCTTTTGATAAATTAGGATCCTCTTGCAAAAGAGAAATTGCAGTATTTCTAGCAGCAACTAAAATTTTTGTATCCTTTACAACATCTGCAATTTTAAGATTTAAAACGCCACTTTGTTGAGTGCCCATTAAATTTCCAGGTCCACGCAATTTTAAATCTACTTCTGCAATTTTAAAACCATCTGAAGTTTCTACCATTGTTTTTAAGCGTGTTTTTGCTTCTGCAGATAATTTGAAACTCGATAATAAAATACAGTAACTTTGGTCTGCTCCTCTCCCAACTCTTCCTCTTAATTGATGTAATTGACTTAACCCAAAACGCTCTGAACTTTCAATAATCATAACACTTGCATTGGGCACGTTTACGCCTACTTCAATAACAGTAGTGGCTACCATAATTTGAGTTTCTCCTTTTACAAAACGCTGCATTTCGAGTTCTTTATCTGCAGGTTTCATTTTTCCATGTACAATACTTATTTGGTATTTAGGTAATGGAAATTCGCGAGAAATACTTTCATAACCATCCATTAAATCTTTATAATCCATGGTTTCAGATTCCTGAATTAATGGATACACAATATAAACCTGCCTACCTTTTGCAATTTCATCTTTCATAAATTTAAAGACAGACAGTCTGTTACTATCAAATCTATGAACAGTTTTTACCTCTTTTCTTCCTGGAGGTAATTCATCAATTACAGAAATATCTAAATCGCCATACACTGACATTGCCAAAGTTCTTGGAATTGGTGTTGCTGTCATCACCAAAATATGAGGAGGTAAAAAAGCATCCCTCCCTAACCCTCCTAAAGGGAGGGAACTCTCACTGTTGGTTTTTTCTATTTTTAATTGTTGTGAAATGTTTGAGATTGTGTTTTCTATGTTTCCAATGACTTCTTCATTTGTAAATCTGATGACTTTGAAACCTAAATCTTGTAAAATTTTTGTTCTTAAATCATCTGCTTCTTGCTGCTCTTTTGTAGTGTGATACTTTCCATCAACTTCAATAATTATTTTTTTTTCGATACAAATAAAATCAACAATAAACTCATCAACAATATGTTTTCTTCTAAATTTGAAATCTAATTTTTTCGTTTTTAATTGCTCCCATAAAATTCGCTCTGCTTCAGTAGTTTGTTGTTTTCTTTTTTTCTGTAATTCTTTCATCAATTTATAAACTGATGGACGAGCAGTCATATAATTTTTACGCAAAGATTGGACTCCTTCCCTTTGGGAAGGTTGGGATGGGCCTCCTTTTTTCCACAATTGTGCTCTTTGTTTTACACCAAATCTATGTTGCTCATCAATAATGGCGATTCCTAAATTTTTAAATTTCACTTTATCTTCCAATAAAGCATGCGTGCCAATTAAAATATGCAAAGAACCATCTTCTAAATTTGCATGAATTTCTCTTCTTTTTTTAGTTCTTACAGAACCAGTTAAAAGATCAACCTTAATATTCATTCCTTTCAAAAGCTCAGAAACAGCAATATAATGCTGATTTGCTAAGATTTCTGTAGGTGCCATAATGGTTGCCTGAAAACCATTATCAATTGCTAAAAGCATTGTTAATAAGGCAACAATTGTTTTTCCAGAACCAACATCACCCTGTAAAAGTCGGTTCATGTGTGCCCCAGTTGCAACGTCTTTTCTAATTTCTTTTAGCACTCTCTTTTGAGCATTGGTTAAATCGAAAGGTAGCTTTTCAGAATAAAATTCATTAAAAACAGCACCAACATTTTCAAAAACAAAACTTTTTACTTTAGTTTTATTGATGAGTTTTTTTCTCACTAATTGTAATTGAATAAAAAATAATTCTTCAAATTTTAAGCGATATTGAGCTTTGGCTAAATTTTCTTGACTTTTAGGAAAATGGAGATTTAATAAGGCATCACGTTTATGCATCAATTTAAAATCATCAATAATTTCTTGTGATAAACTTTCTTGAATCGTATCGTAAACTTGTTGCAACAATTTCTGGATATACGTTCTTATCAACTTATTAGAAACTCCAGAATTTGTTAATTTTTCTGTAGATGGATATACAGGTTGCATTTTAGTTTGCAACTTCTTTTTATATTCTGCAACCAATTCCATTTCTGGATGAGGTATGGAGTAACTATGATTGTAGTGATTTAACTTACCATAAACCACATAAGGTTCATCAATTTTTAAGGAATCTTTAATCCATTTTTGTCCTTTAAACCAAACCAATTCCATAGAACCTGTAGCATCTTGAAAAGTGGCTACTAACCTACTTCCTCTTTTTTGTGCCACAGATTTAATGTGTGTAATTTTACCTACAATTTGTACTTCAGATGAATTTGGTTGTAATTCCCTAATAGCATAAAATTGCGTTTTATCAATATATCTAAAAGGAAAAAAGTTCAATAAATCATTACACGTTTTTATACCTAATTCTGTGTATAAAAGTGTTGCTCTTTGCAAACTTACTCCTGAAATATATGTGATGGGTTTACTTAAAATCAATTTAAAATATATGAATTACGAAAATACAGAATTCATTATATATTATAGTTTTAAAATAAATGTTATTATTTTAAGTAATTGCTTCAAATTATAAACAAAAAAAGAGAGCTGATTTCTCAGCTCTCTTGGGATCAATAGTCGTAAATTAATACCCCTAAAAATTAATAGACCATTGATATTTTTTTTAAAAAACACCCAAACAAATTTGTTTGGGTGTCTAGTTATCATATAAATAAGTCCCCCCACTTGTTTATATTCTTAATTAAATTCTTATCTAAAGATCACTTTCGAGGTTCCAAAGTCGCTTTCTTTACTGTTTACTTGTAACAGCATTACTCCTGGTTTTACTCTAAAGTTGAACTCTAGTTCGT
>NZ_JBASWY010000009.1:0-180031 GCF_049276715.1 Polaribacter sp.
AAATATGATCGTTTGATAAAAATTCGCAAAAACTTATTAAAGAAGAATCGTTTAACATAGTATTTTTTTTGCTAATATAAACAACGCAAATTATAAGAAAAAAACAATTTAATTAAACATTAAAAAAACCACTTTTTACAATGTGTGAAGCTCTTTCTTGGTCTTTAATTCGGATATACTTATAAAATTCTTTCTCTGTAGTATGCCCAGAAAACAACATAATATCAAAAACACTCATACCTGCTTTGTATTTATTAGTGCAAAAACTTCTTCTGGCTGTATGGCTTTTAATTAGGTCGTATTTTGCAATCATTTCCGTTTTTTCTATACCGCCTTTTGTGTACTCGCATTTTACTAAAGTATCCCATTTAAGCATCTGCCCTACTTGTTTTATATAGTCGTTTAAAATAGCTTCTGCAATCCTTCTTGGAGGTTTATTGTTATGCCTTTTAGACATAATTTCACGCATTTCTTTTGTTATAGGGCATAAAACCTCCCTGTGATATTTCTTATTTTTTTGCTGCTTAATTTTGAAATATTGAAATCCATCAATTTCTACAATATCATTTTCGGATAAACCATTGTAATCGCTTATTCTCTGACCTGTATAACATCCCATTAGAAAAACATCTCTTGCCAATTCTACCTCTGGATATTTAGATAAATCTTTTTCAAACATTTCTTTTATCTCTGCATCGGTTAAATAAATTTCTGTAGTAATTTCTTTTAATACTTTAAAATCGTTGCTTTTAAACTTTTGGTTGTTTGTATAGCCTTCTGCTAATGCATAGTTTAAAAAGGTTTTTAAGTTCTTTATATGCTTACCTATTGTGTTTAAAGCATATTTTTTACTTTCCATAAACGTATTGAATTCATTATAAAAATTCATATTAATATAATCGAACATCAATTTTTTATTGAAGTGCTTTTCATAGCCTTCTAACCTCTTTTTAGTTTGCTTATAAGACCTCACAGTAATGATAGAAATATTACCTTCTTTTTGCTCAATATACTTATCTATGACATCAAAAAAAGAGAGATTTGTATCGATTTCTTGATTTGGAATAATCTTACCTGTGAACACATCTAATTTGTATTTTAAAAGCTCATTAGATACGTTTTTAGAGTCGTTAATTAGATTAGAATACTCTTTGTTTAAATAGTTTTCTAAATCGCTTAAAACCTCGTTAATCTTGTCTTTATCTTCAATACCAACTTTGTTCTTAATACGCTGTTTTTTGAAATCCCAATCATTAAAACACGCCTTGTATCCTGTAGAGTATTTAAAGCGGTTTTTACCATAACTGAAAAATAAAAAGATTACACTTTGTAAACTCTTATTTTCTTCTAATTTTGTCTTTGATACTTTAAAAGCATATCGAATTGTGCCCTTTGTTCTTTCAACCCCCTTATTCATAGTGTTTTATTTTTAGTAAAGATACAAAAAAAAGGGTGCTAATTAGGGTGCTAATAAGAGTTTTTTGATATAAAATAGAAGATAATTTACTTACTTACAAAAAACAACAAAACCCTTATAAATAAAAGATTTACAAAGGTTTTGTTATAAATTAAGATGTTTTAATAAAGTAATCCAAAGTACTGGAGGTACCACAAAAAACCCAAACATTTTGTTTGGGTTTTTTTTATCCTCATTTTTTACTTCAAAATATCTTTTACAATCTTTAAATGATGCTTCGTATGCAGTTTTAAAAACTTGACTGTTTGTTTTTTATTTAAATGTTTAAACAACGGGTGCGTAAAATACTGGTTCTTGTTAAACTGTTTTAAAGAATCTAAATTTTTAATTACCAACTCTAGCTGGCTTTCTAAATCTTCTTTTAAGATTAATTCTGGAGGCAAAACTCTTTTTGGTGATTTTACTCTACCTCTAGGAAATCTTCCTAAAGCAAAAGTAATAAGACGTAATGTAACGAATTCTTTTTTGTAATCTTTCGGATTTGATATTTTTAAAGCATCATAAACACTATTTATTACTTTTAACGAATGATCTAAATGCCAACCAACATTTGCTTTGGATATTTTTAAATTTTCCTTTTCTTTGAACTTTATTGATTCTTTAATAAAGCTGAATTCTTTCAGTAACATGTTGCTGTTTTTTTTTACTATTTAAATTTAAAAAAAATCCAGCTTTTGGCTGGATTCAAATTTTTATTTCATCATTTTAAGATTTGTAACCTCTAAATTGGTTAACTCTCTCCATCTTCCTCTTGGTAAATTTTTCTTGGTTAGTTCCGCAAAAACGACTCTATCTAGTTTATTTACTTTATAACCAACATGTTCAAATATTTTACGAACAATTCTATTTCTACCTGAATGAATTTCTATACCAATCTCTGTTTTTGGTTCTCCATTTACATAAGAAATAGCATCAATAAATACTTTTTTCCCTTCTATAACAACCTCTCCTCTCAATTTTTCTAAATCACTTAAATCTAGTTTTTTATCCAAAGATGCATGATATAATTTACGAACATTATGTTTAGGATGTGTTAATTTTTTTGCTAAATCTCCATCATTTGTAAACAGCAACAACCCTGTTGTATTTCTATCCAATCTACCTACAGGATAAATTCTTTCTTTAGATGCATTTGCAATCAACTCCATAACCGTTTTTCGACCACGATCATCATCCATAGTTGTAATATAATTCTTTGGCTTATTTAGTAATACATATTTTTTTTGCTCTGGTGTAATAGATGTTCCATCGAAAGTTACAATGTCTTCTGGCTGAACTTTATAGCCCATTTCTGTAACTAGTTTACCATTAACCACTACACTTCCATGCTCTATGTAAGTATCTGCTTCTCTGCGCGAACAAACGCCAGAGTTTGCAATATATTTGTTTAAACGAATTCCTGAAGATTCGTCTGATTTCTTAGCTGGAGTTATTTTTTTAAATTCCTTCTTTACAGGTTTTCTGCTTAAAGGTTTTGCAGTTTTTCTATTTAGAGGCTTGCTTTTATTACCTTCTTGTCGTCTTCGCGACGAGTTTTTATCTGAATTCATTTTATTAAAATTTTTGCAAAGGTACTTAAATTGATTGCTAATTCAATTTATCTATAAATTTTTCTAAAAGCAAAGATGTATCTATAAAAACCAGGCAAAAAACACCTATTAAAAGCAAAATTTTAAGTGTATTGTGAAGTAATCTGTATTGATTTTTTCTTGTGGCTTTTTGAAGATAGAAACCAACAAAAACCAGAGTTATTAAGGCTACATAAAAGTAATATCGCATGTAGCTCAAAGCAGGAAAACTGAATAAAACCGTAATTGGAAACAAACTTAAAATCAATAAAAAAATAGATAGTTTTTTGGTTTTATTCTCACCATAAGTAACCGTGAAAGTCTTATAGTTATTTGCAATGGCTCCTTTTAAATTTTCTAAATCTTTTATTAATTCTCTAATCATTATAACTAAAAATAAAAAAACAGCATATAAAAATATGATTTTTGAAAAATTTTTATAATACACAAAAATTGCGAAAAATGGTAAAATTGTAAGAACTGTTGCAGAAATTAATCCTAGTAAAGGATGTTTTTTAAGTTTATGAGAGTAAAACCAAATTGCGAAAATATAGATAGAAAAAAATAAAGCAGCTTTCCAAGAAACAAAAAAGGCAAAAATGAAGCCTATGAAATTCAATAAAAAATAGAGAGAAAGCTTCGTTTCTTGTTTTACAAAATTATCTAAACCCGTTTTTAAAGGTCTATTAATTCTATCAACCTTTACATCGTAAAAATTATTAATAATATAACCTGCTGCCACAACACAAACTGTTGCCAAAACAATAAATAATAAGTGTAAATCTAAAATAACGTGTTTTGCAGATTTTTCTGGCGAAAAAATAAAAATAGAAGCTAAATACTGAGCAAGAATTAAAACTAAAATATTGTAACCTCTTACTACAGAGAGCAAACTAAAAAATTTATAGAAGAGTGTTCTTGTTTTGGGAGCATTCATAAGACATAAACTAGAACCTATATACCAATTCTAATTTATAATTTTTCAAGCTTTTTTGAGCCTTTTCATAATCTTCTGCAAAGCCTAAAATATAACCTCCACCCCCAGAACCACAAAGTTTTAGATAGTAATCGTTAGATTTAATACCATTTGCCCAAACTTTATGAAAAGCAACAGGAATCATTGGTTTAAAGTTTTTAAGCACAATTTTTGATAACTTTTTAACATTACCAAATAAAGATTTTACGTTTCCGTTTAAAAAATCTTCTATACATGCATCTGTATGAAGAGAAAATTCTTCACTCAACATTTTTCTAAAGCCCTCGTTTTTCATTTTATTCATAAAAATGTTAACCATTGGCTCAGTTTCTCCAATTTGCTCTGAATCTAACAAGAAAACAGCCCCTTTTCCTTCTTTTTGAGATGGAATTCCAGCTGGTTCTATATTCTCTTTAGAATTGATTAAAATTGGCAGACTTAAGTAAGAATTTAATGGATCTAAACCAGAGCTTTTACCATGAAAAAAAGATTCCATTAAAGAAAATATTTCTTTTAATTTTATCAGTTTATCTCTAGTTAAATTCTCTAAAACCGTAATTTTATTGTTTGCATATTTATCGTAAATTGATGCAACTAATGCTCCAGAACTTCCAATACCATATCCTTGTGGAATAGAAGAATCGAAATACAATCCATCTTGGATATCTTCTTTAAAAGCATCTAAATTAAAAGAAACTTTATCTGAGTTTAATTGTAAAAGGTGCGTGTAAAATCTTTTTAAGTTATCATTAGATTTTTTAGAATTTTCGTCGAAAACATCTGTTGATTTTAATGCGCCTCTGTATGCGTTAAAAGGAATTGCTAACCCTTTAGAATCTTTAATAATTCCATATTCTCCAAAAAGAAGAATCTTAGCATAAAAAAGTGGTCCTTTCATTTCTTTTTCCAAATTATACTACAAAAATACGAATAAATTATTAATCATTTTTATAAAACATTTTCCAGACACCTACTTTTTCATCGTTATCATATTTTCCTTTTTCCTTTATTTTTCCGTTTTTATAATACGTTTTCCAAACACCTACCTTTAAACCTTTTTCGTAAATACCTTCTACTTTTAGTTCTCCAGAGTCATAATATACAGAAAATTTGCCCTCAGGTTTTCCATTAATGTATTTTGCTTCTTGGGCCTTTTTACCAGAAATATAATAATCTATAATCCATTCTTTTTCACTTTTAGTATTGGCTACAAGCCTATAATAAGAAGCGTTCTGTTTATCAGTTACATTCCAATTTTCATCAAAATATACTTTATCTTGCGAGTACACAGAAATTGATAAAAAAGAGATTATCACAAAAATTGTTACAAATTTGAAATTCATAAAGTATAAATAAATAGGTTTTTAAGGTGTAAGTATTTTAGCTCCTAAACCAATGTTATCACAAATATACTGTTTTTTTTGACAGAAGATAGAGAGCTCACTATCAATAAATTGCAATACATTTTCTTTCTCATTTTCAGGAAACAACACATGCACATTTGCACCAGCATCTAGTGTAAAACAAATATTACTATTTTTCTCTTGACGATATTCCCAAATTTTATTGATAATTTCTAATGTATTGGGTTTCATTAGAATAAAATAAGGATTGCTAGTCATCATCATTGCGTGCAGTGTTAAAGCTTCTCTTTCTACTAAATTGATGAACTCCTTTATATTTCCATGTTGCAGAATTTTAGACATTTTAGTCAAGTTTTCATTAGCTTGCGTAAATCTATTCTCTGCATAAGGATGGTTAATCATTAAATTATGACCAATTGTACTTGAAACTTGCTTTTCGCCTTTATCTACTAATAAAATTACATCTTGATAGTTTTCAAAAATAGCATTAACTTTATGTGGAAATTGTACTCCAAATAAATCTGAACTTCCTTCTATTTCTGGATGATTTCCCCAAACAACCAAAGGTCCTTCAATACTTCTGCTTGCACTTCCAGAACCTAATCTTGCTAAAAAAGACGCTTTTTTATTGATGAATTCTTGTGATAAATCAACATTAATTTCTTTCTCTAAACTCATTAAACACATGGCAATTGCAGACAAACCACTTGCAGATGAAGCGATTCCACTTGAATGTGGAAAAGAATTTTCTGAATTAATAATCATCTTATAATTAAAAATATAGGGACAATATTCTTGAACTCTTTTAAAAAATTCTGCAATTTTTGGTTTGAATTCTTCTTTTGGTTTTCCTTCGAACAATAAATCAAAATCTATATTTTGATGTGATTCTGAAACAAGTTCAGAATGAAGTTTGCGCTCAAAATTAATAGTTGTAATTGTATGACAATTATTTAAAGTAAAACTGATAGAAGCATTTTTTGGAATTTGAGGATTGCTCTTTCCCCAATATTTTATTAAGGCAATATTGCTGGGAGTTTGCCAAGTAAAACTGGCTTTATCAATATATTTTAAATCTGATTTTACTAAAAACTGATCTGTATTCAAGGTCTAAAAATTTTGTGTAAAGATAAAACTATTCCTTTTTTAAATTATTATAAATTTGAATCCTATTTAAATGGCTAAATTTTGCTAATAAAACTCATCTCAAATTGAATTTTAGAATAAATACAGATACTTGGTTTATTATTTGCATCGTATTTATAGGAATCTTATCCCTATTTATTTTCTTGTATATCCTAATACCTTTTAGAACTCGAAAAAGAAACACCAAAAGAAGACAAAACAGGCTTTCTAGAAGATTGAATAATTTTGAACGCATAGAAAATAAACATAAAATTAAAGATTTAGAAAATAGCAATATAAAACTGCAAACAACTTTAGAGCAAGACTTATCTAAAATTCTAAATAACAATTATAATGATGCATATATAGAAACCTTTTTTTTAAATTTCGAAAAACTATATCCGAACTTTAAAAATTCTGTGTATAAAATCGCTCCAAATTTAACAGCAAACGAATTAAAACTAGTCGCCTTTTTACGCCTAAATTTAAGTTCTAAAGAAATTAGTAACCTTTTAAATATTACAACAGAAAGTGTAAACAAGGCAAGATATAGATTGCGAAAAAAGCTAAACTTATCAGCAAAAGAAGATTTATCTAATTTTATTTTAAATATTTAATTTACAAAGACTTAAGATACTGTCCATTCTTTGTCTATTGCCTTTTCTTTGATTTCAAAAACTATTTAATTTCTTTTGTACCATCTATAAATTAAACCATTTATGAGAACATTAGAAATCTTTTTATTATTACTTTGTTTTGCATTCATCATTTATTTATCCATCAGAAAAGTTAAAACTTACAAAAAAATTGAACTAGCAATTGTTTTAGGTTCTTTAGCTAGTCACTTTATTTTAGAAGGCTTTAGATGGCAAATGATTCCTATTTATGTTTTATTATTAATTATTGCTTTTTGCATATATAAAGGATATTCAATTTTAAAAGGAAACTGGTTTTTTAAAATTATTAAAATAGTATTTCTACTCATTTTACTTTTCTTGGGCTTTGGGATACCTACTGCATTACCCATTTTCGAATTACCAAAAACTACAGGAAAATATAAAATTGGCTCTCAATACATTCATTTAAAAACAGATAAAGAAGAAACCATCACAGAAAATCCAGATGATAAAAGAGAATTAATGATTAAAATTTGGTATCCTGCCATCATAAAAAATGAAAATAAAGAACCCTATTTAAATGATGGAGATCGATTTAGTTTTGCTAAAAAATATGGTTTACCAAAACGCACTTTTACCTATTTAAACCATGTAGAAACAAATACTTATGTAAAACCAGAAGTGGCAAATGAGAAGTTTCCTATATTAATTTTTTCTCATGGCTCTTATTCTAAAGCTTCTGGCTACTATTCAATTATAGAAGAAATTGTAAGTCATGGCTATATTGTTTTAAACATAAATCATACCTATGAAAGTACTGGAACTTTGTTTCCTGATGGAACTCTAAAACTCTACAATCAAGAATATGATCAAAAATTCATCAGCAACCAACAAACAGCAGAATTAGCATGGAAAATGCAACAAGATTATGTAAATGCAACAACAGAACAAGAGCGTTTTAAAGCATCTTATTCCGCATTAAAAAACTATATTCCTGGTGTTATCTCTAAGAGATGGTCTAAAGATATTTCTACTATAATTGATGAATTAGAAAACTGGAATAAAAATTCTTTTCTAGCAAATCATTTAGATGTTTCTAAAATTGGAGTTTTCGGACATTCACAAGGTGGAACTTCTGTTGCTCAATCTATATTAAATGATAGTAGAGTTAATGCTGGTGTAAATTTAGATGGAGTTCAATGGGGTAATATAATAGATACTTTAGTTACAAAACCATTTTTATTTATTTCTTCAGATTGGAAAGAGCCTCACCCAAATTACAACAAATATGCATATAGAAATGGTGGTTCTGATATTTTTTATGAGGCCAAAATTAAAAATTCGGGACATGCCACTTTTATGGATATTCCATTGATGATTAATATTCCTAAACTGAATGAAGCTGGAACCATCAACCCAAAAGAAGGTTATAAAACTATAAATGAAACCATAATTTCTTTTTTTGATAATGAATTAAAGAATAAAAATATCGACTTATTAAAATTGAAGGAAAAATATCCATCTTTAGAAATTAAGATTAAGGAATAGCGTTTCATTTTAGAATTCTAAAAGCACCGTTTTCAAAATTAGAAATGATGCTTTTTTTGTTCGTATTTTTGTAATAATGAAAAACACAAAAGTTTTTTTATTATTAAATGGAGAAACTCCAATTAAAATTCCAAATGTATCTGAATACGATATTATTTGCGCAACAGATGGCGCTTATCAATATTTAGAAAAAAACAATATTATTCCAAATTTTATTGCTGGAGATTTCGATTCTTTAAAAAATATTCCAAAAGAAATTGAAGTTTTTGATACGCCAAATCAAGATTTTACAGATTTTGATAAAATACTTCAGATTCTTTTTGATAAAGGCTTCACCAAGATTGATATTTATGGAGCAAGTGGAAAAGAACAAGATCATTTTTTAGGTAATTTGCACACAGCTATTCAATGGAAAGAAAAATTAACACTTACTTTTTTTGACAATTATAATCGTTATTTTTTAGCTGATAATAGCACAGAATTAGCCAATTGTAAAAACAAAATTGTTTCTCTAATTCCTTTTCCGAAAGCAACCAATATTGTTACAGAGGGTTTGGAATATCCTTTAATTAATGAAGATTTAACTTTCGGAGAAAGAATTGGAACAAGAAATAGAGGTGTTCAAGATGCTATTAAAATTACTTTTAAAACTGGAAATTTATTTATTTTCATCAATCATAAATAAAAAAAATATGAGTAGAAAAATAAAATTATTATGGGATTTTAGAGGCCCAGATGCCAAAGAAACTGCAAAACATCATACCATTCATTTAAAAGAATTTGCAACTCTTGAGAATTTGAACTTTTATGAAATCGATATTCTAGAAAAAAATGAAATGTTGGTCTCTGCTTTTATAACTGTGGATGAAAAAGATATGAAAATTTACAGAGATGCTTTAAAACCACAAAGAGGAGAAGTTGCTTAATTGGGCTTGTTTTTAAATTTAAAGAACTCTACTGTAACATTTTAAATGTATTGAATACTAATATGTTGAAAGTAATATAAAATTAACTAAAACTTAAAACACATAAAAGATGAATACAGAAAATGATGCAATTCTTATAAATTCTAAGGGACAAGAATTATTGTTTTTCAAAGAAGATAAAATTATGAACAGTTCAGGACAAGAACTTGGCTATTTTAAAGACAACATCCTTTACAACTCAATCAATCAGAAAATAGGTTCTTATATTAGAAATGAAATATTTAACCTTCAAGAAAAAGTTATCGGAAAAGTTGACAACAACGATTTATTGAATTTGAATGGTCAATCTATTATGAAAATTAGTGGAAAACGAAATGAGGACAAAATCAAAATTGGAACTTCCTTCTTTTTTTTCTTACAATAATCTATTGTAACAGAAGACCTAAAAAAAACCACTTACAAACACGATAACGACAGTCTATTTTCTAATACTCAAAAACGCCAAACTCGCTTTTTATAGTGAGTTTTTTTGTTTTATTCTGATGAAGGTTAGAACCTAAAGCCTCTACCCTACCCACAATTTTAGCATCCACATTAAAAGATTTAGAAATAGCAATAATGTCTTCTGCAATTTCTGGTGAAACATAAATTTCCATTCTGTGTCCACAGTTAAAAACTTGGTACAAATTCAATTATTCTTGAATAATTTAAAAAAATTTGTTTAAAATTAAACTTTTCTAAAAAAAACGGGTCTAAAGAAAAACTAACAAAAAATATCCTAAAGATGTGTTTAAAATTAAACAAAGTATTACTATTATTATTTTTAATTACTTTCACAAAAGAAACTTATGGACAAGTAATAACTCAATTTGGTCCAGATGGTTTTGTTAAAATTGAAGAAGGTTCAGGTGGCTTTTTTGCAGATTTAGATTCTGGAGATCGTTTTAGTAGAGATCACGATCAAGCAGGAGACATAGATGGAGATGGTATTATAGATTTGGTAGTTGGTGCAAGATCTGATGATGATAGTGCAACAGATGCTGGTGCTGCTTATATTTTATTTATGAATGCAGATGGTACTGTAAAAGACAACCAAAAAATATCTGCTTTAGAAGGCAATTTTAACGAAACCTTATTAGAAAGAAATTATTTTGGTTATGGTGTTGCAGGTATTGGCGATTATAATGGTGATAACATACCTGATATTGCAGTTTCTGCGCCAAATTCAACAAACATTGCCTTATATATTATTCATTTAAATAGAGATGGAACTGTAAAAAGTTTTGTGAAAAATTCTAATATAATTGCGCAAGGTTTATCTGCAATTGGCGATATTAATAATGATGGAAAAATAGATTTAGTTGCTTGCGATCCAAATTCAGATGCTGGTGGAAGCAATAGAGGTTCTATAGAAATTTTATTTTTCGATAGTTCATCACAAGTAATTACCAATGAATCTGTTACTATTAATTCTACTTCTGGAGGTTTTGGAACTGGTTTAGAAAATGATGATAATTTTGGAGGAAGAGAAGTTGCAATGTTGGGTGATATTGATGAAGATGGCACTTTAGAAATGGCTGTTGGAGCCTTTATGACTGATGGTGGTAAAGGTGCAGTTTGGATTCTTTCTTTAGATGCTACTACTTTTAACGTGGTTTCTAAAATAAAAATAACTGAAAACCAAGGTGGATTTAATGATGTTTTAACGGATGGAGAAAATCCTAATGGAAGCTTTGGAGCTCAATTTGGACACGCAATGTGTGCACCTGGAGATTTAAATGGAGATGGAATTCCTGATTTAATAACAGGAGCAAATCAACAAAATGAAGGAGAAGGGTATATCTTGTATTTAAATGCTGATAAAACCGTAAAATCCTATACAAAAATTGATGAAGCTGAAGGTGGTTTCGATTTTACTTTTAATGCTGGTGAACGTTTTTCACGATCAATTTCTTTTGTCGGAGATTTACGAGGTGATGGCTCTATAGCTGTAAATTTTGGTGGTGGAGTTGGTCCTGGAGGAACAGGAACCTTGTACCTTTTATTCTTTAAACCTTGTGATTTTAATCAGGAATCTGGTTACAACAGATGGGCTGGAGGTACTACCTTATTTTCTAATTGGACACATGCTACACAAACCGTAAGTAATCCATTAAGCTTTGAACAATGTACTTTTAAAGCTTTTGAAAATGATGGAGAATATATGACGTATAATCATAATGATGGTAGGTGTATTATTATGAACGGAAGTACAAGTTTACTTGTAAGCACAGAGTTAAGCACAGCTTATATTAACCAATGTTATGGTACAACTTTATCTTTACTAAGAGAAGAGTTAATTGAAAATTCAATAGAAATATACCCAAATCCAGCTACTTCAAGTATTATACTTTCTGCTAAAAAAACTATATTTTCTACAGATGATAAATTCCAAATTTATAATGTTACTGGAAAACAAATTTACACTTCAAACATAACTACTAGCGAAACAAATATTGATATTTCTAATTATAGTAGAGGGTTGTACTTGTTAGTAAGTAATATAAACGGACAAATAAAAACTTCTAAATTTATAAAAGAATAGTAGAATTATAATTTAATACTCAAAAACTCCAAACTCACTTTTAATGGTGAGTTTTTTTGTTGATGATACCTCTACTCTACCAACAATTTTAGCATCCACATTAAAAGATTTAGAAATTGCAATAATATCTTTTGCAATTTCTGGTGACACATAAATTTCCATTCTGTGTCCACAGTTAAAAACTTGATACATTTCTTTCCAATCGGTTTTTGATTGTTCTTGTATCAATTTGAATAAAGGTGGAATTGGAAACATGTTATCTTTTACAATATGTAAATTATCGACAAAATGTAAAATTTTGGTTTGTGCACCTCCAGAACAATGAATCATTCCATGCACATTCTCTGAGTTGAATTTCGATAAAATTTCTTTGATAATTGGTGCATACGTTCTTGTTGGCGATAACACTAGTTTACCAGCATCTATAGGAGAATCATCAACTTTGTCAGTTAATTTAATATTCCCAGAATAGACTAATTCTTCTGGTACAGCAGCATCAAAACTTTCTGGATATTTGGTTGCTAAATAGTTGTGAAAAACATCATGTCTTGCAGAAGTTAATCCATTCGAACCCATACCTCCATTATATTTGGTTTCGTAAGTTGCTTGTCCAAAAGATTCTAAACCAACAATTACATCACCAGCTTTTATGTTTGCATTGTCAATCACATCAGAACGTTTCATTCTTGCAGTAACAGTAGAATCTACAATAATGGTTCTTACCAAATCTCCAACATCTGCAGTTTCTCCTCCAGTTGAATGAATCGTAACTCCGAATTTTTTTAAATCTTCAATTAATTCCTCTGTTCCGTTTATAATCGCTGATAAAACTTCGCCAGGAATTTTATTTTTATTACGACCAATAGTGGAAGAAAGTAGTATGTTATTTGTTGCTCCAACACACAACAAATCATCAATATTCATAATTAAAGCATCTTGTGCAATGCCTTTCCAAACAGAAATGTCGCCAGTTTCTTTCCAATACATGTATGCCAAAGAAGATTTTGTTCCTGCTCCATCTGCGTGCATTATTAAACAATAATCATCATCATTTGTTAAATAATCTGGTACAATTTTACAAAATGCTTTTGGGAATAATCCTTTATCGATATTCTTAATGGCATTATGTACATCTTCTTTTGATGCTGATACTCCTCTTTGTGCGTAACGTTTTGAAACTTCTTGACTCATCTTGTTGTATTGTGATGCAAATTTAGGCTTTTCGAAAAAAAATCCTACTGAAAAGTAGGATGATTTATTTTATCTTGTAAACAACAATTCTCTATATTTTGTAAGTGGCCATAAATTATCATCAACCATGGTCTCTAATTTGTCACAATGATAACGTATTTGCTCAAAAAATGGTTTCACTTTATTACAATATGCCTCTGCAGATTTTTGCCCAGAAAGCATATTTGCTTTTCTGCGTTCATCTATCATTTTTAAAGATAAAGCGTTAATTTCTGTGATATGATTTGAGATGGTCATGATTAATTCTATCTGTTCTTTTGCTATTTTCTTATACTCTTCTCCAAAAATTTCTTTTAAATTCTTGGTGTTTTCTAGCAATGTATTTTGATATTTTACAGCAGTTGGAATTACATGATTTCTTGCTATATCTCCCAAAACTCTACTTTCTATCTGAAGTTTTTTGGTATATTCTTCTAATTTAATTTCATAACGAGCTTCGACCTCCACTCTACCCATTACTTCCATTTCTTGATAAAGATCGATAACCTCTTTAGAAATTTTTACTTTTAAAGCTTCTGGTGTGGTTTTGTTATTACTTAAGCCTCTCTTTTTCGCTTCTTTTTCCCATGCTTCTCCATAACCATCGCCTTCAAAACGAATCTTTTTAGAATCTTTAATATACTCTCTTAAAACATTGAAAACGGCTTCATCTTTTTTAAGATTTTTAGTTTCTATTAATTCGTCTACTTCTAATTTAAATTCTTTTAATTGTTTCGCAACAATCGTATTTAAAACGGTCATTGGACCTGCACAATTAGACCAAGAACCTACTGCTCTAAACTCGAATTTATTACCTGTAAAAGCAAATGGTGATGTTCTATTTCTATCTGTATTGTCTAATAAAATTTCAGGAATTTTACCAATAATGTTTAGTTTTAAATCGGTTTTTTCTTCTGGTGATAATTTTCCTTTTGTTACGTTTTCTAGTTCATCTAAAACTGCAGACAATTGGCTGCCAATAAAAACAGAAATAATAGCTGGTGGTGCTTCATTAGCTCCCAATCGATGATCGTTACTCGCAGAAGCTACAGAAGCTCTTACCAATTCTTCGTATTTATAAACTGCTTTTATCGTGTTTACAAAAAAGGTTAAAAATTGTAAGTTCTTCATTGGTGTTTTTCCAGGACTTAACAAATTTGTGCCTTCTGGAGTTGATAAAGACCAATTATTATGTTTTCCAGAACCGTTAATTCCTGCAAATGGTTTTTCATGAAATAAGACTTTAAAATGATGACGTTTCGATATTTTTTCCATCACATCCATCAACAAAGAATTATGGTCAACTGCTAAATTTGCCTCCTCAAAAATAGGTGCCAATTCAAACTGATTTGGAGCAACTTCATTATGTCGTGTTTTTACTGGAATGCCTAACAACATACACTCTTGCTCTAAATCTTGCATAAAACTCATCGCTCTTGCAGGGATACTTCCAAAATAATGATCATCTAATTGCTGACCTTTTGCTGGTGTATGCCCTAATAAAGTTCTACCAGTTAAAATAATATCTGGCCTAGAGAAAGCCAAAGCATCGTCAATTAAAAAATATTCTTGTTCCCAACCTAAAGTTGCATTTACTTTCGATGCATTTTTATCAAAATATTTACAAACAGCTGTTGCGTGCGTGTCTATTGCCTGCAAAGCTCTTAATAAAGGTGTTTTATTGTCTAAAGCTTCGCCTGTGTAAGCCACAAAAATTGTTGGAATACACAAAGTTGTTTCATACACAAATGCAGGTGATGTTGGATCCCAAGCAGTATATCCTCTGGCTTCGAACGTATTTCGAATTCCGCCATTTGGAAAACTAGAAGCATCTGGTTCTTGTTGCACTAACTGCTCACCATCAAACTTTTCCATGGCCAAACTACCATTTATAGATTCGAAAAAAGCATCGTGTTTTTCTGCAGTTGCTCCAGTTAATGGCTGAAACCAATGTGTGTAATGTGTTGCGCCTTTGGAAATTGCCCAATCTTTCATACTAACAGCAACTTGATCTGCTATTTTACGATCAATTTTAGTTCCTTTATCTATTGCATTCATCACGCTTTCATAGGCAGCTCTTGTTAAATACTGCTGCATGGCGTATTTATTAAAGACATTATTACCAAATAAAACAGATCTTTTTTCTTTCTCTTCGACTTTTATAGGAGTTCTATTGCGAGTTTCTTGTAATGCAGCAAATCTAATTGTTGACATAATAGGATTATATAAGGATTATTTTAAAAGAAACACAAATATACCCTATAAAAATTAGGGATAAAATTATTTTTAATTAATATTATAAATTTAACCCCTCATTTTTTTGATATTCAACTAAAATATTTCATTTTTGTATGATTAAAATCACATTTATAATTATTTATTATGGCAAAAATTAAATTAGAATACATTTGGTTAGATGGATATTTTCCAACTCAAAATATGAGAAGTAAAACCAAAGTTGAGGAGCATGAAGATTTTAAAGGAACAATTGAAGAATTAGGAAACTGGTCTTTTGATGGTTCATCTACAAGACAAGCTTCAGGAGGTTCTTCTGATTGTTTATTAAAACCAGTTGCAATCTATCCAGATCCAACTAGAATAAACGGTTATTTAGTAATGACAGAAGTTTTAAGTGCAGATGGTACTCCACACGCTTCTAATGGTAGAGCTACTATAGAGGATGAAGATGATGATTTCTGGTTTGGTTTTGAGCAAGAATACTTTATTATGGATACTAAAACACAATTACCTTTAGGTTTCCCTATTGGTGGTTATCCTGCTCCACAAGGCATGTACTATTGTTCTGTTGGTGGTAAAAACACTCATGGAAGAGATTTAGTTGAAGAGCATGCAGATTTATGCATTGCTGCTGGTTTAAACTTCGAGGGTATTAATCAAGAAGTTGCTTCTGGGCAATGGGAATTCCAATTGTTTGCAAAAGGCGCTAAAAAAGCGGGTGATGAAATTTGGGTTGCTCGTTATTTATTAGATAGACTAACTGAACAATATGGGTATTATATTGAATATCACCCAAAACCATTAGGTAAAGATATGGATTGGAATGGCTCTGGAATGCATGCAAATTTCTCTAACTCAGTATTAAGAACTTGTGGTTCTAAAGAAACTTATGAGAAAATATGTGAGGCATTTAGACCTGTAGTAAAAGAGCATATTGCTGTTTATGGTGAGTTTAATGACCAACGTTTAACAGGATTGCACGAAACTGCTTCTATTCATGATTTCTCTTATGGAGTTTCAGATAGAGGTGCTTCAATTAGAATTCCAATTATTACTGTACAGAAAGGTTGGAAAGGTTGGTTAGAAGATAGAAGACCAGCTTCTAATGGTGATCCATACAAGATTGCAGGTAGAATTATTAAAACGGTTAAGTCTGCAAATATTAAGTAGATTTTGAATATTTTATTGTTCTGAAATAGCTTTACAGAATTATTAAATAAAAGGTAGTGATTTTTTGTCACTGCCTTTTTCTTTTTTAAAAGATTTTCTTTTTAAAGCTTTTAGCTTCTTTCTCCATTTGACTAGGTGTATTGATAAAATTAGACAATTGAGATCTAAAATTAATAGACACTTGTATTGAACTTTGAGAGCTTCCTTTTTAATTTATAAAGCTGTATTATTTTAATTTGCATTAAAATTCAGAAAATACTTTCTATAATAATATTTCTTTTACCTCTAACATTATAGGGTATAGTAATGACTATAAATTAAGGTTTTTTTTTGCGTGTTTTGAATTTACAGATAGTAATGAAGAAGATGAATCATGATTATCACTTTTTCTTATCAAACTCGTAACGAAAAAGAATTTTAAACCTGAAACTTTTCTAAAGAATCAAAAAACAAACCCTGCTAAATCTCTTTTACAATTATCGACAGTTAATATTAGAATTTAGTGTTTTTTTTAACGAAAATAATTTTTTTTTTAATTTGATGCTAGGTTTACAGGTTTCGTTGTAATTGAATATTGGAATAATTCAAAAAATAAAAAAGCCAAAACTGCATAGGCAGTTTTGGCTTAATAAATAACCTTAAATCTATAATTCTTTTATGAAGACAAACTAGAAGATTTATTGGTTATACTTAAAATTAATTTTGATCTCCAGGACCAATATCTGGATTGGCATCAATCTCTTTTTGAGGGATTTTAAAAATCCAATCATTATTTATAGATGGTTTAGCCACTTTCCAAGCAGCTTGATATAAAACTTGAGATGCTCCAGACCCACCATTTGCTTCATGGTCTATTTCTTCATCCCATCGAATTTTATCAGTATAACCAAATCCTTCACCCCACAATTCTACACCTCTTTGAAATTTGATATGTGCCATTAAACTCGATTGTGTTGTATACTGATTTACATTATAGTTGCTATCTCTTGCACTACCTAATGGATTTAGTGCGGCTCTAGCACCAGGTAAATCATTTAGCATAGTTTTTGCTTCCGCTTCAATTAAATACATTTCAGAACTTCTCATATAAATAATATCATCTGGATCAATAGAACCTGGATTTGCATTTTTCAATTTAAAATGCATATATGGATGCTGATTAAAAGAATTAGAAATTCCGTACTTCGAATTAATTTCTGCTCTTTTTGCATTATAACCGGCTAAATTACCAGCGTATCTGGGATCTCTTGGTTGCCCACCAGAAACACCTCCTTGCCCATTCGAAGCAGAACTGTTGGTGTTAGGAGCATCAATTATAAATACTTCCTTTCTATAGTCTGTATTTGGAATTGCGTCAACTAATCTTCTATCCGCTATTTTAGGGTTTGATCTAATTTGAGAACCGTTAAAAGTATTACTGGCTAAATAAAAATAAGAACGGAAAAAGGTAGTTTCTGTCCCTATTACATTACTTCCCCAAATTACTTCAGGTAAATTATTGGTATTAAAACCAGATAACCAATCAGCTTTCCCCATTATTGGAAAACCTTGTCTTGCAGCAATTGCAGATGTTGCAGCTGTTGCCCAATCACCTTTAGATAAAGCCCATCTTGCTTTTATACCATGAGCAACATTAATGTTTAATTGAGATTTAAGTTTTGGATCCCCAGAAGGTCTTGATGTTGCACCACCAAACGCAGCAATTGCAGCATCTAAATCTTTACCAATTTGCACATAGACTTCCTCTACTGTCTTTCTAGGTCCTGTAGTTTCTGGTATTAAATTAATTGGTACTCCTTTATCTGTAGATGGATTTCCAATTAGATAACCTTTTGCATAATGTTGAACTAAAGATAAGTAAGCAAAAGCTCTATAAGTATAAGCTTGCCCTTCTACTTCTTTGAGTTCGGGTGTAACAGGTAAATCTCCTCTACCAATTCTTTCTAATATAAAATTTGCATGCAAAATAATATTATATCGATGATACCATAAAATTTCGTTTGTTAAAGAAGTTGGCACAGTATGAGAATTCCATTGCATTTCTGTTCTCCAACCCAAGTTATTTGCATCTGCGGAATGTATTAAACCACCCGCTAAATTATCACCTAATGGAACCCAGTAGTGGTCATTAGCTCTTGATGTATTCCCACCTGGAAATACAGTTTGAGATTGAGAATACAAGGTTCTATGTATTCCATTCAAAACTTTTTTCATATTCTCCACGTCTTGAAGAGCAACTGTTGGAGTTACAGCATCTGTTGGCGAAGTATCTAAGAACTCTTCTTCGCAAGATGATAATACTGAAACTAAAGTAAAAAGAATCAGAATTTTTATTCTATTATACATAATTTAAATTTTTTATTTATTAAAATGATACATTTACACCTAAAGATATAATTCTTGCAGGATTAAAATCGTTTCCAGATGGCGTACCTGCAATGTTAAATTGAGGATCTAATCCATTACGCTTACTACTTAAATACAAGTTTTCACCTGTTAATGACAATCTTAAATTATCAATATCTAATTTTTCTAAAATATTTCTTTCAAAATTATAACCTATACTAATATTTTTTAAAGACCAAAAAGAAGCATCTGTTAAAAATCTATCTAAGTTAGTTATAACTTGGGTAACACTTCCATTTTCTAATCTCGGAACATCTGTATTATCTCCTGGGTTTTTCCACGCTCTTAAAATATCTGGATGCATAGATGCACCAAATCTACCTGTGTGCATCATACTCGAGTATCCGTTATCAAGAACTTTACCTCCTATACCGTAAGTTATTAAGAAATCTAAAGTAAGACCTTTGTAAGAAAAACTATTAGATACTGAACCTAATAAGTCTGGGATCGAGGAGTCGCCAGTATAAGTTCTCTCGCTAAGCCTCCAGTCGGTTGTTGTTTGTGGAACTCCATTAGCATCTAAAACAATTTCATTTTCTCCTGTTACAGGATCTGGAGCTACTAAAAAGTACAATTGATCTCCATTTGTTGGATCTACACCTGCAGATCTGAATAAAAAGAAATCAAACCTAGATCTTCCTTCTGCCCATCTTTTTGAACCATTAATAAAAGGATCTGGAATTGAGGTAATTTCGTTTTTAAATGTCGATGCTTGTAATTCTAAATCCCATTTAAAATCGTTTTTGTTAAATAAGTGTGCAGTTAATGCCATTTCTAGTCCAGAATTGTACATATCTGCAATATTATCAGGTTGTTCATTTAAACCAACACTCAAAGCTAGAGGTACATTATATAATAAATCGGTTGAATTACGTTTGTAGTACTCAAAAGAACCCTCTAAAAAATTATTGAATAAACCAAACTCCAGAGCGATGTCAAAATTCTCTATGGTTTCCCATACTAATTGAGTATTTCCTAAAGCCGATAAAAGAAATGCTCCATCAGCTGCATTCGAGTTGAGTGCAAATCGTGGTTGAGAAAGAAAAAAGTCATTTAAATCATCATTACCTACTTCACCATATGAAGATCTTATCTTTAGTTTATTGATAAAGGATACATCTTCCATAAACTTTTCTTTATGGATATTCCAAGAAGCTCCAACAGAATAAAAATTACCCCATCTAGACTCTTTACTAAATACAGATGAAGCATCTCTTCTAAACGAAGCGCTCAAATAATACTTACCATCAAAATCATAATTAGCTCTTGCAAAATAACCTTCAATAGCTTTTCTGCTTGATGCTCCACCTAAACTAACAGGGTTAGAAAAATTTGCAAATTCGAAAATACCAGTTGTTGCCTGTATCGTAGCTAATCCATCATTAAAAGAAAAAAGTCTATTGTAACTCTCATGACCAAGTGTAATATCTAAATTATGATTCCCAAATGATTTATTGTAGGTTAGTAGTTGTACAAAGTTTTGAACTTCTCTTCTAGATCTAGTTTCGCCAAATCTTCCTGTAGGTTGAGCATCACCAATGATTGCGTTTTCGTAATCCTGACGTATATCTTCGTTAAAATCTCTACCATAGTTTAATCTAAAATTAAGACCATCAAAAATTTTCATATCAGCATACATTCTAAATCCGTAGGTGTTATCTTTATCAAGATCTTGATTTAGTAACAATTCTTGCAAAGGGTGGCGCCCTTGACCCAAAGGTCTTCTTCCGATATTATACAATGGAAATCCTTCACCATTATCAAAAACAGGGTTACCCTGTGTATCTAGAACAAGATTTCCTTGTAAATCATTTACATAAACTGGGTAAATAGACCCTAAACTTTGTGCAAAACCAAAAGGGTTTACAATACTACCTGTACCTGCTGATCTTGGCCCTGTTGTTTCAGCAACTGTAATATTAGCACTTCCCCCCATTTTTAACCATTTTTTTACATCAAAATCTGCATTAAGTCGCGCTGTAAATCTGTCATAATTAGAAGTCACAACATAACCTTGTTCTTCTAAATAAGAAGCAGAGAAGAAAACTCTACTATTTTCACTACCTGATGAAACATTAACATTATAATTTTTTCTAACACCAGTTTGTTCCATAAAATCGAACCAATCTAAAGTTTGATAGATTAACTGAGCATTTGGGTTTATATTACCATTAATGTCAACAATTTGATCGTTAGGAACGTTAAATGGGTTGTAACCTAGTTGTGAGTAAATATTATTTGTCGCAAAAGTTCCACTACCTGCTCCTGCAGATGAATTTTTTAAAGCTTCCCACATTACCTCGTAATATTGTTGAGGCGAAACTTGATCGTAAAGAGGATTTGCTCTTGCAACTATACCACCTTGAACTGTTGCACTCACTTTAATATCGCCTTTTTTACCACTTTTTGTAGTAATAATAACTACCCCATTTGCTGCTCTTGCTCCATATAATGAGGTTGATGCTGCGTCTTTTAGAATTGTAAAAGATGCTATATCTTCTTGATTTATTGTGTTTAAATTACCTTCATATTGTATTCCATCTACAATAAATAATGGATTTGTACTACCATTTAAAGTACCCACACCACGAATAACTACTGATGGTGTAGAACCAGGCTGTCCATTTGTTGACGTGAACTGAACACCAGTTGTCCTACCTTCAATAGCAGCTATTGGTGATGTTACATTTCTATTTTGTAATTGCTCAGCACTAATAAAACTTGCAGAACCTGTAAAAGCCTCTTTTGTAGTAGTACCATAGGCAACAACTACAACTTCTTCTAAAACACTTGAGTCCTCTTCTAGAGTAACGTTAATTTCTGATTCGCTACCTACAAGCTTTTCTACTGTTTTAAATCCTAAATATCTAAAAACTAAGATATCTGTGTCTTTCGCTTTAATAGTATAATTACCATTAAAATCTGTATCGGTTCCTGTTTTGGCTCCCTTAATCACTACAGACACTCCAGGAAGAACTCCAGAACTATCGGAAACTTTACCAGTAACAGTTTTCTGTGCAACTATTGTTTGCACCATGAACGCCAGAAACAACGTTAACATTCCATTTAATTTTGATTTCATCATTAAATTTGGTTTAAATTAATGATGCTAAAATCTTAAAAAAATCTTAAAAAAAAAACAAAATATATTATTTATATGTTTTTTTTTAATATTATTAAATTAATCATAAAAAAAATGTTAAATAATAATTTTTTATTTAAAAAAAAAGACAAATATTATAATAAAATGAATTTCTTGTAAGGGTAATTCTTTTATAATTTGTATAATTTACTTATTTGGTGGAAACCTAGAAACAATTTCTTTCACAAACTCATTAATTCGAGCTTCTTTTTTTTCGACATTTTCTAATTTTAAAGCACCAGTTCCAATTCCTTGCCAAACTAATTCTTTCTTTTCTGTGTCAATAAAGTCTACAAACAAAGTACCTTCTGTGTATTCGCTTACGTTGATATTATTGTTCATACCATTCCACATCCAAGGATTCCATCCCCAGCCAAAACCATAGCCAAAATTGTTATTTTGATTGATATCTACTTTTCTTCTAGATTTCGTAAAAAAACTAACCAACATATCTGGATTTTCAGATTTTGTAAAGCCCTGAGCCAATAATTCTGTTTCAACTGCTCTTAAAACTCTTTTTTTATCTAAATCAGAAATATCAGCTTTATCTATTCCTGTTTTATAAAACGCAAAGGTTTTGTACTTGGTAAAATCTGCTTTTGTGTCATAATCTGTAACTACTTTCACAGAATTACAAGCTGATAATAAAATTACACTAAATAATATAAATGCTATTTTTTTCATAGGTATTGGTTTTAAATGTTATTAAATAAAGTATCATCAACTATATTTGGGAGTGTAACTTTTAAATTTTTTTCTGATTTTATGGCTCTTTTTATTGCAAAAATTGCTTCTTTATTTCTTGCCCAACTTCTTCTAGAAATTCCATTGTTTACATCCCAAAAAAGCATAGATTTTAAACGCTTTGACGCTACTTTAGAACCATCAAGAAGCATGCCAAAACCACCATTAATTACTTCACCCCAACCAACTCCTCCTCCATTATGAATACTAACCCAAGTTGCGCCTCTAAAGCTATCGCCAATAACGTTTTGTATGGCCATATCTGCCGTAAATTTTGAGCCATCATAAATGTTAGAAGTTTCTCTGTATGGAGAATCTGTACCAGAAACATCATGATGATCTCTACCTAAAACAATTGCTCCAATTTTTCCTTTTTTAATGGCTTTATTAAACGCATTTGCAATTTTAATTCTACCTTCAGCATCTGCATATAATATTCTGGCTTGGCTACCAACTACTAATTTATTTTCTTGTGCACCTTTTATCCATTGAATATTATCAGCCATTTGTTGCTGAATTTCTAGTGGTGAATTCTTCTTAATTTTCTCTAAAATTTTACAGGCAATTTTGTCTGTTTTTGCCAAATCTTCAGGCTTTCCAGAAGCACATACCCACCTAAAAGGACCAAAACCATAATCGAAACACATGGGCCCCATAATATCTTGTACATAAGAATTGTACTTAAAATCAATATTATTAGTAGCCATTACATCTGCTCCAGCTCTACTTGCTTCTAATAAAAAAGCATTTCCATAATCGAAAAAATAGGTTCCTTTTTCTGTATGTTTATTAATTGCTTTTGCATGTCTTCGTAAAGTTTGTTGAACTTTTTCTTTAAATTTCTTCGGATTTTCAGCCATCATTTTATTGGCGTCTTCAAAAGAAATATCAACTGGATAATAACCTCCAGCCCAAGGATTGTGCAATGAAGTTTGATCTGAACCTAAATCGATATGAATATTATCCTCATCAAACCTTTCCCAAACATCCACAACGTTTCCTAAATAAGCAATTGAAACTGTTTCTTTTTTTTCTTTTGCTGATTTTACTCGTGCAACTAATTTATCTAAATCAATAATTTTTTCGTCAATCCAACCTTGATTTAAACGAACTTGGGTAATTTTCGGATTTACCTCAGCACAAACTGTAATGCAACCTGCAATATTGCCTGCTTTTGGTTGTGCTCCAGACATTCCTCCTAAACCTGATGTGACAAATAAATTTCCTTTTGGTGCTTTTTTGATTTTTCTAAATCCGTTTAAAACGGTTATTGTAGTTCCATGCACAATTCCTTGTGGACCAATATACATGTAACTCCCAGCAGTCATTTGTCCATATTGCGAAACTCCAAGAGCGTTCATTTTTTCCCAATCATCTGGTTTTGAATAATTAGGAATTACCATTCCGTTTGTAACCACCACTCTTGGTGCGTTTTTATTGGATGGGAATAAACCCATTGGATGACCAGAATACATGGTTAAAGTTTGTTTATCAGTCATTTCTGACAAATATTGCATCGTTAATAAATATTGTGCCCAGTTCTGGAAAACAGCTCCATTTCCACCATAGGTAATTAATTCATCTGGATGTTGAGCAACTGCATCGTCTAAATTATTCTGAATCATTAACATAATTGCTTTTGCTTGCTTAGATTTTCCTGGATATTCAGTTATATCTCTTGCATATATTTTATAATCTGGCTTGAAACGATACATATAAATTCTGCCATACTTTTCTAGTTCTTCATTAAATTCAGGTAATAATTCAGCATGATGTTTGGCATTAAAATAACGCAAAGCATTTCTTAAGGCCAGTTTTTTTTCATCAGAAGTTAAAATCTCTTTTCTTTTTGGGGCATGATTAATCCTTGAATTATATTCCTTTTTAGCAGGTAAAACAGAAGGTATTCCTTGTTGAATTTGTTCTTTAAAAGTCATATTCGAATGCTTTATTTTAATGGTTTTACAAATATATTTATTTTGAGCTTTTATTAACACTTTAAAATCGTTAAAGATTGTAATCATTTTTTGAAAATTCCGTAAATTGCACACCTAAAATCAAACATTTATTACGAATGGAACAAATTATACCTTATAAACCTCAACATAAAGTAAGAATTGTAACTGCTGCCTCACTTTTTGACGGACATGATGCTGCCATAAACATTATGCGTAGAATTATACAATCCACTGGAGTTGAAGTGATTCATTTAGGACATGATAGAAGTGTGGAAGAAGTAGTTAATTGCGCCATTCAAGAAGATGTAAATGCCATTGCTATAACTTCTTATCAAGGAGGACATAATGAGTATTTTAAATACATGTATGATTTATTACAAGAAAAAGGTGCTAACCATATTAAAATTTTTGGTGGTGGTGGTGGTGTAATTCTTCCTGAAGAAATTAAAGAATTGATGGATTATGGAATTACCAGAATTTATTCTCCTGATGATGGAAGAGCATTAGGTTTGCAAGGAATGATTAATGATTTGGTGAAGGCCTCCCTTAATCCCTCCAAAGGAGGGAAACTCCAATCTGACTCAAATTTTGTTGGAAAAGTATGTAATGAAGATGGAGATTGGTTGTTGGAATTGGGTAATGAGAAGGTTTTAGAAAATTTAAAGAAAAAAGAAGTTAATACAATTGCACGATTAATTTCGCTAGCTGAAAATAACCACGAGGCTTTTGCAAAGATTTTCAATAAAGATTGGAACTCCTTCCCTTTGGGGAGGTTGGGAGGGGCTTCTCCAGTTTTAGGAATTACAGGAACAGGTGGTGCTGGAAAATCTTCTTTAGTTGATGAATTAGTAAGACGTTTTTTGATTGATTTTCCTACAAAAACAATTGGCTTAATTTCTGTGGATCCATCAAAAAGAAAAACGGGTGGTGCACTTTTAGGGGATAGAATTCGCATGAATGCTATCAACAACTCTAGAGTTTATATGCGCTCTTTAGCAACTCGTCAATCTAATTTGGCATTGTCTAAATATGTAAATGAAGCTATACAAGTTTTAAAAGCTGCTGAGTTTGATTTAATTATTTTAGAAACTTCAGGTATTGGGCAATCTGACACAGAAATCATTGAACATTCTGATACTTCTTTATATGTAATGACACCTGAATTTGGTGCTGCAACTCAGTTAGAAAAGATTGATATGTTGGATTTTGCTGATTTGGTTGCTATTAACAAATTTGATAAAAGAGGTGCTTTAGATGCCATTCGTGATGTAAAAAAACAGTACATACGTAACAATAATCTGTGGCATATTCATATGGATGATATGCCAGTTTATGGTACAATTGCATCTCAATTTAATGATCCTGGAATGAATACTTTGTACAAAAGTGTTATGGATAAATTGGTTGAAAAAACGGGTGCTGATTTAAAATCAAAAATGGAAATTACCAAAGAAATGTCTGAAAAGATATTTGTAATTCCGCCTGCAAGAGTGCGTTACTTATCAGAAATTGCAGAGAATAACAGAGCTTATGATAAAGATGTAAATGAACAAGTTATTGTTGCTCAAAAATTATATGGAATTTATCAAACTATTGAATCTATTACAGATTCATCCATAGAAATTATTAAAACGGGGCTAGATGAAGATGAGATCCTGAAACAAGTTCAGGATGACGAAAAGCAATTTGTTAAATTGCTTTTCGCACAATTCGAAAAAGTAAAACTAAACTTTAATCCTCTAAATTGGGAAATTATTTTAAACTGGGCAGAAAAAGTTCAGAAATATAAAGATCCTATTTATACGTTTAAAGTTCGTGATAAAGAAATTAAGATAGAAACCCATTCTGAGTCATTATCACACTCACAAATTCCGAAAGTTGCGTTGCCAAAATACCAAGCTTGGGGAGATTTATTACGCTGGAATTTACAAGAAAATGTTCCTGGAGAATTCCCATTTACTGCAGGTTTGTATCCTTTTAAAAGAACTGGAGAAGACCCCACAAGAATGTTTGCTGGTGAAGGTGGCCCAGAAAGAACCAACAGACGTTTCCATTATGTGAGTTTAGGAATGGATGCCAAACGTTTATCAACTGCTTTTGATTCGGTTACTTTGTATGGAAATGACCCTGGACACAGACCTGATATTTATGGAAAAATTGGAAACGCTGGGGTTTCTATTTGTTGTTTAGACGATGCTAAAAAACTCTATTCTGGTTTCGATTTAAGCCATCATATGACCTCTGTTTCTATGACTATTAATGGGCCAGCTCCAATGTTGTTAGGTTTCTTTATGAATGCTGCTATTGACCAAAATTGTGAGAAATACATCAAAGAACACAAATTAGAAAAACAAGTTGAAGCGAAATTTAAAGAAATCTATGATTCAAAAGGTTTAGAAAGACCTGTTTATCAAGGCAATTTACCTGAAGGAAATAATGGTTTAGGTTTGATGCTTTTAGGAATCACTGGAGATTTGGTTTTGCCTTCTGAGGTTTATCATCAAATAAAAAAAGAAACTTTAGCACAAGTTAGAGGAACTGTACAAGCGGATATTTTAAAAGAAGATCAAGCACAAAATACCTGTATTTTTTCTACAGAATTTGCACTTCGTTTAATGGGAGATGTACAAGAATATTTTATCGAAAAACAAGTGCGTAACTTTTATTCGGTTTCTATTTCTGGCTATCATATTGCAGAAGCTGGTGCCAACCCAATTACGCAATTGGCATTGACGTTGTCTAATGGTTTTACGTATGTTGAGTATTATTTAAGTCGTGGAATGGACATCAATAAATTTGGACCAAACTTATCTTTTTTCTTTTCAAATGGAATTGATCCTGAATATTCTGTGATTGGAAGAGTTGCTCGTAAAATTTGGGCAAAAGCGATGAAAAATAAATACGAAGCGAACGAAAGAGCACAAATGTTAAAGTATCATATTCAGACTTCTGGACGCTCTTTACATGCGCAAGAAATCGATTTTAATGACATTAGAACTACGTTGCAAGCTTTGTATGCGATTAATGATAATTGTAATTCTTTGCACACAAATGCTTATGATGAAGCGATTACAACCCCAACAGAAGAATCTGTGAGAAGAGCAATGGCAATTCAGTTGATTATCAATAAAGAATTGGGTTTATCTAAAAACGAAAATCCAATTCAAGGTGCATTTATTATTGAAGAATTAACAGATTTAGTTGAAGAAGCTGTGTTGTTAGAATTCGATAGAATTACAGAAAGAGGTGGCGTTTTAGGAGCGATGGAAACGATGTATCAGCGTTCCAAAATTCAGGAGGAAAGCTTGTATTATGAAACGTTGAAACACAATGGAGAATTCCCAATTATTGGTGTAAACACCTTTTTAAGTTCTAAAGGCTCACCCACTGTGCAGCCAGCAGAAGTAATTCGTGCCACTGAAGAAGAGAAGCAATTTCAAATAAAAACAAAAGAATTGTTGAACAAAGCAAATCCGAATAAAGTAAAAGAGCAAATTGCCATTTTACAACAAGCAGCAATACAGAATGAAAACCTTTTTGATAAATTAATGGAAGCTACCAAAGTTTGTTCTTTAGGGCAAATTACAGAAGCGTTGTTTAAAGTTGGTGGACAATATAGGAGGAATATGTAAGTAGAGAACCGATTTCGCTTTTCAGCGAAATTGTGTAAATCGCTTATCCCGCTTTTTAGCGGGATCTCAAAAACTAAATTATAGTTTAGACCTCACAAGTTTTTAAAACCTGTGAGGTCTTACTAATTTATATAATTATTGAAAATAAATATAAAAAAATAGTGCACTCATGTATATCCAAAAGATAGTAAACACTATGTGCATTGCTGTTTCAAACTTTTTGCCTTTCCATAATAATGATGAATACACAAAAAGCTGAAAAAATAACCTTATCAACCAAAAAATACCTAAACCCAAGGAAATTTTATTTCCTAGATTAGTTCCCATCAATTCTGATGCAGAAGTTACACATAGCAATCCCATTAAGAAAACTGTTAAAGCTATAAAAAAAGTATGCGTTGTCATCATTTGAGAATTGATTAAACTCAATGATTTTAATTCTATTTTCCATTTAAAATATTTTGGAAAACCTACATGAATCAATGCTAAAAACATTAATAAAACTCCAATAATTTGTAACTGTAAAGTCATAATTTAATTATTTTTGAATGGTGAAAATAGACATAAATGGCGTAAATTTTCTTTCAGAAATTGATGTAAATCCAGCTTCTTTAAAAACTTTTAACCATGTTTTTTTTGAGAAAAAATGTGTAAAGCCAACAGAGAAAGCAAAGAAATTTGGCAAATCTCTTAAATGCTCCACAACAATTACTTTTCCATTTTCTTTACAAACTCTCTTACATTCTTTTAAAAACTGAACTTTTTCTTCATTTTTTCTCATCTCATGAATCGCAGAAAGTATAAAAATTACGTCTACAGAATTGTCTTTTAAAGGAATATTATCTGTTTTTATTTGTGAATTGTTTGGATACAAAGTTGTTACTTTTCTTGCTCTAATAATTGCTGGTTCTGTATGATTTTCTGAATTGTAAAAATCGAAAACTTGCAAATCTGATTTTGGAAATTTATGATCAATTGTAAAACTTGTTTCATCAAAACCTGCATTAATATTTAGAATTTTGGTTTCTGGAGAATCTATTATTTTTAAATCTTTAAACCATTTAAAATCATAATATCCTGAAAAATCGTACACGTAAGCAGAAATTACAAGAGGCATAATTAATCCATATAAAAAAGCAAGAATAATTATCCAAATAACTAAATCAGATACATTAAAATATAAACAAACTGCAGTAATTACAAATAACACAATAAAACCTACCACATAAAAATGCCTGTTAAAACTTAAAATATTTAAGACACCTTGAAAATTTTTTCTTTCTATTTCCATACTTCTATTTTTCCTTTTTTCCAATGATATGGAATATTTTCAATAATAAAAGCATTTGCCAAAACATAATTTTCTAGTTTTAAATCACCTAAAAACTGAAAATTATATTCATCAACTTTTAAAGGTTTTGGTTTCCAATTTGTTCGAACTCCTTCTATAATTAAAACCTCTTTTGATTTTTGATTATAGGTAAACGTAAATGGCAAAGGTCCAGCAAATCTTCTGGCTTCTTTCCAATTTTCAAAAGGAGAGTTTTCTGGTAAATCAACTTTATCATTAGTATTATTTACCCTAATTTTAAAGTTTGATTTCCTTGAATAAATTTCTGTTTTATCATCCTGTTTATTGATGTTTATATCTGTTGTAGTATAATTATAATGGGTAAAAATATTTCCTCTAAAAGACATTTTAGGAGAATCTGTTTCTGATTTTAAAATATATAAACCTCTTAATCTTTTACCTCTTTTATCTGTGTATCTTACAAAAACTCGATAACCAATTAAGAAAAAATCATTACCCATAAAATTTGGAAATCCTTTGGGCTTTAAGTTTTTTGTTTGCACCATTGCAATTGCAATAAATGCCCATTTATCTTGAAAAGTATCTAAAGTTAAACATTCTGGAATTAACTTTTCTAATTGTTCTTTTGGCACTGCAAATGTAAAAACTGTCGAACTTTCGAAAAAAGCCTCAACTGCAAAAGGATGATTTTTGAAGGATTTAAACATGGTTTTTTATTTTGATTACAAATTGGTTATAATAAATAATTAAACAAAAAAACAAAGCGAATATAATATTCATTTTTCCGAAAAGTAATAAATTTTCTACCAAGAAAAACTCAATTACATTCATTGCTAAAACTATTATAATTTGTGTGATAGCATTTAATTTTGTTTTAAAGCTCGATAAAATCCAAACAACCATAATTATTTCTAAAACACCAATAGTAAAAGTAATTTCTTTTGCAAATTCTTCATTTAAAATTCTTGCTACAATTTCTTGATGCCTAGGAACAAGGTTTAATATTTTACACAAAAATCCGTTTGCAAACCAAATCGTAGAAATTAAAACTGTGAGAATTCTATTCATAATTAATCTTTCAATTATAAACTTTTAATAATTTTTGAAAGTTAAATAATTTATTTTTTCTAATAGTATTCTTACCTTTCATAAAAATTAAATAATAAATGAAAATATTAGGAATTAGCTCAAGAATAGAGCATCCAGAGTTTGGTTTAGGAGTTGTAACCAATGTTACCAGCAAACATTATTGGGTAACTTTTATAAAAGAGGGTTTAGAAACTATTGATATTGATAGCGAATTTGAAATTATAGAAGCAGTTGAAGACGAAGTAGATTCAGTTAGTTTTTACGAGGTAGAAAAATCATTAAAAAAGATTTTACAAAAATGGTCTGATGTTACAGAAATTGCACCAATTGCAGATAAATGGAGAAATGGAACCTTAATTTTAAGGGCAGCAGATTCTAATTTAGCTGATAAAGAAATACCTATAGATACGTTTTTTCATAAGATTGTGATGGTAAGAGATCGAATTCGAGTGATGGAACAAAAAATAAACGCAAGCAAAACTTTAGACGACCAAGATAAAATTGATTTACAGCAATACATCACCAGAATTTATGGAAGTTTAACCACTTTTAATGTGTTGTTTAAAGTAAAGTCGGATTATTTTGTGGGAGAAAAGTCGAAGTAATTTTAGATTCCTGCCTACGCAGGAATAACCGTCAAAAAAAGACTTCTCGATACTTTTTTTTCATTCTTCAAAAAAAACTCGAAGTGACAGCCAAAAAAAAGAATCGAAGTGACAGGAAAAAAAAGGAAAACTTTGCATCTTTTTAGATTGATTTTCGTCTATTTTTAAAAACAAGATGAATCATCAAGAATTAAAAACTGAATATTATCATCAATTAAATTTAGGAAAGGAAGCACTTAAAAATAATAATTTTGAAATCTCTTTTTATCATTTAGAAAATGCACATGTTTTAGGTCAGAAACATATTTTAAGGCATACTATTAGTCATTATTGGATGTTGGTTTTTGGCATCAAAAAGAAAAGTATAAAAGAAGTGTTGGGTCAAATTGTAAGAATTGTAGCTTCTCTACTATTTACATTCATTTGGGTTCCTAAAGGAAATACGGGTGGTACAAATGTTTCACCTATAAAAATACTGCCAATGAGAAATGAATTGAAAAAATATTTTTAAATTGATGCATCTTTTTAACGAATTTGCTGTCTATTAGTTGAACATTAAAAACAAATATCATGAAAAATAAAAATAATTGTACTTGTGGTTGTGCACCTTGCATTAACCAAGATTGCTCTCAATGTACTTGCCAAAATTGTACATGTACGAATTGTAATTGTTAATTAAAGTGATTGCGAATAAAATGAAGCAATCTTTTTTATAAGTTTGAGATTGCTTCGTAAACTCGCAATTACAGCGAAAATAATTATTATGACCACAAAACAAGTTTGGACTTCGTATTCTGAAGATTTAAAACGATTTATCATCAGCAAAGTAAAAAATGAAACAGTTGCTGATGATATTTTGCAGAATACTTTTATAAAAATTCACACGAAACTGCATACTTTAAAAGATATTACCAAACTAAAATCTTGGTGTTTTACTGTGGCTCGAAATGCAATTTTAGATTATTGGAAAGCTCAAAACCAAACTTTTGAAATTGCCAATTTTGAAGCAGAAACATCTATTGAAGAAAATACACATACAGAACAAGATTGCTTAAAAGGCATTTTAAAAAGCTTACCAAAAAAATATAGAGACCCTTTATTTTTATCAGATATAAAAGGATTGCCACAACAAGAAGTTGCAATTCAATTGCATCAAAGTTTATCTGCAACAAAATCTCAAATTCAACGAGCGCGTAAATTAATTGCACAAGGTTTTATGGATTGCTGTGGATTTGTAATGAATACAGAAGGGATTTTGGTAGGAGAAATCAAAGAAAAAGAAGATTGTAAAGTTTGTAATTAAGTTCCTCTTTTTCAAAAACTAAAAAAAGGCAAAGAATTAAAAATCTTTGCCTTTTCTATTTTAACTACCAAAAAAAAAAATTACTGTTTAGCTTCTGGTAAATGAATTCCGTTTATTAATAGATATGCGCCCATAAACATTAACCATAAAACTTTAATATGAAAAACAGGTTTGTAAATTTCAAAATTATCTGCAATTGCTAAAATAATACCCATTGCTAAAAAACCAAGTATTAATGTAAACCACCCTAACCAAGCGCTTACCAATTTCCACTTTATAAAAGCATAGCCCAATAACACCAAACCAACTCCTGAAAAAATTCTTCCAAAACGTATAAAGCAAGTTACATATTGATTGGTATATAAAATGTTATCAATAAACAAAATCAACTCTTCAGGCGATAATCCAGCAGTTTTTCCAACACCCCAAGCTCCAAAATTATAAAAATAGGCATTTGCAATAGCCAAGGTAAAAGTACCAACAATCACCATTCCAATTCCAGGAAGAACCACAACTCTATAAGGTCTGCCTGTTGTGATAGATAGTAATGCAAACATTGAAATTCCCATAGTTACCCAACCAAAAATATGAATACGATACATCCAAATCCAATACCAAACACTTTCACCAATTTTTGTAAAATCAGAAGCAACTATATATTCTCCAATATGATGTGGAGACAAAGCCCAACCGAACCAAAGTAAGGCTGCAGCTAAAATAAATGCCCAACCCGTAAAATTAGTTTCGAAATTTTTTTTCATTATCCTCATAATTAATTAGTTATTTTTATAACTTGGTAATATTAAAGGTATTTCTTTTATCTTTATGTAACTTATGTTACATATAATATTATTATTCCAAATTATATTGTCATCGTATTTACAAAAACCATAATCAATTGAAAAGAAGATCTTTTGTAAAAAAAGCTGTTTTAGGTTCGTTTGCAGCTATGATTGGTACTGAATTAGTTTTTGGTTCTAAAATGCCTTCTGGATATACTCCTTTGGCGCTTCAAGAAACAGATCCTTTTAAATTATTCAGTAAAAACAAACAAATGGTTGTCTTGAATGATAAACCATGGAATATTGAAGCTCAAGCACATTTATTAGATGATAAAATAACGCCTAATTCATCGATGTTTATTCGAAATAATGGTTTGGTGCCTGAAGATATTAACCCAAAAGAATGGACATTAACCATTGATGGAGAATCTGTAAAAAATAAAAAAACATATTCGCTTGCTGACTTAAAATCAAAATTTAAACAACATACTTATCAATTAACCATTGAATGTGGTGGAAATGGACGAAGTGAATTTGATCCGCCAGCAAAAGGAAATCAATGGACAGTTGGTGCTGTGCATTGTGCATCTTGGACAGGAGTAAGATTGAGAGATGTATTAGAAGATGCAGGTATAAAAAATGATGCCATGTATATTGGTTTTCATGCAGTAGATCAGCATTTAAGTGGCGACCCAAAAAAAGAACCTATTTCTAGAGGTTGTCCAATGCCAAAAGCATTGCAAGACGAAACCATTTTGGCTTTTAAAATGAATGGAGAAGATATTCCACTAATTCATGGTTATCCAATACGTTTAGTAGCAGGTGGCTGGCCAGCATCCGTTTCTGGAAAATGGGTGAATAGAATTAGTGTTCGAAACATTATTCATGATGGAGAAAAAATGACAGGTTCATCGTATAAAGTTCCTTGTAAACCAGTTGCACCAGGAGAAAAAGTAAAAGATGAAGACATGTGCATTATTGAATCAATGCCTGTAAAATCAATCATAACCTATCCCAAAACTGGAGCAATTATTAAAGTAGGCAAATCTTTAAACATTAGAGGTCATGCTTGGGCTGGTGAATTAGAAGTTACAAAAATGGACTATTCTATTGATTTTGGGGCAACATGGAAATCTTGTACTATAGAAAAACCCGCAAATCGTTTGGCTTGGCAACATTTTTCTGCTTCCATAAATTTTCCAAAAGCTGGATATTATGAAGTTTGGGCAAAAGCAACAGACGCAAAAGGAGTTTCGCAACCAATGTTAGTTCCTGGTTGGAACCCAAAAGGATATTTAAATAATGCCTGTCATAGAATTGCTGTAAAAATTGTGTGATGAATGCTATGAATGAGTTTGAAAAAAAAATAAAAAAGGCAGAAAAAACGGCATACATAGCTACTGCTTTTTCTGTTATAGCCTCAGTTTTACTTATTTTTTCCATTTATGACCCAACTTTTTCGGTATTTGGAAAAAAAAAGGTAACAACTGTTTACACAGAGGTTATAGAAGATGAAGATAAAATTGAAAACGGAATTCACTTAAGAACAGGTTTGATTGATGCAGAAGGTTTAATGACAGTGGTTAACAATTGTACCAATTGCCATTCTGCAAAATTAGTAACACAAAATAGAATGGATGTTGAACGTTGGAATGCTACTATAAAATGGATGCAAGAAACCCAAAACCTTTGGGATTTAGGTGCAAATCAAGAAATTATAGTAAACTATTTAGCTACAAATTATCCTCCACTGAAAAAAGGCAGAAGAATGAACTTAACAGATATCGATTGGTATGAACTTAAAAATTAGCATTCTTCTATTGGTACTATTTACATTAGGATGTAAAAAAACAACGATTGATACTGATGATTCAGATCAAATAAATTATCTAATTAATGCTAATGAATTGATGACCACCATCAATAAAAAAAATATAAAAATTATCGATTTTAGAAAAAAAGAATTTTACGATAAAGAACATATAGCTGATGCTATTCATGTCTGGATAACTGATATTGAAGATACTTCTTATCCTTACAATGGTATGATGCCAAGCACAAAACAACTTGAAAAATTATTTGGTTCTTTAGGCATTTCAAATAACGATACACTTATTGTTTATGATAAAAATGGATTGTGTGAAGCAGCAAGATTTTGGTGGATTTTACAAAACTATAATTTTAAAAACATTAAAATGCTGCAAGGTGGTATTGAAAGTTGGAAAGCAATCCAAGGAAAAGTAACTCAAGAAATTCCTGAAAAAATAAATACTGTATTCGCCTTTTCTGAAAAACCAAGCATGAAATATGCCATTTCTAAAGAAGAAGTGTTGAATGCAATCAATAAAAAAATAGTACTTGTAGATACAAGATCTTTTGACGAATTCTCAGGAAAAAAACAAAAAAAAGGGGCTTCTAAAGCAGGTAGAATTCCAAACAGTATTCATATTGATTGGTCAGAAGCCATTAATTTTCATGGAAATCAAGAACTAAAACCCATAGAAACTTTAGCAGAATTTTATGCTAAAAAATTAAATGTAACAAAGAATGATTTAATAATTTTGTATTGTCATAGTGGAGTGCGTTCAGCACATACCACTTTTGTTCTTACTCAATTATTAGGATATAAAAATGTAAAAAATTATGATGGCTCTTGGACAGAATGGAGCTATTTTAACGATTTACCCTTTACTAATGACAGCTTAAAAACAATAAATTAAAAATTAATAATGGAAAAATATTTAGATGCTTTTGCAAATGCTTTTACAGGAACTGTAAATTGGACATGGAAATCGATTATTTTTGAAGTGCCTTGGTACACCAATTATTTTTGGGGTCTTATTGCCATTTCACTTTTTGTTTGGATTTTAGAAATCGCTTTCCCATGGAGAAAACAACAGGCTATTTTTAGAAAAGATTTTTGGTTAGATGCATTTTACATGTTCTTTAACTTCTTTATTTTCTCAATTGTTATCAGCGGAGTTTATAAAATTTTAGGATTGCTATTTGGCGAATTTAATATTACTGCAAAAAGTTTGGCACTGTTTGATATTTCTCAATGGTCTCCTTGGTTACAATTACTTGTTTTCTTTATAATTCTTGATTTTGTGCAATGGTTTACGCATGTATTATTACATAAATACGAGTTCTTGTGGAAATTTCACAAAGTACATCACAGTGTAAAAGAAATGGGCTTTGCAGCACATTTAAGATATCATTGGATGGAAAACATTTTTTACAAGCCCTTAAAAACTTTTGGAGTAATGATTCTAGGTGGTTTCGAACCTGAACAAGCTTATATTGTTCATTTTATAACCATTGCTATTGGTCACTTTAATCATGCAAATATTAAAATTACATGGGGTGTTTTTAAATACGTTTTAAACAATCCTGTTATGCATTTATATCATCATGCTTATATTTTACCAGAAGGAAGATATGGAATGAATTATGGAATTAGCTTAAGCTTATGGGATTATATTTTTAAAACAAATTACATTCCTGAAGATAGTGGAACTATCGAAATTGGCTTTAAAGGCGATGATAAATTTCCTCAAAATTTTATAGATCAAAATTTATACGGATTTAAAAAAGGACAAAAGTAATTTACAAATCAAATTATTTTTTGGATTTAAAAAGACGTTTAAGAAATTCTTAAACGTCTTTTTTTTGATTATGTTTAAATTAATTTTTAGCTATCTTAGGCAAAAAAAGATACAACTCTAAAATTTACTTTTATGAAACAGCTTACCAAAGAAGATATTAGTCAAGAGGTTTTTGACTTATATGATGATTATGCACACAACAAAATAGATAGAAAACAATTTTTACAAAAACTCTCTTTATACGCAGTTGGGGCTATTACATTGCCAGCTTTGTTAAGTTTTATTTCGCCAAATTACAAAGATTTTATTGTGGTTCATAAAGATGATCCAAGATTAAAATCAGAAATGATAAATTACGATTCACCAAAAGGTGGGCAAAAAATAAAAGGTTTATTTTCTATACCAAAAGATACTTCAGAAAAATTACCAGGAATTATAGTTGTTCACGAAAACAGAGGCCTAAATCCTTACATAGAAGATGTTGGCAGAAGAGCAGCTTTGGAAGGTTTTGTAACCTTAGCTCCAGATGCTTTATCACCTTTAGGAGGTTACCCTGGAAATGACGATAAAGGAAGAGAAATGCAAAGAAAAAGAAGCCAGCAAGAAATGTTAGAAGATTTTATTGCAGCATACAATCACCTTAAAAACCATAAAGATTGCAATGGTAAAGTTGGAGTTGTTGGTTTTTGTTTTGGTGGATGGATTTCTAATATGATGGCTGTTAGAATACCAGATTTAGGAGCTGCAGTTCCTTATTATGGAAGGCAACCAGAAAATGAAGATGCAGCTAAAATTAAAACTCCCTTGTTATTGCAATATGCAGCTTTAGATAGTAGAGTAAATGCAGGTTGGCCTGAATTTGAAAAAGTGTTGAAAGAAAATAATATTACACATGAAGCTCATTTTTATCCAGAAGTAAACCATGGTTTCCATAATAATACAACTCCAAGATATGATGAAGAAGCAGCTAATTTATCTTGGGAAAGAACCATTTCTTTTTTTAACACCCATTTAAAAGAAGCTTAGTAAATTGAATTACAAACCTCTTATTAGTAAAGAATTAGAAACTTTTTACAACAAAGCTTCAGAAGAAACACGCCTTGAAAAAGGAATGGGAATTTTTGAATTTGAACGAATCAAAGAATTGATTGAACTTCATATTAACAAAAAGAATGCAACAATTATTGATGTTGGTGGAGGAACAGGAAAATATGCTGAATGGCTTTCTAATAAAGGTCATAAAGTTCATCTAGTAGAACCTGTTTTAAAACATATTAAATTAGCAGAAAAAAGAGCTAAAAAATTAAAAAATCCGTTTTCGGTTCAAATTGGTGAAGCTAAAAAATTACCTTATGGAGATAATGTTGCTGATTTGGTAATTCTTCATGGACCTTTATATCATCTTCAAAAAAGAGAAGATAGAGTTTTAGCCATTTTAGAAGCAAAAAGAGTTTTAAAAAAAGATGGGATTATTTTGGGTTTTGCAATCAATGCAACAGCCTCTACTGTTGTAGGTTTAATGAATGGAATGATTCACGCAAACTCATTTTTTGATATGTGCAAAGAGGAACTAACAACAGGAATCCATAATGCACCCAAAGATTTTCCTTTTTTATTAGCAGATGCTTTTTATCACAAACCACAAGATTTAAAGGCAGAATTTTTAGAACAAGATTTAGAATTGATAAATCTTTTTGCTGTAGAAGGAATGATTTGGTTAGACAACGAATATTTTGCAAATATGTTAGATAAAAAGAAATCTAAAACTTTAAAAGCCTTGCAAAACTTGACTCAAAACGATGAATATTTATTGCCTTTTAGTCCACATATGATGATTGCTGTGAAAAAATAAACTACTCTCTCATTCCAGGTTGCACTAACTTCCAATTTGTTTTTGCTTTTTCAGCATCAACCATGGCTTTTACATCTGCCAATAAACGTTTTGCATCGTAAATAATTCCATCTTTAATGGTGTATTGTACACCCCCAGCTCTAATTACTTCATTTTCTTTGGTTAGTTTTATTGCTCCTGTTCCATACAATACCTTTAAATTTTGCAAAGGATTTTCATCAACAATTACAAAATCTGCAAATTTACCAACTTGAATAGAACCAATTTTATCATCCATTTTTAAAGCTTCAGCACCATTTAAAGTGGCAGCTCTTATCACTTCTAAAGGATGAAAACCTGCCTCACGCAACAATTCCAGCTCACGTATATAAGCAAAACCATACAATTGATAAATAAATCCAGAGTCTGAACCAGCTGTAACTCTACCTCCTCTATTTTTATATTCGTTTATAAACGTCATCCATAACTCATAATTCTTACGCCAAGAAACCTCTTGTTCTGTTCCCCAATCATGCCAATAAGAACCATGAGAAATTTTACTGGGTTCGTAAAATTTCCATAAAGAAGGCAATGTATAATCTTCATGCCATTCAGCTCTTCTAGCTCTGTGTAAATCTCTACTAGCTTCGTAAATATTAAACGTTGGATCTAAAGTAAAATCTAATTCTAGTAATTCATTCATTACATTATTCCAATGTTCTGAATAAGGCTTTGCAGCTTGAGCCCATAATTTTCCAGCTTCTTCAAAACGATGTTGCTCATTTTGATAATTATAATCTAAAGGATAATTTTGCACAGTTCTATCATCAAACAAAGCTTCTGGCAATCCATACCAATGCTCCATAGAAGTTAAACCTGCTCTTGCAGAATGTAAAACATTCCATCTTGCCACACTTAATTGTGCATGATGACAAGCAGAACCCAAACCTAATTTTTTATTTTCATCTAAAGCAGCAGCCATAATTTTAGGTTCTGCTCCAAAGAATTTAATTCCATCAGCCCCATTTTTAGCATTTTCTCTTACCCATTCTCTAGCTTCTTCAGGTGTATTAATTCCGTTTTTAGCACCAGAGCCAAAACCAACATAATCGAAAATTCTAGGTGCAACAATTTTGTTTTTAGCACTTAATTGTTTTAACTCTTTTGCATTAATTCCACTGGGCTGTCTTACAGTTGTAATGCCATGTGCCATCCATAATTTAAAAACATATTCAGGACTCGCACCTTGAGAATCTCCTCCTATATGACCATGCATATCTATAAAACCAGGCAATAAATACATACCATTTGCATCCAATTCTTTACCTCCTTTTTTAAGTTTTGGGCGTTCATTTTCTTTAATTTCAACTCCTGGATAACCCACAACTTCAATTTGTGTAATTATATTATTTTCAACTATAATATCTACAGGTCCTCTTGGAGGTGAACCATCTCCATTAATTAACATAACTCCTCTAATTATTAACTGATTAAAAGGACCCTCTCCCAAATAATCATCTTGAGAATAGCCATTAAAAGAAGAAAAAAATAAAATTAAAATTAGTAGTTTAAATAATTTCATCATGTAAAAGATTGAATAGTTTTTTTAAAGATACTTAAATTTTAAGAATTGAAAAATAGTAAAATTTGTTTCTAAACTTTTAAAAAATTAACTTCGCTAATTAATCGCATTAATTTTTACCCTTATTCTGAACCAATGATAAAACAATATGAAAATACATTAAGAAAATTAATTATCGATGTTCTTGGTGATGCTGATAACAGCGATTATAAAATATCGAAAGAAATTGTTGAAAAATGGTTTAAAAAAAGAACTGTTCAGCAAAATAAAAACGATGGATTTTTATTCGAAAAGAGAATTGTTTTCTATGCTAATTTTGAAGATTTAGTATTGATTATTGAAAATAATTGGCAAAAATTTTCATCTATTTTAAGCGATAAAGAACGTTTTTTAGTCTTTTTTAATGAAGTTGTTCAGTACAAAAAAATTATTGGTAGTGGAAACTCTTTAATTAAAAGTCAAGAAGATTTATTATCTGGAATTGTAATGGATTTAAAAAATTCAATTACAATCTATAACAATAAGAAAAATTTAGTAGACGACTATTTTATCAATATTTCAAAAATATCCGATAATCTAGGTTCAAGTTGGCTGAATTCAAATCCAGAAAAGCAACAAAATCCTGTTTTAAAAGTGGGTGACGAATACGAATTATTAGTTGAAGCTAACGATCCAAAAGATAGAAAAATAAGCTACCAATTATTTCATTTTGCTGGAAAATTAAGAATTAATCAAGAATCAAATCGTTTCAATTTTAAAATTGACGAAAGCTTAATTGGGCAAAATAACATGTTGGTTGTGAAAGCTTTTACGCCAGAATCAGAATATGCAAACGAAAGTATTTTAAAAATTTATTTGACGGTTTTGCCAAACTAAACCTACCTCCTCTTTTTTGGAGCTCTACTAACCTTCTTTTTCCTTCGATTAAAAGGAACAGCATCATCAAAGGTATTTTTGGTTTCTTGCGCTTTTTTATTCTTTTTCCAAGAATTATTTTCTGGCAATAAAACGTTTAGTAAATCTTGTCTTCCAACTTTATTCAACGTGTTTTTAATCCAATCTTTATTTTCTTTTTTGTACCAAAAGAAAAATTTATGTTGGTCATCTTTTTCCTTTTTAGTTTTCGGGGTTTTCACCTCTTTCATGGTGTAAGGATGATATCCTGAATAATAAATAACAGTTGCAACTGTCATTGGAGTTGGTGTAAAACCTTGAACTTGCTCTAATTGAAAGCCCATATCTTTGGTTTCTGCAGCTAAGTTAGCCATATCTTCCACTTCACTTGCTGGGTGACTTGAGATAAAGTAAGGAATTAACTGTAGGTTTAATTTCTTCTTGATATTAATTCTGTCAAAACGCTCTTTAAACTTATGAAAATAGGTGAAAGATGGTTTACGCATCAATTTTAATACATTATCTGAAGTATGTTCTGGAGCTACTTTTAAACGTCCAGATACGTGTTTGGTCATTACCTCTTCTGTATACGCATCTAACTCTTTTGGATCTGCATTTTTATTAAATTCTGGCACTAACATGTCATGTCGAATTCCACTTCCAATAAACGATTTTTTAATCTTTGGATGCTTATCAACTGCTTGATATAACTCAGTTAATGGTTTGTGTGAAGTATCTAAATTAGAGCAAATTACAGGCGAAATACAACTTGGTGCAACACATTTATCACAAATTTCTTGCACTTTCCCTTTCATCTGATACATGTTTGCAGAAGGTCCACCAATATCAGATAAATAGCCTTTAAAGTCTGGCATATTTGCCACTTTATCAACCTCTCTTAATACAGATTCTTTACTTCTGCTCGCAATAAATTTACCTTGATGTGCAGAAATTGTACAAAAACTACATCCTCCAAAACATCCTCTGTGAATATTTATAGAGAATTTTATCATTTCAAAGGCAGGAATTGGCCCACGTTTGTCATATTTTGGATGTGGTAAACGTGTGTAAGGCAAATCGAAAGAACCATCTATTTCTGCTTCTGTCATTGTTGGAAAAGGTGGATTAATCACCAACGTTTTTCCTTCTACTTCTTGTAAAATTCTTCTCGCTTTTAGTTTATTCGATTCTTGTTCAATCACTTTAAAGTTAGAAGCAAATGTTTTTTTATCAGCTAAACAGGCTTTGTGAGAATTAATAGTTACATCTTCCCAATCATTTACAACAGGAATTTTCTCTTTATTTGTATCAATTAAAACTGCAGTTTGTTTAATGTTTTTTAAACTCGAAAAAGGCACACCTTTCTGTAACAAAGTCACAATTTCACGCAAAGGTTGCTCACCCATTCCGTAAACTAGCATATCTGCTTTTGAGGTTTCTAAAATGGTTGGCATTAACTTATCAGACCAATAATCATAATGTGTTACACGTCTTAAGGAAGCTTCAATTCCACCTATTAAAATAGGCACATCAGGATATTTTTCCTTTAATATTTTCGAGTAAACAGAAGTTGCATAATCTGGTCTAAAACCTTTATCTCCATTAGGTGTGTATGCATCTTTGTCTCGTCTTTTTTTACTTGCAGTATAATTCGAAACCATTGGGTCCATACAACCACCTGTGCAACCAAAAAACAATCTTGGTTTTCCTAATTTCTCGAAATCTTGTAAATTATCATTCACATTTGGCTGAGGCACAATTGCGACTCTTAAACCATAACTTTCTAAAATTCTTCCAATGACTGCTGGTCCAAAAGAAGGATGATCTACATAGGCATCTCCACTGAATAAAATCACGTCCAATTCTTCCCAACCTCGAATTTTCACTTCTCTGTTGGTAGTTGGTAACCAGTCTGTTAATTGATGTTGATTCGTTTCCTGCATAGTTTGCAAATTTACGAGAAAATTTATTTATAAAATCACATATTTCGTTAAAGTAATTTAGAACTTGTAGTAAAAAATTTCTTTTATTTTGAAGCTATTTCCTGCTTTCACTACTCGCTTTTTTTTAGTTTTGTTCTCGATACAAATTTGCAAAAAAGCAAATTTACTCGAACTGACAACTAAAAAAAGAGCTCAAACAAACCGTTCAATCAGGGCTAGACTTATCTGCCAACTTTCAGTAAGCCAATACTTTTTAAATATTAAAAATGTCATTTCGAAATGAGTGAAGTATGAACGATTGAGAAATCGCAAAATAGAAAAATCAACCTTTAAATTCTTACTCATTCTTCATCAGAATGACAATGATTAATCGATATTTAAATGAGAAACATTTTCTAAATGCCAATCAATTAAAAAACCTCTAGTAATAATTCTGCAACTTCTGCCTATCAATTTAAAATTGATAAATTCAATAAAATAATTATTTTATCAATGGTTTTTTAAAATAACTCTTTTTTGTTTTGTAATTTTATAAAAACTACTAAAACTAGATTATGAAGAAAATTTTCTTATTGTTTTTCGCAAGCACCCTTGTATTTTCAGCTTGTAAAAATACTGCTGATAAAACTGAAAAAGAAGAAAAAAAAGACACTTTTGTAATTGACAATTACACCAAAAAAGAAGTTGACATTGTAATGAGAGATGGTGTAAAACTGCATACTACCATTTATTCTCCAAAAGACACATCAAAAGAATATCCCATTTTAATGCAAAGAACTCCCTACAGTTCAGCACCTTATGGAGAAGGGAAAATGAAATCTAAAATTAGCCCTAATATTCATTTAATGAAAGAGGGCAATATTGTGGTGTACCAAGATGTTCGTGGACGTTGGATGAGTGAAGGTGTTTACGACAATATGCGTGCTTATATTCCCAATAAAAAAGAATATCAATCTGATGAAGTTTCAGATACGTATGACACCATTGACTGGCTCGTAAAAAATATAGAAAATAACAATGGTAATGTTGGAACTTGGGGAATTTCGTATCCTGGACATTATGCAACTATTTCTACAATAGATGCACATCCTGCATTAAAAGCAGCTTCTCCTCAAGCTTGTATTGGCGATTTTTTCTTTGATGATTTTCATCATAATGGAGCTTTTTTATTAAGCTATTTTAGAGCGATTTCACTTTTTGGAACTTACAAAGACACTCCAACAGATTCTGCTTGGTATTCTTTTCCAGAGATGAAAACACAAGATCAATATCAGTTTTTCTTAGATAAAGGCCCTTTAAAAAACTTAAACGAATATTTTCAGTATGATAAATTAGATGTAAACTCTGCAGCATCAAAAGATAAAATTGATGATTTTTTCTGGAAAGAAATTGTAGAACATCCTAATTACGATTCTGTTTGGAAAAGCAAAGGAATTATTCAGCACATGGATAAAGTACCAAGTTCTGTGGCTACTATGATTGTTGGTGGGTGGTTTGATGCAGAAGATTTATATGGTCCTTTAGAGACTTATAAAGGAATCGAAAAATATGGAAAAGATAATTACAATACAATGGTTTTTGGACCTTGGGATCATGGAAAATGGGCAAGTTCTGGTGTAAAAAACACAGTTGGAAATTATTATTTTGGAGATTCTATTTCTTTAAAATTTCAGTCAGAAATAGAAACCAAGTTTTTTAATCATTTCTTAAAAGGAAAAGGCGATAAAAATTCTGGTTTGCCAGAAGCCTATGTTTTTGATTCTGGAAAATTAGAATGGAAATCGTATGATGCTTGGCCACCAGAAAACGTCGTAAAACAAGATTGGTTTTTATCTGAAAATCAAGAATTAACCTCTGAAATGAAATCATCATCAGAAATAAAATTTATAAGTGATATAAAAAGGCCTGTCCCTTATTCTGAAGATATAAAAACAGTTTTTACGCCAAGAAAATACATGACAGATGATCAGCGTTTTGCTGCAAGAAGACCCGATGTTTTGGTTTTTGAAACCGATGTTTTAACTGAAGATTATACTTTGGCTGGTGATATTTTAGCCAAATTAAAAGTGTCAACTACAGGAACTGCAGCAGATTGGATTGTAAAAGTAATTGATGTACATCCTGCAGATATAGAAGAAAGTAATGATGGTTTACAGGATCATTTAAAAATGAGCAATTATCATTTAATGGTGAGAAGTGAAGTAATGCGTGGCAGATTTAGAAATAGTTTCGAATTTCCAGAACCATTTACACCAAATAAAAAAACTGATGTAAACATCAAATTGCAAGATGTTTTTCATACGTTTAAAAAAGGACACAAGTTGCAAATTCAAGTGCAAAGTACTTGGTTTCCTTTAATCGATTTGAATCCGCAAACCTATGTAGATAACATTTACAAAGCCGATGAAAAAGATTTTAAAACACAAACGCATACCGTTTTTACAGATTCTAGTATTGAGTTTTCAGTTTTGAAGTAATATGAAAAAAATTATGCTGTTTTGCGTCTTTTTTAGTGGAATGAAGTCTTTTAGTCAAGAAATAGAGAGCTATCAATGGGAAAAAAGAGTTTTATTAATTTTTTCTGATGCAAAGAATAACAAGAAATTACAACAACAAATCGAAATTTTATCGAAAGATAAAAAAGGTTTGAAAGAAAGAAAGTTAAAAATTTATCAGTTTTCAGAAAATCAGTTTACAACAGATTTCAGCACAGTTTGGCTTTCATCAGCGTTAAAAACAGAAAAATACAAAAGAAAATCAGAAGATTTTAAAGTAGTTTTAATTGGTTTGGATGGTGGCATCAAATTGAAACAAAACGACCTTTTATCTTTAGAAAAATTAGTTACTATGATTGATGGAATGCCCATGAGAAAAAGAGAAGTAAAAGCGAAAAACAAGTAATTATTTATGGATGTTGATATTATAATAATTGGAGCTGGTTTATCTGGAATTGGAGCAGCTTGTCACTTACAAAGAAAAAATCCGGATAAAACATATAAAATTTTAGAAGCCAGAGAAGAAATTGGTGGCACTTGGAGTTTGTTTAAGTACCCAGGAATTCGTTCAGATTCTGATATGTATACATTTGGCTATTCTTTTAAAACTTGGAATGACGATAAATCTTTTGCAGACGCTCCATCCATTTTAAAATACTTAAATGAAGCTTCAGAAGAATATCATGTGAAAGAAAAAATCACCTTTAATCAAAAAGTAATTTCTTATAATTTTGATACTTCTCAAAATTTATGGACGATTAAAACCATCAATCCAAAAACAGAAGAAGTACAATATTACACCTCTCAATTTATTTTTAATGCTAGTGGTTATTATAATTATGATACAGGATATACTCCTATATTTAAAGGTTTTGAAAACTTTAAGGGAAAGTTTATCCATCCACAGAAATGGGATACAAATTTAGACTATAAATATAAAAAAGTAGTGGTTATTGGCAGTGGAGCAACTGCTGTTACTATTGTTCCTAAAATTGCTGAACAGGTTGCTAAAGTAACTATGCTACAAAGAACACCCACTTATATTGCAGCCTTACCAAACAAAGATAAAATTGCGAAATTTATTAAAAAGGTATTACCAAGTAAAATTGCACACACTTTAGTTAGAGCTAAAAATATTTTAGCAGATATGCTTTTTTACAATCTGTGCAGAAAATATCCGAAAACGATGAAGAAATTCATTTTAAAAGGGATTAAAAAAGAGTTGGCTGATTTTCCTATTGAGCCCCATTTTTCACCAAATTACAGACCTTGGGAACAGCGTTTTTGTTTAGTACCAGATGGCGATTTTTTTAAAGCCATTAACAAAGGCAAAGCAACTGTGGTTACAGACACCATAGACACTTTTATTGAAAACGGAATCTTGTTAAAATCTGGAAAAATTTTAGAAGCAGACATCATTATAAGTGCTACAGGTTTAAAGCTATTGCCTTTTGGTGGTGCTAAAATATCTTTAAATAACCAACCTTTCGATATTACAAAGCAATTTATTTATAAAGGTTTAATGCTAAGTGAGCTACCAAATTTCTTTGTTTTTGCTGGTTATACAAATGCCTCTTGGACCTTAAAAAGCGATTTAACAAGTGAATATATTTCTAGAGTTTTAAAATATTTAGATAAAAATAATTTTAAGTCTGTCCATTCAAAAGTGATTGAGAAAAATTTAGGAGAACTTCCTCTTATTAATTTAGATTCGGGTTACATTCACAGAGCGAAAGATATTTTGCCAAAACAAGGTGATAAATTTCCTTGGAGATTATACCAAAACTATATTTTAGACTATAAGGTTCTAAGGCTAAATACTGTAAAAGATAAAAGATTAGTCTTTAAATAAGTGTTATTTTTGCAATATGTTTAAACCTAGAATAGAACTAGATAAAGAGGATTTTTACTTAAATGAACAAGGTTACAAAGTCTTTACAGAAAAATATCACTTAAAAAGAGGATATTGTTGCAAAAGTGGCTGTAAACACTGCCCCTATAATTATGATAAAAAAACAGATAGTTTTAAATAATTTTAACATCATAAAATGATAAAAAGAATTTTAGTTTTAGTAATTGCAATTCAATTTGCTGGTTGTGCAGAATTACAAAAAGTTGTAAATAATTTACCAAGTAATGTAGGTTTAACTCAAGAGCAAATAGGCAATGGTTTAAGACAAGCTTTAGATAATGGCGTAAAAAATCAGGTAACTAAATTAACTGCAACAGATGGTTTTTATAGAAATGAATTGGTTAAAATTTTATTACCAGAAGAATTACAAGCTGTAGATAAAGGATTAAGAAGTATAGGTTTAGGCAATTTGGCAGACGAAGGTATTAAGGTTTTAAATAGAGCAGCAGAAGATGCAGTAAAAACTGCGACACCTATTTTTGTGAATGCTGTAAAAGAAATAACTTTTAATGATGCAAAAAACATTTTATTAGGTGAGCAGAATGCAGCAACCTCTTATTTGCAATCTAAAACTAACGAAAGTTTATATGCCAGTTTTAGCCCTGTAATTAATGATTCTTTTTCTAAAGTTGGTGCAGACAAAATTTGGAGCAACCTAATAACTAGATACAATTCTATTCCTTTTGTAAGTAAAGTAAATCCAGATTTAACAGCTTATGTAACAAACCAGGCTCTAAAAGGAGTGTTTACTATGATAGAAATCGAAGAAAAAGGTATTAGAGAAAAAGTAGGTTTGAGAACTACTGCTTTACTAAAACAAGTATTTGCTTTGCAAGATGTTAAATAATCCACCTATTTTAACATAGTGTATGGTTTTTATATAGGTGTTTTTTCATCTAGCTTAACCTGACCATATTATTTTTAACAGATTAAAATTATAAAAATGAAAAATCTTTTACTTATTTATTGTTTATTAGTATCATATACATTTTATTCTCAAGTCAAAGTAGAAGACGATTTCGAAGGAAATGGAACTATTTCCAGCTGGTTTGGAGATGGTACATCAATAAATACAAATTTTTCGAACCCATTTAAAAATGACAGCAATAATTCTAACACTGTTCTAAAATATGATGATGGAGGAGCTCAATATGCCAACCTAAGATTTGACATCAATAAAAAATTTGATTTATCTGAAAATTACACCTTCTCTTTAAAAATATATGTTCCTTCGAATTCGATTACAGGCAGTCAAACAAATAAGATTTCATTTAAATTACAAGACAATTCCAATCCTAATGGTTTAGCTCCTTGGCAAACACAAGCTGAAATTATAAAAACTATAGTTTTAAATCAATGGCAAACTATTACTTTTAATTATAAAGATGATACAATTATTTATCAGAATATAGGTACAAATGCAACACAAAGAACCGATTTTAATAGAGTTTTAATACAAGTTAATGGTGAGGATAATAATGATAAAGTTATAGCCTATTTAGATGATTTTTTATATGATGGGACCATAGAAGAAAGCAATGACCCAGAAGATCCAGTTTTTGATAACTTAGTTTGGTCTGATGAGTTTGATGGAAATGGAGAGATTGATAAAGATAAATGGTTTCAGCAGACTAGACCAATTATTAATGGTGTGGATTGGGCAAATGGTGAAATTCAACATTACACAGATAGAACAGATAATTCTTATGTAAGTAATGGTACATTAAAAATTTTAGCCAAAAAAGAAGCCTACACTAGCTATGCAGTTCTAAAGAATTACACCTCAGCTAGATTGAATTCTAAATATGCATTCACCTATGGTAAAGTAGAAATTAGGGCTAAAATGCCTATAGGGGTTGGTACCTTTCCTGCTTTATGGATGCTAGGACAAAACATTACAGAAAATGGTGGTTACTGGGCAGCAACTCATGGAACTACAGGATGGCCAGATTGTGGAGAAATAGACATCATAGAACATTGGGGAGATAATCAGGATTTTGTTCAAAGTGCACTGCATAACAGATCTAGTTTTGGTGGAACCATAAATAAAGGAGGAAGAACTATAAGCAATGCTTCTAGTACATTTCATATTTATACTTTAGATTGGAACTCTACTAAAATGACTTTCAGTGTAGATGGTATTGTGCACTATGTTTACAATCCTTCAAATAAAAACATACAGAATTGGCCTTATTTTGCACCACAATACTTACTTTTTAATGTGGCTATTTTACCAAACATAACATCTTCTTTTACAGAAAGTGCTATGGAAATTGATTATGTAAGAGTTTACCAACAATCTCGTAATTTAAGCGTTAATGATGAAAGTATAGATACAAATTCAATTTACGCATATCCTAACCCAGTCATAGATAATTTAACTATTAAGGGAAATATAGACTCAAATTCAAATTTAACTCTCTATGACATTACAGGAAAGAAAATACATATTTTTAAACAGAATAGCAATGTTAAAAACCACGATATTTCTTTCTTAAAAAAAGGAATTTACTTTTTAAAAATAGCTACTCAAAATACCCATAAAACTCTAAAGATAATTAAAGGGTAAGTTATTTGTTTTAAGAATTTTAGGAGATTATTTTATTTTAAAAAAGATTTTTCGCATCCTCTTTTTTATTATATTTACTTTCTTAACCTTTCTTTATTTTATTACATGTACCACAAAAGACAATTTAACATTTACAAAAACCATCTTATTAAAAGATATTCAGAACTTATAGAAAAATCTAACGATTATAGATTTGAGGATGAAGCCCAAAGTGATTTAGCTGCCTATAAAGCAATGAAAATACAAGAGAAAATTAATCAAGTTCGTTATTTAGATAGAGAAGTTACTTTTTAAATTTCTCTAATATCTCTTTCATTTCTAATTGTAACTCTTTTGCTTTCTTAGCTGCTTTTTCAGCAAAATCATTTGAATTGGAAGCATAAATAATACCTCTAGAAGAATTAACCAATAAGCCAATATTTTTAGACAAACCATACTTACAAACATCTTTTAAATTGCCACCTTGAGCACCAACTCCTGGAACTAAAAGAAAAGAATCTGGTACAATCTTTCTAATTTCTTTAAAATATTCAGCTTTCGTGGCTCCAACAACGTACATTAAGTTTTCTGAATTTCTCCAGTTTTTAGAAGTTTCCAAAACGTGTTTATATAATTCCCTGTCTCCAATTTCTTTCGTTTGAAAATCAAAAGCACCCTGATTAGAAGTTAAAGCTAACATAATAGTATGTTTGTCTTTAAATGCCAAAAAAGGCTCAATAGAATCTTTACCCATATAAGGAGCAACAGTAACAGAATCAAACCCTAAATCTTCAAAAAAAGCTTTGGCATACATACTAGAAGTATTGCCAATATCTCCTCTTTTTGCATCTGCAATTGTAAAAATTTCTGGATACTTTTTATTGATATATTCTATCGTTTTTTCTAAAGATTTCCATCCTTTAATACCATAAGCTTCATAGAAAGCTGTATTCGGTTTATAAGCCACACACAAGTGATGAGTAGCATCAATAATTGCTTTATTAAACTCAAAAATGGGGTCTTCTAAAGCTAATAAATGAGGTGGAATTTTAGTTAAATCTACATCTAAACCAATGCATAAAAAAGATTTTTTTTGATTTATTTGTGATATTAATTCTTGTGTTGTCATTACTTTTACTTAAACTTTTACAAAAGTACTATTTTTAACTTTCTGCATTTGTAAGTTATTCAGTTTTTAATGGACAAAATTTAAATGAAAAAAATAATTCTTTTAGTAGTATTCGCTTTTATAAGTTGTTCAGATGAACCAAAACAGTTTTCTGAAGAAGCAAATTTAGAAATGTTAATCGGCTTAGACAATTCTAAAATAACTTTAAGAGAAGTTTTGTATCAACACAAAGGAAAAAAAATATTTATAAATGTTTGGGCTTCTTGGTGCAAAGATTGTATTGTAGGTTTTCCGAAAGAAAAAGAATTGCAAAAACAGTTTCCTGAAGCTGTATTTTTATTTTTATCGGTAGATTTAGACAAACCTTCATGGAAAAGAGCTATTAACAAGTATAATTTAGTTGGCGAACATTATAATCTTCCAAAAGGAATGAATGATGGAGATTTTGTAGATTTCATTAATTTAAATTGGATTCCTAGATATATAATTATTAATGAAGAAGGGGAAATTGCACTTTTTAAAGCCACAAACACCTCTGATAAAGAAATTTACAAAGCTTTAAAAACGAATTAATACATCGTTTTAGTAACTATTTATATTTCTTAACATTATTTACTTATCATTTCTTAAATTTACAATCATATTCAAAATACATAATTTATGAGAACAAAAATAGTAGCTGGAAATTGGAAAATGAATGTTAATGAAGTTGAATCTACAGAACTAATTCAAGAAATAAAGAATTCTATTCAAAACTTACCATTAGAAAATACAAGAGTTATTGTAGCTCCGTCTTTTATAAATTTAGCTTCAGCTGTAAAAAATGCTGATAATTCTAAAATAGAAGTTGCTGCGCAAAACATGCACGAAGCAACTAGTGGTGCTTTTACAGGTGAAGTTTCTGCAGACATGTTAAAATCTGTGGGAATTAAAACCATTATTTTAGGTCATTCTGAAAGAAGATCTCTTTTTAATGAAGATGATGAATTACTATCTAAAAAAATAGATACAGCTTTAGCAAACGACTTAGAAGTTATTTTTTGTATTGGCGAACATTTAGAAGAAAGAAAAACGGACAACTATTTACTAGAAGTTGGTAGTCAAATAAAAAACTCTTTATTTCATTTAGAAGCAAAAGACTGGAAAAATATAATTCTTGCTTACGAGCCAGTTTGGGCAATTGGTACAGGTGAAACTGCTAGCCCAGAACAAGCCCAAGAAATGCATTATTTTATTAGAAATGCAATTGCTAAAAAATACAATAAAGAATTAGCCGCAAATGTGTCTATTTTATATGGTGGAAGCGTAAAACCTTCGAACGCAGAAGAAATCTTCTCTCAAGCAGATGTAGATGGAGGTTTAATTGGTGGAGCATCTTTAAAAGCAAATGATTTTACTGCAATTATAAAAGCTATTTAAAATAGTTATTTTGTAAAACTTCTTATAAAAACCAATAAATTTGCATCAAGATTTAAAACTCTTGATGCTTTTTTTATGAAGGATAATATATACATAGAATATAATTTCGAAATTACGCCCAAAGAACCTGCCACAGAAATTCTAATTGCTGAATTAGGTTTTACAGGTTTTGAGAGTTTTGTAGAAAACGAAAATGGAGTAACTGCTTACATTCAAAAAACAGATTGGTATTCTACCATTCTTGATGATGTTTTTGTTTTAAAATCCAATGAATTTTCCATTAAATACAATCTAGAAGAAGTTGCACAAACCAATTGGAATGAAGAGTGGGAAAAAAATTTCACACCTATTCAAGTTGATGATTTAGTGAGTATTAGAGCTCCTTTTCATAAAAATCCTGGTTTAAAATATGATATAGTTATAGAACCAAAAATGAGCTTTGGTACTGGGCATCATGAAACTACACACATGATGATTCAGCATTTACTAAAACTAGAATTAGAAAATAAAAAGGTTTTAGATATGGGCTGTGGAACTGGTATTTTAGCAATTTTTGCTGAAATGAAAAAAGCAAACCCAATAGATGCCATAGACATAGATAATTGGTGTTATGAAAATTCTATCGAAAATGTAGAGAGAAATAACTGTAAAAATATAACCGTATTAGAAGGAGACTCCTCAATTTTAATCAATAAAAAATACGACATTATCATTGCCAATATAAATAGAAATATTTTATTAATGGACATGAAAATATACACAGACTGTTTAAATGATAAAGGAATTCTTCTATTAAGTGGGTTTTACGAACAAGATATTCCAATTATAAATGCAGAAGTTTCTAAATATGACTTAAAATTAGAATCGTTTATAGAAAGAAATAATTGGGTTGCATTAAAATACAATAAATTGTAATTTTGTTATTATGAGCACAAAAGAAAAAATACAAGAAGAAATAGACGTTCTTGAACAAGAAACAAATCAGCATGAAATTGTTTTGCATAATGATGACGTAAACACTTTCGATTTTGTGATAGATTCTTTAATAGATGTCTGCGAACACACTTTAGAACAAGCAGAACAGTGTGCAATGCTAGTTCATTATAAAGGAAAATGTACTGTAAAATCGGGAGAATTTAAAGATTTAGAGCCAAGATGCTCTAAATTATTACATTTAGGTTTATCTGCAGAATTGGTTTAAAAGATGGAAAATGTTTTAAAATACTATGAGTTTTCTGGGTTTAAAAAAGATAACTCTAATACTTTTAATGGAAATGAAATCTCTTTTTCAGAATTAAATTCCCAACACTATTTAATTTTTGAAAAATCTGAGAACACTTACAATTTGTATGTTTCTAAATATCTTCAAAAAAAAGATATAGGTGTTAATCCACCTGAAATACTAGAACTTCTTACTAAAAATTACGATAAAAGTATCCCAGAACACAGACTATTAATTAAGCAATATTTAAATTAAACTCGAGAAATTCTCGAGTTTATTATTTTATATCGTTTTTAAAATTGATGTCTAAACTTCTAACTATTTTTTTATAATGAAGAAGACCCTTAACAGTATTGTTAAGAGTCCTTTCAATTTTATATTAGGGATATAAAATTATTTTACACTTAGGGGTATAAAACTATGTTTTTAATGCTCACTATTATAAATAGCAAATCATCATTCATTTAAACTGAATTAATTTAAAATAAAATTAACGCAAGTTAAATTGGCTATGAAATTGTTTATGAAATAAGGTTGATGTAAATTTTAAAATTTCTACTTTGTAAAGTACTGTAAAGTAAGAAACTCTTATATTAGAAAATAGATTTCTAATGATTTTTGGGGTAAGTCCAAAGACTTTATTTTTTAAAGTATCCATTCTTGGGGGGATTTAGGATTATACTTGTTTTACTTCTGCTAAAGTATATATAACATTTTTAACTCACAAATATTTTTTCACTTTTTTTTTAAAATTATTGCTAAATAAATTAAAATGCAAAAAAAACTCACCTAAAATAATAAGTTTTTGTAACCATCTCGTTTACAAAACAATTGGATGTTTTCTTTTTTATTTTTAAAACAATCCCTTTTGAAATTCTACCTTATGTAAAATACTAGCCGTATTTGTATCGACAGAAGTTTTAAAAAGATCTTTAGATACTGGGTAAGCAATTAGTTCTTGCTTTGTAAATGTATGCAGTAATGTTTTAATCGAATCTTCATCTGAGGTGTGCAACCATTCCCAATAATCATTCGGATCTAAAATTAGCGGCATTCTATAGCTACCCAATTTATTTGGTTTATTGTGTATTTCTTTAAAAAAAGAATTTGCTTCTGTTGTAATTAATGAAGCTGAATACCTTGGCTTTGTAACTTTATCTTCAATAACAGAATAGATGCCAGCAAAAGCAAATAGTTTATTATTTTTCTCTTTAAAATAATAAGGGATTTTTTCATTGGTTCCTGCAGCTGTATAAGGTTCAAAAAAACCATCTGCAATAATAATACACTTTTTAAATTTTATAAACTTACTAAATAAATTACTATCAAATAAACGTTCTTTAGTTGCGTTTAAGGTGTTATTTTTAGCCAAAAAATTGGTTCTTTTAGACAAGTTGTAATGGGTTGGTAAAATCCCCCAAGTTGCTAAATCTATTAAGGTTTCATCATCTTGTTTTATAATTGATAAGTTTTTAGTTTCCCAACCATTAAAATGATAATACGATTCAAACAAAAGTGGCGAATTATAAACTGCATCAAAAACTTGGGTTATTTCGTTTTCTTCTTTAGTTAATGAAATATGAAAACACATAATTTTTTATTTAAAGATACTATTTTAGGCTATTTACTAAAAAAATATTTTTACATGCATCACAAAATCCTTTAAAATAAATGTTATTCTCCGGTTGTAACAAAAATAAAATAGTACAAAGCCATCTTCTATTTTAAACCCAAATAAACCAAACAGACAAAGAAATAGACACTATGGTTTCTAAGTTGTATGGGTTCACAGAAGAGGGAATTGCAATAGTAGAGAACTAGTAAATCATTGCGTATTTGCAGAGAAATCTTTTAGATTGGAGCATACTAGTATAAAAAGAAAAAAAATGAGGAAATAATAGGCAAATCGTGTGAAAATAAAAAAACCAGCATTTACAAAAACGTTGTAAAGTGCTGATTTTATTGGTGACCATGACAGGATTCAAACCTGTAACCTCTTGAGCCGTAATCAAGTGCGCTATTCAGTTGCGCCACATGGCCTTTTTGCGGTTGCAAATATAATAGCATTTTTTCTAATTAGAAAGAGGATAACCCTTTTTATGAGTTTATTTCTTTTTCATAGGTTGCTAAAATATCTTCAGCTTTTTCTAAATCATTTTCTAATACATGTATTTCTACAGAAGTAGACTGCTCTCCAAAACCTCCTAATCTTGCAGATTCAAATCGATCTTTAATTATATAATGAATTTGTTCTTTTTCTAAAAGAACTTTTAAGCCATTAATAATAATATTACTATCAGTAAATAATTTGATATACTCGTTATTCATCATTTTGTTTTTTTTAGTCTAGAGAATTGATAGTTACAAAAGCCTTCCAACCAATTATTGCCAATTGATATTTAGAAGCTTTAGAAACATCCAACTTTTTTTTAGTGTAAGAAGGTAGTAAAACTTTATTAATTTTTGCCAAAGTTTTAAAAAATTGTTTTTTCATTATAGTTTGATTGTTTGTCAAATTTAATAAAAAATAACAACTCACTCTTTTAAGAATGAGCTGTTATTAAAAACTACTTTTCCTTCTTCTAAATTCTTTATTTGGTTAAAATTTAATACTGCAAGTTTAGCATCAATTTATATTTTGTTTGTTAATGAAATCTAACTTTATAGAATCCACTATTTCGTTCATTTTTTTCTTTTTAGGTAAATATTAAAACTAATATTCCTGAAATAAATTTGATGATTTTAAGAGCTATAATAATCATAATTAGTTAGTTTTATAGGTTGATAAATAGATTCATTTTTAAAATATTTTTTGAATATATAATTTTTGAATTCTACTTTCCAAATACTTTAAAGCCTATTTTTTAAATTGATTTAACATTATAAATCTATTAAATACTTTTTGTTATAATGTATAACCTACAAATCTTAATTTATGTTATTATATGTAACTTATTTTATATTTTATATTAAATTGTGTTAGCAATTAAAGACCCTGTTTTTATCATTTCTAAAAAGCAAAGGGAAAGTCATTATTTAAAACCCTTTTTAATCGGTTTTCATCATTCTATTGATTTCTAAATTGATAAAAACGTATCTTTGCACAAAATATATAAATGAATTATTTATTAATAATTGGAGGTTTGATTTTGTTGATTTTAGGAGGGAATTGGCTTTTGAAATCTGCAGTTGCTTTATCATTAAAACTAAATATTTCGAAAGCAGTTATTGGTTTAACTGTAGTTTCTTTTGCAACTTCTGCACCAGAACTTATTGTTAGCCTAAATGCTGCCTTAAATGGTTCGTCAGACTTGGCTCTGGGAAATATTATTGGATCTAATATTGCAAATTTAGGTTTAGTTTTAGGAATAACTTTACTATTAGGTTCAATTCAAGTAGCCAAAAACTTTTATAAAATAGACTGGCCAGTAATGATGATTGCCTCTGGTTTACTCTTTTTATTTTTAGCAAATGATAAAGTAATTGAACAAAATGAAGGTATTCTTTTGGTATCTTTTTTAATTATTTTTATTCTTTATCTGTTAAAAAAGCAAAAAAACATTGTAGTTGATGAAATTGTAGAAAAAGAAATTCAAATACCAAATTATAAAACTGCATTATTACTTATTCTTGGTGGTTTTGGGCTTTGGGCTGGCTCAGAATTATTAATAAATGGAGCAACTGCATTAGCTGTAGATTTTGGAGTTACAGAGCGCGTTATTGGTGTAACAATCGTTTCTATTGGTACAAGTATTCCAGAATTAGCAGCGTCTATAATTGCAGTAGTTAAAAAAGAAAAAGCGATCTCTTTAGGAAATTTAATTGGTTCGAATATCTTTAATATTTTAGCAGTTATTGGAATTACATCCCTAATTACGCCTATTTCTCTCTCAGATGAAAGGCTTTTTACAAACGATATTTATTGGATGATAGGTATTTCTTTCATTATTTTACCACTAGTTTTGCTACCAAAAAAATACTTGTTAACTTGGAAAGAAGGCTGTATTCTCTTGTTAACTTATACTGCTTTTATTTATATGATAATTTAAACTAAAAAAATTAAATAGGTTTTTCTCTTTGAAGCATTTTTATCAATAGCAATAAAACTACAACTCCAATAAATGCAAAAGCAGTAAAAACATACCAAGTTATTTCGTAACCAAATTTAGCTATCAATTGCATTCCACTATTGTGACTAAAAATACTTGCCAACGAAAAAGAGATGGCATACATGGCCATATATTCTCCTTGATTTCCTTTTTTCCCTCTTTCTAAAGCAAAAGAATTCGAAAACGGAAAAGCAATCATTTCTCCTATAGTCATTAATAAAATTCCAACTATTAAAATACCAAACCAAGAAGTTAAATTTAGAACCAGAAAACTTAGTGATACCAAGAATAATCCAATTGCGAATAATTTTGCCTTAGAATTGTTCGTTTTTACCAACCAATTAATTAATGGCATTTCGAACAAGAAAATAAAAAAACCGTTAAAACCCATTAACAAGCCAATTTCTAATTCCGATAAAAAACGAATATCTTTATAATACAAAGGCATTGTAGAAAAGTATTGCATAAAGGTAAATCCGAAAATAAACATCGCTATAAAAAATACCCAAAATGCCTTGTCTGAATAAACAGAAACAGGGTTTTCTACTTTTACTTCATCTAACACTTTTACTTTCTTCGGATTCAAAACTTGCAAAAGCAAAATTGCTGCCAAGAAACAAGTAATACCATCTACCCAAAATAAACCTTGATAACCAATTCCTGTAATTATCAATCCACCAATTGCAGGTCCTGCAGAAAAACCCAAATTAATTGCCAAACGAATTAAAGTAACAGAACGAGTTTTATTTTCTGGTTTGCTATAGGCACTTAAAGCTACAAACATAGCAGGTCTAAATATATCTGCAACCAACATTACCAAGAAAATACCCGCACAAAAACCAGAAAAACTAGTTACATATTGCAATAGAATAAAGAAAATTGCAGTTAAAACTAAACTACCAAACATAACTTTGTAATAGCCAATTTTGTCTGTCAATTTTCCTCCAAGCCATGTGCCAACTAAAGAACCCAAACCCCAAAAAGATAAAATAATGCCCACATCAGAAATTGCAAAACCTAGACTTTTATTCAAATACAAAGACAAAAAAGGAATCACCATAGTTCCAGATCTGTTTATAAAAGTAATAAATGCCAACCACCAAACTTCATTCGAAAGTCCTTTAAAAGTATTGATGTAATTTTTAAATAAATTTTTCATTTTGGTTCATTTAAATGTTGCTAAATAAAAATCTAGCAACAAAAACTTATAAGTTCTATTAAAACAAAAAGTCCGACTTTGAAGTCGGACTTTAATAATTTGATTTTTATATAGATACTATCAAAACATATTTACAGACCGATTTTTGTGGTTATTCCACGAAATTTGGGTAAAGAATGCAATGACATTTCTCATTTTATGATTTCTATTGATGGTATAAAACTACATAAAATAATTGAATGTTGTATTTTTGGATAAAATAATATTTATGAAAAAAATTCAAAGTTTCTATTTTATTCAATTTTTGGTTATTCTTTTCGCGTTGACGTCTCAAAGTTGTGCCTCAAAAAGAGATGCAGTTATTATTGATAAAGAAGCAGTTTTAAAAAGATATGATTACAATTTATATGATAATAATGTCCTTTATATAGTAGATGGAAACGAAGTAAATGCTGATGATATAAAAAAGATACCCACTCAAAATATTGATTCTGTTACAGTTATAAAAGGAGAAAAAGATATTGCAAAGTATACTGATAAAAAATATGATGGCGTAATCATTATTAAAATGAAGAAATAAAATGAAGTTCAAAAAAAGAATATTTTATGCAATCCTTATTTTATTAGTGCTTTTTGTAGCTAATATTTTCATCTCTACAGGATATTTTAGAACCATCGAAAATAAATTTAATGGAAAGATTTTAAAAAAAATAAATATTGCTGGTGCTGAAGATATTACAATTAGCAGAAAAGATAGTTTTGCAATTGTTTCATCTACAATTAGAAATAAATTTCCAAACACCAAACAAGAAATTGGTGGCTTGTATTTTATTGATTTAAAAAATAACAACTTCTCTCCTATTCTTTTAACCAAAGATTTTAAAAAACCTTTTGCACCTCATGGAATCTCTATTTATCAAAAAGATAATAAAACAACTATTGCTGCGATAAACCACACTTTACAAGGTGAATTTATAGAAATTTTCACTTTAGTTGATACGTTGTTAACTCATCAAAAAACATTAAAAAACAAGCTCATTTTTAGCCCTAATGATCTTGTTTTGTTAGATGAAAATCGTTTTTATTTTACTAACGATCATAAATACAAAGACGGAATTGGAAGACTTTCAGAAGATTATTTAGGGCTTTCAATTTCTAATGTTATCTATTTTGATGGAGAAAATTACACAGAAGTTGCAGATGGAATAGCCTATTCAAATGGAATCAATTTTGACACAAATCGTAATTTAATTTTTGTGGCATCACCCAGAAAATTTTTAGTAAAAGTCTATCAAAAAAACAAGGATAATAGTTTAACATTTATAGAAAATATTGATTGTAAAACTGGTGTTGATAATATAGAATTTGATAAAAATAATAACTTATGGGTTGGTGCTCATCCTAATTTATTGCATTTTGCAGCCTACGCAAAAGGTGACAAAGAAACTTCTCCCTCAGAAATTATTAAAATAAATTACATCAAAAAAGGAGATTATTCCATTGAACAAGTTTATTTAGAAAATGGAGAAAAAATGTCTGGATCAACTGTTGCTGCTCCTTTTGGGAATTTAATACTGTCTGGAAATGTGATGGATAGTCATTTTTTAATTTTAAAACCAAATTCTAACTAATTCTATACTTTTGCAACCATGAAAAAAATAACATTAATTTTATCATTATTCTTGATGATTTCTTGCAATTCTCAAGACAAAAGACCATTAATTGGCGAAACTGAATATCAACAAAAATTAAATGCAAGTTATAAAGATGCCTCCAAATCTCCTTTAAAAAAGAAGGATTTAAAAGATTTTAAAGGCTTAGATTTTTTTCCTGTAGATAGTAGTTTTATAGTAACTGCAAAGTTGATAAAAACAGAAAATGCGCCTACTTTCGAAATGGCAACAACTACAGACAGAAAGCCTTTGTACAAAGAATATGGTATTTTAAAATTCAGTTTAAAAGGGAAAAATTTACAACTTACCATCTACCAAAGTCAAGATGATTTGCGTGATGAAAAATACAAAGATTATCTCTTTTTACCATTTACAGACAATACTTCTGGAGAAGAATCTTATGGTGGAGGACGTTACATGGATGTTTTAACTACAGACGAAAAATCGGATGGAACGATTGTTTTAAATTTTAACAACACTTACAACCCATATTGTGCATATAATGATCGATATTCTTGCCCATTAACACCAAGAAAAAATCATCTAGATATTGAAATAAAAGCTGGGGTTAAGGTTTTTGAAAAACATTAGTTTTATTTAATTTCTAAAGAGGTAAACTTAAAACTGGTTCCATCAAACAAACCTTTGTCAGATAATTTTAAAGACGGAATTACCAACAACGCCATAAAAGACAAACTCATATAAGGTGCTTTTAATTTACTGCCCATTTCTTTCGCCATTTTATCTAAAGCTGCATAAGCTTTTCCTATTTCTTGAGCAGATTTGTCAGACATAATTCCTGCAACTGGTAGAGGAACTATTTTTTCTTCAGATTGATTTACAGCGCAAACTCCACCTCTATTTTCGATAATTAAATTTACAGCTTTACAAATTGCTTCGTCTGAAACTCCAACTGCAATAATGTTATGAGAATCATGGCCAACAGAACTTGCAATGGCTCCTTCTTTCAATCCGAAATTTTTGATAAATGCAATTGCTGGTTGTTCGTTTTTATAACGATTCACCACTGTCATTTTTAAAATATCGGTTTTGGTATTTGAAACTAAATTCCCTTCTTCAATCAAAGAATCTGCTTCAATTTGATTGGTAATTAATTCGCCATCTAAAGCTTCTATCACTATAATTTTTTCTGATGATGAATGAAACTCAAAATCTGAAATCTTCTTTTTATCAGTATTGAAATTATTGAGTATTTCAAATTCAACATCTTTTACAAAACTCTTTCCATTTTTTGCAACCAATTCACCATTAATATAAGTTTCTAAAACAGTAAAATTCTCTAAATTATCAACCACAATAAAATCTGCAAAATCGTCTTTTTGCAACAAACCAACCTCTAAATTATAATGTTTTACAGGATTTACGCAAGCTGCTTGCAACACTTTAAAAACATCAATTCCTTTGGCAACTGCTCTTTCACATAGCTGATTGATGTGACCTAGCAACAAATCATCTGGATGTTTGTCATCGGAACAAAACATCATATTTTTATAATTTTCTGGCAACAAATCAATCAAAGCTTCAAAGTTTTTTGCAGCAGAACCTTCTCTAATAATCACTTTCATTCCTTTTTCTAATTTCTCTTTTGCTTCATCAAAAGAAAAACATTCGTGATCTGTAGAAATTCCAGCAGCAATATATTTGCTAACATCTTTACCTCTTAAACCTGGTGCATGACCATCTATGGGTTTATGGTTGTTTTTTGCATGTTGTATTTTTGCCAAAACTTCTTCATCATTAAATAAAACTCCAGGATAATTCATCATTTCTGCTAAATATTTTATGTCAGGGTTTTCCATCATCAATTGAATATCATCAGCATTTATAATGGCTCCAGCACTTTCAAAAGAAGTTGCAGGCACACAACTTGGTGCTCCAAAATTAAATTTTAACGGAACTTTTTTTCCGTTTTCAATCATAAACTCAACTCCTTTAACACCTAAAACATTGGCAATTTCGTGCGGATCTGAAACTGTTGCAACTGTGCCATGAATTACTGCAATTTTTGCAAATTCTGATGGAACCAACATGGAGCTTTCTATATGAATATGGGCATCTACAAAACCAGGTAAAATGTAGTTTTCTTTATTGTGAATTGACTCCCGAATTTCTAAAATCTTTTTATTTTTAACTTCAATTTCTCCTTTATAAATTCGTTTGTTTTGTATGTCAACAATATTTCCTTGTATTATCATTTTAATCAAATTATCTATTAATGTAATAGCAGAATTCTAACTAATAATTTATTAAAATCCCTCCATTTAATCCAACCTGTTTTCAGTTCTGTATCAGCTTCGATATATGTTTCGCATTTTATTGCAAATGAAACCTCAAGCCAAAACTCTCCTTGACTTTCAATTATATCAATTACTTTCAGAACATCATTTTTACAAGTGTTTATCACATAATTAGTGTCACTTTCATTTGGTTTATTTTTAAATAAGTTCAACTTGTCGATTCTTTGAACTGAAGCACTCATCAATATAGCATCCCAAGTTTTAAAAATATAATTTCTATCATTTGGAACAAATCCTATTTCTGAATCATTAATTAAAATCTTATAATATTTACCATATTTTTCAAGACAAATAAAATGATAAAGACCATAATCTGGTTTGTAAAAGAAAGGAATTATTTTATCTGTTTTAATTCTTTTTGTCAATAAACTATCTGAAAAAATATTCTTAGGGTGAGACATATCTTCAAATAAATAAGGATTTTTAGCAATTGTAAATCCAATCCCTAAATCAATTGGTTCATTATTTTGACCATTAACTAAGGTAAATGATAAGCAAGAAATAAGCACTATCCAGGTTTTCATTTTTATCAAATAAGCATTCCAAACAAAACTACAAATAATAAAAAGTTATTTTCAAAAATCTAATTCAATTATTCTATTTTTGATTATGGATGAAAAACAGCACTATCAAAAGTTTAAAGATTGGTCTAAAAACCAAGAAATATCTTTAACTGAATTATTTCCATCAATTGGAAAAAACGAAATTTATCATATTGATTTAAGCACAAAAAATACCACTGTAAAGACAGAAGCAGAATTTAATAATCCCGTTTTTTTTGAAGAGAAATTGCAAGAAATTCAAAAACAAAATCCTACAAAAGTTATTGCTGGTGGGTATTTAGAAAAACGCGCTTTGTATACTTCCAATATTTATAATGATGAAAATTCTTCAGAAAAAAGAAATATTCATTTGGGCGTCGATTTTTGGTTGCCAGAAAAAACGCCTATTCATAGTTTGTTTGATGGCGAAATTGTTTGTGCTGTTCATCAAAAAGAATACAAAGGTTATGGAGGTTTTATCATCTTAAAACATCAATTTCAAGAAGTAGAATTTTATACTTTATATGGTCATTTATCAGAAAAAAGTGTTCTAAAATTTAATACTGGAGATAAAATTAACAAAAATGAGCCAATTGGGGTTTTAGGAAACTATTTAGAAAATGGAGAATGGGTTCCTCATTTACATTTTCAAATCATGCTAAATTTATTAGATTATAAAAATGATTTTCCTGGAGTTGCTTTCGAAAGTAGAATTGATTTCTGGCAAACAATTTGCCCTAATCCAAACTTATTATTTAAGAGTGATGCTTTGCTTTAGTTTTACACATTCATCTATAAAAATCCTTTTTAAAAAATTTAAAATATAAATCTTACCTTTCACCAACATAATTTCTAACCAACTACAATCATGTATAAAAATTTATTTTTACTGCTGCTTTTATCCATTTCAATTCAAATCAATTCTCAGAAGAAAGAAGAAAAACAGAAAGAATGGGATGTGAATAACCCTCATGAAGACTGGAAATACAATACGTTTAACCTAAACACAACAGAAGGAACTTGGATGAATTTAGACATTTCTCCTGATGGAAAGACGATTGTTTTCGATTTGTTAGGTGACATTTATAAAATGCCAATTGCTGGAGGAAAAGCAACCATTTTACGCTCTGGTTTGGCTTATGAAGTGCAACCTAAATTTAGTCCAAATGGAAAATACATTTCGTTTACAAGTGATGCTGAAGGTGGGAACAATATTTGGGTAATGACTGCTGATGGTAAAGAAGCAAAATCAATTACCAAAGAAAAATACACTTTACTAAATAACGCAGTTTGGACGCCAGATGGAAAAAGTTTAGTAGCAAGAAAACACTTTACTTCGCAAAGGTCTGTTGGTGCTGGAGAAATGTGGCAATATCCACTTTCTGGTGAAGCAGGTTTGCAATTAACCAAAAGAAAAAACGATCAGCAAGATGTGAATGATCCATCAATTTCTTCGGATGGAAAATATTTATATTATGCAGAAGACATGTATCCTGGAGGTTTTTTTCAATATAATAAAGATCCTAATAGTCAAATTTACGCAATCTTTCAGTACAACTTTGAAACTGGAGAAACAGAGCAAATTACGGGTGGTCCAGGTGGAGCTGCAAGACCTGTAATTTCTAAAGATGGTAAATTTTTAGCCTTTGTAAAACGTGTGAGAACAAAGTCGGTTTTATACATTCACGAACTAGAAACAGGAAAAGAATATCCTATTTACGAGAATTTAAGTAAAGACCAAAGTGAAGCTTGGGCTGTTTTTGGAGTCTATCCATATTTTTCTTGGATGCCAGATAACCAAGAAATTATTATTTGGGCACAGGGAAAAATTAATAAAATAAATGTTGAAACCAAGCAAATTGAAAACATTCCTTTTCAAGTAAATCAAGATATTAAATTAGCACAAACACATCGTGTAAAAAGAAAAGTTTTTGAAGAAGAATTTACATCGAAAATGATAAAAGATGTACAAACCTCTGCTGATGAAAAAATAATCGTTTTTACTTCTTTAGGGCACATTTATAAAAAAGAAATGCCAGATGGAACTCCAACAAGAATTACAACTTTAACAGATTTTGAAGCAGACCCTAGTTTTTCTGCAGATGGAAAATCGGTTTTGTTTGTAACATGGAATGATGAAAATTTTGGGGCGATTTACAAAGTAAATTTAGATGGTTCTGGATTAGAGAAAATTACCAAAGAAAAAGGAATTTACAGAACACCAAGTTATAACAGTTCTGGTTCGCAAATTGTGTATGAAAAAGAATCTGGAAATGGCGATCAAGGTTTTGATTACACAAAAAACACAGGACTTTATTTAGCAAACGCAGACGGAAGTGCTGCCAAAAGAATTTCTAAAACTGGAGAATTTCCTACTTTTTCTGCAGATGATAAACGATTATTTTTCCAAACAGGAGGTTCTTTTTTTGGTGGTTTAACCAAAAACTTAAAAAGTGTAGATTTGAATGGAAAAGAAGAAAGAAGTCATTTTTCATCGAAACTAGCCAACAGATTAGTACCAAGTAAAGACAACAAATGGATTGCTTTTATTCATTTACACAAATTATATGTAGCACCTTTTGTGATGAATGGAAGTGAAATTAATGTTGACCAAAATACCAAATCATTTAACGTAGAAAGTTTGTCTAAAAACGCAGGAATCAATTTGCATTGGTCTGCAAATAATAGCAAAGTTTTCTGGACTTTGGGTGATGAATATTTTTCAAAATCTATTGTAAACAATACCACAAATCCTTTTGCAAAAACAAATTTAGTTGCAGATGATGCTGCAGGAATTAAAATCAATTTAAAAGAAAAATCAGATATTCCTCAAGGTAGAATTGCGTTTAAAAATGCACGAATTATTACCATGAATGGCAATGAAATTATTGAAGATGGAACCATTGTCATCTATCAAAATAAAATAGAAAAAATTGGTAAAACTTCTGATATAGATATTCCTTCTGATGCAAAAGTTTACAAAATGTTAGGCAAAACTATTATGCCTGGAATTGTAGATGTGCATGCACATGTGGGTGCTTTTAGAAACGGATTAAGCACACAAAAACATTGGCAATTTTATGCAAATTTGGCTTTCGGTGTTACCACTTCACATGATCCTTCTGTACACACAGCAGCTGCTTTTGCGTTGGAAGAATTGCAAAAAAGTGGACAATTAGTTGGCCCAAGAATGTTTTCTACAGGTTTTATTTTATATGGTGCAGAAGGCGATTTTAAAGCAGTTGTAAACAATTTAGAGGATGCTCGTTTTGCAATTGCAAGAACCAAAGCATTTGGTGCAAAATCGATAAAAAGTTACAATCAGCCAAGAAGGGAACAGCGTCAGCAAATTATGCAAGCAGCCAAAGAATTAGGTGTAAATGTGGTTCCTGAAGGTGGTTCTAATTTCTACTCAAACATGTCTATGATTTTTGATGGACATACAGGAATTGAACACAATATTCCTGTAAATCCTGTGTATAAAGATGTTTTATCACTTTGGAAAAATAGCAAAACTGGCTATACTCCTACCCTAATTGTAAATTATGGTGGTATGAATGGGGAGTTTGAATGGTATCAAAAAACAAATGTTTGGGAAAACGAAACGTTACTAAAATACACACCAAGATATGTGGTTGATCCACGTTCTAGACACAGAACAATGGTGCCTGAGGAAGAGTACAAAAACGGACATATTTTAACTTCTGAAACAGTTACAGCTTTGGCAAACGAAGGTGTAAAGGTTAATTTAGGTGCTCATGGACAATTACAAGGTTTAGGTGCTCATTGGGAATTATGGATGTTGCAACAAGGAGGTTTAAGCAATCATGAAGCTTTAAAAGCAGCGACTATAAATGGTGCAGATTATATTGGTATGGCTGATGAAATTGGCTCTTTAGAAAAAGGAAAATTAGCAGATTTAATTATTATGGATAAAAACCCTCTAGAAGACATAAAGAACTCTAATTCTGTAATTTACACTATGGTTAATGGTCGTTTGTATGATATTTCCACGATGAATGAAGTTGGAAATTACGATACGAAAAGAGGTAAGTTTTACTTTGAAATGGATGGCTACAATCAAGGAGTTCCATTTAATGCGAATACAAATAGTTTTACAACGCCAACTTGTAGTTGTCATTAAAAAGTATATCATATTTAGTAAAAAATAATTGTTATTGATAAATTCTATTTTTAGTTTTAAATATCTGAAAACAATTAAAACTCAAAATGTCTTTCTGAGCTTGTCGAAGAATAAAATTACGGAGTCTTCGACAGGCTCAGACTGACAAAAGTTAAATTCATTGCTATTTGGAGTCTTCGACAAGCTCAGACTGACTAACGTTAAATTTATTTCTTTGGATATACAACCAAATCCAAAGCAATATCAAAGGCATTTACATCATCAATTTTAGCAATAGGTTTAAAGAAATTTAAGCCTATTTTTTTACAATCTATTCTGCAATTCGATAAAAAGCGGTCGTAAAAACCTTTTCCATAACCAACTCTATAACCCAATTCATCAGAAATTAAAAGCGGAACAAATACCAAATCTATTTCAGTTTCTAAAACCGATCCAGCGTTTTTAGGTTCTGGAATTCCGAATTTGTTGAGTTCTAATTCTGTGTTTTCTTCTAAATAAAAATGTGTTAAAGTATTATTGGTAAAATCACTTTTACTCACAACAATTTTTTTCTGTTGATTCCTAAAATAGTCGATAATAGGAGTTGTATCTATCTCTTTAAATTTTTCAAGTGTTAGAAAAATATGAATATTTATTATTTCAGAAATATCTAAATCATAAATTTCATGGTAAATATTTTTTTGAAATTCAATTATTTCTTTGGTAGATAAATCTTGTCTTTTTTGTTTGTAAATTTTTCTTAATTCTTCCTTTTTCATCCGCCTAAAACTAAAACTTTCTGTCTACATGAAAAGGACTTAAATCTAAAGATCTTTTTTGTTCAGAAATAATTTCTGAAACCAATTTACCAGTTGCAGGCCCTAAACTCCAACCCATCATTGCATGACCTGTTGCAAAAGTTACGTTTTTGTATTTTGATGATTTTCCAATAAATGGCAATCCATCAGGTGAACAAGGTCGCAAACCACATTGTGCATTTGCTTTTTCATTGTCATTTATTTGTAATCCATTGTAATAATTTTCGCCTGCATTTGCAATTGCGTTTACTCTTTTTGGATTGATTGTATGATTAATTCCACCAATTTCCATGGTTCCTGCAAAACGTGTAAATCCGTTCATTGGGGTTACTGCCACTTTTGCTTCCAATAAAATTGCAGGAATGGTAATATTTGTTTCCCTTTCTACGTTAATTCTGTAGCCTTTTCCTGCTTGAATTGGAATATTCAAATTCAATTTTTTAGCAAAATTTTGAGACCAAGCACCTGTTGCAATTACAAACTCATCTGACTTAATTTGAAGATTTGTGGTTTTAATTGTTGTTATTTTATCATCAGAAATACTAATATCTACAACCTCTTCCTTTTCTAAAATACTTACACCCTTTCTTTTTAAATACGTTTTTAATTGAGGCATAAATTCATTGGGAGTCATGTGCGCATCTGAATGATAATAAACTGCTCCTTTGATATTTAAATCTACTTTTGGCTCTATTTTCTGAACTTCTTCTTTAGATAAATTCTCTACTTTTAAACCCAAATTAATTGCTTTTTTACCTGTATTCCACTCTTCTTCTCCTACTTTTTCTGTTTGGTAATACATCAACAATCCTTTCTTTTGATAAAAAAAATCAAACTCTTTTGACGCTAGAATTTCTTCATACAATTCTCTACTTAATAAATTTATATCCTTAATTACTGGAATTGCTTGGGCAACTTTTTTTGCTGTTGCCGATTTTTTAAATTGCCAAGACCATTTTATAAAATCGGCATCTAATCTTGGTTTAACATAAAAAGGACTTGCTGAATTAAACATCCATTTAATGCCTTTTGTTATCATTCCTGGTGAAGATAATGGAACAATATGACTTGGGGTGATATACCCAGCATTTACATAAGAGGCTCCTGATGAAAAATCAGATTTATCGATAACAGTTACTTTATGACCTTCTTTTTGCAAATAATAAGCAGAACATAAACCTATGATTCCACCTCCAATAATAATTACGCTTTTTGCCATTTTTAATTTGTTATAAACTTAAATAACCGAAAATCCATAAGCATAAGGATCATCATCAGTATCAATAGTAATTGTATTTTGCCCGTAAATTTTTGCCCAGCCTTTAATGCTTGGTATAATTGCTTTTTTGTCTGCTAAAGTCGTTTCTGCTTCTACACATCCAGTAAATGTACTTCCTATAAAACTTTCGTGAATAAATTCTTGTCCAACTTGTAATTTTCCTTTCGCATAAAGTTGCGCTAATCTTGCTGATGTTCCTGTTCCACAAGGACTTCTGTCAATAGCTTTGTCACCATAAAAAACTGCATTTTTTCCGTGAGACGATTTATCTAAAGGTGTTCCTGTCCATAATACATGAGTTACATTTTTAACGCTTTCGTTTTCTGGATGTACAAACTGATTTGGATATTTTACATTAATTCTCTCTCTTACAACTTGTGAATATTGTATAATTTTTGATGCTGTAAATTCTTGAATTCCTCTAAAGTTTTTTTGAGGATCTACAATCGCATAAAAGTTTCCACCATAAGCAACATCAAATGTAATTTCGCCTAATTCTGGACAATCAACAGTTAAATTTTCGGCAGCTAAATAACTTTTAACATTCAATAGTTTTACCCATTCTACCTTCTCTTTTTTCATGGAATATTCAATTTCCACCAAACCAGCAGGTGCTTCCATTTTTATTTTTCCCGGGATTTTTGGAATGATTAATCCTTCTTCAATAGCAATTGTGATGGTTCCAATGGTTCCATGACCACACATGGGCAAACAGCCAGAAGTTTCTATAAATAAAATCGAAAAATCGTTTTCTGGATTGTGAGGTTCGTATAAAATTGAACCACTCATCATATCATGACCTCTTGGTTCAAACATCAATCCTTTGCGAATCCAATCAAATTCTTTTAAAAAATGAAGTCGTTTTTCATTCATGGTTTTACCAACCAAATTTGGACCACCGCTTTTTATCACTCTTACAGGATTTCCACAAGTGTGTGCATCAATACAAACAAAGGTATGCTTACTCATTTGTTACTTCTTTAGAACGTATACCATCAATTATTCTGAAAATATCCAAAGGGTTGTCATTTTGTAATGCTTCTGGCAACAACTCATTTGGCCAATCTTGATAACTAAAAGGACGAACCCAACGTTTTATAGAGGTGATACCAACTGCAGAAAAACGACTATCTGTTGATGCAGGATAAGGCCCACCATGAACCATAGATTCACAAACTTCTACACCTGTTGGAACTCCGTTAAAAATAATACGTCCTACCCTATTTTGCAATGCTGAAATCACTTTTGAATACTTAGAAATTTCATGATTGTCAGAAATTACTGTTCCTGTTAATTGTCCTTCTAATTTCGATATAATAACTTCTAATTCCACTTCATTTTCGCACTCAACAATCATAGAAAAAGGACCAAAAACTTCTAAATGTAGGTCTGGATTTTCTAAAAATGATTTTCCATCAACAGTAACCACAGCTTGTTGTGCGTAGTTATTTTGAACTTCGGATGAAAAGTTTGCAACAACTGAAACATTGTTTTGAGAAATTACTTTTTCTTTGTTGATTTCATAACCTTTTTTGATATTAGGATGCAACATACAAGAAGGAATTATCTTACTAATTTCTTCATATAAATTTTTGATAAAATTGGTTAATCCATCACTTTTGATGGCTAACAACAACCCTGGATTTGTGCAAAACTGACCTGTTCCTAAAGTGATAGAACCTGCATAGGTTTTTGCGATTTCTTGATTTCGGTTTTCTAAGGCTTTTGGTAAAATAACTACAGGATTGATACTGCCCATTTCTGCAAAAACAGGAATTGGTTCTTCTCTTTTAGCAGCTAAATCGTACAAAGCTCTTCCTCCTTTGATACTTCCTGTAAAACCAACTGCTTTTATTTTTGGATGTGCTACTAATTGTTGTCCAACATCAATTCCGCTTGAATTTAAGTTTGAAAAAACACCTTTTGGCATTCCTATTTTTTGTGCCGCTTTTACAATTGCTGATGACACTAATTCACCTGTTCCTGCATGCATTGGATGCGATTTTACGATTACTGGACAACCTGCAGCTAAAGCTGCAGCTGTATCTCCACCAGCTGTAGAATAGGCCAAAGGAAAATTACTTGCCCCAAAAACAACTACAGGCCCAATTGGAATTAACATTTTTCTAATATCGGATTTTGGCAAGGGTTCTCTGTTTGGCTGTGCTGTATCTATTGTAGCTTCTACCCAACAACCTTCAGCAACCAAGTTTGCAAAACTTCTAAGCTGACCAATTGTTCTGCCTCTTTCGCCTTTTGCTCTACCTTCTGGCAAACCTGTTTCTGAACAATACATATTGATTAACAAATGATCTAAAGCTAAAATTTCGTCGGCAATTGTGTTTAAAAATGCTGCTTTTTTTTGTCCAGAAATTTCTCTGAATTGTTTAAATGCTTCTGAGGCTAAATTTACAGCTTCGTTAATTTCTTCTTTAGTGGCTTCTGTGAAAACAGTTTTATTTTCTTGATTTAATTCTGGATTAAAGGTTTTAAATGTTTTGTTCCCTTTTGCAGATAATTGATTGCCTATGTAGTTTTTTCCTGTCATTATTTTACTTACTATTGGTTGGTTTGTGTTAGCGATTGAAACGACATCCTTTTTTGAGAAACGAAAAAAAGATATAGTGTAAAGCGCGACCTTTAGGGAACATCCAAAATATTTTATAAATTTTTATAATTGGGTAATGTTGGCCTGTTTTTTAAACTGCTTTCTATAATGTTGATTACCTTTTTACGCTCATCACCAAAAAGTGGCAAACGTGGTGCACGAACATTTTCTGTTCCTATTTTTGTATACACTTCTGCCAACTTAATATTTTGGACTAATTTAGGGTTAATATCTAACTCTAACAAAGGCATAAACCACCTGTAAATTTCTAATGCTTCTTTCATTTTACCTGCTTTTTGCAGCTCGTAAATAGCAACAGTTTCTGCTGGAAATGCACAAACCAAACCTGCAATCCAACCATTTGCACCTAGTAATAAACTTTCTAGAGCAACTGTATCTACACCTGTCATAATCTTTAAACGTGCACCAAATTTGTTGATAATTCTAGTAATATTTGTTGTATCTCTCGTAGATTCTTTTACAGCTTCTATGTTTTTACATTCTAACATTTCATCAAACATATCTAGTGTTATCTCAATTTTATAATCTACAGGGTTGTTGTAAATCATAATTGGTAAATCTGTGTTTTTTGCAACTGTTTTAAAATAAGTAACTGTTTCTCTATCACCAGCTTTGTATCTCATTGGTGGCAACATCATTAAACCACTTGCACCATCTTCTTGAGCTTGTTGTGCTGCATAAATAGCACCTTTTGTAGATTGTTCTGCAATATTCATTAACACAGGTATTTTACCATTTACAACCTCTAAAGTTGCTTTGGTTAATTGCCTTTTTTCTGATTCTAATAAGGTACTTGCTTCACCTAAAGTGCCTCCTAAAACAATTCCATGCACACCTGCATCTACTTGTGCTTTGATGTTGGTTTGAAACATTTTTACATCCAATGTATCATCTTCTGTAAACTTTGTGGTTACTGCTGGCATGATGCCTTCCCAATTGAATTTCATAAGTATTTATATTAAAATTGTTATAATGAGGCTAACTCATTTTGTGCTTTTTTTGTTAATCCTTTTACAACTAAATCATACGAATGATTGATAAGTTTTTTGATCAAATCATCAGAAACATCTGCAGAATTTAGAGTAACTGTATTCCAAAGTTTTTTATTCATGTGCCAACCAGGATTAATGCCTTCGAATTCTTCACGCAATTCAATTGCTTTATCTTGGTCGCATTTTAAATTGATTTTCTGTTCGCCTTTTTCCCAAGAATCCAAACCTGTTAGCGCAAACATCTTGTTCATCACTTTAAAAACAAGGGTAACATTATCAAAAGGAAAATGTTCTGTTACCCCTTTTTTAGCCATACAAAAATCTCTTAATTGCTCTATATTCATAAACTCATGCCTTAAAAGGTTATTTTAATTAAAATTTAAAAAGTATCTTTATATTTCAAATTTACAAATCTTTTTTGATGGAAAATGAGTTTTTAGAAAACACCACAGTAATTAAATATTCGAATAAAAATTACGAAAAGACTAAATTTTTATCGCTTGCTGATGTTGATTTATCTGCGGATGTAAATGGCACAAAGTGGGTAAATACTTATGGTTTGGATTATCAAGAAGATTTTAAAAATGTTATTCTTCAAAATAATTTAGATGATTTTTTGATAAAATTATTAATGGAAGAGGAACATGCCACTAAAGTAATTATTCTAGATGATTTGCTATTTGTAACCATAAAAGTTTTAAAAACCGATGATTCATTTCTCGATTCTGAACAAATGATTTTTATTGTTTCTCCTCATTTTTTATGGAGTATTCAAGAAAAACCGGGAGATTATTTTAATTGGATTCGCGAACGTATTGAAGGGCATAAAGGAATTGTTAGAAAGAAAAAAGCGGACTATTTATTGTATTTAATTATTGAGGCTATTATTGATAATTACGAAGAGACTTACTTGAAACGTGAGGAACTTAGTGATGCTATTTTAGAGGCGACAAATATAAAACCTACACCAGAATTTACAACACTTGTAGAAAATAGAAAGCAAGAATTGTATAGTTTTAAAAAGGCTACCATAAGTTTAAAAAACACCATTGTAAGACTAGAAAAGGTGGATATTAAAGGTGTAAATGTGAAATACTTTAGTGAAATTAAAGAACAAACCATTAACTTAATTTCTGATATTGACTTCGAATTACAAGATTTAGAAAGTAAAATAAATCTAATTTTTAGTATTCAAGGCCACAGATTAAATGAGGTAATGAAAACATTAACCATACTTTCTGTAATTTTTATTCCGTTAACTTTTTTAGCAGGTATTTACGGAATGAATTTCGAAAATATGCCTGAGTTAAAATCTCAGAATGGTTACTTTATTCTGCTTGGAATTATGGTTTTAGTTACGATTGCTTCTGTTTGGTATTTTAAACGTAAGAAGTGGTTTTAGTTTTTAGTTTTTAGTTTTTAGTTTTTAGTTTTTAGTTTTTAGAAACCTAAAAAATTATATAAAATAGCCAGACTTTCTATAGGACTTTCTTCCATTGGCACATGACCAGAATTTTCTATAATCACTAATTTAGAGTTTGGCAAAATACGATCCATTCGTTTTCCATTGTCTAAAGGAATCCAATTATCTTGTGCTCCCCAAATTAATAATGTGTGTGTTTGGATACTTTTTAATTTATCTAAATTTGCCTTTTCTCCCAACTTAAAGTCTGTTTTTGCTCTATCTATAAATGCTTGCCTGTTTCCCACTCTCAAAGCCATTTTATGATAACGTGTAATTAAAGAATCTGTAATTTTAGTTTCATCTGCATACACTTCTTTTATGTTTTTTTTGATAAAAAACTTCGGAGTTACATACAAAAACAAAGAACTTAAAACAGGCGTTTTTGCCATTTTAAAAACAGCAGGTTGTGGTTTGTTGGTTGGCAAACCACTTGCATCAACTAAAATTAATTTCGATACTTTTTCTGGGTATTCTGCAGTATAATTCCATGCAATATTTCCTCCTAAAGAATTTCCAGCTAAATAAAATTTATCAACTTTTATTTGAGTTAAAAATTGATTTAAGAATTGCGTGTATGCTTTTATTGAATAGTCTGCATTCTTGTTGGGACCTGTAATGCCAAATGCTGGCAAATCCATTCTAATAACTCTGTAATTTTTAGTTAGTTCTTTTGTCCAAGCATTCCAAGTGTGTAAAGAAGATGCTGTACCATGCACCAAAACGATTGGAAAACCTTCGCCTTCATCTCTATAATGCACTTGCATTCCATCAATTTCTAAAAATTTAGAGTGTTTATTTGCGTATGCTTTTTTTAAATCATCAACAGAAATATCTTGATAAATTACACCTTTTATAAGTAAAACAACAACCAATAAAATTGCATAAAAAATGTATTTTTTATTAGCGGTTTTTTTCATTTAATCTTTAATAATTTTATACAAAATTGGTTTACTAGGTGTTGCATCATTTTCGAAAGGAGCAATCATTAAATTTAGCAAATATTCACCATCTTCAACTGAATTTGGTACGTAAATAAATTCGGTAATAGTTGCATCCATTCTAATTTTACCATCTGTATTCCAAAAAGCATTGTGAGACAAGAGCCTTCCTTCATCCCTCTCCTTATCTACAGAAGGCAAATCGATTAACAAATGTTTGATTCCCTTTTCTCTTAAATAAATGGCAGCTTTTTCAGATAAATAAGTCGGATTTGTATTTGAATATTGCATACTCTTTTTATCTTCTAAATTAGGTAAGGTGCGAATAACAACTGCATCGCGTTTTTTGTTTAGTAATGCCTTTGTTAACTGTTTAACACCAATTAAAAAATCTCCATTATGAAATAAAGGAGCAATTGTAACCACTTCTGCCAAAAAAATATAATATTTTAAATTCTGATTTACAGAATGCACTTTTTCTGTAATATGACCAACACATTCTGTATGTGTAATATGCGAATGAGGATTAAAATGAATGTTGTTAAAATTAACAACTGCGCCCTCAGAAACTTTTACCTTTTCGCCATCAAATTCTTCTGGAAAAATTTTTGGACCATCTACATACCAAGCATTTACACTCTTTTTAGAGACATCAATGGGAATGGAAATATCTATAGGTTTAGATATATCTACTTCTATTTTTCTTGAATTGTATTCTATAATTGCTTTCATTTTCCCTGATCTTTTTACAATATCTATTTGTAATTTTTTCGAAATTTAATAAAAATTAAATCAAATTAAGCATAAACAAATCTGATGCCATTCCATCTGATAAAAACTTTCCTTTTTTGGTAGTTTTTAGAATTTTGTTATCAATATACAATAATTCTTGCTCTATGTATTTTTTTGATTGCATTTGTAAATATTTTACATAATTCTCTCCAAATTCTTTTTCAATTTTATCCAATGAAACTCCCCAAATTGTTCGTAAACCTGTCATTACATACTCATTATATCTATCTGTAACAGACAGGGTTTCTCTTTGAATTGGCAACTCGTTTTGGTTTATTTTTTTGATGTAAATTGCATTGTTTTGCACATTCCAACTACGTTGTTTACCATTAAAAGAATGTGCAGCAGGACCAATACCTAAATAGGATTTTCCCAACCAATAAGCAGAATTATTTTTACTAAAAAAACCTTGCTTACCAAAATTAGACAATTCGTAATGAATAAAATTAGCCTTGTGTAATTCATCTACTAAAATTATAAATTGTTCTTCTGCTTTATCATCATCTACATTTTTAATAATTCCTTTTTTAATAAAACTTTCTAAGGCTGTATCTGGCTCTACAGTTAAAGCGTAGCTGGAAATATGTGGTACTCCAAAACTTAAAGCTGTATGAATGTTTTCTAACCATTGCTCATTGGTGCAATCTGGAATTCCGTAAATTAAATCAACGGAAATATTGGTAAAATACTGACTAGCAATTTGTAAACATTTTTTAGCTTCTTCAGAATTATGAGCTCTGTTCATCAACTTTAAATCTTTTTCAAAAAAAGACTGAACACCAATGCTTAATCTATTTATTGGTGATTTCGAAAGTTCTATTATTTTCTCTTCAGATAAATCATCAGGATTTGCCTCTAATGTAATTTCTGGGTTCTCAACAACTTTAAAATTACTATAAACAGCGTATATCAATCTATTTATTTCTTTAGTTGATAAGATACTTGGAGTTCCTCCACCAAAATAAATGGTTTCTATTGTTGAATTATTAAGTTCGTCTTTTCTGATTTCTATTTCCTTTATTAAACAGTCTAATAACTCTTCTTTCTTTTTTAAAGATATTGAAAAATAAAAGTTACAATAGTAACAAGCTTGTTTACAAAATGGAATGTGAATGTAGATACCACTCATTTTTTAACTCTTTTTTCATTCTGTTTCACAAAACTAGCCCAACCAGTATAATTTTTTCCACCTACAACTTTACATGAGTTATAAAAATGACAAACTGCTGCTGCCAAACCATCTGTAGCATCTAAATTTTTTGGCAACTCTTTTAGGTTTAAAAGAGATTTTAACATGAGCGCTACTTGTTCTTTGCTGGCATTTCCATTTCCTGTAATTGCCATTTTAATTTTTTTGGGAAGGTATTCTGTGATTGGTATTTCTCTTGATAAACCAGCAGCCATTGCAACTCCTTGAGCTCTCCCTAACTTTAGCATACTTTGAACATTTTTACCAAAAAATGGAGCTTCAATAGCAATTTCATCAGGATTGTAAGTGTCTATTAACTCAATTGTGCGTTCGAAAATGAGTTTTAATTTTAGGTAATGATCATCATATTTTGTAAGTAGTAATTCATTCATTTGAATGAATTCCATTTTTTTACCCACAATTTTTATGATGCCAAAACCCATAATTGTGGTTCCAGGGTCTATCCCTAAAATTATTTTTTCTGTAGTCAATTTTATTTTGATTTATGACTTAGAATAATGCGCTTAATATGGATTCTGTCTTAAACCAAAGAAATAGAATTAGTGCCAAAAGCAATATTAAAAAAAGTCCTTTTTTTGGTTTAGATTCTTTTTGTTTTCCAAATTTTCTTTTGAATTCCATATCCTTATAGTATTACTTTAGTTGCTCTTAACATTTCTCTTTTTCCTGGAGGCCCTTGCAATCTTTCTGTAGTAAAACCAACAGCCTGCATTGCTCTTCTTACACTTCCTTTTGCTGCATAGGTTACTAAAACTCCATTAGCTTTTAGTGCCCTATACATTTTTTTAAAAATATTTTCAGTCCATAATTCTGGTTGATTTGTGGCTCCAAAAGCATCAAAATAAATTAGGTCGAACTGATTTTCATCATCTATATCTTCAAAGAATTGTTTTCTTTTTTTTATTGTAAACTGAGATGAAATTTGATGTTTTTCATCCCAACAAACTTGATGCATTTTATCAAATTTAGATTGATGTTTTTCTGCTTTCAACTCAGAAACATAATTTAATTTCTGAAATTCATCCTCTAAAATAGGATACGCTTCTACTCCAACATAATCAAGTTTTACTTGCTTTTTATCAGCTTCTAAAAAAGTAATAAAAGCATTTAAACCTGTACCAAAACCTATTTCTAAAATTGACATGTTTGTTCGAGTGATTTCGCTTTTTTGCGAAATTGTATCGAGAACCTTCTCAAAACCTGCTTTCATAAAAACATGATATGCTTCTTGTATTGCACCATGTTTAGAATGGTATTGCTCATTCCATTCTGGTAAATGAATGGTTGTAGAACCATCAGAAGTTATTAAAATTTCTCTTTTCACTTTAATAGATTATTGGATTTTTAGAATACCAAATTAACAGATTTTAGTATTGACTAGTCTAAAAATCGAACTATCCAAAAATCTAAAATTCTATTTACTTTTTCATTAAAACACCATTTGCTTCAAAAGTAAATTCCTTTTTTGGTTCAGTAATTAAGGCAATTTCCTCTTTTGTTTTTCCTGCATCTTCTGCATAATGCTGTAATTCTTCTACAGGAGTTAATTTTACAAATGCTTTTCCTTCTACAATTACTTCTCTGTCTTTAGAATCTAATGGCATAAAAAAACCATAATCTTTAAAACGAACCATCGTTTCAGTTTCCTTATTTAAAGGCAACTTCATCCAACAACCTTTTTTAGAACAAACTTCTTTAATTTTTGATGCAAATTTTACGTTGATGGTATCACCTACTTTCAAGGTGTTAAATTTTGCTAACATTTCTTCAGAAGACATTACTTTTTCATCTGTAATTTTATCTCCAAAAGAATCGTAACTAGCCATTACTGCTTCTGTTTCTTCATTAGTTTCTATTTCTTTTTTTTCTGATTTACATGCTGCAAATACTAAAAAAGTTACAACGCATATTTTAATTATATTTTTCATATTTTATTTATTTAACGGATTTATTACAAAAGTACTAAATTTAACAGGAAAACTGAATCTTCTTTTAAGATTCAGATAAATAAATTATGTACATTTGTAGCTCTTTAATCATCAAAAAAATGACATCAAGTATAGAAATTCATCGAGTTGAAAAGTCGAAAATAGCTTCTGTAGATTTTGATAATTTACCTTTTGGAAGCGTATATTCTGATCACATGTTATCTTGCGATTATACAAATGGCAAATGGCAAGAACCTAAAATTGAACCTTTTGCGCCAATTTCTTTAGATCCTTCTGCAAAGATTTTTCATTATGGACAATCTATTTTTGAAGGTATGAAAGCATACAAAGATGCAAGTGGAAAAATGATGCTTTTTAGACCTTTAGATAATTGGAAACGTTTAAACAAATCTGCAGAAAGATTAATGATTCCGCAAATTCCTGAAGAAATTTTTATGGAAGGTTTAAAGCAATTATTAGAAGTTGATAGCGATTGGATTCCTACAAAAGAAGGAAGCTCTTTATACATAAGACCTTTTATGTTTGCAACAGGAAATGGTTTTCATGCATCGCCTGCAAATGCTTATAAATTTTTGATTTGTACGGCTCCTTCTGGCGCTTATTTTGCTGGTAAAGTAAAAGTTTTAATTGAAGAAAAATACGCAAGAGCTGCAAATGGAGGTGTTGGTTATGCAAAAGCTGGTGGTAATTATGCAGCACAATTTTATCCAACGCAATTAGCCATAGAAAAAGGATACAACCAAGTAATTTGGACAGATGATAACTCACACCAATTTATTGAAGAAGCTGGAGCCATGAATATTTTTGTTAGAATAAATGACACATTAATTACAAGTCCAACAAGCGATCGAATTTTAGACGGAATTACTAGAAAAAGTATTTTACAAATCGCAGAAGATAATGGAATACAAACAGAAGTTCGAAAAATTTCTGTTGGCGAAGTTGTAGAAGCCGCTAAAAATGGAAGTTTAAAAGAAATGTTTGGAGCAGGAACTGCTGCAGTAATATCGCCAATTGCTGGTTTTGGTTATCAAGAAAATAATTTTGATTTACCAGAATTAGAAAATCCTTATGCGTCTAAATTGAAAAAATTAATTACAGATATTCAAACTAATAAAGCTGAAGATCCTTATGGATGGAGAGTTTTTGTTTAGTTTTAAATAGCTGAAAATCTAGATTTAAAAAGCATCAATTCATTTTGATGCTTTTTTTTTGTATTTTACATACGATTTTAATTTGTATTAATGCTTTTCTTTAAAAGACTTATTTCTTGTGTTCTTGTATTTCTATTAGTTATCGCTTGTGCAAAAGAAAAATTGGTAATAACTAATTCTAAATCAAATCAATACATTACTGTTTTAGGAATTGCACAAGATGGGGGTTATCCACATATTGGCTGTCAAAAAGAATGTTGTGCCAATTTTTATAATGGTAAAAACAAAAGAAAAAACGTTGTTTCTTTGGGTTTGGTTGATACCGAAAATAAACAAAAATGGTTGTTTGAAGCAACTCCAGACTTACATACTCAGTTAGCTGAATTAGAACAAAATCATCTTAAAACCTCCACAATTATTGATGGTGTTTTTTTAACCCACGCACATATTGGGCATTACACAGGTCTCATGTATTTTGGCAGAGAAGCTTATGGTAAAAAAGATATTCCCGTTTTTACGATGCCAAAAATGAGAGACTTTCTAACAAATAATGGACCTTGGAGTCAGTTGGTTTCTTTGCAAAACATTCAACTTAAAAAATTGCAAAACGATTCAACTATTATTTTAAATAATAAATTAAAAGTAACTCCTTTTTTAGTGCCTCACAGAGATGAGTTTTCTGAAACTGTAGGTTATAAAATTGAGGGAAGTAAAAAATTGGCATTATTTATTCCTGATATTGATAAATGGGACAAATGGAAAAAGAACATTATTGAAGAAGTTAAAAAAGTAGATTATGCATTTTTAGACGCCACTTTTTTCAATCAAAGTGAAGTAAAGAGAGCTATGACAGAAGTGCCTCATCCTTTTATTGCGGAAACAGTAAAATTATTTCTTGATGAATCTTTAGAAACCAAAAATAAAGTGATTTTTATTCATTTTAATCATACAAATCCTACTTTGCAAGAAAATAGTAAAGAACGAAAAGAAATTGAAAAACAGGGTTTTCGATTTGCAAATGAAGGAGATATTTATCAACTATAAATCTATTTTTTCAAGTATATGAAAATTCACAAAACTTCTTTCTTTGTCATCTTAGCCTCTATAATGTATTTAAATAGCAACTCTCAACAAAGAAAAGTTATTCAATTATCTGAAAATTGGACTTTTAAAAAGGGGCAAAATGAAAATGCTTCTAAAACGAATTATGACGATTCGAAATGGGAAAAAGTTTCTGTACCTCATGATTGGGCAATTTTTGGGCCTTTTGATAAAGAAATAGACAAACAAGTGGTTGCGATTACTCAGAATGGAGAGAAAACAGCAACAGAAAAAACGGGAAGAACGGGTTCCTTACCTCATATAGGAACTGCTTGGTATCGTACTAAATTTATCATAAACAAAACAGATATAAACAAACAAATTATACTACAGTTTGATGGAGCAATGAGCGAACCTGAAGTTTTTTTAAACGGAAAAAAAATTGGAGAATGGAAATATGGCTATAGTTATTTTTATTTCGATATTTCTGATGATGTTATTTCTGGAGAAAATGTTTTGGCGGTAAAATTACATAATGAAGAATTTGCTTCAAGATGGTATCCAGGAGCTGGTTTGTATAGAAAAGTAACCTTAACTTTTAAAGAAAAAGAAAACATAAATCATTGGGGAACTTTTATCACAACTCCAATTGCTACCAAAGAATTCGCAAAAGTAAATATCAAAACGCAAGTAAATATTGATGAAGGAAAATTAGTTACTACAATTTACAATCAACAAAATGAAATTGTTGCTACAAATGAAACTTCCAAAATTTTCAAAAATGAATTTGATGAGAATTTAGCATTAAAAAACCCTAATTTATGGTGTCCAGAAAATCCATATTTATATACAGCTAAAACTCAATTATTTGTAGATGCTGTTTTAAAAGATGAATTATCGACCAAATTCGGAATTAGAGAAATAAAATTTGAACCTAAAAAAGGGTTTAGTTTAAATGGAGAAATTACAAAATTTAAAGGCGTTTGTTTGCATCACGATTTAGGTCCTTTAGGAACTGCCATTAACACATCAGCATTAAAAAGACAACTCACCATTTTAAAAGAAATGGGTGTAAATGCGATTCGAAGTTCACATAATATGCCTTCTTTAGAGCAGTTAGAGTTGTGTGATGAAATGGGTTTTATGTTTCTTGCAGAAAGTTTTGACGAATGGAAAAAGCCAAAAGTTAAAAATGGTTACAATCGATTTTTTGATGATTATGCAGAAAGAGATATTGTAAATTTAGTAAGAGCCGCAAGAAATCATCCATCAATTGTACTATGGAGTTCTGGAAATGAAGTGCCAGATCAATGGGGTTCAGAAGGTGTAAAAAGAGCAAAATGGTTGCAAGATATTTTTCATAGAGAAGACCCAACAAGACCAGTAACTGTTGGTATGGATCAAGTTAAAGCAGTGATGGCCTCTGGTTTTGGAGCTATTATGGATGTCCCTGGATTAAACTACAGAGTGCATTTGTATGAAGAAGCAAATGAGCGTTTTCCTCAAGGTTTTTTATTGGGTTCAGAGACGGCTTCTACAGTAAGCTCTAGAGGGATTTATAAATTTCCTGTGGCACAAGGGGTAATGAAACAATATGACGATTTTCAGTCTTCTTCTTACGATTTAGAATATTGTAGCTGGTCTAATTTACCTGAAGATGATTTTATTTTACAAGATGATAAACCTTGGGTGATTGGTGAATTTGTTTGGACAGGTTTCGATTATTTAGGAGAACCAACCCCTTATGACGAAAAATGGCCTTCTAGAAGTTCTTATTTTGGGATGATTGATTTAGCTGGAATTCCAAAAGACCGTTTTTATTTATACAAAAGTAGATGGAACAAAGAAGAAAAAACACTCCATATTTTACCTCATTGGAATTGGCAAGGACGTGAAAAAGAAAAAACACCTGTTTTTGTTTACACTAATTATGAAAGTGCAGAATTATTTGTGAATGGAAAAAGTATGGGAATTCAAACCAAAACAACATCTGGAAATCCACAAGAAAGATATCGTTTAATGTGGATGGATGTTGTTTACGAACCTGGAACTTTAAAAGTGATTGCTTATGATAAAATTGGAAAACCTGCAGCAGAAAAAGAGATAAAAACTGCTGGTAAGCCTTATAAAATTGTTCTTAATCCTGATAGAAAAACGATAAAAGCAAATGGCGAAGACATTAGTTTTGTAACAGTTTCTGTTGTTGATAAAAACGGAATTCCTTGCCCAACAGCTACAGATCAATTAGATTTTGAAATAAAAGGTTCTGGTGCTTTTAGAGCCGTTTGTAATGGAGATGCAACTTCTTTAGAATTGTTTCATTTACCAACAATGAAATTATTTAGTGGTAAATTAGTAGTTTTAGTTCAATCAACTAAAGAACCAGGTAAAATTGAAGTCACTGTAACTGGCAAAAATTTAAAAAAAAGTACGCTTAGTTTGGTATCAGAAAAGTAAGTTTTTTTTACAAAAAATATAATATAATTTTAAAATTGAATCTGTTGTTTGCAATCAAAAATTGTATAATTTTACAATAAAAATAAGCAATTGCATTGCACATAAAATGAATAAATACATTATTGTAAATCAAGTTGAAAAATGGAATTTTTCGATCGAAAATATCCAAGTAATTTCATCTCAAGCATATTTAACTAATCCTAAATATTCCTTTTTAAAATAAGCTAGAATCTTTAATTTATGCAAAGATTATAGCTATCAATCCAAAGGATATTATGTTTCTCTGTTGGCAGAAGCTAGAGGACATTTAGCAATACCTACAGTGAAAAATATTGTAGATTTAAAAGCATTAAAACTAGTTAGAATTGTTTCTGAAGAATTTGAAGATGTGATTCAAAATAGCTTGAAAAACATAAAATCGCAAGACTTTACTTTAAGCATTTATTTTGGACAAAATGTAGCACAGAAATACAAAGAATTAAGCGCTCTTTTTTATAAGCATTTTCAAGTGCCTTTATTAAGAGTTACTTTTAAGCATACCACAAAATGGAACATACAAAGTATTAGAGCCATTGCAGAATCCGAAATTCCTAAAGAACATTTTGATAGTGTTAACGAATTTGCAAATCAATATTTTGCTAAAAAAAGATACGACACTCCAAAATTAACTGCTTCAGATTTTGATTTGGCAATTTTAGTAAACCCTAATGACCCTGCACCTCCAAGCAACCAAAAAGCATTAAAAAGGTTGATTGAAGTAGCCGAAAAAATGAATATTTATGCAGAAATTATAGAACCAAAAGATTTAAGCAGATTAACTTCTTTTGATGCTTTATTTATAAGACAAAGCACAGAAGTTAATAATGAAGCCTACGAATTTGCTAGAAAAGCACAGCAAGAAAGTATAGCATTAATCGATTATCCAGATGCTATATTAAAATGTTGCAACAAAGTTTATATGGCTGAAGCCTTAAACAATGCCAATATTGCTACCCCAAAAACAATTATTGTTCACAAAGAAAATAGAAATTCTGTTATTGACCAAGTTGGTTTACCATGTGTTTTAAAAGCACCAGATTCTACCTTTTCTTTTGGTGTAAAAAAAGCAAAAACCCAAGAAGAATATGACACTTTGGTGGATGATATGTTAAAGGAATCAGATTTAATAATTGCGCAAGAATTTTGTCCATCAGATTACGATTGGCGAATTGGAATTATAGATGATGTTCCTTTTTTTGCATGCAAATATTACATGGCCAAAGGTCATTGGCAAATTTATAATTGGAAAGCAAAAAAGAAAGACGACCAAGATGGTAATGCAGATTGTTTACCTATAGACAAAGTGCCTAAAAAGGTAATTAATATGGCATTAAAATCTGCCAAATTAATGGGCAAAGGTTTGTATGGAATAGACATTAAAGTAGTTGATAAAAAACCAATGGTTATAGAAATTAACGACAATCCAAACATCGATTTTGGTGTAGAAGATGCATTTTATGGTGATGCCATTTACACACAAATATTAAACGCTTTTAAACAAAGATTAGAGTAATTATGGGCAAAAAATATCACTTATTTGAAGTTTATGGCATTGAGTTAGAATACATGTTGGTTAAAAAATCAACATTAAAAGTTATGCCAATTGTTGATGAACTATTGACTAAAAAAAATGGTTCTTTAACTTCTGATATTGAAAATGGAGCCATTGCCTGGAGTAATGAATTGGTGGCACATGTGGTTGAACTAAAAACAAATGGACCCACTTCTGATTTAGAGAATTTAGCTTCAAATTTTCATCAAAATGTATTAGAAATTAATGGCTTATTAGATGGTTTTGATGCTCAATTATTGCCAACAGCAAGTCATCCTTTAATGAATCCGAATACAGATACACAACTTTGGAAACACAGTTACAGTGAGGTGTATGAGTTGTATAACAGGATTTTTAATTGCAAAGGACATGGATGGAGTAATGTACAAAGTACTCATATAAATCTTCCTTTTTTTAATGATGAAGAGTTTGAAAAACTACATGCTGCCATTCGTATTTTATTGCCTTTAATTCCTGGCTTGTGTGCAAGCTCTCCAATTTTAGAAGGCAAAAAAACAGGTTTTAAAGACACACGTTTAGAATATTATAAAAACAATCAAAAAGAAATTCCAGAAATGACAGGTTTGGTAATTCCTGAAAATGTTTTTACCAAAAAAGAGTATTATAAAACTGTTTTTGAACCGATTCAAAAAGCCATAAAACCTTTTGACACCAATAACATTCTAGATCATCACTTTTTAAATTCTAGAGGAGCCATTTCTCGTTTTGATAGAAATGCCATCGAAATTCGTTTGGTCGATATTCAAGAATGTCCAAAAGCAGACGTTGCTATTTGCTCATTAATTATTGAAGTTTTAAAACTTTTAGTAAGCGAAAAATTAAGCAGTTTATCTGCTCAAAAAACATGGAATAAAGAACCTTTGTTTGTCATTTTAAATAGTGCTATTATAAATGCAGAAAAAACGGAAATTATTAATTTAGATTATTTGCAATTATTTGGTTTAAAAGGAACTTGCAGTATACAGGATGTTTGGAAGCATTTATATAATTTGGTAAAATCGAACATTCATAAACAGTATCAAGAAGCTTTAGAAATTATTTTAAAAGAAGGAACTTTGGCAACTCGAATTGAGAATGCTTTGCCAATAGATTTTACTGAAAAAGATTTGTTAGAAGCCTATCAAAAATTAGCAAATTGTTTGCAAAATAACGAACTTTTTACAAAGTGAAACTAATACTCACCTGTGAACATGGAGGAAATGAAATTCCAAAAAAATATGGTTCCTATTTTAAGAGTCATCAAGTTGTTTTAGATACACATCGTGGTTTCGATTTAGGTGCTTTAGATGTTTTTAATTATTTAAAACCTTTGGCAAATTTCGAACATTCTAGTACTATTAGCAGGTTGTTAATAGAACTGAATCGTTCTTTACATCATCCAAATTTATTTTCAGAATTTACAAAGAAGCTTTCTTTATCAGAAAAAAATGAGTTGATTTCTACTCACTATTTACCTTACAGAAATACAGTTGAAAACGAAATTAGAAAGTATATCAACCAAAATGAGTTGGTCATTCATCTTTCTATACATTCGTTTACACCCATTTTAAATAATGTTGAAAGAAATTGTGATATTGGTTTGTTGTATGATTCTAGATTGCCTCAAGAAAAGCAAATTGCAACTGTTTTAAAAGATGATATTTTATCTAAAAATAATGATTTAATAGTTCGTTACAACTATCCTTATTTAGGAAAAGCAGATGGTTTTACGAGTTATCTACGAACAAAATTTGCAGAAAATTATGTTGGTATTGAGGTTGAAATCAATCAAAAATATGCAGAAAAGAATTCCATGCAAAGTGATTTAAAAACGGTTTTGTTTGATATTTTTTCTGAATTGTTTAGAGAAAAGTAATTTGGTTTGTTTGTGAATTTAAAAACGCTAACTTCGTTAACGTCTGAATATAATACATTAAAGCGATTTTAAATCACGAAATCCCAAAAATTTACTTATCCAAAATCTCTGCAATATTAGGTCTAAAATAATTGGGTCCTTTTAAAACCTTACCATCTTCTCTGTAAATGGGTTTGCCATCTTCATCTAATTTACTCATGTTAGAACGTTGAATTTCATTAAAAACCTCTTCTATTTTGTCTTGCATTCCATGCTCTATAATGGTGCCACAAAGTATGTATAGCATATCTCCTAAAGCATCTGCAACTTCTACCAAATCGTTATTTTTTGCAGCTTCTAAATACTCTTCATTTTCTTCTTTCATCAACTCAAAACGTAGTTGTTTTCTATCCTCAGAAATATTTACAGTAGGTTGGTTTTGAATATTTAATTTGAATGCTGTGTGAAACGCATGTACTGCTGCTATTTTATTTTTCATTGTATTGTTTTTCTTCTTTTTAGAGATGTCTTTCTTACTTTTATTCGTAATTTTGCAAGCAACAATATATAGAAAATTTAGGTTCTGTAATAGCTATCTAAATTCGAATAATTCAAAACTTATAAAGAATTTATAACATGTTTTTAAGTGCATTTTTTTCTACTGGTAGAATTATTTTTATCATATTTTTTGTGATAGCTTTTGGTACTTTAATAGTTTGGAGCTATAAAAAAGACATTAAAAATCATGAGAGATATTACAAAAACGCAGGTAAAAAAGTAGCAATTTATGGTGGCTTAATTATCGCCATTTTTATAGCTATTCGTTTTATTTTTGGGAATTAACTTCTTTAGATTTTCTAATATTTTTCAACCTTCTCCAAGCAATTTTATGCCTTTGGGTATATAGCACAAAGCAACCAACATCTAGTAAAAAGTAAAACAAACTAATACCACTAGGTGGATTGTTACTTGGTAAAAATTCGAAAACTCCAAAAGCGATACTTGGCCATTTCCAACAACCAAAAGCGGTGCCTCCAATTTCTAAAATGGCAACTAAAATATACATAGAGTAAAAAAACAATCTATCTTTTGGTCTTTTTAACAGAAGTAAAAAAACACAAATTGTCATTACAAAACCAAAAACATCCGTAAAAAAAACAAGATAAATAGTTGCAAAAATTGCTATTGTAAATGCAAATAATTGCTCAATGGCTTTGTGATGTTTTCTTACAATTGACGCTTTGCTAAACATAAAAATTCTACCATACAAAGCTGCATGTCCTATTGGTACATAAAAAGGCACATTTTCTAATCTATAGGTATACATTCCTAAAATCCTTGAGAATAGATACTCTCCAAAAAAACCTATAATTACAGCATAAATCATTAATTCTTTGACTCTTGGTGCAGATCTAAAGTACAACCCTAAAAAACCTACTAACATTAAAATGTTAATTACAACCTGAGAGTTTAAAACATTACTTACAAACCATTTACTATCAAAAAAAAGCACAAAAACGAAAAGAATAAATAATCCTATTTTTCTATTAAAAATAGATATTATCTGTTTTAAATCTTTTTTAAGAACTTGTAAAATGAGCATTAATTTGGGTATTTAAAACAATTGGTTGTGTGATCATTTGCCATTCCAACTGCTTGCATAAAAGCATACATAACTGTTGAGCCTGTAAATTTAAATCCTCGTTTTTTTAAATCTTTAGATAATTTATCTGAAATGTCGGTTGTAGCTGGTACGTCTTCTTTTTTATGAAAGGTATTTATTATGGGTTTTCCATCTACATAACTCCAAATAAATTTGGAAAAAGAACCAAATTCTTTTTGAATATCCATAAATAATTGAGCGTTTGAAATAGCGCTTCTTATCTTTAATTTATTTCTGATAATTCCTGCATCTTGCATTAAATCATTGAATTTACTTTCTGGATATTTTGCTATTTTTTTGTAATCAAAATTATCGAAAGCTTTTCTAAAATTTTCTCTTTTATTCAAAATAGTAATCCAACTTACTCCAGCTTGAAAGGTTTCTAAAACTAGAAACTCAAACAAAGTTTCATCATCATAAACTGGATTTCCCCATTCAAAATCATGATACTCTTGATACAATTTACTGTCTGTTACCCAAAAACATCGATGTTTCATTAATGTGTTTTTATAGGCTTAATAGCTGTTTGCCTTTCATTTACATATTCGAAAGTATCATCACCAAAAAAACCAGCTTCTTCTAACATAATTCTGATGTCTTTATTCCACTCTTTTATAAAAACAGTCGTATTCAATTCAATTGCATAAGCAGTATTTTTCTGTAAAGGATAATCGCCATTAAAAGGAACTCCATTTTGGGAATCCCACATGCCAATTGTGGTTCCTGCACTGTGCCCATATTTTCCTAAAGGATGTGTGTAAATTGATGGACGCAAACCTTCATTTTTACCTTGAGATAAAGATGCTGCTAAAATTTCGTTTCCAGTGAAGCCAGATTTCATATTGCTTGTTAAGATGTCTTGCACTCTATTTCCTTTTTGAAAAGCATCTTTTAAGAAATCTGGAACATCAGTTTCATCATCTTTTAAAACATAAGCATGTTGCTGACAATCTGTATTTAAGCCAATATATGTAATGCCAAAATCGCAATGTAATAAATCTCCTTTTTGGATAATTTGCTCTTCTTTGCTTTTAGAAAAAGATTCGATATGAGATTTTAAAGCTTCGTTATTTCTCTGAACATCTATAGTTGGATGAAACCAAGTTTCTAAACCTAAATCTGTTACTTTTTGGCGCAGAAACCAAACCAAATCTTCTGTAGTTGTTAAGCCTGGAATTATTGTTTTATCAGAAAAAGCTTCATCAATAATATTGTGTGTAATTTTTACTAAATCTCTAAATAATTGAAGTTCGATTTCGGTTCTAGTTTCTATCCAAGCAATTCCTAGTTTTTCTGCAGATACTAATTTTGAACTTAATTCTTCTGGTAAATTTTCGGTTAATTCATCATAATCCGTTTTTACCAAACCATCTGCCAAAGCAAAATGTGTGGATGTATTTATGCCTATTTTCTGTGGATTTCTTTCTTTTATAATTTCTGCCAAAGCTTTCCATTGATTGGGTTCATTTTCTTTATCCCAAGCAGATTGTATACTTTTTCCAATATCATATCTTGCGACTGCCAATCTTTCTAAGGTATTTTTTTCTTTATTTCTGTAAAAAACAATAATGGTTCTTCTTCTTGCATTTAACCAAGTTGCAGGCAACATGGTTTTTAAAATAGGGTCTTCATTGTATTCTCTAGAAATTAATAGCCACATATCTATATTAGCTTTGTCCATTAATTCTGGAAGTAAATTTGTAAATCTGTCTTCTAAAATTTTATCCTTTAAAATGGCTCTATCTTTTTCTTTTAAAATTGAATAGACTGTTTTTTCTTCTTCTTTTTGATTGCAAGAAAGTGAAAAACAAATTATTAAAAGTGCTATTATTTTATATCTCATTTATAAACCTTTAAGGTTTTAAAATTAATATTAAAGAATTAAAAAACGCTATATTTTGGAATAATTTTTGACCATTTATGTTTATTTACTCATTTAAAAGATGTTTACACTCATTCCCGTTTTTTTTTAAATCAATACAATAGTACTTTTGAATTAGAATTAATGAAGGAAATTTAATATATTTAAGTATTATGAAACATTTAAAACAAATACTATTACTATTCGTCATCGGAACTTTTTTCTGGGCTTGTGGTTCATCCCAATTAAATAACAAAACCGAAGAAAAAGAAGATCCAGTTGTTATTGCCAATGATAGTTTAGAGTACGAAATTATAATTATAGACCCAGGTTTTACTTATTATTTAAATGCTATTGCACAACCTGTAGGGTTTTACAATCAAGAATATTTAGAATCTAGAAATAAAGCTTGGGTAATTACTTGGAATCAAAGGTTTTTAAATCCTAGTCAATTCGATCATAACATTTATGAGAATATGATTGACTATCAACAAAATATAGATTATGGTTATGATGTAAATTACAAACTATTCAACTATTTTTTGTTTGCTCAAAAAAAGTACAGAATGAGTTTAGATGGTGGTTTTAGAGGTGGTAGAGTTAATTAGCAATTCTTTTATATCTCACAAAACTGTAATCGAATTTGTTGCTATCATCAGCTAAAAAAGTTTCTATTTCAATTTGTTGCCAAATATTTTCATCAATTTCTGGAAAGAAAGCATCTGCTTCAAACTCATGATGAACTAATGTAATATCTAAAAAATCGGCATAATTATTATCGAGTGCATATTTGTAAATTTGAGCTCCACCAATAATAAAAACATGCGCATCTTCCTTGGCTAGTTCTAGGGCTTCTTCTAGACTATTCGCAACCAAACAACCTTCTTTAGAATAGGTTTTATTTCTAGTAATAATTATTGTAGTTCTATTAGGCAAAGGTTTCCCTATAGATTCGAAGGTATTTCTACCCATTAAAATATGATGCCCAGTAGTCGTTTTTTTAAAACGCTTTAAATCTGCTGGTAAATGCCAAATTAAGTCGTTGTTTTTACCAAGAGCATTATTTTTGGCAATTGCTGCTATAATTGTAATCATATTTTAAATACTATTTGATGCAAAATTAGTGGAAATGTTTTGAGATTTGATGTTTTTTAATGATTTTACTAAATATTTTATGATTTCCGAATACGTTTTCGGAGGAAAAAGCCTGAAAATCAATCTAAAAGAAACCTCTTTAAGATTAGATTTATAATAATTATTGATTCGCTTTATTTAGGAATATCAATATTTTAGTATTCAATTTTATCAAACTGATAATTCTTATCTATTATTCTTAATTTTTTTGGTCTATTCTCAAATTCTATTATACTTTTACATCGAATTTTAATACAATAATTATGGCGATTAAAAAACAATTTTTGAAAAGTAAACCAGTATGTAAAGTAACATTTACTTTAGATGCTGAAGAAGCAAAAAAAGTTGCAGTAGTAGGAAGTTTTAATGAATGGAATGAAAAAGCAACTCCGCTTAAAAAACTAAAAAATGGAAGTTTTAAAGGTACTGTAGATTTAGAATCTGGAGCTTCTCATGAGTTTAGATATTTAGTTGATGGTACATATGTTAACGAGCAAGAGGCTGATAGCTTTGCTTGGAGCGATTACGCTGGTGCAGAAAATAGTGTATTAAGTTTATAATACTATTTTTAAACAAAGTAAAAGAGCTTCCAATTTAGAATTGAAAGCTCTTTTTTTTTTAAACTGCAACCACACCTTTTATATGTGGATGTGGATTATAATTTAACAACTCAAAATCATTAAAAGTAAAGTCTTCTATATTTTTGATAGCTGGGTTTATTTTCATTGTTGGTAATGGCCTTATATCTCTAGACAATTGTAATTCTAATTGTTCTATGTGATTGTTATAAATGTGGGCATCACCAAAAGTATGGATGAATTCACCTGCTTCATAACCGCAAACTTGCGCAATCATCATTGTAAATAACGCGTAAGAAGCGATATTAAAAGGAACTCCTAAAAATATATCTGCGCTTCTTTGGTATAATTGACAAGATAATTTACCATCTGCAACATAAAACTGAAAAAATGCATGACATGGAGGTAATGCTGCTTTTCCTTTCGCAACATTTTCTGAAAAAGAAATGCTTGTATCAGGCAAAACTGACGGATTCCAAGCAGAAACTAACATTCTTCTCGAATTTGGATTTTTCTTTAAAGTTTCAATAACTTCTTTTAATTGATCTACTTCATCACTGTTCCAATTACGCCATTGATGTCCATAAACTGGCCCTAAATCTCCATTTTCATCAGCCCAAGAATTCCATATTTTTACACCATTTTCTTGCAAATATTTAATATTTGTATCGCCTTTTATAAACCAAAGTAATTCGTAAATAATGCTTTTTAAATGCAGTTTTTTAGTGGTTACCATTGGAAAACCTTCACTTAAATCAAAACGCATTTGGTGTCCAAAAACACTTTTAGTTCCAGTACCAGTTCTATCCCCTTTTTCGTTCCCGTTTTTTAAAACGTGTTTTACTAAATCGTGATATTGTTTCATAAGCCCATCTTCTGTCTTCCCAAAGGGAAGAAACTATTTCTATTAATGAATTGTAAAATTAAATAATGTCAGTGCTCTCTTAAAAGCCAAGTTAAAAAATTATCAATATTTTATTAACTATCAAAAAGATAAAAGTTTTCTAAAATATTCTGACTTGGTTTTTCCCTTTGGGAAAATGTCTGAAAGACAAATGGGCTCTTTTTATCCAATAATCATCCCAGCAATAGTAGCAGACATTAAAGAGGCAATTGTACCACCAATTAAAGCTTTTATTCCGAATTCTGATAATGTTTTTCTTTGACCTGGAGCTAAAGAGCCAATGCCTCCAATTTGGATTCCAATAGATGCGAAATTTGCAAAACCACACAACATATAAGTCGCCATAATTACAGATTTATTATATGTTAAGTGAATTGCGTTAGAGGCATCTTTTAATTCCGCTAATTGTATGTAACCAATAAACTCACTTGCTGCTAGTTTAATTCCTAATAATTGCCCCATCATTGTTGTGTCTGCAGTAGGTACTCCAATTAACCACATTAATGGTGAAAAAACAGTACCTAAAATAAACTCTATGGAGAGTTCTTTGTAAGTGGTTGTACTTGCTATAATATCATTAACAGACATAAAAGACCATCCGAAATATTCTATTCCTTCAAAACTTCCAAGAGCAGCTAAAATTCCATTTAGCATGGCAATTACGGCTACAAAAACTAACAACATTGCACCAACATTTACTGCCAAACGCAAACCTTCTGAAGTTCCATTTGCAATGGCATCTAATAAATTAGATCCAATTTTATCTTGTGATACCTCTACATCTGTACTTATTTTTGCTGTTTGTGGATACAATATTTTTGATATTACAATTGCACCAGGAGCTGCCATTACAGAAGCTGCTAACAAATGTTTTGCAAAAACTAATTCTAAAATTTTATTACCTCCACCTAAAAATCCTATATATGCTGCTAAAACTGCTCCTGCAACTGTAGCCATACCACCTATCATCACTAAAAGCATTTCAGATTTATTCATCTTTTCTAAATACGCTTTTATTAAAAGTGGCGCTTCAGTTTGTCCTAGGAAAATATTCCCTGCAACAGATAAACTTTCCATACCAGAAATACCCAATAATTTCGATAAAAGAATTGCTAAAATTTTAACTATCCATTGTATAATACCTAAATAAAATAACAATGAAGTTAGTGCTGAAAAGAATATAATTGTTGGCAATACTTGGAAAGCAAAAATGTATCCAAAAGTACTTGTATCTGCAACAATACCTGCAAATAAGAATTCACTACCTGCTTTTGTATACGTTAATATTTCTATAAAAATACCTCCAATAAAATCAAAAATTACTTGAATAAATTTTACTTTTAGAACTCCAATTGCAATTAAAACTTGCAAAGACAGTCCTAAAAGCACTCTTTTCCAATCTATAGCTTTTCTATTGTTACTAAACAAAAAAGCAATAAGAATTAAAACAAACATTCCTAAAGCACCTCTCCAAAAAGTGTATAAAGAAAAATCTGTACTTGGTAAAATGTAAGAAGTCCTCACTTCTTCTTTAATTGGAATAATTGCCTCCTTTGTTTCAAGGTTTTTAGCTAAATTTAAAGTAGAGAGAGAATAGGTTACATCATTCTCTGACAGAATTAAACTATTGTCTTTTAGAGTTACAATATTAAAATAACGTACAGAGTCTTTTGGAGTTTTAAAATTAAAAATTAATAAATTGTTTTGATGAATGTAATTACCACTTCTTTCTAAACTGTCTAAACTTTTTAAAGTATAATAAAACTTACCTTCGTTTAAACTAAAAACATCTGTAGAATCGACTTTTAAAAATTCTGAGCCATCTGCTTTTTGAATCCTTGAAAACCTCCAATTGTTATTTAATTCTTGCGAAAACGAAGTAATTGTAGCTATTAAAAATAACAGCGTGAAAAGTTTTTTCATATTGACTTAGAATTTAAGAACGTTTGCTTATTTCATCTCTAATTTTTGCTGCTAACTCGTAATTTTCGTTCGTAACAGCGTTATTTAATTTTTCGTGTAATTCTTTTAAAGAAATGCCAGAAAAATTATTTTCTTTTTTACTAATTTCTTTAAATTCTAAAGGAAGCTCTTCAGGCAACTGTTCGTTTTCTAAAGACATTTCTTCTTCTATTTTTAAATAAATACCTGCTTTATCTAAAATGTTTTCGTAGGTATAGATAGGTGCATTAAAACGAACAGCAATTGCTATAGCATCTGAAGTTCTGGTATCTATAACTTCTTCTTTGCCTTTTCTTTCGCAAACTAAACTCGAAAAGAAAACACCATCTACCAACTTATGAATTATTACTTCTTTGATACTAATTTGAAAAGTATCTGAAAAAGTTTTAAATAAATCGTGTGTTAGTGGTCTTGGAGGTCTAATTTCTGTTTCTAAGGCAATTGCGATAGATTGCGCTTCGAAAGCACCTATTATAATAGGTAAAGTTCTTGTTCCATCCATCTCACTCAAAACCAAAGCATAAGCGCCAGTTTGTGTTTGACTGTAAGAAATACCTTTAATAGTTAGTTGTATAAAACTCATATATTAAGCTGCCAAATTAAAAAGTATTTTAATAATTGTGTAATTCTATAATACTTTTTAAGAAGGCACAATTTAATAAAAATAATAGATTGTAAACTTTTATTTCTTTAGTTTTTATAAAAAGAAAAACCTATTAGTTAAAAAAACTAATAGGTTTTCAATTAAAAACTGTCTTCGAATATTTGAATTAAGCCTGTTTAAAAGCTTTTAATTTCTCTATTAGTTTAGGAACCACCTCAAAAGCGTCACCAACAATACCATAATCTGCAGCTTTAAAGAATGGTGCTTCAGGGTCTGTGTTAATAACTACTTTTACTTTAGATGCATTAATACCTGCTAAATGCTGTATTGCTCCAGAAATTCCGATAGCTATATATAAATTAGAAGCCACAGGTTTTCCTGTTTGACCCACATGTTCTCCATGAGGTCTCCAACCTAAATCTGAAACTGGTTTAGAACAAGCTGTTGCAGCACCTAAAACAGTTGCCAACTCCTCAATCATTCCCCAATTTTCTGGTCCTTTTAAACCTCTTCCTGCAGAAACTACTACATCTGCATCTGCAATGGTTACTTTACCTGATGCTTTTTCTACTTTTTCTGATTTTACGCCAGACTCAACAACAGCAGCATCAAAATTTTCTGTAGTTCCAGAAACTTGATTTTCGTGAACTCCATAAGAATTTTTTGCAACTCCTATTACTTTGTTAGTAGTTGATATCACTGTATTGCTAAATCCTTTATTAGAAAATGCTTTTCTTTTTACTGTAAACGGACTTGTAGAACTTGGCAATGAAACCACATTAGAAGCATAACCTGCATCTAATGCTACAGCCAATAAAGGTGCTACATATAGGGTGTTTATGCTAGAATCTAATATTATTACTGATGAACCTTGAGCATCTGCAACTTGTTTTATAACTGCAGCATACTGTTTCGCATTAAAAGTTTTTAAAGAATCATTAGAAACAGAAATTACTTTCTCTGCTCCATAAGTATATAATTCTTGATTACTACTTGCGTTTATTGTTAAGGCAACTACGTTGCTACCTAATTGCTCAGCTACTTTTTTTCCATAAGAAACTACTTCCAAAGCACTTTTTTTAAATTTTCCTTCTGCTGAATCTGCAAAAACTAAAACTGACATATTATTTAGATTTTAGATTTTAGACATTAGATTTTAGATTTCTTACTCAAATTTAAAAACTAAGCTAAAAAGATTTTTATTATTTTGTTTGATTCTGAAACAACTTCAGAATAATATTAGTCTAAGACTAGATTACTTTCGCTTCATTATGCAACAAGTTAATTAACTCATCTACATTATCTGCATCTATTAATTTTACAGCTCCTTTTGGTGCTGGTTTTTCAAATGATTCTATAGACGTTGCACTTACAGCATCAACTGGTTCAACAACATTTAAAGGCTTTTTACGAGCCATCATAATACCACGCATGTTTGGAATACGCAAATCTTTTTCTTCAACTATTCCTTTTTGACCTCCAATAACTAAAGGTAAAAAAGTGCTTAAAGTTTCATTTCCACCATCAATTTCTCGAACAGCAGTTACAGAAGTTCCATCAATTTCCAAACCTACACAACCGTTCACAAAATTGAAATTTACCAAAGAAGCTAACATACCTGGAACCATTCCTCCATTATAATCTATAGATTCTCTACCAGCTAAAACCAAATCATAACCTCCATTTTTTACAACTTCTGCTAATTGTTTTGCAACAGCTAAACCATCTGTAGCTTCCATATTTACACGAACTGCATCATCTGCTCCAATAGCTAAAGCTTTGCGTAAAGTTGGTTCTGTTGTTGCGTTTCCAACATTTACAACTGTTACAGTAGCTCCTTGCTTTTCTTGAAACCACATTGCTCTTGTTAGTGAAAATTCGTCATAGGGATTAATTACAAACTGCACTCCATTTGTGTCGAACTTTGTATCATTTTCCGTAAAATTAATTTTTGATGTGGTATCAGGAACGTGGCTAATACAAACTAATATTTTCATAAATAGATATTTTTTGTAAACTTATTTTCTTGCGACAAAATTACTAAAATTTTCCGATTTACTATGCATGCATAGTAAATTTTTATGTTAAAAAAAATTTAATCTTTTTTATCAATCTATTTTCTTGTAGTAAAGAATTTAAAATCTTTAGAGATATCGCTTAAAGTAGTGTTTTGATTACATCAAATTTTATTACTTTTGTTTCTTCTAAAAACAAACAACTATTTAAAACGAATGAAAACAGTTCAATTCAGAGAAGCGATTTGCGAAGCAATGAGTGAAGAAATGCGCAGAGATGAAAGCATTTATTTAATGGGTGAAGAAGTTGCTGAATATAATGGCGCTTACAAAGCTAGTAAAGGAATGTTAGATGAGTTTGGACCTAAAAGAGTTATTGATACTCCTATTGCTGAACTAGGTTTTGCAGGTGTTGCAATTGGATCTGCAATGAATGGTAACAGACCTATTGTAGAATATATGACGTTTAACTTTTCTTTGGTTGGAATTGATCAAATTATAAACAACGCTGCAAAAATTAGACAAATGTCTGGTGGCCAGTTTAATTGCCCAATTGTTTTTAGAGGTCCAACAGCTTCTGCAGGTCAATTAGGTGCAACACACTCACAAGCATTCGAAAACTGGTTTGCAAACACTCCAGGTTTAAAAGTAATTGTACCATCAAACCCTTATGATGCAAAGGGCTTATTAAAAGCTGCAATTAGAGATGATGATCCTGTAATTTTTATGGAGTCTGAACAAATGTATGGCGATAAAATGGAAATTCCAGAAGGAGAATATATTATCCCTATTGGAGTTGCAGACATTAAAAGAGAAGGTACAGATGTAACTATTGTTTCTTTTGGAAAAATTATAAAAGAGGCATACAAGGCTGCTGATGAATTGGCTAAAGAAAATATTTCTGTTGAAATTATCGATTTAAGAACTGTAAGACCTATGGATCATGCAGCGATTATTACATCAGTCAAAAAAACAAACAGATTAGTAATTTTAGAGGAGGCATGGCCTTTTGCAAGTATAGCTTCTGAAATTACCTACAGAATACAAGATGAAGCTTTTGATTATTTAGATGCTCCTATAAAAAGAATTACAACTGCAGATACACCTGCACCTTATTCCTCAGTTTTATTTGAAAAATGGATTCCAAATTCAAATGATGTAATTAAAGCTGTGAAGGAAGTTTTATATAAAAAATAAAATACGCTCTTAATACTCAAGAGAATTCTCTGATTAAGAAAAAATTGCTCATGAAAGAATATCTCTTGGTATTTTTTTTATTTATTTCGTTTGCTCTTCACTCACAATTTACTGTGAAAGGTACTGTTGTGGATGAAGAAAATCAACCTTTACCTTATGTAAATATTTCAATAAAAAGAACTACAAAAGGTACTTCTACTGATGACTATGGTAACTTCGAAATTACTATTGATAAAAATATTGCAAGACTTGAATTTAGTTATCTAGGGTATAAATCAGTGACTAAAACAGTTAGAAAGAACGATAACTTTATTAAAATTATTCTTAAAGAAGAAGAAAATAGTTTAAATGAGATTCTAGTTGTTACCAAACCAAAAAAAAGGCTGAAGAAAAAGGAAAATCCTGCTTATAACATTTTAAAAGAAATTTGGAAAAATAAACGATCTAATGGCTTAAAGCTCACTAAATATTACGAATATAAAGAACATCAAACCATACAAGTTGGCTTAGACAACCTAGATAGTAGTTATATAAAAGAAGTTTTTAAGAAAGACTACGAAACTGCCATTAACGACATGAAATATGATGAAGATGGTAACAATTATTACATTCCTTTTTTTTTAGAAGAAACAATCTATCATGTATATGGTAACAATGTTTTAAATAAAAGAAGAAAAGATATTGTTGCAGAGAAATCTGATGGAGTTTTCGATCAAGGTTTTATTTTTAACAGGATGGTGAATACGTTTATAGATGTAAATATTTATGATGACAATTTTCTAGTCCTTAACAAATCTTTCGTAAGCCCTGTTTCTACAGTTGGTTTTGGTACTTATGATTACGTTTTAAATGATAGTATCATCACCAAAGATAAAAAACGTTACAATATTTATTTCTTTCCTAGAAGAAATGAAGATTTTGCTTTTCAAGGTAACTTTTGGGTAGAAGGCAAAAACTTTTCTTTAACAGAAATTAAAATGAGTGTTAACAAAGACATCAACCTTAATTTTGTTAGATCGTTAAGTATAGAAAAAGAATTCAGTATAGAGAACGACACTATTTTCTTACCTAAAAAAGATTTTTACTCTGGAAACTTTACCCTTTTAGATAAGAAAGAAACCAATAAAGGCTTAACAATTACAAAACTAGTGGATTACTCTGATTTTAAATTAGAAGTAAAAAAACCAGATTTATTTTACGACGAGCAAATAGAAAAATATGCTCCTAAACAATTTGAAAAACCTGAGGATTTTTGGAAACAAAACAGCAAGCCAGAAAATGCTAATACCTATAAACTTATTGACGTAGTTAAAGACACCAAAAAAATAAGAAACTTAACTGGCTTAATAAATACATTTGCTAGTGGTTACATTAATATGGGAACTTCATTACAAGCTGGGCCATTTTGGACGTTTTTTGCGCAAAATGAAATAGAAGGATTTAGAATAAAACCCAGTTTTAGAACCTTTAAAACTATTGATGATCGTCTGCGAGTAAATGGTTATTTAGCTTACGGTACAAAAGATAAAAAATTAAAATTTGGTGGAGAAGCAAAATATTTACTTTCTTATAAACCAAGAATTTCTGCAGGCTTAGCTTACGTTTACGATAACGATCAATTAGGAGCTAAATTATTAAACTCCAATCAATTAATTGGAGACCCTTTTGGAAATGGAGCATTATTTGCTAGAGGTAATAATATATTTCTTTCTAAAGTTAATAAGTTAATTACCAACATAAATTATCAAATAAAACCAAATATAAGTGTTGGTTTAAATTTTACAAATAATTCTATTGTTTCAGCAGATCCCAACTTATTTTCGATAGATTATCTAAAGAATAATATTGTTCAATCAGAAATAAAAGACGTTACTACAGATTTATCTTTAACATTAACTCCTGGAAGATTTGTATATGGTTTAGGCGTAGAACAACGTTTTGGAAAAAATTTATTTCCTACTATTATTTTAAATTATAAGAGAGGTTATGAAGGATTTTTAAATGGAAGTTTTAGCTATGATAAATTACAATTTTTATACAATCAACCCATTGTGCTTGGCCAACTTGGTATTTTAGACGCCACTGTTGAAGGGGGTAAAACCTTTGGTACTTTACCAATTTCATTGTTAAGTCCTATTCCTGCAAACCAAACATTTTCATTGGTTAGAAACACTTTTTCATTGATAAATTATTATGACTTTGTATCAGACACCTACTTAACAACTCATTTAGAACATCATTTTAATGGCTTTATTTTAAATAGAATTCCTCTAATAAAAAAACTTGATTTAAGAAGTTTAGTTACCTTTAGAGCAGCATATGGTACTATTTCACAAGATAACATTAATATAAACAGGTCATCTATTACATACAATGCTCCAGATAAAAACCTTTATTATGAATACGGATTTGGTTTTGAAAACATAGGGTATGGTAATTTAAAATTTTTGAGAGTAGATGCCATTTGGAGAAGCAATTATAACCAAGTAAACACACAAATTCCACAAACTCCGAAATTTGCCATTAGAATTGGTATTAGGCCAGGGTTATAAAATTTAAATAAAATGAGCGAAGACAAACCTTTAACTTTCGATGTATTAATAGAAATACCTAAAGGAAGTAGAAACAAATACGAATACGATTTTAATTTACATAAAATACGTTTTGATAGAATGTTATTTTCGTCAATGATGTATCCTGCAGATTATGGTTTTGTACCAGAAACATTGGCCTTAGATAGTGATCCTTTAGATGTTTTAGTTTTAGGACATGAGCCAACGTTTCCAATGTGTGTTATGGAGGTTAGACCTATTGGAGTTTTTCATATGACAGATGAAAAAGGACCAGATGAAAAAGTAATTTGTGTACCTGTTTCTGATCCTATTTGGAATAAAAGACAAGATATTTTTGATTTAAATCCTCATAGATTAAAAGAAATTGAACATTTTTTTCAAGTATATAAAGATTTAGAAAAGAAAAAAGTTGATGTTGGTGGTTGGGGAGATTCTGCACAAGCTATAAGAATTTACCACGAGTCAGTAGAAAGATATAAAAATAGTGATCACTTTGCGAAGGGTAGTTTTAAGATATAAATAAAAAAAGGCATCCTTTTTTATCAACCTCCTAAAATTTAAGTTTTAAGAGGTTTTTTATTTCATTCTGATTTTCTTACTTTTACGCCCGTTTTAAATTAATCAAATAATAATACTTTATGGAATCAATGATGATTTACATGCCAATTGCAATGGCAGTTTTAGGCTTAATCTATATGTGGATTAAGAAATCTTGGGTGATGAAACAAGATGCAGGAGATGGTAAAATGAAAGAAATTTCAGATTATATCTACGAAGGTGCTTTAGCTTTTTTAAGTGCAGAATATAAATTACTAGCAATATTTGTAGTAATAGTAAGTTTTGCATTAGCAGCTGTATCTTTTATAGTACCAACAACTCATTGGTTAATTGTTGTGGCTTTTATTTTTGGAGCTGTTTTTTCTGCCTTTGCAGGAAATATTGGTATGAAAATAGCTACGAAAACAAATGTGCGAACTACACAAGCTGCTAAAACTAGTTTACCAAATGCACTAAAAATCTCTTTTGGAGGTGGAACAGTTATGGGATTAGGAGTGGCTGGTTTAGCGGTTTTAGGCTTAACTTCATTCTTTATCTTTTTCTTTCACTTTTTTATGGGTGGAGTTTGGACAAATACTATGGATATGACTATCGTTCTTGAAACCTTAGCTGGTTTTTCTTTAGGTGCAGAATCTATTGCCTTATTTGCAAGAGTTGGTGGAGGGATCTATACAAAAGCAGCAGATGTTGGTGCAGATTTAGTTGGTAAAGTAGAAGCTGGTATCCCAGAAGATGACCCAAGAAACCCTGCTACAATTGCAGATAATGTTGGTGATAATGTTGGAGATGTTGCAGGAATGGGTGCAGATTTATTTGGCTCTTATGTTGCAACTGTATTAGCTGCAATGGTTTTAGGAAACTACGTAATTAAAGATATGGGTGGAAGCATTTCTGACGCTTTTGGCGGAATTGGTCCAATTTTACTGCCTATGGCAATTGCTGGTGTTGGAATTATAATTTCTATTATAGGTACAATGTTGGTGAAAATCAATAATAATGATGCTAAAGAATCTCAAGTAATGGGAGCTTTAAATAAAGGAAACTGGACTTCTATTATATTAGTTGCAGTAGCTTGTTTTGGTTTAGTAACTTGGATGTTACCAGAGACTATGACAATGGAATTTTTTGGTGAAGGACCTCAACAAATTTCTTCTATGAGAGTTTTTTATGCAACTTTGGTAGGTTTATTTGTAGGTGCTGTAATTTCATCTGTAACTGAATATTATACTGGTTTAGGGAAATCTCCTATTTTAAAAATAGTACAACAATCTTCAACTGGAGCAGGTACAAATATTATTGCTGGTTTAGCAACTGGTATGATTTCTACTTTTCCATCAGTATTACTATTTGCTGGTGCAATTTGGGCTTCTTACGCTTTTGCTGGTTTTTATGGTGTTGCTTTAGCAGCTTCTGCAATGATGGCTACAACTGCTATGCAATTAGCAATTGATGCTTTTGGACCAATTTCCGACAATGCAGGTGGTATTGCTGAAATGAGCGAACAAGAACCAATTGTTAGAGAAAGAACAGATATTTTAGATTCAGTTGGTAACACAACTGCAGCAACTGGTAAAGGTTTTGCAATTGCTTCTGCTGCTTTAACTTCTTTAGCTCTTTTTGCTGCTTACGTAACATTTACAGGTATAGATGGAATTAACATCTTTAAAGCGCCAGTTTTAGCAATGTTATTTGTTGGTGGAATGGTACCTGTAGTATTTTCTGCTTTGGCAATGAATGCTGTTGGAAAAGCTGCTATGGAAATGGTACAAGAAGTAAGAAGACAGTTTAGAGATATTCCTGGAATTATGGAAGGAACAGGAAAACCTGAGTATGATAAATGTGTAGCAATTTCTACTGAAGCATCTTTAAAAGAAATGATGTTACCTGGTTTATTAACAATCGGTTTCCCTTTAATAATTGCATTTTTACCTTTAGCTTTTGGAATGGACAAATTAGCTATCGCAGAAATGTTAGGTGGTTATATGGCTGGAGTTACTGTTTCTGGTGTTCTTTGGGCTATCTTTCAAAATAATGCTGGTGGTGCTTGGGATAATGCAAAAAAATCTTTTGAAGCTGGTGTAATGATTAATGGAGAAATGACTTACAAAGGTTCTGATGCCCATAAAGCAGCTGTAACTGGAGATACTGTTGGAGATCCTTTTAAAGATACTTCTGGTCCATCTATGAATATTTTAATTAAATTAACCTGTTTAATTGGTTTGGTAATTGCACCTATTTTAGGAGGTCATTCAGAAGAAACTACTCAAGTTAATAATGAGGTTAGCGTAGAAATTACATCCAATAATAACCAAATGGCTGTTGGTACAATTACAACAACTAAAACAATTAATGGTAAAGTGGTGACTGAGATTGAAAAAATTGAAGGAACTATCGAAGAAATAGAAAAAAGAGCTAAAGAAGCTGGCTCTGTTGTTTCTGTTAACGTGCTAAAAAACGATAAAATAATTACAGAAAAAGTTGAAGTAATTGTTGAGAAAAAAGAGTAAATTTTAAAAATAAATACAGAAAAAAATCATTCCTTAAAATTTTGAGGAATGATTTTTTTTTTAAAGTAAAACTACAGATAGTTAATGTTTCTATTCTATTATTAATATTCTATATTTTTTAATAGCTCCTTCTCAACATCAGTGGCTTAATTCTTTTTTCAAATTTCTTTTTTAAAATTCTAGCCAAAAAAATAAATAAACTTCTTTTACGGGTTAACTTTAATACAAACTCACTAAAAGACAATAATTTGCCAAACTCTTTTTTCAGGGAAATATCGTAGGTTTCTAAAAAATTAACTGTAAACCTGTCTTTTCCCAAACAATTCGCAATTTGTTTTGCACAAATAATTCCAGACATCATTCCTGTTCCTACACCCTCTTTGTAAAAAGCATTTGCCAGTCCTGCTGCATCGCCCACTAACATAAAACGATTTCCCGATTTTTTTTGTACACCAAAATGATAAGGAATTCCCCAACCTCGCCAATTACCAACTTGAGAAGCATTTTTAAATTTGTAGGCAACTTTTGGATGTGTTTGTATAATTTTAGCAACTTCATCTATCAAATTAATATTATTATCTAAAAGTTACTTGGTGTTTCCTCCTAAACTAACATTTACCTGATTATCTATTAACGGAAAAATATAAAAAAACAAAGGTATTTTATGGTAACAAATTCTAATTTCACCCTGATTATTTTCTGGTAAATTTTCAACATTTTTAAAATAAGAACTAATAAATGTAGACGATTTTAACTTATCTGGTTTGTTTTTCCCTAATTTTCGAGAAACTATGGAGTTTATACCATCTGCACCTACTACTATTTTTGATAAAATTTTGGTATCATCTTTTAAGGTAATCAAAATACCATCTTGTAATTCTTCTAAATTTTTTACACCATTTCCAAATAATTCAGTTGTAAATTCCTCTGAAAACTGATTTACCAAAAAATAATCAAAATCCCAACGCTTGCCATACGAAATAAAAACAGGCCTATTTATAGCTTCTTCAATGGGTAAGTTTACATTATTTGATGCATGCAAGTTTATTTTATTACTATGTATAAATTTTGGATTTTTAAAAAAATATCTAATAATTTTAATTCTTTCAACGCTTTAAAAGCATATAAAATTAAACCATCACCACAGGTTTTATCTCTTGGAAAATTGGCTTTATCTATAATATAATGAGGTATTTTTAATTGAGCCAGCATTAAAGCTGTACTTGCACCTGCAGGTTCAGCACCAATAATACAAACATCAGTTTTTATCATAACTATTTTTTAAAACACTGGGAGTTTAAAAATTTTTAACAACAAATATAAGTTTTTCATTTACTCTTTTTTGTGCCAAATTGTTAATCGCATTTTCGGTAAGCTGTAAAATTCTTGGATAGCCACCTGTAACTTGGCAATCTCTCATTAGCACAATTAACTTTCCAGAAGGGGTTAACTGCACTGTTCCTGGTAAAACTGCCGAGGTTAAAATTTGGGATAATTTGTTTTCTAAAGATTCATTTAATTGATAACCCATTCTATTATTATCTTTAGAAATAGTAAAGGAATCCTGTAAAACTTTCTCTTTTTGTTGTTGATTTAACAACTCAAATTCTGATCCTTTATAACATTCTAAAAATTGAGTTTCAAATAAATTTTTGTTTATTTTAATCGAAGTATTTAGAACCTTAAAGACTTCATTAAAACAATTATAAGGCACAGCATCTCCTTTTTTTAAAATATTTTTTGAGGTAATATGCTGATAAAAACTCCTACTTTTTAATTTCTTTTCTGATAAAAACCCATCTTTTACAGCCAAATAACAACGAATACCATAATTTACTTTTCCAAAAGATAAAATGTCGTTTTTCTTGATAACAATTCTTTTATTTAGTTGTATCGATTTTTTATTTAAAGTTGGATTAAAATCTCCTCCAGAAATACCTATAATAGTGTCTTCTAAAAACTGAAAATCTGCATTCCCCAAAGTAATTTCTAAAACAGCATCCTCTAAATTATTCCCTAAAATAGTATTTGCCAAATCTGCTGAATAAGAATCCATAGCTCCAGAAATTGGCAATCCAATAGATGCAAAACCTCTGCGTCCTTTATCTTGAACTGTGGTTAAAAAACCAGCTTTTAAAACTTTAAGCATTGTGTAAAGTTTTAGAAATTTGATATCTATTTTCTGCAATTTCTTTTTCTAATTGATAAAATTCATCCAAAGAAATAGGCTTGAACTTTATAAAATCACCAGCTTTTGCAAAACAAGGATTTTCCTTTTCAACATCAAAAAAATTGATTGGAGTTTTACCAATAATATTCCAACCACCAGCCGAATTATTTGGATAAATTCCTGTTTGCTTGCCTCCTATCGCAACTGATCCTTTAAATACATTTAACCTTGGGTTTGGTTTTCTGTCAAAAAATAGTTTCTCATTTAAACCTCCTAAATAGAGAAATCCTGGCAAAAATCCGATAAAATAAACTTTGTAAACAGCTTCTGTATGCAGTTTAATAATTTCTGGAATCTCTATTTTTGATTTATGAGACATTTCCTCTAAATCGATACCAAATTCTAAGTCATAACAAACAGGAATTTCCCATTGAAAATAATCTTGTTTTTTTATTTTTAAGGTTGATATATAAATAGATTTTAAGAGTTGAACTTCTTCTTCAAAAGAATTGATAAAATTTCTATAAACTATGGTTAGTGAATTATATCCTTGAATTAAATCAACAAATTCTATACTTTTTTTTGATGTTATTTTATTTTTAAATAGTAAAATATCAACTAGAATTTCATCATTAATTATAGCTTCCCATTCAATGAGAATTGCTTTATCTCCAAATTTCTTGTATGTGATATTTTTAGCCAATTTTAAATCCCTCTTTTTTTAAATTTTTATTTAGATATTTTACAATTTCCAAAGCATTTTTGGTGTCACTATGTATACAAAAAGTGTTTGCTATTATCGGTTTTTCTAAACCAGAAATTGTCTTTACTTTATCTTTTTTAACCATAAATAAAACGTGATTCAAAACTTCATTCTCATCAATTAATAATGCATTTTTCTGAGTTCTAGAAACCAAAGTTAAATCATCATTATAATTTCTATCTGCAAAAGCTTCATATTTAATTTTAATGTCGTTTTTTAAAGCAACTTCCTCTATTACAGAGCTATAAGGAACATATAAAAAAACATCATTTAAATATTTTTTTATAGTTTTAATAAATAAAATTGCGAGTTTTTCATCTACAGCAATTGCATTGTACAAAGCTCCATGAGGTTTTACATGGTGTAGTTTTTCATCAAAAAACTTCAATCTTTCTAAAAATAAATCTATTTGACTTTGAATACTCTTGGTAAAATCATCATCAGAAATTTTTATCAACTTTCTACCAAAATTTTCTTTATCAGGAAAAGATGGATGTGCACCAATCTTCACCTTATTTTTAATAGCGAGTTGAATCGTTTTATCAATAGAATTTACATCACCAAAATGCCCTGCACAAGCAATATTACAAGATGAAATATAAGGCATCATTAAATACTCATTCTCTACTCCTTCTCCAACATCGCAATTGATATCTATCTTCATTTTACATCAAATTAAAAACTTTTAAAATTCCTTTTAATCCTAAAAATATAGAAATTGCAAGAATTATATAGCCTAAAATATTTTGTGTTTTTGTGTTTACAAAACTTCCTAGAACATTCTTTTTATTCATAATCCATAATAAAACTCCTGCTATTATTGGCAATAACATTCCATTTGCAACTTGGGCAAATTTTATAATTTCTATCGGTTTTATGCCAATTGATGAAAATAAAACTCCTAAAAACAGAATAATAATCCAAACCATTCTAAACCATTTCGATTGCATATTGCCTTTAAAACCCAAACAACCTTGGGCTACATAAGCAGCTGCTAAAGGCGCTGTAATTGCGGATGTTATTCCTGCAGCAAATAAGCCCAATGCTAAAAAATATTTGGCAAATTCGCCATATAAAGGTGCTAAACCTTTTGCTAAATCTGCCACATTTAAAATATCTTTTGATGGTATTGCTGCTGCAGAAATAATGATTGCCATAGAAACCAAACCTCCTAAAACTATCGAAATTATGGTATCTTTTTTAGCAAGAGAAATATCTTCTTTTTTCTTCCATCTTTCTTTAACTAAAGAAGCGTGTAAAAACAAATTGTAAGGCACAACTGTTGTACCAATTAAACCAATAATAGTTAATAGACTTTTCTCTGGAAATTTAGGTACAAACATTCCTTTTAAAATTGCTAAAACATTTGGCTGAGTTACGATTGCTGTAATTATAAATGAAAAACTCATTAATAAAACCAATGTAATTAGCGCTTTTTCTAGAAATTTATAATTCCCAATATATAAAAGTAAAAAGGCAATTACACCAATTACAATACTCATAAAATTGACAGAAAAATTTCCAAAATTGTATTTGAACTCTCCAAAAATAGTTTCCAAACCTAAAATTCCTCCACTGATGTTTCCTGCTTCATAAGAGGCGTTTCCAACCACAATTGCCGATAAAATTAAGATTGTTATAAACTGTTTTAAAAACGGAATTTTAATTTCTTCACGAATTACCTCAGACAATCCTTTTTGAGAAATAATCCCCAATCTTGCTGCCATTTCTTGTAAAATAATGGTTGCAATTATTGATAATAACATTGCCCATAATAAGTTGAATCCAAAATTTACACCAGCCAACGTACAAAGCGTAACTGTACCTGGACCTATAAATGCTGCAGCTACTAAAGTGCCTGGACCAATATTTTGAAACCATTTTTTTATCATAAAAAAGCTATTTTTAGTTTACTGAATAAAGATACTTTTTTAAAAAGAAAAACACCTCTTAATTGAGGTGCTTTCTAAAATTTAGGTTTTTATATTTTATGTTTAATACGCATATCTTTGAGGTCCTCCTCTGCGAATTTCTTCACTAGCGAATTCTTCGAATTGTTTAAAATTATGCCTAAATGCGTTCGATAATTTAAAAGCAGTTTCGTAATAAGCATCATCATTATTCCAAGTCGTTCTTGGGCTTAGCAATTCTGTAGGAACTCCAGGACAAGATCTTGGTTGCGCAACTCCAAAAACTGAATGAATGTGATAATTTTCATACGTATAATCTCCCAATTCTCCATTTAAAACTGCAGTAATCATTGCTCTAGTATATTTTAAAGGCATTCTTCTACCAACTCCATATTTACCTCCAGACCAACCTGTGTTTACCAACCAAACATTTACGTTGGCTTCTTTCATTTTTTCGCTTAACATTTCTGCATACCTTGTAGGATGTAAAGGCATAAAAGGAGCACCAAAACAAGCTGAAAAATTTGGAGTTGGTTCTGTAACTCCTGCTTCTGTTCCTGCTACTTTTGCTGTGTAACCAGATATAAAATGATAAGCTGCTTGAGCTGGTGTTAATTTAGATATTGGAGGTAGAACTCCAAAAGCATCTGCAGTTAAAAAGAAAATATTTTTTGGATTTTTACCAATTGATGGTTCTTGTATATTGTCTATATGATAAATTGGGTAACTAACTCTTGTGTTTTGAGTGATTGATGTATCAGCAAAATCGATAACACCATTTTCATCCATCACTACATTTTCCAAAATTGCCCCTTTTTTAATGGCAGCAAATATTTCTGGTTCTTGTTCTTCTGATAAGTTAATCACTTTTGCATAACAACCACCTTCAAAGTTAAAAACGGTGTTTTCTGCAGTCCAACCATGTTCATCATCACCAATTAAACTTCTATTTGGATCTGTAGATAATGTTGTTTTTCCTGTTCCAGAAAGTCCAAAGAAAATAGCAGTATCTCCATCTTTACCTACGTTTGCAGAACAGTGCATAGGTAAAGTGTTTTTGTACATGGGTAAAATAAAATTTAGAGCCGAAAAAATTCCTTTTTTAATTTCACCTGTATAACCTGTACCACCAATTAAGGCAATTTTTTTACTAAAATTTAAAATCGCAAAATTATGTTGGCGAGTTCCATCAACCTCTGCATCTGCCATAAAACCTGGAGCATTTATTACTGTCCATTCAGGTGTAAAGCCTTTTAACTCTTCTTCTGTTGGCCTTAAAAACATATTGTAAGCAAACATATTACTCCAAGGATATTCGTTCACCACACGAATATTTAATTTGTAATCTTTATCTGCACAAGCATAACTATCTCTCACAAAAATTTCTTTTTCTGATAAATAAGCTACTACTTTGTCATATAATTTGTCGAATTTATCTTCTTCAAAAGGTAAATTTATTTTGCTCCACCAAACTTCATCTTTCGTAATAGTATCTTTTACAATAAAACGATCCATAGGCGAACGCCCTGTAAACTCTCCTGTATTTACAGCAATTGCGCCTAAAGAAGATTCAACCCCTTGACCTTTTTCTAATGTTTCTTGATGTAATTCGTTAGAAGTTAACTGATAACGAATTGTTGCATTTTTGATTCCTAGATTATTTAACGAAATCGATTTCGTATTTGTATCTACCATATCAATATTTTTAGGTTTTTAATGAAGTACAAAATTAAACAATATTTTAAAACCATGTTCAAATATTATTATTTTTACAAATATTTTATTTGTGTCTATACTTTTTTACGAATATCACAATCATTGAAATCCAACCGATTATAAAAAACAATCCCCCTAAAGGTGTTACAAACCAAATAGATTTCGCTGAAATTGATGTTAACTGAATGAGATAAATTGAACCTGAAAAAAATAAAATTCCAAAAAAGAAAAGGTAACTAATGCTGTTTTTTTGTTTCACAGAAAAACCTTCATAAATATTAACAAATAGTAAAATAATTGCATGATACATTTGATAACGAACCGCAGTTTCAAAGCTTAATAATTGATCTGCTGTTACACTTTCTTTGAGTGCATGTGCCCCAAAAGCACCTAAAATAACTGCAAATAATCCAAGAAAACAAGCAATAATTAAATTTTTAAACATTTTTGTGTGTTTTTGTTAAATTTTAAACATTTATAGTATCTTCGTTCGAATACAAAAATACAGCTTTCTATTATGAAAAATATATTGATTATTGGTGCAGGAAAATCGAGTTCTTCTTTAATTAAATACTTATTAGACAAATCAAATTCAGAAAACATTTTTCTAACCATTGGAGACATCTCTAAAGAAAATTCTTCAAAATTAATACTAAATCATAAAAATGCGAAGGCAATAGTTTTAGATGTTTTTAATAAAACTGAACGTGAAACAGCTATTGAAAAATCAGATATTGTAATTTCTATGTTGCCTGCAAGATTTCACATAGAAGTTGCCAAAGATTGTATTACTTATAAAAAACATTTGGTAACTGCATCTTATGTATCGAAAGAAATGAAAACTTTAGACAAAGCTGCTAAGGAAAATGGATTGATTTTTATGAATGAAATTGGCCTTGATCCAGGTTTAGACCACATGAGTTCTATGCAAGTAATTGATGGCATTCGAAAAAAAGGTGCTAAAATGTTATTGTTTGAATCATTTTGCGGTGGTTTAGTGGCTCCAGAAAGTGACGATAATTTATGGAATTATAAATTTACCTGGAATCCTAGAAATGTAGTTTTAGCTGGTCAAGGTGGAGCTGCAATGTTTATTCAAGAAGGCACTTATAAATACTTACCTTATCATAAATTATTTAGAAGAACAGAGTTTTTAAACATCAATGGAGATAAGTACGAGGCTTATGCTAACAGAGATTCTTTAAAATATAGAAGCGTTTATGGCTTAGATGATATACCAACAATGTACAGAGGAACTATTAGAAAAGTAGGTTTTTCTAGAGCTTGGAATCTTTTTGTTCAGTTAGGAATGACAGATGATTCTTATACAATCGAAAACTCTGAAAACATGAGTTACCGAGATTTTGTAAACTTATTTTTAGCCTATTCTCCATCAGATTCTGTAGAATTGAAATTACGCTCTTATCTTAAAATTGATCAAGATGATGTAATGTGGGAAAAATTAATAGAGCTGGATATTTTTAATCCGAAGAAAAAAATTGAACTTCCAAATGCTACTCCAGCTCAAATGCTTCAAAAAATTTTAGAAGACTCTTGGACGTTGCAACAAAAAGATAGAGATATGGTTGTAATGCAACATTTATTTGGCTATGAAATTAATGGCGAAAGACGTCAAATAGAGAGTAGTTTGGTTGTAAAAGGAGAGAATCAAACGTATACAGCTATGGCTAAAACTGTAGGTTTACCAGTTGCAATTGCAGCTTTAAAAATTTTAAAAGGAGAGATAAAAACTCCAGGAGTTCAAATACCAATTTCTAAAGAAGTGTACGAACCTATTTTAAAGGAATTAAAAAATTATGGAATAGAATTCACCGAAAAAGAAGTACCTTATTTAGGTTATAATCCTAACAACGTAATTGGTTAAATTAAATTTATAAAATACAAATTTAAAATAATTTTATATTAAGTGTTAAAACATGCTGTTAATCGGTTTATTCTGTTAACTTATAGAAATACAAACACTTAAAATAAATTACAATGAAAAATTTAATGCTTTTATTTACAATATTATTAACGCTATCATGCACAACGAATAATGAAATATTACAAGAAGAAATTACAGAAATAACTCCTAAAAAAGTAGAAATTATATTAACAACTTCTAAACTAATTTTCGATGAAATTGTTGTTTCTTATTACGATTTTGATGCAGATGAATGGGTTTTTGGGCCAGGACAATTTTCATATGATAGCACTGGGAAACCAGAACCAATGATTATATTACTTGCAGATTACGCCTATAAAATGATTGAGGGTGAAGCTTACAGAAAAAACAATCTTGACTCTAGTTTAAAAGTTCAAATATATATTAATGATGTATTAGTTTTTGAAGATGAAGCCACTGGAACAGATTTAGCTTATGCTCATGTCAATTATGATTTTACCATAGAAGAATAATTATAAATTTACATTTTTAAATAAAAATCCTTTGTCAAACTGATATATTGTTCTGTGTATTGATGACGTTCTATTTCTATGATTAAATGTTCTTCTGTAATTTCTGATTGATAAAAAGAAAACTCCAGCAAAGTTCTTTTTATCTCTGATGTAGGATTACCTTGAACTCTACAAATTCTGTTCAAGAATAATTTATTTTCTTTTGCAAGGTTGATGAAAATTTCTTCTTCTTTGTAAGGAATTACAACTGCAAATTTTCCATTCGACGAAAGAATTTTTACAACACCAGTAATCAATTCTAAAAAAGATAAAGAACTTGTAAAACGCGCTTTGTTTCTAGCATCATTTTCAGTTTCGAAGTTATCCGTGTAAAAAGGTGGGTTAGAAATAATTAAATCATAGGTTTCTTCCTCTTCTGAAATTTCTTTCGCAAATTCTTGGAAGCTAGAATTATAGCAATACAATCTATCTGCCCAATCTGATTCTTCAAAATTGGCAACAGTTTGTTCGTATGCGTTTTCATCAATTTCAACAGCATCAATAGTTAATGCGTCCGAACGCTGGGCCAACATTAATGCAATAATTCCTGTACCTGAACCAATATCTAAAATAGTATCAAGATAATGATCAACAGAACACCAAGCACCCAACAAAACTGCATCTGTGCCAATTTTCATAGCTGACTTATCTTGATTCACTATAAACTCTTTAAATTGAAAAGGTTTGTTCATGGCTCAAAAATAATGTAAAATATTGTTAATTATTTTAACTGTATGGCTATTGTATGGGTAATATCTTTTAATCGTAAATGCTTAAAGTTTAATTTTGAAAAAACTTAAAAAAAATCAAATATGAGAATTCATTATGTTTTAATTTTAATACTTTCAACACTTTCATTACCAATATCTTCTCAGCAAATGCCACTAGATTTTTCTAGTAATTCTCATACATTCACAGTATTTAATGAAAACTCAAATGTAAGTCCTCCTAATAAATTCGACATTTTTACTAATGAACAAGATTCTTCTGATAAGGTGGGGCGTTTTTTTATGGATGGCAACAACTCTAATGATTCTCAAGGATTTTATATCGATTTATCACAATCCATTAATTTAGACACCAATAAAATTATCACTTTAGATTTTTTTAAATATGATGGAGATGCACATGCAATTACCTTAAGGTTAGAGCAAGGAAATACGAACCCAGATATAGAAGTAGTTGCTAACATATCTGGCGCACCAAGGACTTGGTTTAATAATATTCAGTTTGATTTTTCAGCAGCAAAAGTTGCATCAGATGGTTCTACAATAAACGCTACAGGAGACTATAATAGATTAACAATTTTTATCGATAAAGGGATTTCAAATAAACCTCCTGCTAGTTTTCATATGGATGACATTAATAATGGCTCTGAAGCTACAGATCCAAATGCAATAGATATTATCTATACAAATTTAGTTTGGTCAGATGAATTTGATAGTGGAACCTTAGATACAGCCAAATGGTACCATCAAACTTTTGGTCCAAATGGTGGTAGATGGTTTAATAATGAGTTACAACATTACACAGATAGCGAAACAAATTCTTTTGTTGCTGATGGTAATTTACACATTGTTGCAAAAAAAGAAACTAAAAATTTAAATGGTGTTTCTTTAAACTATACCTCTGCAAGGCTAAACTCTAAGTTTGCTTTTACATATGGTAGAGTTGATGTGCGCGCTAAATTACCAGAAGGCAATGGTACTTGGCCTGCTATTTGGACTTTAGGTAAAAACATCACAGAAACAGGTGGTTATTGGCAAACACAAGGTTTTGGTACTACAAACTGGCCAGCATGTGGAGAAATTGATATAATGGAACATGGCTTACACGCTACTAACGAAGTTTCTAGCGCTTTGCACACACCATCTAGTTCTGGAAATACACAAAACACGGCTAAAAAAACATTACCAAACGTAGCTGAAAATTACCATATTTATTCAATGAATTGGTCTCCTAACCAAATTACTTTTTTAATTGATGGTGTTGGGTATTACACTTATAATCCAAGTGTGAAAAATGCTGCAACTTGGCCTTTTGATCTTGATCAGTTTTTATTATTAAATATTGCTATTGGCGGTTATTCTGGCACTCCAGATGCTAATTTTACAGAAAGTAGTATGGTGATAGATTATGTTAGAGTATACCAAAATAATACTGCAACCACAGACGATTTTTTTAGCTCAAAGTTTGTGATATACCCAAACCCTGCATCAGATAGATTACAGATTAAAACGAATGAAAACATCGATAAAATTGAAATATTTTCAACGCTAGGTAAATTAATTAGTTTAGAAGAAGCAAATTTTAAAAACATAAACATTTCTACTTTAAAATCAGGACTCTATTTAATTAAGATTTATGTCGATGAAAAAGTAGCAATTAAAAAAATTATAATCAGAGACTAAGATTTTGTAAATTTACAGCAAATACAAAATAATGAAAAAATTAATATACATTTTTAATATTCTTTTACTTATCGGATGCACAACTGAAAGCGCTGACCAAGTAAAAGAAAATGAAATTATTAAAGCGAACAGAGTTGTAGTATTGGAGTTTGATACTACAGAACCAAATTTCGACGAAATTAGAATTAGTTATTTTGATTATAAAACAAATACATATCCTATTGTTATTCATGAATTTGAATATGATTCATCAGGTGAGGCTATACCTTTTATATTAAAATTTGAAAAGTATAATTTTAGATACATTAATGGAGTAGGCTATAGAAATAACCCAAGTACAGCAGAACTTTCTGTAAAATTGTATGTTGATGACGTTTTAGTTCTTGAGGATGCAGATAGAGGTAGAAATGGTGAATATGCAGAAATCAGTTTCGATTACGATGCAGGTTTTTAAACTAATTATTTAATTTAAAGTTTAAAAATTATTTCGCAGAGAGGAAGGGATTCGAACCCTCGATACCATTTCTAGTATACTACCTTTCCAGGGTAGCCAGATAAACCGCTCTTGCACCTCTCTAGTTTTCCTAAATTTTAGGATAAATACAAATCTATTAATCCTTCTGGAGTTGTAACTTCTATTGTTTTATTAACTTTATCTACTTTTTTAATAAACTCATCTACCATAGGAATAAAAATTTCTTCTCCTTCCCTATCTATTTCAAATAATGGCTGTGCAGCTTTGTCGTTAATATGAACGATAATTCCAACCTCTCCAAAATTAACATCAATTACCTTATAGCCAATTACTTCGTGGTAATAAAACTTATCTCCAGATAATTTCGGCAACAAATCCAAAGGAAGATAAACACCACATTTTAAAATAGAATCTGCCTCTTCTTCAGAATAGACATCCTCAAACTGAACACGCAATTGGTTTCCTTTGTGAAGTGAACTTTTTTCAATAAAAAATGGAACCAGATTATTGCCAAACTCGACGTAAACTGATTCCATTTCTGTATACAACTCAGGCTCGTCAGTATCTAACTTGATAATAACTTCACCTTTAAAACTATACTTTGTTACAATTCTGCCTAAGTAAAAACAATTCTCTTTACGCATTATTGTATAAAAGTTTTATTCAGCTGATTTTTCTTCTGTAGCTTCTGCAGTTTCTTCTACTTCTGCAACAACTTCCTCTACAACCTCTTCAACAACAGGTTTAGCTGCTTCGATTCTAGCTTCATTCACCGCTTTTTCAGCAGCAAATGCTTTTGCTTTAGCCTCAGATTGTGCTTTAGATAATCCAGCTGCTTTATCAGAAATTTTTGTAGCTTTTTCTTCTAACCAAGCCGTAAATTTAGCTTCTGCTTGTTCTTCGGTTAAAGCTCCTTTACGAACACCACCTGCTAAATGATTTTTTAACATAGCCCCTTTGTAAGACAAAATAGCTTTTGCAGTGTCTGTTGGTTGTGCTCCATTTTGCAACCATTTTACAGCCCCATCAACATCTAAATCAATCTCTGCTGGGTTCACATTTGGGTTGTAAGTACCTATTTTTTCTAAGTATTTACCATCTCTTTTTGCACGAGCATCAGCAGCAACAATCCAATAAAATGGTTTACCCTTTTTTCCGTGTCTTTGTAATCTAATTTTTACTGACATAATTTATTAATTTTTTAAGGTTCTCGACCTTTGTTATTAAAAATCTTATCATCTCGTGATAAGTGGGCGCAAATATACAAAAACTTTTAATTGAAAATATTTAAAGTTTGCTTATTTTCTCAGAGATGAAAAATGCTGATTTTGTTGATAAGTCAACATAAATTATACTCTAAAAATCATTCGTGTTTTTGTAATTTTAAATCTCCTAATTCATCAGCAAAAATACGCTATTTATGTACTTAATTTTTGATACAGAAACCACAGGCTTGCCAAAAAGTTGGAACGCTCCAATAACAGATACAGACAATTGGCCTAGGTGTATTCAAATTGCTTGGCAACTACATGATGAAATGGGAAATTTATTAGAAAACAACGATTTTCTAATACAACCAGATGGATTTAACATCCCTTTTGATGCTGAAAGAATTCATGGAATTTCTACTGAATTAGCACAAAAAGATGGTATTCCTTTAGAAAAAGCAATTGAATTATTTAATGAAGTTTTAGAGAAAACCAAGTTTATTGTTGGGCAAAATGTGGAATTCGACCTTAATATTATGGGTTGCGAATTTCATAGAACATCCATACAAACAAAATTAAATTCACTACCAATTTTAGATACTTGTACAGAAAAAACAGCACTAATGTGCCAGCTTCCTGGGGGTAGATATGGTAAATTTAAATTACCAACATTAACAGAATTACACAAGCATTTATTTGGGATAGATTTTGCTGAAGCTCACAATGCAACTGCAGATGTAGAAGCTACAACACGTTGTTTTTTAGAATTAATTCGACTTAGAGAGTTCACAAAAGAAGAATTAGATGTGGATGCTGATTACTTTGAAAAGTACAGTAAAGCGAATCCAAAACCAATACAGATAATTGGTTTAAAACACATCAATCTTAAAAAAGAAAGTAATAAAATTCGTAAAAGTCTTGAAAAGCTAAAAGAATCTAATAATTTAAAATCGACTTCTGTTGGTTTAGAAGAGTTAAAAGATGTTCAATTTTCACACTTACACAATCATACTCAGTTTTCTGTTTTGCAATCTACCATGCAAATTACAAATATTGTGGCAGCAGCAGCAGCAGATAATATGCCTGCAGTTGCAATGACAGACACAGCAAATATGATGGCTGCTTTCCATTTTGTAAATGCAGTTTTAATGCATAATAAAAGTGCGGAAACACCAATGAAACCAATAATTGGGTGTGAATTTAATATCTGTGAAGACCATAAAAATAAATCGCAAAAAGACAATGGTTATCAAGTTGTGTTATTGGCAAAAAACAAAAAAGGATATCACAATTTAGCAAAAATGTCTTCCATCGCTTTTATTGATGGATTTTATTATGTGCCAAGAATAGATAGAGAAATCATTAAAAAGTATAAAGAAGATATTATAGTTTTAACAGGAAACTTATATGGTGAAGTTCCCAATAAAATTTTAAATGTTGGAGAAGCGCAAGCAGAAGAAGCTTTGCTTTGGTGGAAAGAAGAATTTAAAGACGATTTCTATATCGAGTTGATGCGTCATAATCAACAAGATGAAACCATTGTAAATGAAACTTTATTAAAATTTTCTAAAAAGCACAACATAAAAATTGTTGCAACCAACAACACATTTTATTTAGAAAAGAAAGATGCAAATGCGCACGATATTTTGTTATGTGTAAAAGATGGAGAAAAACAAGCCACACCAATTGGTAAAGGACGTGGTTACAGATATGGCTTGCCTAATGAGGAATATTATTTTAAGTCTTCAGAAGAAATGAAAACCTTGTTTTTAGATATTCCAGAAGCTATTATAAACATTCAAGAAATTGTAGATAAAATTGAAATTTTTACGCTAGCCAGAGAAGTTTTATTGCCAGCTTTTGATATTCCAACTGAATTTAAAAACTTAGAAGACACAAAAGATGGAGGAAAACGTGGAGAAAATAAATACTTAGAATACTTAACTTTTGTTGGTGCCAAAAAACGTTATGGAGAAATTACGGATTCTATAAAAGAACGATTAGATTTTGAATTATCTGTTATAAAAAATACAGGGTATCCTGGTTACTTTTTAATTGTAGAAGATTTTATACGAGAAGCCAGAAATATGGATGTTGCTGTAGGGCCAGGTCGTGGTTCTGCTGCAGGTTCTGTGGTTGCTTATTGCTTGTGGATTACAAATATAGATCCTATAAAATACGATTTACTTTTTGAGCGTTTCTTAAATCCAGAACGTGTTTCTATGCCAGATATAGATATCGATTTTGATGATGAAGGTCGTGGACGCGTAATGGATTATGTAATTAACAAATATGGCGCAAACCAAGTTGCACAGATTATTACATATGGAACCATGGCTGCAAAATCATCTATTAGAGATACAGCAAGAGTTTTAGACTTACCTCTTTTTGAAGCAGATAGAATTGCAAAATTAATTCCCAATATCAAACTAAAAAATATTTTTGGTGATGATGAAAGAAGCAAAGCAAAAGTTGCTGGTTTAAGATCGGAAGAAAAAATATTAGTAGAAGAGTTGGTAAACATTTCCTATGGAAATGATTTGGCTTCAGAAACTGTAAATAAAGCCACCATTTTAGAGGGCTCTGTAAGAAATACAGGAATTCACGCTTGTGGAGTAATCATTACTCCAGGAGATATAACCAATTATGTACCTGTTGCTTTGGCAAAAGATTCAGACATGTATGTTACGCAATTTGACAACTCTGTTGTAGAGTCTGCAGGTTTGTTAAAAATGGATTTCTTAGGATTAAAAACGTTGACTTTAATTAAAGACACCGTAAAAATTGTAAAAGCAAAACACAATATAGATTTAGATCCTGAGAATTTTCCTTTAGATGATGAAAAAACATACGAGCTTTTCCAGAAAGGAGAAACAGTAGGTATTTTTCAATACGAATCTCCAGGAATGCAAAAACACATGCGATCTTTAAAACCAACTGTTTTTGGCGATTTAATTGCTATGAACGCCTTGTACAGACCTGGACCAATGGAATACATTCCAAGTTTTATCAATAGAAAACATGGTAGTGAAGATATTGAATACGATTTGCCAGCAATGGAAGAGTATTTGGCAGAAACTTATGGAATTACAGTTTACCAAGAGCAAGTAATGTTGCTTTCGCAAAAATTAGCCAATTTTACCAAAGGTGAAGCCGACGTTTTACGAAAAGCAATGGGTAAAAAACAAGCATCTGTTTTAGATAAAATGAAACCGCAGTTTATAGAACAAGCTGCTGCGAATGGCCATGATTCAGAGAAATTAGAAAAAATCTGGAAAGATTGGGAAGCCTTTGCAAGTTACGCTTTTAACAAAAGTCACTCTACTTGCTATGCAATGATTGCTTATCAAACTGCTTATTTAAAAGCACATTATCCTGCAGAATATATGGCATCTGTTTTATCTAATAACATGAATGACATCAAATCTGTTTCTTTTTTTATGGAAGAATGCAAAAGAATGGGGTTAGCAGTTTTAGGTCCAGATATTAACGAGTCTTACTTAAAATTTTCGGTAAATAAAGAAGGCGCTGTACGTTTTGGAATGGCTGCTGTAAAAGGTGTTGGAGCCTCTGCTGTGAAAGCCATTATTAAAGAACGAAAAGAAAATGGAAATTTTTCATCCATTTTTGATTTGGCAAAACGTGTAGATTTAAGAGCAGCCAACAAAAAATCTTTTGATAGTTTAGTAAAAGCAGGTGCTTTCGATTCTTTTACTGATACCCATAGAGCTCAATATTTTGCTGTTGATGAAAAAGGAATTACATTTCTAGAACGTGCTATGAAATTTGGGAGTAAATACCAAGAAAACGAAAACTCGGCTCAAGTTTCTTTATTTGGTGAGGCTTCTAAAATTCAGTTTCCTGAACCAGAAATTCCTAATTGCGAAACTTGGGGAACAATGGAATTATTATCCCAAGAAAAAGAAGTAATTGGTATTTATATTTCTGCACATCCTTTAGACGATTTTAAAAATGAGATGATTTTTTGCAACGCTACTTTAAAACATTTTAAGGGTGATCTTACAAAATATGTTGGAATGAATTTATCCTTTGCTGGTATAATTACAGACGTGCAGCATAGAGTTTCTAAAGCTGGAAAAGGTTGGGCTTCTTTTTTTATAGAAGATTATGGAGACAATCATGAGTTTCGAATTTTTGGCGAAGATTATTTAAAAATGAAACACTTTTTATCTTTAAATTCTTTCTTATTTGTGCGTGCTACAATTCAAGCAGGTTGGACAAGCAAAGAAGGAGTTGTAGGTGAACCAAGATTGAAGTTTACAGAAATGAAATTGTTGCACGATATTATGGATACACTTTGTAAAAAAGTAACTATTGAGCTTTCTTTAACCGAAATTAATGCACATACAATTCTGAATTTAGAAAGTATTTTAAAGAATAAATCTGGTAGTCAAAAATTAAATTTTACAATTGTAGATGAAAAAGAACAAATTAAAATGAGTTTGCCAAGCAGAAATACAAATATTCATATTACAAACGAATTATTGGCCACTTTAGAAAGTCAGCAGATTAAATATAAGTTGAATTAAGTTACAATAGATACCTGCCTAAGCAGAAATGACAAGCATGTGAAAACCTAAATTGTAACCTCTCTAAATAGCGTTTCTAAATTTTTATTTTTTGAATTTAATTCTAAAATTTTAAGTCTATTTTCTTGTGCAAAATCAAAGATTTTTGGACGCATATCTTCCTTACTTTCAAAAGTGATTTGCCAAGTAAAACCGTCATTATTTTTACAAGTAATTACATTGGGTAATTTTTTAAAAAGTGGTTCATCAACTTTAACATCAAAAGTAACTTCTATCGTTTGTTGGTTATTTTGTTTGAGTTCAGATAGTTTTTTATCAATTAAAATCTCCCCTTTTTTGATGATGATAACTCTATTACAAACAGCCTCAACTTCTTGCATAATATGTGTAGAAAATAAAACTGTTTTTTCCTTGCCCAATTCTTTGATTAATTCTCGAATTTCTACTAATTGATTTGGGTCTAAACCAGTTGTAGGTTCATCTAAAATTAATACTGATGGATTGTGCAAAATAGCAGCGGCCAAACCAACTCTTTGTTGATATCCTTTAGATAATTGATGTATTTTTTTATGAGCTTCTTCTTCTAAACCCACTTTTTTAATACAGATTTCTATTTGACTTTTATCAACTTTAAAGATCAATGCTTGAAATTGCAAATATTCACGCACATACATATCTGCATACAAAGGATTGTGTTCTGGTAAATATCCAATCGTTTTTTGTGCTTTTAAAGGTTCTTTCAAAACATCAATCTCATTTACAAAAACTTCACCAGAATTCGGCTTTATAAAGCCTGTTAAGATTTTCATCATGGTAGATTTTCCTGCACCATTTGGACCCAAAAAACCGATAACATCTCCTTTATCAGCAGAAAAAGCAACCTCTTTTAATGCTTTTTGATTCGAATAATTTTTTGAAACTGATATAACCTTTATGGACATTTTTGTATATATGATTTACTAATTATGTAACGTGTTTTTTCTAAATTTAGTTTAGGTATTAGCTATTTTAAATCGAATTTTGCGAATGTTTTTCATTCGTTTCGAAGCTAATAAACTCATGGTGCTAAAATAAAAAAATGGCTCAATCTTGAGCCATTTTATCATAAAGTTTTATGTATTTAGGTTACAATTGGTAACGCAATCTAAAGCTTATAAATCTTGGTAGAATAAATGTTTCACTTGTTCTAAAAGAAATAACACTTTGACTTACAGAAGCCTGAGAACCAGTTGCTAGCAAGTTGTTACCCACTAATTCGTATTCCATTTTCGCATCTTTGTCTTTTCTGTAAGCTATTTTTGCATTCCAAATACTAAATGTATTTGTAGTAGCCCCATTTTGTCTTTGGTCTGTGTAAGAAAAATCGGAAGTTAGTGTTACAGAATTCCACAAATATGCATCGAAATCTATAGAAGGTGTATGTATTACAGTATTAATATCTACAGGTCTTGAACTGTTACTTTGATCTTGAAAAGATACATTATAACGTAAACTAACGTTTGGTGCTTTTGTGAAATTAGTACCAATACTTGTATTGATACCTTTATTAAAACTTTCGTTGGTATTTTCTACAGAATTGATAAATTGATAGGTTTTACTATAGGTAAAATTACCACCTAAAGAAGTTCTTATTTTTTTAAACGTTTTACCAATTCTTGCAAAGGAGGTAAGACTCTCATTATCAAAAGGAGAATTAATAGTTGTTGCACTAGAAACTACAGAACCTGGTTCGAAAATAGTATTTCTATTTACCTGATCTGCTGTTTTTCTATAATTTATTCTTGCAAAAACATTACTGTTATTAAATAAATTAAAGCTTCTATAGTTTAAAGTTACGTTATGGAAACTTGAGTTTATTAAGTTTGCATTTCCAGCAAAAAATGAATTGTAGTTATTTGCCACAATACCTCTAGCAATTTGATTTACATCCGTAAAATTAACTTCTTGCTTATAACTGAAGTTTAAACTTTCACTTCTTTTAAATTGCGCTACCACATCAAATTCTGGTAAAAACTTCGCGAATGTATCTTCAAAAGTTTCAGTACCATATTGTGTATTATTCGAATTGTAAGAGTGCACTGTAAACCCTGGAGTTATTGTAAAAATACCCGCTTTTAAACGATATCTTACACCTGCATAGATATCTGTAAAATTGTACTGAGTATCATTTCTAGTTTCTGGATTTGCACTCCCTGCAATATTTGTAGGATTTGGATCTAATTCAGTTCCATTATCTAAAATTTGAAAAAACCTCGAATTAAAGTTTTGAGAACTTAAAATAGTACCAGCAACAAAATTTAAATTACTTTTTTGATTTAAGATGTAGTAGTAATCTAATTTTGCATCTAATTGATTTGTTTTTACTTTTCTATCTTGTTCTAAATTGTAAAACTGATTGCTTCTATCTAAACCTAAACTTAATGCTGCATCATCAAAACCATCCTCAAAAGGCTCTAATGCTGGGTCGTTTGTTGGGTTATTGTTATTAGGATCATTCTCTAAAGAAGCCACATAAAAAGGATCTTCGTCTTGTAACAAATGTTTTACCTCCAAAGCAAAAATGTTATTTTCGTTAGCTGTGTAGAAATAACTAAAATCCTGATTAATTGTAAAAGGTGTAGACCTTTCATTTTCAGTAATATCACTTAAAACTCTTGAATTTACGTTATCGGTTCTAAACTCGTTAGAAAAACGACCTGCAACGTTATAATTTAATTGATTGTTAAAATCCTTTTTGTAAACTGAACTTAAACGAAATAAGCCAGAGTTACTTGTTTGGTCAGTTGTGTTATCAACAAAATCGTCTGGAGTATTTGGGTCGATATAATCTATTTCAGTGATATTTCTTTGCCCATTGCTATTGCTAGACCAAATTAAAAATCCACTTAAATCTAATTTTGGATTTGGAGAATAACTAAAGTTTGCTGCAGATAATTTTGTTTCAATTCTATTTGCATTTCTTGCGCTTGCCGTTAAAAAACCGATTCCTGCATCTGCAATACTAATATTTGTTCCATTAGAAGGACTTTGACTTTGGAAATTAGATCCAAAACCTCTTAAATCTCTTCTACTTAAAACGACGTCTCCAATGTTATTTAAATCACCAATAACATTAATGGTATATTTAGGTGAATAGTAAAATAGTTTTGGTTGAAAAAGATACAAACCTGTTCCAGGTGCTGTACCTGCACCTAATGAAATATCGCCAAACCAAAAGTTCTTTTTACCCTCTTTTAGTTTGATGTTTATAGCAACTCTATCTTGATTATTTTGAACGCCACTTAATTGACTAACATCACCAAAATTTCTTAAAACCTGAATTTTATCAACTGCATTAGAAGGGATGTTTTTTGATGCTAATTTTGTGTCTCCACTAAAAAACTCTTTCCCATCTACCATTATTTTCTCTACTCTTTTACCTTCAACTTCTATTTCACCTGCAGCATTAATTTCTACGCCTGGTAATTTTTTAAGAACGTCTTCTAACTTTCTTTCAGACCCGTTTTTAAAAGAATCTGCATTGTAAATTATAGTATCTCCACTAATAGTAACAGGTATTTTGGTGACAATATTTATACCATCTAACATGTTGTCTTCGTACATGGTATAATTTTTTCTGATGTCTGTTTCTTTTGTTTTTATAAACTCACTAATTTCTTTATAACCTACATAACTTATTTTAATATTATAAGTAGTATTGTTACTTACATCTAATTTAAAAAAACCTTTAGCGTCTGTAAAACCGAAAGAACTAATTTTTTTTGCAACTGTATCTAAAGCGATCACATTTGCCATTTCTAAAGGTTCTCCAATAGAATCTCGAACAACACCCGTTATTGAAATTTGAGCATTGGAAGCCAAGGACACCATTATTATGGTGAATAGTAATATTTTTTTCATAAGTAGTTTGATTGTGTAATTTTGAAAAAAAATGGGTTAGAAACGTCTTCCTCCACCTCTTCTATTTCCAAATTGTTCTTTTAATTCGTCTGTTTTTTCTTTTATAATAGCATTGTATTCTTCTCTATTTACTTCTTTACCTTTACTAGGCTCTTCTAAACTAATAGATTCTTCTGGGTTTAACACAATTTCTGTACATAACATTGTTGTTCTTCCTGCACTTAATTCTAATATTAAACCAGGTAAACCCCAATAAGATTCTGGACCAGAGCTTACAGGAATATTTGGTGTATACCAAGCAACCACATCTAAAGTTCTAATTTCTTCTTTTTCTTCAGTTTTAGTAGAATCTTTTTTTTGTTCATTTCCTCCTCTACCTCTTCTTCCAAAAATACTTCCAAAATCTACGCTTTTATCCACTTTTGTCATAGTAGCTTTGTAACATGTAAAGTTTCCAATTTGTTTAGTTTCTGTGCCTAACTCCCATTTTGGTTGCTCCATATCTTCAACAATTAAAAAACGCTTGCTAAACATTTCTACATCTTCAGTCATCTTTTTTGTTTTTAAGTTCTTGTAAATAGAACCTTGCCCATTACTTCTACCCCAACTTGGACCAGATGTACCAGGTGCTTCTAATGACACATTTTCTTTAAAAGACGATTCGCTTTTATTAAAACTTAAAGTATATGTTTTTTCTAAAAAGTTTTTCATTCGAGCCATTATTTGTTTCTTTTGTTGCTCGCTCATTTGCTCTCCTCCAAACCTATCCATATCCACAGTAGTCTTAGACATGTATACAGCTTTTCCTTGAAAATCTTTTTGTGCAAAAGTTACTAAAGTAACCAATGCGAATAAAAATGTAAATAGTGATTTCATTATTTGGTGTTTAATTTTTTGGCAAAAATACTCTTTAAATATTCTGGTTAGACTTAAAAAAAACATAAAAGTTTAATCTTATGCCAAAAAAAATAAACATTTATTTTCTGAATCTAATTACCGCTCATTTTTATTTTGATACCATTTCCTAAATCCATGCCATTTCTACTTTTAAACTTCTCCATCATTTCTTCATTTTTTTCTCTTTGTATTTCATTGTATTCAGACTGCGAAACAATTTTACCTTTCTCTGGTTCATCAATTTTAATAGTTTCTGAAGGGTTTAGAACAATTTCTGTGCATACAATTAAATTAGTGCCATCGTTAATTTCTAATATTAAACCTGGTAAACCTTGATATTCTGATGGACCATTACTAATAGGTACTTGAAGTGTGTACCAAGCAGTGGTAACTTTCGTTTCTTTAGTTTTAACTTCTTTAGATTCGCCATTTACCAAACTCATAGATACATTTTCTACTTCTCTAGAAAAGGTGGCTTTGTAACAAGTATAGTTTCCAATATTTTTTGTTTCTGAAGACAGTTCCCAATTATATTTTGGTAAAGAATCTTTTACTAAAAAAGCTTTACTCATAATTTCTGTCTGATTTACAAAACGCTTTTCCTGAATGTTTTTAAAATAAATACTTCCATTTCCTGAACCACCAAAAGACATTACCATAACATTGTTACCTCCAACCTGTGGTTTTGGCGCCTCTAATTGTTCTTCTTCTTCATAAACAGAGGTAAATTTATCAAACTCTAGAAAAAAAGTTTTTTGATTCATTTTTTGCAATCTTTTTTGCAACTCTTCTTGCATTTTATCTGTAATTCCCTCTTGATTTTCTCCAAACCTAATATTTGATTTACTTGAAGTTTTATAAGTAGCTTTTCCTGTGAAATTTTGTGCATTTATAAAAAATGATGCACTTAATAGAATAATTGTGATGATTGTTTTCATACTATTTTATTTATTTTCTGTTATTATTTTAGTAGTTACGTTCACTCCTTTTTTAATCATTTTTATTAAAGAATCAATATTCTCTGTTTTTCCACCAACTTTAACAGAAGAATTATATTTGTTTTTAGATTCGGGTAAATTAATTTCAAAAGCGAGTTCAATGATTTCTTCTGGTTTATTTTTTTGGAACATTTCTTTTGCATCATCCCAATTAATACTTTTTAAATCTTCTATCGAATTTACAGCGTATTTAATAGAATGTGTAGTAACAGAATTTTCCTTTGTTACTTTCGATAAAAAACTTTTTTCTTGAGAAAAAGTAATAATTGATAAAAATAAGAGGTTAAATGTAAGAATGTTTTTCATGATAATAGTTTGTTTTAGTTTGATGTTACAAATATCTAACACGAATAAGGTTTTCTTAGTTAACGAACGTTAACGAGTGTTAACAGCGCTATTTTATTAAAAAAAGAAATTACCTTTGAAATATGAATACAAAAAAGTACCAATGGATTTTTTACTTTATTGCACTCACAATTGTGGTTACAATTGGTGTGCAATTCTATTGGAATTATAAAAATTACGAAGAAAATAAACAAAGAGTTTCAAACGAAATTCAGTTAAGTTTAGACAATGCTATTGAGGAGTATTACTCTTCTTTGGCCAAAAGTAATTTTTTAACAATTATTGATGATACTGGAAGTGTTCATAAAAAATCTTTACGAGAAAGTTCAATTGGCAAGGTTTTAAATAAATTAAAAAAAAGCAGTTCAGATTCTTTAAAGTCTAAAGTAACTATTACCAACTTAAAATTTACTTCTGACGAAAAAATGTCTACAGAAAAAAGAGATTCTTTATTGCATGCTTCCAAAATTTTTATTAATGAATTTAATTTAAAAGTTGACTCTTTAACAAACAAAAAACATTCAAATAAATTAATTACACAGTTCACTGATGATAAAAATGGTATTACCTTAAATGATGATGGAACCAGTTCAGAAATAAAATATTTTAGAGGTAAAAAAGCAGCAGATAGTTTAAAGCTATTAACCAACTTAAAACCTATTTTTATTTCCTTTTTAGATCAATCTGTAGATTATAAAATTGTAGATTCTTTAATTGATAACCAACTAAAACAAAAAGGAATTAACATTGAAAAACGATTTTTACATTTTAAAAACGATACGCTCTTTAATGTATCTAAAGACACTTTAGATACTGAATATTTTTACTTTGCAAGTTCAAAATCTACCTATTTAAAAGACAACGAAAGTTTCAAACTGTCCTACAGTAGTCCAAATTTTGAGGCATTAAAAAGAAGTTCTACTGGTATTTTTTTATCACTTTTATTATCATTATTAATTATAAGTTGTTTGTTTTATTTGTTGAAAATTATAAATCAACAAAAAGAATTAGCTATTATAAAAAACGATTTAATTAGTAACATTACCCATGAATTCAAAACACCCATTTCAACAGTTTCTACAGCCATTGAAGCAATAGAAAATTTTAATGTACTTGATGATAAAGAAAAAACCAAAAAATATTTAGCAATGTCTTCTTTGCAGCTAAAAAAACTGCATCAAATGGTTGAGAAATTATTAGAAACTGCAACTTTAGACAGTGAACAATTACTCTTAAAAAAAGAAACGATTAATGTTGTTGAAATAACTGAAAAATTGGTATATAAACATCAACTATTAGCCAATAAAAAAGAACTTATTTTTTCATCGAACTTAAAACCTATGAACTTAAATGTAGACGTTTTTCACTTCGAAAATGTCATCTCTAATCTCATTGATAATGCTGTTAAATATGGTGGAAATACTATTGAAATAAATATAAATTCCATAGTAAAATCTACTGAAATTACTATTGCAGATGATGGAAATGGCATTGAAAAAAACCAACAAGAAAAGGTTTTCGACAAATTTTACAGAGTGCCAAAAGGAAATACGCACGATATAAAAGGTTTTGGAATTGGCTTGTATTATTGCAAAAAAATTATTGAAAAACATGGTGGAATAATTTCCCTTTCTTCAGATAAAAAACAAACTATTTTTAAAATAATCATGCCAAATGCCTAAAATAAAAGTTCTTTTAGCCGAAGATGAAGCTAGTCTGGGAATGATTGTAAAAGAGAGTCTAGAAACTAGAGATTTTGTAGTTTTCCATGCAGAAAATGGCGAACAAGGTTTCGAGGTTTATCAAAAAGAAAAACCAGATATTTTGGTTTTAGATGTGATGATGCCAAAAAAAGATGGTTTTACATTAGCCAAAGAAATAAGGCAAGAAAATAAAAGAATTCCTATTATTTTTTTAACAGCAAAATCCCAAACTTCAGATGTTTTAGAAGGCTTTAATCATGGTGGAAATGATTATTTAAAAAAGCCTTTTTCTATGGAAGAATTAATCATCAGAATTAAATCTTTATTAAATAGAATTGAACTAAAAACAAATATCGAAGAAATACAAATTGGAGAATATCTCTTTAATTTCACCAAACAAATATTACAACATCAAAAAAATACCGAAAATTTAACACACAGAGAAGCGCAATTATTGTTTTATCTTTTCGAAAAGAAAAACGAAATTTTAGACAGAACCTTTATATTAAATAAATTATGGGGTAATGACGATTTTTTTAACGCAAGAAGCATGGATGTTTTTATAAGTAAACTTAGAAAAAAATTAAAAAAAGACGACACCATACAAATTATAAATATTAGAGGTTTTGGTTATAAATTAATCTGTTAAACTTTAAAACTCTATAATTTTTAGTACTTTAGCATCCCTTTTTAACTTATAGACTTTAAAAAATATGCACGTTGCAATAGCAGGTAATATTGGCGCTGGTAAAACCACATTAACTAAACTTTTAGCCAAACATTATAAATGGAAACCTCATTTCGAATCTGTTGAAGAAAATCCGTATTTAGACGATTTTTATGCAGAAATGGAACGTTGGTCTTTTAACCTACAAGTTTACTTTTTAAACAGTCGTTTTCGTCAAATTTTAGAATTAAGAGATTCTGCAAAAAGCCTAATACAAGATAGAACTATTTACGAAGATGCTCATATTTTTGCACCCAATTTGTATGCAATGGGTTTAATGACAAATAGAGATTTTAGCAACTATAGCTCTCTATTTGAATTAATGGAAAACTTAGTTACGCCACCAGATTTACTCATTTATTTAAGAGCAGATATCTCTACTTTGGTTAGTCAAATACATAAACGAGGCAGAGATTACGAAAATTCTATCAGTATCGATTATTTAAGTAGATTAAATGAACGCTATGAAGCATGGATTTCTACCTATCAAAAAGGAAAACTTTTAATAATAGATGTAGATAATTTAGATTTTGTAGCCAATCAAGAAGATTTAGGTTATATAATAGACAGAATAGATTCTCAAATAAATGGTTTGTTTTAAAACCATTAAATTTTAAAAATGAAAGAGACCGTTAAAAACGGTCTCTTTTTTTGTGATATAATCACTCATGATAGAAAGTCCCCCAACTTTCTATCAAATCTTACATGAGGTTTAACTCAAAACTTAATTTATTTAAAATTTAATTTTAGTAATTCTTTTTTTTTATTTGATTAAATATGACAAAATCATAAAATAATAACACAATAAATTTCTTTTTAGTATTTATCCGAAAAGTAAAATGAAAAATATTTGTTACAAATATAACTGATAAATTGTTAGTTGTCAAACTACAATTTAAAAAAAAAACTTGATTTAATCAAATAAATCATTTGATTCGCTACTCTACATTTTCAATAAAATATTTCGATCAGAAAAAATACTTTTAAAAAAAATAAATTCTTTTTGTAACATTTTTATCAAAGCTAACGTATAATAAAATGTACAAGGATTATAAATCTTGATATTTTATAGATAATTAGATGAGACAACTTAAAATTACCAAGCAGGTTACTAATAGAGAAACTGCATCTTTAGACAAATATTTACAGGAAATTGGAAAAGTAGACTTAATTACTGCTGATGAAGAAGTAGAATTAGCTCAGCTTATAAAAGCTGGTGACCAAAGAGCCTTAGAAAAATTAACAAAAGCGAATTTACGTTTTGTGGTATCTGTTGCAAAGCAATACCAAAATCAAGGTTTAACATTACCCGATTTAATTAACGAAGGAAACTTAGGTTTAATTAAAGCTGCAAAACGTTTTGATGAAACCAGAGGTTTTAAATTTATTTCCTATGCAGTTTGGTGGATTCGTCAATCTATTTTACAAGCATTAGCAGAACAATCTAGAATTGTACGTTTACCATTAAATAAAATTGGTTCTATTAACAAAATCAACAAAATGTATGCTTTCTTAGAGCAAGAAAATGAGCGCCCACCAAGTGCTGAAGAAATTGCAAAGAAATTAGACATGACTGTGAATGACGTGAAAGAATCTATGAAAAATTCTGGACGTCATGTATCTATGGATGCTCCTTTAATAGAAGGTGAAGATTCTAATTTATACGATGTTTTAAACTCAGGAGAATCTCCAAACCCAGACAGACAGTTATTACACGAGTCTTTAAGAATAGAAATTAATAGAGCTTTAGAAACATTAACTCCAAGAGAAGCAGATGTTGTAAAACTATATTTTGGTTTAGGTGAACACCAACCAATGACTTTAGAAGAAATTGGTGAAACTTTTGATTTAACAAGAGAAAGAGTTCGTCAAATAAAAGAAAAAGCAATTAGAAGATTAAAACATACTTCTAGATCTAAAATTTTAATGACTTACTTAGGTTAATTAAAATGTAAATATCTTATTTAAAACTCTCGAATTAATTTCGAGAGTTTTGTTTTTTATATGATTATTTTTGTAGAAACAAATCAGAAAAAAAATGACTAATTTAATTGCACCATCAATTTTAGCAGCAGACTTTGCCAACTTACAAAGAGATATAGAAATGGTAAATAATTCTGAAGCAGATTGGTTTCACATAGATATTATGGATGGGGTTTTTGTACCCAATATTTCTTTTGGCATGCCAGTTTTAAAGGCAATTACCAAACATGCCAAAAAAACAATTGACGTACATTTAATGATTGTAAATCCAGATCAATACATACAAACCTTTGCAGATTTAGGTGCAAATATTCTAACAGTGCATTATGAAGCTTGCACACATTTGCACAGAACAGTGCAAGCCATAAAATCTGAAGGTATGGATGCTGGAGTTGCTTTAAACCCACACACGCCAATTGCAGTTTTAGAAGACATTATTTTAGATTTAGATTTGGTTTGCTTAATGAGTGTAAACCCTGGTTTTGGAGGACAATCTTTTATAAAAAATACCTATAAAAAAGTAAAACAACTGAGACATTTAATCGAGTTTACAGGCTCTAAATGTAAAATTGAGATAGATGGTGGCGTTACTAATAAAAATGCAAATGCTCTAATTGAAGCTGGCGCAGATGTTTTAGTAGCTGGTAGTTTTGTTTTTAAGAGTGAAAATCCAATAGCAACGATTGCCGATTTAAAAAATATAGTAGGTTAATATTTGTATACTGTTGTAGACATAGAAACCACTGGAAATGGATATAAAGGTCAGAAAATTACAGAGATTTCTATTTTTGTTTTTGATGGTAAAAAAGTAGTTGATGAGTTTACATCACTTGTAAATCCTGAGCAAAACATTCCACCTTTTATTACAAATCTAACAGGCATTACAAATGCGATGGTTAGAAATGCTCCAAAATTTTACGAAATTGCAAAAAAAGTCGAAGAAATTACACAAGACACTATTTTTGTGGCTCATAATGTAAACTTCGATTATAATATTATTCAAGCAGAATTTAAAAGTTTAGGTTTCGATTTTAAACGTAAAAAACTCTGCACAGTTCGCTTATCTAGAAAAATAATTCCGGGTTTAAAATCATACAGCTTGGGCAATATTTGTGTTGATGAAAATATACCCATAAATGGAAGACACAGAGCAAGAGGAGATGCAGAAGCCACCACAGAATTGTTTAGAAGATTAATAGAAAGAGATGATAATTTTATTATCAATTCGTTTTTAAATCCACGTTCTAGACAAGCAACTTTGCCTCCACTTTTAGACAAAAAAGTAGTAGATAATTTACCTGAAACTTTTGGAGTTTACTATTTTAAAAACTTGGCGAAAGAGGTTATTTATGTTGGTAAGGCCAATAATATAAAGCAAAGAGTAATCAGTCATTTTTATGATAAAAAGAAAAAAGAGCAAAACATGTGTTTGGAAACTGCAGATATTTCTTTTACTGAAACTGGCAGCGAATTATTAGCATTGTTGCACGAATCATCAGAAATAAAACAGATATATCCAAAATATAACAGAGCTCAAAGAAGAGCTGGAGAGGCTGTTGCCTTGTTTTCTTATGAAGATCAAAAGGGAATAATTCATTTAGCCTATAATCGTTTAAAATTAGCACCAAACCCTATAACTAAATATTATAATGTTTCTGAAGTTCGGAATCATTTAGAATATTTGTGCAAGGAGTTTGAACTATGTCCAAAATATTGTCATTTACAAACCAATGTTACCACTTGTTTTCATTATCAAATTAAAGAATGTAAAGGAATTTGTTGTGACAAAGAAGCTGTAGAAAGTTATAATTTACGTGTAAAAGAAGCCATAAAATCAGTTGGAATTGGTGCTGAAAATATCGTACTTACAGAAAAAGGAAGAACCAAAAATGAAGTTGGTTTTGCACTAATTATAGATGGCATTTACAAAGGTTTTGGTTATTTAGACAAAGAACAAGATGCTCTATTAACAAACCCTGAAGATTATTTATTTTTTGTTGATTTAAAAAAAGACAACAGAGATATACAAAGAATCTTATCTTTATATTTAAGAAAAAAGATAGAATTAAAAGCATTAGAAAATGGAAAAATCAGCATATAAAATTCATATTGTTGGAGCAGGAATTAGTGGCTTAATTGCTGCACAAGTTTTAGAAAACTATGGTTATTGTCCTACAATAATAGAAGCTTCAGATAAAGTTGGTGGACGTGTAAAAACAGATGTTGTAGAGGGTTATAATTTAGATCACGGATTTCAAGTTTTATTAACTTCTTATCCTGCAGCAAAAAATTACTTAGATTATAATGCTTTGGAACTGCAAGAATTTTTACCTGGTGCAACTATTTTTAAAAATGGAAAACAGCAAACTGTTGGAGATCCTTTAAGGAGTTTTTCTTTGTTAATACCAACGTTATTTTCATCTATTGGTAATTTTTCTGATAAGAGAAAAATCTTAAAATTAAACAGCCTTTTAAAGAAGAAAAAAATAACTCAAATTTTTAAAACAGAAGAAATTACCACTTTAAAATATTTACAAAACTTTGGTTTCTCTGAGGCTATAATTTCTGATTTTTTCAAACCTTTTTTTAGTGGTATTTTTCTAGAAAACAAATTAGAAACCTCAAGTAGAATGTTTGAATTTGTATATAAAATGTTTGGAAATGGTTTGGCTGTTTTGCCTAAAAACGGAATACAAGCAATCGCTTATCAATTAAAATCAAAATTAAAAAACGCAGCATTTAAATTTAATTCACCTGTTAAAGAGGTCCAAGACAGCCAGATTATTTTAAATGATAACACTGTTTTAAAAAGTAATATTACCATTATTGCAACAGATGCGAGTCCGTTAATTTCGAATCTAAAAAACCAAGAAACACAATGGAAAATTTGCGATACTTTATATTTTGAGACTTCAAAAAGAGTCATTCAAAAACCTTTAATTGGTTTAATTGCTGATGAAAACGCACTTATCAATAATATTTTTTATCATACAAGTGTGGCAACTTCATCTAAAGGCGATCAAGAATTATTGTCTGTAACTGTTGTAAAAGAACATCAATTAAATGATTTAGATTTAATCCTGAAAGTAACTGAAGACTTAAAATCCTTTTGTAATATCGATGTAAAAAAGTTTATCAAACACTATCCTATCAAAAAAGCATTACCAAAATTACATAACTTACAATATGAGATTGCAAGTTCTGAAACGAAGTTAAAATCAACCATATTTTTGGCAGGAGATCATTTACTAAATGGTTCCTTAAATGCGGCTATGATTTCAGGAGAAAGAGCTGCAATAGGTGTAATTCAAACTTTAGAAGATGGTTTAATTATAGATGAATTAACATCTGAATACAGTTAATAATTTATAAGTTATTTACTAAATATTTAATTAAATCTGTTGATGTTACAATACCTACCAACTCACCACAATCAACAACAGGTAGTGCATGAAATTCTTTTTCTGATAGTAATTTACCTACTTCTTTTATAGTAGTAGATGGCGATACTAAAAACAAACTTTTAGTCATTACTTGCTTAACTGTATACCAATCGAATAAGCTAGATTCTAAATCTTTATCATCTTCAGAAAGTTCTGAATAGCTAGCTTTTAGGATATCAGAATAACTTAACATACCTACAATAACATTTTTATTTACAACAGGAATATGTCTAATAGCCTTTTTTTTAAAAATTTCTTTTACATCTTCTAGCTTGCTTTCTAGTTGAACTGTAATTAAACTAATACTCATTATTTCTGATACAGGAATATTTCTTATCATATTATATTTTTTTTGATTGAATTTAATTACACAAATTTCATAATAAATCTCTTTTTAAAAAATGATAAATATCAGTAATGCAATATTTTTTGTATAAAAAAAAGTTCAAAATATAAATATTTTGAACTTTTTTATGTGACCACGAAGGGATTCGAACCCCCAACCCTCAGAGCCGAAATCTGATATTCTATCCAGTTGAACTACGCAGCCTTTGTTTTTTTATACTAGGTTTTTCTTAACCAAATTAGAAATGGTTTTACCATCTGCTTGTCCAGCTAATTCTGCGGATACAATACCCATTACTTTACCCATATCTTGCATACCTGAGGCCCCTATCTTTTTTATAGTTGACAATACAATTTCTTCTATCTTTTCTTCTGATAAAGCTTCTGGTAAAAACTGTTCTAAAACAGCAATTTCTGCCAATTCTGGATCTGCTAAATCTTGTCTGTCTTGCTTTAAAAAAATAGCTGCACTATCTTTTCTTTGTTTTACCTGCTTCTGAATAATTTTTATTTCTTGCTCTTTTGTTAATTCTTCTTGAGCGCCTGTTTCTGTTTTTGCTAATAAAAAAGCAGATTTCACAGCTCTTAAAGCTTGTAAAGCAACTGTGTCTTTTGCTTTCATTGCTTCCTTCATTTTATCCATTACTTGTGTTTGCAAACTCATTTTTTTAATTTTTAAATAATTATTTTTTCATTTTTAAATATAGTACATTGTTATTGTAATCTATAACTGCTTTTCCTTTTTGCAGAATGTCAGCACCAATGATGCCATGAACTTTTTTTGCTTTATGTTGTGTTAAAGCCAAATTTACATGCGATAAATCGAACAGCACCAAATGGAATTTTGATATTCTCCAGCCTTCAATTTTAAGTTTATTGTTCTCAGATTGTTGCGTTTCCATATTGGTTGCTCCAGCACCAGCAGCTTTGGTTTCGCTTTCTTTAGCATCCAAATTAAAACGCTCTATTAAATTTAAACCCACACAAGAATTCGAAGCTCCAGTGTCTAAAATAAACCGTCCTTTTACATTATTTATCCGTGCTTTTAACTCTAAATGATTGGTTTGAGTTCTTTTTAATTTAATAGCTATATACTTTTTCTTTTCTAATATCTTTCGGATGCTTTTCATTACTTAGGTTTAAGAAAAATCAAAAATACGATTTAAAATTACGAATTGAAAAAAGTTCTTGTCCAATTTAAAATTATTCAAAATAAAGAAATTAAGACATACTATTTGAATAGAGGTGGTAATTTTCTTATCTTTAAAAAAGCAAAACCTAGTTTATGAAGACATCTAAAAGATTAGAGCAAGCATTAATTAAATTGTATAATGCATATCATAATAACAAATTAAATCCAGAAGATTGCTCAGCTTGTGCTGTTGGTAATATTTTAGATAATTTTGATAGCTGGAAACATTTAACAGAAGGTCATGGCTCTTTACAATTAAGTTATGTTGGTCGAGTTCATCAAAATTTAGGAAGAAAATTTAATGGGTATACACCTCAAGAAATATTACAAATAGAAAAAGTTTTTTTAGAGGCTTGTGGTTTTAAAACTCCACTTTGTCATTACAATCAAAAGCCTAAAAACCCAACTTCAAATGAAGTTTTATTTAATGGATTGTCTGCTGTAGTTGAATTATTATGTGAATTAGATAGTATTCCAAATTTAATGAATCTCTCTAAATTATTTGAACAAGAAAATGGAGAACCTGTTTATCATCTTGAAACTTTTTTAGCATAGTTAATTATATATTCTTATAATTCAAAAGACCGATTCAAATTTGAATCGGTCTTTTTTAATGTACTTAAATACTAAAATAATTTCAGTTATATAACTTTTAGATTATCCTCCAAAGTCATCAAAACGAATGTTTTCATCTGGAATTCCAAAATCTTCTCCCATTTTCTGAACAGCTTTATTCATTAAAGGTGGTCCACAGAAATACAATTCTATATCTTCTGGTGACTCATGATGATTTAAATAATTATCAATTACACAATTATGAATAAAACCTACGAAACCATCACCTGCAGTATCACTAATATCTTTTTTCACTTTCCAGTTATCAGACTCTAAAGGATCTGATAATGCTATAAAGAATTTAAAATTCGGAAAATCTTTTTCTAAAGCTCTAAAATGATCAATATAAAATAATTCTGCTTTAGAACGACCTCCATACCAATACGTAACTTCTCTACCTGTTTTTAGTGTTCTAAATAATTGGTATAAATGAGAACGCATTGGTGCCATTCCTGCTCCACCACCAACATATAACATTTCTGCATCTGATTCGTTAATGAAAAACTCTCCATAAGGACCAGATATTACACACTTGTCTCCTTTTTTTAAATTAAAAATATAAGAAGATGCTATTCCTGGATTTACATCCATCCAGCCACCTTTAGCTCTATCAAAAGGGGGAGTTGCAATACGAACATTTAACATAATTTCTCTACCTTCAGCTGGGTAAGAAGCCATAGAATATGCTCTTTCTACGGTTTCTGTATTTTTCATCACTAAAGGTCTCAACTTAAATTTGTCCCATTCAGCTTCGAACTTATCTGGAGTTTCATGCTCTTCTGGGTGAGCAGTAATATCCATATCAGCAAATTTTACTTCACATGGAGGAATTTCAATTTGAATATAACCCCCTGCTTTGTAACCCATATCTTCTGGAATTTCTACAACAAACTCCTTAATAAATGAAGCTACATTGTAATTTCTAACAACGACTGCATCCCATTTTTTAATTCCAAAAACTTCTTCTGGAATTGTAATGTTCATGTCTTGTTTCACTTTAACTTGACAAGCTAAACGTATTCCTGATTTTAATTCCTTTTTTGTAAAGTGTGGTATTTCTGTTGGTAAAGCTTCTCCTCCACCTTCTAAAACATGACATTCACATTGAACACAAGAACCTCCACCACCACAAGCAGATGGTAAAAATATTTTTTCGTTTCCTAATGTTGTTAAAAGTGAACTACCAGAACCTACTTGAATTTTCTTTTCTCCATTGATAGTAATCGTTACTGGACCAGAAGGAGATAATTTCTGTTTTACAAATAGTAATAAGGTTACTAAAAGTAAAGTTATTAATAAAAAGGCTGCTACTGTTGCAATAACGGTTCCTGTTGTACCTGCTGCTAATATCATTCTTCTTTAATTTATATTTGTATTTTCAGCTACAATTTCTTTAGCTTCTTCTTTTTTAATTTCTTTCTTCTCAATTTTCGCTGCTTCTACAGTTGGTTTTTCTTCCTTTTTTTCATCACCACCAGTTAACATTCCTCCAAAACTCATAAAACCAATTGCCATTAAACCAGTAATAATAAACGTAATTCCTAGACCTCTTAATGCAGGAGGAACTGAAGAATAACGGATTTTTTCACGAATTGCAGCAATAGCAAGAATTGCTAAAAACCATCCTATTCCAGAACCAACTCCGTAAGTTAATGCTAAACCTAGAGTAGGTATTTCGCGCGATTGCATAAATAAACTTCCACCTAAAATTGCACAGTTTACAGCAATTAATGGTAAGAAAATACCCAATGAATTGTATAAAGAAGGTGAGAATTTTTCAACAATAATTTCTACCAATTGAACCATAGTTGCAATGGTTGCAATAAACATGATAAATGATAAGAAACTTAAATCGTAATCTGCATATTCTGCACCTAACCATTTTAAAGCTCCAGGTTGTAATATATATTGATCTAATAACCAGTTTAAAGGCACAGTTACTGCTAATACAAAGATTACAGCAGCTCCTAAACCAACAGCAGTAGATACTTTTTTAGATACAGCAAGGTAAGAACACATTCCTAAAAAGGTTGCGAAAACCATGTTATCTATAAAAATCGATTTAAAAAATAATTCTATATGTTCCATAATATTTTAGTGTTTAGTAATTAGTTTTTAGTGGTTAGTACTTATTCCTAACAACTATCTCCTAAAACCTAAATTTAATGTTCTTCTATTAAAGCTTTGTTTTTACTTCTTTGTATCCAAATGATAATACCCACTACAATTAATGCCATAGGTGATAATAACATGAATCCGTTATTTTCGTATCCAAAACCATACAATCCAGTTTTTTCTATTGGGTCTCCTAAAACCTTAAATCCTAATAAAGTACCAGAACCTAATAATTCTCTAAAAAAACCTACAGCTACTAAGATAACTCCATAACCAACTGCATTTCCTATTCCGTCTAAGAAAGATCTCCAAGGTCCATTTCCTAAAGCAAAAGCTTCGAAACGCCCCATAATAATACAGTTTGTAATAATTAATCCCACAAAAACCGATAGTGTTTTACTTAGTTCGTAAGCGAAAGCTTTCAAAACTAAATCTACTATAATTACTAAAGCAGCAACTACAATTAGTTGAACAATAATTCTAATTTTTGATGGTATAATATTTCTCATTAGAGAAATTACCACATTTCCTAGACCTAATACAAACATTACTGAGATTGCCATTACAATAGAGGCTTTTAACTCTGCAGTAATTGCTAAAGCCGAACAAATACCTAATACTTGAATTGTAATTGGATTATTATCAAATAATGGATCTTTAATTAATGCTACGTCTTTTTTAGACAAAAGTGCCATAATTTATTGTTTTAAGGATTTAAAATAAGGCACATAAAGTGCTAAATCTGATTTTATCATAGCAGATACTCCATCACCAGTAATGGTGGCACCAGCGATTGCATCTACTTCGTAATCTGTTTTATCTTCGTTTTTTGGATCATTGTTCCCTTTGGCTACTGTAATTCCTTTAAAATCTCCAGTATCTGTTAAAAGGTGTTCTCCGTAAAAATCGTCCATAAAATAACGTTGTTTTATGTTTGCTCCAAGTCCAGGTGTTTCTCCTTTATGATCGAAATATGCTCCTTGTACAACCATATTTTCATCCATAGAAACATAACCCCAAATTGCGTCCCATAAACCTTTACCGTAAATTGGTGCTACATAAAACGTTTTGCCATCTTTTTCTCCAACGAACAATGGTAATTTTCTAGTTTTACCATCTTTTGCATTTGCTTGTTGTTTTTTAACATCAATTAAATAAGCATCTTCGCTTTCAGAAATTTTATCTCCTTCTATAACTAATTGTTTTTTGATGTATTTCGAAAATTCAGCACCTGCAACTGATGTAGATACAAAATTTGCACTCGATTCATCATTTTCATTTACACCCATAGCATACAAAATATTTTGTTGCTTTTCTATTCTTTCGTTTTCTTTAATATTTGGCTTTAAAGAAGATGCTGCAAAAGCCAATATAGAACCAACAACTAATACCATTATTATGGCAAAAATCATTGTATAAGCATTACTATCTGTTCTCTTACTCATAATTAGGCAGTTTTAACTTTGACACGTTTTAATCTCTTTTTTACATTTCCTTGAACCACATAATGGTCGATTGTTGGAGCGAATACATTCATCAATAATATTGCTAAAAATACGCCTTCTGGATATGCAGGATTAAACACACGTATCATAATGGATATAAACCCAATTAAGAATCCGTAAATCCATTTTCCCTTATTTGTTTGCGATGCTGTTACAGGATCTGTTGCCATAAAAACTGCTCCAAAAGCCAAACCACCAATCATTAAGTGTTCCCACCAAACAGTATTCATTAAGCCATAGAATTTACTAGATTCTGTAATAATATCTGTAGCAACAATTTGATTGAAAATTAAGCCCATTACAGCTGCTCCAATAAATGTTGATACAATAATTCTCCAACTACCAATTTTTGTAAAAATTAAGAAAGCTGCTCCTAGAAGTATTAAGAAAGTTGATGTTTCTCCAACAGAACCTGGAATGAAGCCCATAAACTTATCCCAAGTAGAATATATTACTTCTTGATTTTGAGCATAACTTCCTAAAATAGTTTCTCCAGAAATTGCATCTGCTGTTCCTGCTCTCTCTACTGCATCATATACCCAAACTTTATCTCCAGACATCCAGGTTGGATATGCAAAGAACAAGAAAGCTCTAATAGTTAATGCAGGATTTAAAATATTCATTCCTGTACCACCAAATACTTCTTTACCAATTACAACTCCAAATACAACTGCTACTGCTAACATCCAAAGTGGAGTATCTACAGGCACAATTAAAGGCACTAACATACCTGTAACTAAGTATCCTTCTTCTACTTCATGTCCTTTTATAACAGCAAAAATAAATTCTACTAAAAGACCAACGCCATAAGAAACAATTACTAATGGTAATACTTTTATGATTCCTATCCAGAAGTTATCAAACGTAAAAAAGTTCGCTAAAACATCTGTTCTTAAAGAACCATCTATAGCTGCATAATGCTGGTAACCTGCGTTAAACATTCCAAACAACAAACATGGTATTAAAGACATAATTACAATATTCATTGTACGCTTTAAATCGTCTGCTGCTTTTATATGAGTTCCTCCATGAGTAACTTCATTTGGTAAATATAAAAAGGTATGGATTGCATTGAATGCAGGAGCCATTTTTGTCCCTTTATATTTCTCTTTTAAATTATGTAAGTTTTGTTTTAAGCTCATAATCTTATCCTAATTCTTGTCTCATTAAATCTAAACCTTCACGAATTATCTTTTGATGTGGTTGTTTAGACACACAAATAAATTCGGTTAATGCAAAATCTTCTGGAGCTACTTCGTAGCCACCTAATGCTTCCATTTCATCTAAATCTTTTATCATAAATGCTTTTAATAATTGCATTGGATAAATATCTAAAGGAAATACATTTTCGTAAGAACCAGTAACCACAAATGCTCTGTGCTCTCCATTTGTATTGGTGTTTAAATCGTATTTTTTATTTGGTGTTAACCAAGAAAAAGTTAATGCTCTAGAAGTTGAGATTTTATTAAAAACAGGCTTATTCCATCCAAAAAATTCATAATCATCTCCTTCTGGAATTGCAGTAATTTGATTATCATAATAACCTAAAAAACCATCTTCTTTTACTTGCTTTCCAGACAATACGTTTCCGCTAATAATTCTTGTATTATCATTCACTAAATTATTGGCAGTAATATCTGAAATTAACGCTCCAGCAATTGCAGTTACATATTGTGGTTTGTTAAATTTAGAACCTGTTAGTGCAATTGTTCTGGTTAAATTAAATTTTCCTGTTAAAAAAAGTTCTCCAATAACAGCCAAATCTTGAGGAGTAATTACCCAAACAACTTCACCTTTATTAATAGGATTTATTTTAGCAATTTGCGTACCAACATTACCTGCAGGATGTGGACCTGAAACTTTATGCAACTCTGCTTGCGTAACATTCGCAAAAATAGCCTCTTCGTTTTTACCAACAGAAACATGAACTTTACCTTCTGTTAATTTAGAAATTGCCTCTAAACCTGCTTTTAATTGTAATTCTTTACCCTTTAAAGTATAGGATAAATCTGCAGCTAAAGGTGCTGTTGAATAACTAGAAATAAAAATTGCTTTTGGGGCTTGATTCGGATTTGCAACCACATCATAAGGGCGTTGTTTTACAAATGGCCAACAACCAGATAGAAATAAATGTTCTTTAATTTCTTGACCAGACATTGTTGTTGGATTTTTTACACCAAAATCTAAATATTCATTTACTGAATCTGCTGCAATTTTTATTGCCAATACCTTTCTTCTTGCTCCACGTTCTATCTCCACAACTTTACCAGAAACTGGACTTGGAAATAAAATGCGTTCATCACTCTTAGAATAAAAAAGTGTGTCTCCCGCTTTTACTTCTGCTCCTTCTTTGGCAACAAGTTTAGGTGTAATTCCGTGAAAATTATCTGGCTTTATCGCATAAATACTACTTAAAGAAATATTAGTAGTCGTTTTTTCTGCTTCACCAACAAGCTTAATGTCTAAGCCTTTTGTAATACGAATGTCTTTTGACATAGTAAATTTGGAATTTTAATTATCTAAAAAAATCATGCAAATTTACGGCTTTTAGCAATTATTTCTAATATATTTATAATGTTATATTTTGTTAAAATTCTTATTTATATTTATTCTAAATAATTGATTCTTAGAAAATCGTTTATTTAGCATTTTGGCTTAAATTTTGATTTATCAATAAAATGAATGCTTATTTTTGTAAGATATGAAGATCTATTTACCAATACTTATTTTGTTTTTTTGTTCAAAAACGATTTCACAAAACTTAAAATCTATCCAATTAAGACCTTTTCAAGAAAATAACTACTCTTCGATTGTGCCTTTAGGAATCGTTTTAGAACTTTCTTTTGATGATTTGGATGCAGATGGAAAAGAATATAAATATAGAATAGAACACATGACTCATGATTGGGAGAAAAGCAGATTGCTTTCCAGCCAATTCATAGATGGTTTTGATGAGAACACTATTATAAATGTTACAAACTCTTTTAACACTTTTCAGAGTTATACACATTATTCTGTTAGAATTCCAAATATAAATACGGTAATTACAAAAAGTGGAAATTACTTATTATCTGTTTTAAATTATAATGATGACGTTGTTTTTACCAGAAAATTTGTTTTGTACGAAAATGCTTCAATTGTTGGTGTGGATGTTTCTAGAAGTAGAAATGCTAAAACCATAAACACGGAGCAAACTGTGGAGTTTACTGTGAATCATCCTAATTTACGAATTAACAATCCTGCACAAGAGGTAAATGTTGTTTTACTTAAAAACGAAAACTGGAATGAAAAAATAACGGATTTACAACCCACTTTTTTTATGCCAAATCAGTTAAAATATACCTATTCTAACAAAACTAATTTCTGGGGAGGAAACGAATATTTGAATTTCGATAGTAAATTTATCAGAAATAAAAGTATTAATACAGTTAGAATAGTATTTGACGATATTTTTAATCATTATTTATATCCTTATAATTATGATGAAAACATAAGCTATAAATACAATCCAGACATTAATGGACAGTTTGTAATTAGAACTTTAGAAGCCAATAATCCAAATACAGAAGCAGATTATGCAATGATGCATTTTACGTTGTATAAAGATGAACCTTTCGAAAATAAAGATGTTTACATTTATGGTGCTTTTAATAATTTTGAAATTGATGAGAATGCCAAAATGGAATATAATTTTGAAGATAAAAGTTACCAAGGTCAAATACTTTTAAAACAAGGTTTTTACAATTACACATTTGCAACTGTAGATGATTATAATAATGTAAATACCAATGATGTAAATGGAAGCTTTTTTCAGACCGAAAATGAATATACAGTGCTTGTTTACTACAAACCTTTTGGAGGTTTATATGACAGAGTAATTGGTGTTGGTTATGGGTATTACAATCAAAATAGATAATATACAGGAAGATTTGTAATTTTTAAACAAATAAGCTACATTTACTGCAATGGTTGAGCAAATAACAAAAGGAATTAAAATTTCGGTAAAAACGAAATACAATGGTGTAAGCTATAGAAATAATAGGTTGTATTATGTTTTTGCCTATTTCATTACGATTGAAAATAAATCTTTAGATACCGTAAAATTAACAAATCGTTATTGGAAAATTTTCGATTCTTTGAACAAAACTGAAATTGTAAATGGCGAAGGTGTTATTGGGCAAACGCCTATTTTAAAACCAAATGATAATTATTCTTATAGCTCTGGTTGTTTTTTAGAATCTAACATAGGAGCTATGAAAGGTTATTATACAATGCAAAACGCAGAAAATTATAAAGATTTTAAAGTGATAATTCCAACATTTCAACTAGCAACACCAACCACATCAAACTAACAAAAACCAAAAATAAGGTAGCCAAAGTTAAAGATCCAGAATGTTTAAATTGTGGACATCCATTTTATGGACATGAAAAATTTTGTCCAGAATGTGGGCAAGGAAACAAAGGAAACCGAATTACTTTTAAGAGTTTTATTTACGAAATTTTTAATGGTCTTTTTGATTTTGATGCCAAGTTTTGGAACACAATTATTCCGCTTTTAACAAAGCCTGGTGCAGTTTCTAGAGATTATATTGATGGTAAAAGACAACGCTATTCCAATCCATTTCGATTTTATTTAACAGTTTCCATTCTCTTTTTCTTAATTATTGGTTTGTCTAAAACCATAGAAAAATATGAAGCTTTAACACAAGAAACTAAAGCAGATATTAATGCAGTTATTTTAAACGATTCTATTTCTGATTATAATAGAGCTGATGAAAAAAAGGAATTAACGCAAGAAAAAATAGATTCAATTAAAAAGGATTTAGATGAGGAGATGAAAAAATCTTTCATTCCAATACCAGAAGTTGCAAGAAAAAAAATAATTGAAGAAGTAGAAAAAGAAGCAAAAGATACTGTAAAAAAGAAAAAAAAAGGAGGCACAAATATTAGTTTTGGTGGCGAAACAAGGTTAGATCAATTTAGCGATTACATTAAAAATAAACCTGACACAAAAATAGACACAGCCCTAGATTCTTTAGGTTATGAAAAAAACTTTACGAATCGATTTTTGTTTACAAGAGCAAAAACAATGTATTCTTTGTCTGATAATGAAGATAAACAGCAACAGTTTTATGGCCAAGTATTATCTTATAGCTCAATCGCGCTATTTTTATTATTACCCTTTTTTACGTTGTCTTTAAAATTTTTCTACATACGAAGAAAGTTTACTTATGTAGATCATTTAATATTTGTATTTCATACACAAACAGTATTTTTTATGCTGTTTTCTATATTTTTACTCTTAAAACTTTGTAAAGTAGACCCTAGTATTTGGATTTTTATCTGTTTGTTTTTGCTATACCTATACTTAGCAATGAAAAAGTTTTATCAACAAGGTTATTTTAAAACTTTTTTAAAATTGATATTGGTAAACATAAGCTATTTCACAGTCTCTGCTATTGGAGCTTCTTTGGTATTTTTAGTTTCTTTTGCCTTGTTTTAAAATTGCAGCTATCTCCTTAGCAAATCAAAATACTCAGTAAAAACGTTTTCATTCTCTTTTTTTATTGATGTAATACTAACAGTTTCTACAAAAGGACGTTTCATTTTCGGAGAAATATCAGGAGTTCCTAAATATTCATTTTTATGAAAATCTAAAATAGCATCCTTTGAAAATTCTTTATTTTCTGTAAGCCAATCTGTAAACCAATCTTCTCGTAACTGTTTCATTTCTGAATTATATAAACTAGAAGATGACCAGATTTTCGGTTCCTGAGGTAGTTTTTTAAAGTGCTTTTTTGTACCATCCCAAACCAACTCATACAATTCTAAATCAATAATATTCCACTCAATTAAAATTAGTGTAAAAGGCTCTATGTCAGTAAAATCGAACTCGTTTATATAATCAATAGCATTTTCAGTAGACAAGATATTTTTTACAATAATCCCTCTACTCATTTTATAATATGTGTTTCTTGTATGGCTTTCAAAACCTCCATTTAATAAACAAACTAATCTATTTTTATTGCTTGTACCAATCCAAGTGCCTCCTGCTAATTCATCTTTTGGATACATTAATTCCACTCCATTTTCTTGATACTTTTTTGGCGGAATTGTTTTTCTTAAGGGAGTTTCATCTCTATTAGAAGTTAAGATAAAATTATTATTTTTTAAAGGAAGATATGTTAAGGTGCACATTATGTTTAGTATAAAAACGAAGCACAAGTTACAAAATCGTTTGATTAAAAATTGTAACTTTGCACTTCAAAAAATAAACGATTAAACTTTAAAAATACACAAAATGGCAAGAGGATTTTTTAATGTTCCAGTTGCAGTAAACGAGCCTGTAAAAGGGTATGCTCCAGGTTCACCAGAAAGAGAAGAATTACTGGCAACTTACAAAAAAATGTTTAACAGCAATATTGATGTGCCTATGCATATTAATGGAAAAGAAGTTAGAACAGGAAACACAAAAAATATTACACCTCCTCATGACCATAAACATATTGTAGGGCAATATCACACAGCTGATAAAAGTCATGTAGATGAAGCAATTTCTACAGCTTTGGCTGCAAGAGAAGCTTGGTCTTCTGTTTCTTGGATGGAAAGAGCTTCTATATTTTTAAAGGCTGCTGAATTATTAGCTGGACCTTATAGAGCAAAAATGAATGCTGCAACTATGATTGCACAATCTAAAAATGTACATCAAGCAGAAATTGACGCTGCTTGTGAAATGATTGATTTCTTTCGTTTTAACGTGCAATACATGACTGATATTTTTAAAGATCAGCCAGCATCTGCACCAGGAATTTGGAACAGAGTTGAGTACAGACCTTTAGAAGGTTTTGTATATGCAATTTCGCCTTTTAACTTTACATCTATTGCAGCAAATTTACCTGCAGCAGCAGCTTTAATGGGAAATGTTGTGGTTTGGAAACCTTCAGATCATCAAGCATATTCTGCTCAAGTAATTGTAGATTTATTTAAAGAAGCTGGTTTACCTGATGGTGTTATTAATGTAGTTTATGGAGATCCTATTATGATTTCTGATACTGTTTTATCTTCTCCAGATTTCTCTGGATTGCATTTTACAGGTTCTACTACTGTCTTCAAAAATCTTTGGAAACAAATTGGTAACAACATTCATACTTACAAAACATATCCAAGAATTGTTGGAGAAACTGGAGGTAAAGATTTTATTTGGGCACACAATTCTGCAAATCCTTTGCAAGTAGCAACAGGAATTACAAGAGGTGCTTTTGAATATCAAGGTCAAAAATGTTCTGCTGCTTCACGTGCTTATATTCCTGCGTCTATTTGGGCAGATGTTAAAAAACATTTAATTGCACAAGCATCAGAATTAAAAATGGGTTCTCCTGAAGATCCAAATAATTTTGTAAATGCAGTTATTCATGAAGGTTCTTTTGATAAAATTGCTAGTTATATTGATAAAGCAAAAGCAGATAAAGATGCTGATATTATCATTGGTGGTAATTATGATAAATCTGTTGGATATTTTATTGAACCAACTGTAATTGTTGCAAAATCGCCAACATTTTCTACAATGACTACTGAACTTTTTGGACCTGTAATGTCCATTTATATTTATGAAGATGCTGAATGGGAGGCTTCTTTAAAATTGGTTGATGAATCTACAGAATATGCTCTAACTGGTGCTATTTTTTCTACAGATAGATATATTGTTGAAAAAGCTTCTAAAGCTTTAGAAAATGCTGCTGGGAACTTTTATATTAATGACAAACCAACAGGAGCAGTTGTTGGTCAGCAACCATTTGGAGGTGCAAGAGCTTCTGGAACAAATGACAAAGCTGGTTCTGCTCAAAACTTATTAAGATGGACTTCTGTAAGGTTGATAAAAGAAACATTTGTAACTCCACAAGACTATAAATATCCTTTCTTGGGATAATTAATTTTAAATATTTAGAAAAAACCGTATCATAATTTTTGATACGGTTTTTTTATTTATCTTTCTTTAGTAAAAATTCTTTACTCATGGATTATAAATATTTAATGTATGCACATTTAATAACTGTTGTTCCCTGTTTTTTTTATGGGAGGTTATCTTTTAGCCGTAAAAAAAGGAACTCTATTTCATAAATCATTAGGTAAAGTTTACACGACATTAATGTTTACAACTGCCATTATTACTTTATTTATGCCAGCATTTGTTGGACCTCAATTTTTAAATCACTTTGGCTATATTCATCTTTTTAGTTTACTAACACTTTATAGTGTGCCAACTGCAATTATCGCTATATAAAAAGGACAAGTAAGAAAACACAAAGTAAAAATGATTATTCTTTACATGGGTGCCATACTTATTGCTGGCGGATTTACTTTTTTTCCAGGCAGATTTTTACACACTTTCTTTTTTGGAAATTAAACACAAAAAAAACCACATTATAATAATGTGGCTTAATTCTTTTTTGCGAAAATTGCTTATTTAATCACTAATTTTCTAGTAGTTTGTTTAGCTCCATTACTAATTCTTAAAAGATATAAACCTGCTGAAGCTCTATCAAAAATAACTTTTCTTGTAAAATAAGAACTTGTATTCTCGTAGTTTTTTTCTTCCACCAATCTACCTCTAACATCGAACAATTGTAGTTTAACATTTTCTGCATTTTCCATATTAAAGTTTAAAGTAAATGCACCATTTGAAGGATTTGGAAATAAGTTAAAGTTAGAAAAAGAAGCATCATCTACAGAAGCTGTATTGTCTACTATTACTGTGTAATCTTCAGTTTCACCATATTCTGATAAATGATCTTCTAAACAAGGTCCTTCTCCAAAACCAGTTGTAGGGTCATCATATTCTATAATAACTCTCATTCTTGTACTTCCAAATCGAGCATCATTAGGTATATTTATATCAAATGTTGCAGTGCCTATATCATCTAAAACTGTACCTAAATCATATCGTTCAGTAGTAAGATCAAAAATAAAATCTTGATTCCAATCTATAAACACCCAACAATGATCTTGAAAACCAGCTGTATTCATGGTTACCGAAATTTGATGAGAATCGCCTCTTTTTACATTTGTTGAAACTGATGTAAAGTCTTCATAGCCACCAGATATATTATTACCAGAATCATTATTTATTGCATTAAAAGTTACGTTTGTTATAAACTCTTTTTCGTTGGCATTCGTATTTGCCCAAGTTGATGCACAATAAGAAGCTTCGATTGTAGTGAATGAAAAGGCATTAGAAAAAGAACCTTCTCCACAATTATTTTTAGGCTTTACTCTCCAATAATATATTGTTTTCCCATTTAAATTTGTGGATGTATATTGGTTTGTAGTGACATTACCACTTGAAACAATATCGGTAAAATTAGTGTCTGTAGCTATTTGAACATCATAAGAAATTGCATTTGCATCTGCATCCCACATTAATACTTCACTTAAAGCTACACTTCTTTTACCATTCGTTGGCGACGTAAGTCTTAATGGCTGAAAAGTAGAGGATGTTAACTTTAAAGCTAACGTTATATTTCTAGTGACAGATGCAGATTTTGCTTCCATAATAATGGCATAATCTTGTGCTGGTTTCCCATCTAAATTTGATACTGTAATACTTACATCTCCATCTGCATTTAATGATGTTGGACTAAAAACAACTGTTGAACCTGTTGGCTGACCTGTAGCTGTAAATGAAGCTGTTTCATTAAAACCATTTACAAAATCTAAATTCACTGTATAATTAACAGTTGCATTTCCAGTATTACAAACCGCTTTCACTCCATTAGATTCTGATAAAATAAAAGTTGGAGTTGTTGAATTTATCGTAAAATTAACGGCATTAATATTATAAAAAATATTATCAGCAGCTTCCACTATTATTCTTGCAGTTCCTGTAGCGTTATCAGGTACAACTATATCTTCTGAACCATCATTTGGAATATTTGATTTTAGTGTAATTGGATATGTTAAACCACCATCTGTAGATAATTTAATATTTACAGACGCACAATTTATAGGCGCTAAATTGGTACTTCCTTTTTCCCAAGTAATTGTTTGAGTACTTCCAGTATCCCAAACAACCTTAGAATTTTGGCTGGTAACCATAAATGGAGTAGAATCAGAAATGGACACTTTCATATCATCTCTAGCTGTGCTACCTCCACCAACATTGTTATCTCTTACTAAAAAAGAAAAGTTTAAATCTCTTACAACAGATGGAATTCTTTCCCATTCACTACCAGTAGAACCATTTCCACTTAATACTGTTGCCAAATCTGGCATATATCTAATAGGACTGGTTTTTGATGGCAATGATTGAAACATTGGACCAACAGCATTTGTTGCTAAAGGTGGCATTGTGCCAATTTCGGTGTCTAATTGCTCCCAATTATAAGTTAAAGAACTCATACCATCTAAATCATTAGAAACACCAGTTAATTTAAAAGGGGTAGATTTTGGTATTGTAAAGTCTGCTCCTGCATTTGCTGTTGGTGCAGTATTATTCGTATTTGTTGTAGCTGCACAATTTGCACTCGTTTGAATAATAGCCCACATTTGTGCAATACTTACTGCATGAAAATGATCATCACTATTACCTGTAGAAGGACCTGTACCAATAACATTAGGAGAACAAATACCTGCATAACCCATTATTGTAGAACCACTTCCTGGCTCTACAGCTGTTAGATTAGTTCTGTTACAATTATTGTTTTGAGTATGCGTTGCACCAAATTGATGCCCTATTTCATGTGCTACATAATCAATGTCATAAGGATCATTTACAGGAGAACCAATACCTGTAACACCTCTCGCTTTTTCACCTGATCTACAAACAACCCCAAGACCAGCTAAACCATCTCCTCCAATACTAAAAATATGTCCAATATCATAGTTAGCATTTCCTATTTGAGCATCACAAATAGTTTGCACTTCATTAATCATTGTACCTGCATTACCATCAGTTATATTATCTGAATTTGCATCTAAGAAAATAACGTTTGCGTTGTTTCCAACAATAACCATTTTTACACCTAAATCTTTTTCAAAAACTCCATTAATTCTTGTCATGGATGTGTTCATTGCAGATAAAACTGCTGCTTTCTTTACAGCTTCTGAAGCTATAGAAGACACTCCTTGCCTAGTTAAATGAAATTGCGAATATTCTCCACTACAAACCAAAGCGAGTCTGTAGGTTCTTAATTTACCATCATTTGCATTTTTATTCTGTAAAGCAGGTAATAATTCTGATTTGGCACTTTGTTCTACCAAACATTTAAAATCTCTATTATCATTAGACAAACTATTTCTGCTGTAAACAATATAATCTTTATTGTCTTTAGAATATGGATCTATATATACTGTAGCTTCTTGTCCAGAAAAAATTACACCATGCAAACCATCTGAACCTATACTAATTTTTGCAATTGCTGTTGGATCGTCTATACCTTGTGCAGAATACGATTTTATATTAGGAAACTCCTGTTGCAATTCGATTTCGAAGTTAGAATCTTCTTTTATTGAAAATTTTCTAAGATTCCCATTTGCATCTGGTAATTCTATGATATTCGCAGATTTATTTCCTTTAGATTGTAGTGTGTTTTTAAAAGCCTCTAAATTTAGAGATACCAATTTATAATCTTTTGGAAAGTTTTTCTTATTGTAGACCTCTGCATCACTTTTTGCATACTCAACTTTTGTTAGTTGATTCCATAATTTTTGAGCTTGAACCTCTGAATTGCTCAATAATACAAGAGCTACAAATAAATAAAAGTACTTTTTGATTTTCATGAATATCAATTTAAATTTTAATGCGACCAAATATAATGAATTATTTACCTTTGTAGCGCCAATTATGAACAGAAACATACTATTTAAAGATTTACTTTTTAAAGATTATAAAGAAACTTGGAACTACCAAACTCAGTTGTTACAAGAAATTGTTGATGTAAAAGTCTCTAATCGTAGAAATAACTTACAAAATACCACTAAAAATCACTTTTTATTTGTGGAACACCCTCACGGTTATACATTAGGAAAAAGTGGTGATTTGAATAATTTGTTATTAAATGAGCAACAATTAAAAGAAAAAGGTGCTACTTTTTATAAAATAAATAGAGGTGGAGATATTACCTATCATGGTCCAGGACAAATTGTGGGCTACCCAATTTTAGACTTAGAAAATTTTTTTACGGACATTCATAAATACCTTCGTCTTTTAGAAGAAACCATTATTTTAACGATTGCAGAATATGGTTTAAAAGGAACTAGAAGTGATGGAGAAACTGGAGTTTGGTTAGATGTTGGAACACCATTTGCTCGTAAAATTTGTGCGATGGGTATTCGCTCTTCACGATGGGTAACCATGCACGGTTTTGCTTTAAACGCAAATGTAAATTTGGGTTATTTTGACAACATTATTCCCTGTGGAATTCGTGGAAAAGCTGTAACTTCTATGGAAGCTGAATTAGGAGAAAAAGTTAATTTAGAAGAAGTGAAACAAAAAATTTTAAAGCATTTTAAAAGCCTTTTTGAAGTTGATGAGTATTTGGTTGAAGTTTGAAGTTTGAAGAAAAGTGAAACAATTTCCCCAACTAACGACTAACAACTAACGACTAACAACTAACAACTAACAACTAACAACTAACAACTAACAAACCTACTTTTCTTCGTTAAAATATACTTTGTAAAATTTCATTTTCTTTTCCTCATCATAACCTCTTTCTAAGTATTCAGAGGCTGCTTCTGGTGCATCCACATCTAATTTAATACTGATGTTTGTATCTAACTTAATTTCTGTTTTTAGCTTACTTTTTTCTTTTTTCAGAACCACATTAGAAACATCAAAATTATTGCGAATTAAAACATCATTTAAGGTTTCGTAATGCTTTTTATACTCTTCAAATAAATCTTTGTGTTTCTCTTCTTCGAACATTTCATCTTTAAAATTGTTATAATCTACAGACTCATGTTCTTTAAAATAATCTACTGTGTTTGCTAAAAAATCGCCCTGTTTGTGTTTGCCAAACTCTGGTTTTATAACTTCTTCAGAAAACTCTTTACACATTTCTAAATAGTTTTGTGTGTGCGAATTGTAATCGTCTGCCAATTTAACTCCAAGAAAATTTTTAATCCAATATTGGGCATCATAATTGTTGTTATCTACAGAAAAAACAATAGTACCTTCTGCATCTGAAGTGTTTAAAATTAAACACCCTTTATCTATTTTTTTGGTTGATATTCCTTTTTGAACCACTACATCAAAACTCTCATTATCATCTAAATAGGTCTGAAAAAAATCGACTTTATTTTCTATTTTAAAAACACCAACTGCTTCTGTTAACACATCATTATATTCTATGCCTTCTATTAAAACAACCAAAACATCACCTGTTTTAATTTGGGCCGAATTCGATTGTTCGTATAAATGATTCACCATGTTTTTAGAAAACTCTACAAATACATTTTCATCTGCAAATATTTGCGATGAATAATTGTTTAACTCGTTTAAACGTATATCTGCATGATGAGAAAAACGATAACTTTGGGTTAAAGTTCCAAAAGGTTTTAGTAAAAAACTTTTCATTAAATCGTAGCTTTCTTGATCGAAACGAATTAAATTTTCAGAAAAAACATTGTGCCCACTATTAAATTTATTGGCAACTTTATGTAAAATACATTTGGTAATTTCTGCTCTTGTTTTTTTAATCATCATCTAAAAATTTGGAGCGTAAAAATAGAGAAAGTTTGCATATGATTTGAAGTTTTTTGATACAGATTTCATGGATTCTCAGAGATAAATCTTGACTAAACTTTTTTATTTTTCTGAAAATAAGCAAGCAAGTCTAGCCCTGATTGAACGGTTTGTTTGAGCTCTTTTTTGATTTTTTAAGCAAAAAAAGCGAGTAGTGAAAGCAGGAATAGCTTCTAAAAAAAATTATAATTCTAATTTTAATTGTTCTGGTAGTAATTTAAAAGTTTTTCTGTGATGAATAGTTGCACCAAATTCGCGAATTGCATTTCTATGTTCTTTGGTTGGATATCCTTTATTTTTTTGCCAATTATACATGGGTAATTCTTGATGAATTTTTTCCATATAGGCATCTCTATAGGTTTTTGCTAACACAGAAGCTGCAGCAATACTTAAGTATTTAGAATCGCCTTTTACAATTGTTTTATGAGGTATTTCTTTGTAATCTCTAAATTTATTACCATCAACAATAATAAATTCTGGTGTTATTTTAAGTTGTTCAATAGCTCTGTGCATGCCAGTTATAGAAGCTTGTAATACATTAATTTCATCCACTTCTTGTTGCCAAACAAAACTTACTGCAAAAGCCAACGCATTTTGCTCTATAATAGGTTTTAATTCTTCTCTCCTTTTTTCTGATAATTGTTTAGAATCATTTAAAAAAGGATGGCTAAAATTTTTAGGTAATATTACTGCAGCTGCCACAACTGGACCAGATAAACAACCTCTCCCTGCTTCATCTGTCCCTGCTTCTAAAGAAAAACCACTAAAATTTATTGCGAGCATATTGCAAAGAAAAGAAAACTTTTTGTTTTAGATTCCTGTTTACATAGGAATGACATTTTTAATGATACTTCAAATATATTTGAAGAAACATTCCATTATTAACTATTTTCATCATAATTATTAACTATTATTTACGTTTAATTATTTTACATTTGCCTTTGTTGATATTTACAATGCAGAAACGTTTACTTTTATCATTATCACTGTTATTTTTAATAGTTTTTTCTTCTTTGTCACAGAGAAAACTAGGTGGAGATGTAAAAAAAAGCCAAGAAGATATTTCTCTTTCTGGTGGAGATTCTTTGAACTCTAGAGAAACAAAAGTTATTCTTTCTGGCAAAACAAAATATACAGATTATAAAGTTTTTTCTCATAACAGAGATACCACGTACATTGATACTACTTTAACCATACAGAAAGAATATCTTTTTAATTACTTAAGAAAAGATAATTTCGAATTTTTAGAATTTCATAACCAAGGACAAACGTTAAACAATTTAGGCTACAGTTTTAACAATTTAAAACAATTTCCAGATTTAGGCTTTACTGCAAAACAAGTTAGTTATTTTGGTATTGATGACATAACCTATTACGAAGTTCCTACACCTACTACAGAAATTTTATATAGAACTGGCTTAGAACAAGGGCAAGTTGTAGACGCATTATTTACTCTAAATTTTTCTAAAAGATTAAATGTTTCTCTTTCTTATAAAGGCCTTCGTTCTTTAGGTGCTTACAGAAACTCTTTGGTAAGTAATGGCAATTTTAGAGGAACCTTTGGCTATAGAACTAAAGAAAATCAATATGAAATTAGAGCACATTTAGCCATTCAAGATTTTTTTCATCAAGAAAATGGTGGTTTACCTGATGACGATTTACAAAAATTTATTAATGAAGATCCTAATTTTGATCAACGTTCTAGATTCGATGTAAATTTAATTGATGCAGAGAGTCAATTCGATGGTAATAGAATTTATATAGAACACAGCTACAAACTAATTTCTAGCAAAGATTCTCTGACTGATAAAGATTTTAGCAATCTTAAAATCGGACATATTTTGACCAATGAAAGTAAAGAATATAGTTTTTCTAAACCCACAGCAACTACTTTTTTCGGAACTTCGAATTCTACAAATGCAGCTGATAATAGCGCTAAAAGCAAAATAACAAATAACGAATTAAACCTAGAATTTAACTCTAAATATGTTTTAGGTAGGTTTAAAGGAAAAGTGAATTTAACCAGTTATTCTTATGGTTATGACACTATTTTAAATACAACAAGCACTATTAACAAATTAAAATTAGAAGGAAATGCCATTTCTTTTGGAGCAGATTGGAGGGCTAAAGTAAAAAGTTTTCAATTAAATGCAGAGGCCAATATAACTCCAGGTTCTGGCAGATTATCTGGAACGCATTTGCAAGGTGAAGCCCTTTACACAAAAGATAGTGTTTTTACAGTGAAAGGAACTTTATTAATAAGTTCTAAATCTGCAAATTTTAATACCCTTTTGCATCAAAGTAAATATGATGATTACAATTGGGAAAACAACTTTAGCAATGTAAATACAAGGGATTTAGGTTTCGATTTTAGTTCTAAATGGATAAACGCTTCTCTAAATTTTACAAATATTGATAATTATACGTATTTTGATGAAAACAATACACCACAGCAATTTGGTGATCAAATTACCTATTTAAAAGTAAAAGCAAATAGAGAATTTAAGTATTGGAAATTAGCATTAGACAATACAGTCATGTACCAGAATGTGAGCAGTGGAAGTTCGGTTTTTAGAGTACCAGAATTTGTAACAAGAAACACTTTTTATTACACAGATTATTGGTTTAAAGGAAAGCCAATGTTAGTAAATATGGGCATTACATTTAAATATTTTACAGAATACAATGTAAATGCATACAACCCATTGTTATCCGAATTTACCATACAAAACGACCAAGTAATTGGTTTCCCTACTTTCGATGTTTTTTTCAATGCACAAGTTCGTAGAACGCGTTTGTATTTTAAAATTGATAATGCTGGGGCTGGTTTTTCTAAGAAGAATTATTTCTCTGCTCCCAATTATCCTTACAGAGATTTAACAATTCGTTTTGGTTTGGTTTGGAATTGGTTTATATAAAATCCCATCCTAAATCCTTCCCAAAGGGAAGGACTTTTAGCTAGTTTGAAAATAATTGGAATTGGTGTTTAGTATTAGAAAAATGTCACTTCGAGTGATTTTTGAAGAATGAAAAAATTGTATCGAGAAGTTTTAAAAATGAAAAATCAACTTAAAAATAACTGGAAACTCTTTTTAATTGCTAGTTTAACTTTAGGTTTAGCACCTTTTAATCCTCCTCATATTTGGGGCAAACTGCAATGGATTTTAGGTGGAAATGCTTTTTCTGGGGAAAATGCGATGCAAGCCCAAGATTGGTTTGATGTTCTTTTGCATGGAACACCTTGGGTTTTGCTCTTGATTTCTATTGTATTAAATCTTTTTGCATCACAGGTAAAAAACGCCCAAAAATAGCACTTTCTTTTTGATCAATAATTATAAATCCTTTTGATTCATAAAAGGGAACTGCATTCGGGTCTGCCAATAAATTTATAGAATTACATTTTAAGGAAATTGCTTTTTCGAAAGCATGGGTTATTAATTTATTTCCAATTCCTTTGCCCATAAATTTTGGCAAGACAAACAAAAACTCTAGTTCAATCGTTTTTTCTTTTGGTTGATTTAAAATATAAAAACCAATGATTTCAGTTTCAAGAATACATTTATAAACGATCATTTCTTGAATCATTTTTTCTGAAACTGTTAAATCTGCTGTCCAGTTTTTTATCTGTTCACTAGAATAACCCCAAAAAGCTTTTGATCTTAATGCAATTTCTGTAAGTTTTTTGGCATCAGAAAGAACTGCGAGTTCAATCATTATTTATCCTTTAACATTCTAATTTTAAGATTTAAAGCAGCAAATAGTAAGGTCATAAAAGGGCTTAACCAATTAAAAATGGCATACATAAAGTACTCTCCTACTCCTACTCCTAATACTCCAGATTGATATGCCCCACAAGTATTCCAAGGGATTAAAACCGAAGTAACTGTTCCAGAATCTTCTAAAGTTCTACTTAAATTTTCTGGTGCCAAACCCCTATCTACGTAAGCTTTTTTAAACATTTTACCAGGTATTACTAAGGCCAAATATTGGTCTGAAGCAACAATATTTAAACCCAAACAACTTACAACTGTACTTGCAAATAAGCCAAAAATAGAAGTTGCCACAGAAAGTAAACTTTTAGTAATTCTAGCTAAAGCTCCAATTGCATCCATAATTCCTCCAAAAACCATCGCACAAATAATTAATAAGATGGTCCAAAGCATTCCTAAAATTCCACTCGAAGAAAACAATTCAGTTAGTTTATCATTATCAGTTACCACTTGAACGTCTGTCCAAATAGAATTTATAATAGCATAAAATTCTGAGTTTGATATCCCCAATAATACATCTGTTTGAAAAATAAAGGCAAAAACAATTGCTAAAAGAATACCTGCACCCAACGCAATTAATGGTTTTGTTTTTAATAAAATCATTGCAATTACTGCACCTGGCACTAAAAATAACCAAGGAGTTATGTGAAAAGTACTCTTTATACTTGCTAATAAATCGCTTATATCTGCACTTCCTGTAGTATCTACAGTTCCACTTAAAATAGCAAAAACAATTAATGTAATTATTATAGTTGGTACTGTTGTGTATGCCATATATTTTATGTGCGTAAACAAATCTGTACCAGCCATTGCTGGTGCAAGATTGGTTGTATCTGAAAGTGGAGACATTTTATCGCCAAAATAAGCTCCAGAAATTACGGCTCCAGCAATCATTCCTGTTGGGATTCCTAAGGCACTTCCAATACCAATTAAAGCAATACCCACTGTTGCAGAAGTAGTCCAAGAACTACCTGTAGCAATTGAAATAATGGCAGCTATAATTACAGAAGCAGGTAAAAATATTGCAGGACTCAATACTTGTAATCCATAATAAACCATTGCAGGAATTATACCACTTACTAACCAAGTACCAGCCAAGGCACCCACTAACACAAGAATAATTATAGGTACAAAAATACTTTTCCAGTTTTCCCAAACTTCTGCAGCCATTCTTTGAATAGAAACTTTATTTAAAAAACCAACAATAGCCGAAACTACACCTCCCATCAATAAAATATATTGATTCGAGTAATCTCCAAACCAAGCACCATCTTTATAAAAAATATTATAGGCCAATAAACCCATAAGAATAAATACTGGAATTAACGCCTCCCAAATATTTAGCTCTTTGTTATCTATAATTTTTTGGTCTTCTATATTAATTTCTGATAAATTTTTACTGTCTTGCATTCGATAAACTTTTTTTGTTGTGTAATGTTACGATTTTACAAAATCTTATGCAAATCAAATTGGTTGACTTATTTTTGTAAACATGGATTCAATTACTCAAATTGTTTTAGGCGCTGCTTGTGGAGAAGCTGTTCTTGGAAAAAAAATAGGAAATAAGGCTTTGCTATTTGGAGCAATTGGAGGTACAATACCAGATTTAGATATTTTTGTTGGACGATTTTTGTACAACAACGAAATACAAGCAATGGCTTTTCATAGAGGTTTTATGCACTCTATTTTATTTACAATTTTAAGTGTTTTTTTCTTTGGATGGCTTACTTACAAACTATATAATTCTGGAAAAAGAATAGCAACAACAACCCTTAAAGATTGGATTTTACTTTTCTTTTGGGCTATTTTCACACATCCTATTTTAGATTGTTTTACACCTTATGGCACCCAATTATTTGCGCCATTTTCTAATTATAGAGTTGCTTTTAACAACATTTCTGTGGTAGATCCTTTTTATACCCTTCCTTTTTTAATTTGTATGCTAGTTTTGATGTTTTTTAAAAGAACAAATAATAAAAGACAAATTTGGTTAAAAGCAGGCATTTATATAAGTTCTGTTTATATGCTTTTTACGGTTTTCAATAAATTTTATATGGATACTGTTTTTGATAAATCATTTCAAAAAGGTGGAATTTCTTATAAACGATTTACTGCTCAACCTACTATTTTAAATAATTTTTTATGGTATGCAGTTGCAGAAACTGAAAACCATTATCATTTTGCTTTTTATTCTTTATTTGATAAAAGTTCTATCTCAGAAAAGGTGATTAAAATTGAAAAAAAGCACAATTTAATTGATATGAATGATGATAATTTACAAACCCTTGTTTGGTTTAGTAATGGATATTTTAATCTTTATAAAAAAGAAAAAGTAGGTACTTATAAATATGTAGATTTAAGATATCCTCCATTAAACCCTGAGGATGCAAAGACTTCCGTTTTTAACTTTACCCTGTTTCATAAAAATGGAGAATGGGATATTTTACCTTTTGACGGAACTACACCTAGTAAAGAGGATTTTAGTTTGTTTATAGAACGAATTAAGGGAGAATAAAAAAAATCCTGCAAATAGCAGGATTCATTTTTAGAACAATCATTTATTTTTTATTGCGGACAACTAACTTGAATATCCCAAGCTGTGCTGCTTCCTATACAACCAGAAACATAAATTTTTAGTTTACTACCATTAGCTGGATTGTGATTTACGGTAAAAGTACCTCTTTCTCCAACAAAACCATCACTTACTGTAGCATTATTACAATTAAGTTGTGGAGGAAACTGGCCTGAGCCTAGAGAACTACCTGTTCCATCTACCCAAACATCATTATAAAGTACATCGATTCTATCTGGCACACTATAAGTATCATAACTAATAGTTACATCTCCAGAATTAGAACCTAAATCGTATTCAAAAATTGTTAAACCATCGCTACCAGACTCAAAACCTGGACAAGTTTTTGGAGGAGCTATTGTAACATTTGTTGATAACACATTACTTACCAAACCATTACTATCGTAAATACAATATACGATTGTAAAATTACCATCTAAAACAGTAGCTGGTATTCCTACAGGTAAAATAATTTGACCACTAGATTGCGTTGATCCTGTACTTGGTATATCCCAATAAGTAGATGCTCCATTCACCTGAACATAACAGCCACCATAACCATTTGTAGTTGTTGAGCTATAAGAAAAAGGCAATGCCAAAACATTATCATTCGTAATTCTGGCAGCACTTTGGTTGTTAGAAACATTTGGTGCATTACTGCTAGTACTAGATGCTGGAGGAGTCCCAGTTACCACATTTCCTTGAATAACTATGGCTCTAGATAATTCGTCTGGGTTAGAAGGATCTATTTCCATTGTTAATTCTTCTGAATCACTTCCACCACAAGAAGTAACTAGTAACATCATAAAAAGGAATTTGAATATTTTTTTCATAATAAATAAAGTTTAAGTTTATTACAAATAAAAGACATATTCTAACTTCATAAAATACCTATAAATAGGTATTTTACAATACTTTAACCTCAACCATACAAGCTTTCATCATTTTATAAGTTCTTTCAATATCATTATCTAAACCAATAGAGAAACGAATTAGTCCATCAGATAAACCCATTTCTTTTTGCTCATCTTCTGGTATTTCTGAGGATGTAGAACTTCCTGGAGCTGAAAATAATGTTTTGTAAAAACCTAAGCTTACAGCTAAATAACCCAAATTTTTGTGTTGCATTAGTTCCATTAATTCATTGGCTTTTTCTAAAGAACCAACATCAACAGTTAACATACCTCCAAAACCATATTCTGCATTCATCATACTTTTAAAAAGTTGATGAGAAGGATGACTTTCCAAACCTGGATACACTGTTTTTAAACCATCAGCTTGAAATTTATCAGCCAAAAAAGAAGCATTTTTACTGTGCTGTTTCATTCGGATGTGCAAAGTTCGCATGTTTTTTAAAACAGATGCTGCTCGTAAACTATCCATAGTAGAACCTAACAACATACAAGCTCCATCATTTACATTTCTTAAATCGTTAATAAATTCTTGAGAGCCACAAACTACGCCTCCAACAGTATCTGAAGAACCGTTTATAAATTTTGTTAAACTATGGCAAACAATATCTGCACCTAGTTTTGCTGGTGAAATTGAAAGTGGAGAAAACGTATTATCTACTACTAATTTTAAATTGTATTTTTTTGCTAAAAGTGATAAGCCTTTAATATCTGCGACTTCTAAAAGTGGATTACTTACAGATTCGCAATATAAAATTTTTGTGTTTTTTGTGATGGATGCTTCCACAACATCTAATTTGGTAATGTCTACAAAACTAGTTTCAATGCCCAATTTTGGAGTGAAATTTTTTAAGAAAGCATACGTACCTCCATAAATAGTTCTGCTCGAAACTATATGATCGCCAGCATTACACAACTGCAATAAAACCGGAGTTATAGCTCCCATTCCTGAAGCAGTAACATTTGCTGTTTCTGTGCCTTCCATTGCTGCTAAAGCCTCTCCTAAATATAAATTTGAAGGTGTTGAATGACGTGAATATAAGTAACAACCATCTGCATTGCCTTCAAAAGTATCGAACATGGTTTTTGCTGATAAAAATGTATAGGTTGATGAATCTGAAATGGATGGATTTACACCTCCAAATTCGCCAAAATATTGTAAATCTTGAATGTTGTTTGCTGGATTGAAACTCATAATTAATAGTTTTATTTTATATCAAAGAAACAGCTAAACAGAATTAATATCAATATATACATTCATATATAGATTATTTATCTAAATTTGATTTGTTATATAGTTTTAAAAACTAATAATTAAGGATAAAATTAATTTAGTAGAAAATTTTTAAGTATGCAGTTAGATTCTACAGATAAAAAACTCATCAATTTATTACAAAATGATAGTAAACAAACTACCAAACAGTTGTCTTTACAACTCAACTTGTCTGTTACTGCTGTGTATGAACGCATTAAAAAATTAGAAAAGGAAAAGGTGATTGAGAAGTATGTGGCAATCATCAATAAAAATAAAATAGAAAAGTCTTTTTTAGTGTTTTGCCATATAAAATTGGTGCAACATTCCAAAGATTATGTAACTACTTTTGAACGTGAGATTTTAAAACTAGAAGAAGTTTCTGAATGTTTTCATGTAAGTGGCGATTATGATTATATTTTAAAAATATTTGTAAAAGATATGGAAGAATATAGAAATTTTATGGTTACAAAATTAACCGCTATAAAATATATTGGCAGTACTCACAGCACTTTTGCTATTGAACAAGTAAAAAATACCACTGTAATTAATTTGTAAAAGAAAACCCAAAACTAAAAAGTTTTGGGTAGTATAATTTATTTTTAGTCTGTAAAACTAGATCTTAACTAACACAATTTTTTCAGATTGTTTCGCAACCAACTTGCCATAAAAATCCTTTAAAAACGCATAATATTGAGGAGGAATCATTGGAGAATTAAATTCTAAAACAGATACTGTTTTAATTTTATTTCCTAGTTCTTGAACTTGATATTTAAAAACACCAATATTGTCTGGTAATCCTATAGCCAAAGCTTCTGGTAATGATTCTATTTTATAGCCTGCAGGAATTTCTATAGAAGCTCTGGTAATATCTTTCCAAGCTGTTGCAAAATCTACTGGAAATTTTCTATCTTCTAATTTAAAAGGATTATTATGTTGCGTTAAAAATAATAATGGTTCAATGTATACTTTATTATTTATGGTTTCAACTAAGTCTTCTGAAGTAAATTTAACACTTCTAGTAACTGGTAAATCTAAATCCTCTTCGTTTGCAATTTTAAACTCATCAATCTCTATTTTATTATTTTCTTCGTATTTAGTAATTAAGACTTCTTCTTTTAAGTGATTGTTATTTCTTCTAAAATTTAAAGCGTTTAAATTATCGTATTTTGTTCTAATAAAACCCTCTAAAGCTAAATCATCAGTAACTTTAACAATAACCATGTTTTCTTCTGTTGCATGGTTTGTTGATGATAGCTTTACCCAGTCAGAATCACCATCTTTTGTAACTATTCTTCCATCCCAATTTAGAGCTCTAACAGGTAAAATATTAGGCACACTATATTCTTCTGTAGCATCTAAAAGCACATAAGAATTGTCTGGAAACTTAACCACAGAAATTACATAATCAAAACCTTTATTGGTAGGGAAAAGTGGCACTCCATTTCCTCTAGAACTTACTAAAACTGGATCTGCATTTAAACCAGCTTCTCTTAACATAGAGGTTAATATTAGATTTACATCTGCAACATTACCCGCATTTTCTTTGTAAGCAGTTCTAACTCCTTTACTTGTATATTTACCATAAGAACCATTCCATTTTACTTTCTTTTTTACGAATTGAAAAATAGCATTTATTTTATCATCATCTGTTTTTGCTACAGCAAGTATTTTCTCTAAATCGTCTTTAAAATAGCTAGTTTTTTCAAGTTCTTCTCCAAAGCTTTGAGACTTAAAAATTTCTTTACTAATGTTTTCCCAAGAAGTAGCATAGTTTTTAAATTCACCACCAATAGCTAGAAAATTAGTTTGAGAAATTTCAAATTTCATACCTCCTCTGTAATTATTAATGTTAGCAACATAAGGTTCGTTATTTTTTAAAGCTGGTATATTTTCGTCATCAAAAGAAAATATATTGGTTCTAAAACTTGTACTTCCAATTATATTACTTCTAGAATCGGTTTTCATGGGCACTGTATGAAAACCTTTGCTAGTTTTGTTAAACACATAAAACTCTGCATATTCAATTTTACATTCTAATTTTTTTATGGGTATCGCTTTTTGAAACTCTACATCTTCTATATATTTTTCATAAGGAGAAACAATTGTGTACTTAAACTCAATTACACAACCTTCACCAATTTTGGGCATTGTAATTTTATAACTGCTGTTAAAGTCGTTTAATTCTTCTTTAAAAATACCATCTTTAGACAATTTTTCACTTTCTAATTTTCCGTTTTCAATGTAAAAAGTATAGCCTTTAATCCCTTTTACAGATTCTGAACTTCCTTTATCTGGATCGTAAAAGAAAATGGATTTTGTTGCATAATCAAACCCCTCTTTGGTGTATATTTTAATTCTGTGATGCACATCTGTTATCAATTGAAAACCTACATTTTGAGAATAATCCATGTAAGTTCTTCTATATTTATATAGATAAGCAGCATCTGCTGTAGAATCTAATGGATAAAATTTCTCTGAAACTTCTTCTTCTGAAACTTTACCGAATTTATAATCTTGAGCAACTGTACAAGTTGCAATACATATTGATAATGCAAATATTATTTTCTTCATAACTTTTATTTTTTTGTAATGGCTATTCTTATGTTTTCTAATTTGGCTACTTTTTTTCTAAAATCTCGATATTCATCATAATCTTCTTTTGAATGTGTACCTTCTTTAATTGATAATTCTCTTTTATAAATAAAAGAAGTATCATTTAATTTTTCAAAACTAATTTTATAGACTCCGAATTTAGTTTCCAACTCTGTATTTTCTGGCAAAGAAGTGATGTTATATTTAATAGGAAGATTTATTTTGTACTCATCTACATCTTTAAAACCTCTATCAATTTTTAAAGGTAAAACTCTGTTTCTGTACCTTTTAGGAACGAAGTTATTATTGTTAAAAACATTTACTCTAAATAAATATTCGTTTTCGTTTATAGTAGCATAGTCTTTTATGGTGATGTTTAAATTCTCAGTAAATTCAACTTCATCTTTATTATTCGTAAGTTTATAAGTATTTATTTCTAAATTGTTATTGTAACTCCAAACTCTAGATTTGTAGTTTTTAAATAATTCTTCTTCTGTAAAATCTACTAAGTAATATTTATCATCATATTGAGTTCCTTTAGAAACTATATCTAAACTTGCATTTACATCACCAGTATCTGTTAAAGTTATATCTGCTTTTGTAGTTTGAAGATTTACATCATCTTTATATTGTGTTGTATGTTTTATAATACCTCCTTCTGGCGTTATTACTAAAACATCTCTATCGTCTGTAAAATCTCCTAAAAAACCAAAAGGTGCAGTTTGGCTTGTACATTCTAACCAAATATCTTTACCATTATTTGGTAAATTTATTATAACATGATTCCCCTGAATTGATGCAAACCCTTTGTCTAAATTTCTTTTTTCTTGAGCATAAACTACTGTATAATAAGCTGTAACACCTACCACATCTAACAATGCTTTTGTGTAATTTGCTAGACCTTTACAATCTCCATAACCTACTTCATCAACTAAATTTGCTGCTATTGGCTCCCAACCACCAATACCCACTTGCACGCTTATGTAACGTGTTTTATTTTGCATAAACTGGTAAATAATTTTGGCTTTTTCTAAAGAACTTTTAGCATCTTTAACTAAATCTAAAATCTCTTTTTTAGTAGTTTCATCTATAATATCTCTGCCTTCCAATAAAGATTTATGCATCCATTTGCCAAATTCTTTCCAGTTATTTGCTTCTCCATAAACCCCTTTTAATGTAAACTTATCTAATGCCATTTTTAGCATTGGTAAAAAATCTCTCGAAGAAAGTGAACTATTTTCATATTCGAAAGCCTTTTGATTTTTAATTGTATACACCAATTCTGTTTCAGATTCGCTTTTTTCGATATTAAAACCTTTAAAATTAGCCTCTTTTTTCCTCCAAGAAATTGCATTCGGATTATGAATTTTGTAACTACTTTTTTCCACAGAAACATAATAGCCATTTACAGGAAACCAAGATGGAATAAAACCAGTTGAGGAAGTCTTATAAGTAGATTCAAAAACCAAAGTATAAGGATAAGATACTGGATTATAATCTACATATTTTACTCTAGAGTCTGAGTATAAAGTTCCACCATCTACAGCACTTACGTCTAAGAAATCTCTTTCTTTATATTTTTTTATTTCATTTCCAAATGCATCGTAAATAATAGCAGATAGGTCAGTTATTTTTGTGTCATCATCGTAGCTTTCTACAATTCTTGCATCTGAGTTACCGAGTTTATTTAAAACGGTTACTACTTCTCTTTTAGTAACAACCATTTTATCTACATCTTCAATTGTAATTTCTACTGAGCTATTTCTAACCACAGCATTGGCATCTTCTATAAGTTCAGAAGGTATAAGCAACGCAATTAATTCGTTATTCTGCCCTAAAACATTTAAAGAGAAAACAAAAATAGATATTAAAAAAATTATTTTTTTTTGGGAGAACATAGCAACTTTATAAGTTCCCCAAAATATAAAAAAAACCCAAAACTAAAAAGTTTTGGGTTTTAAATTTTAAATACTATTTATTTAAATGTGATCCATCACAATATCCATCTGGGTTTGCAGTATTTCCACATCCACAAGGTCTGTTTGCTTTATTATTTTTCATAGTTATCTGTTTTTTAGTTAATATTAATATTTATTATGCTTTTGTTTTTACAGTAAAAGAAAACTCCATCATATCATCAATAAATTTATCTTTTAAATTATCGAAGAAAGATTTAGAACCATATTTTACATTAAAATCTGCTCTATTTACATTAAAGGTTTCGCTTTTAAAAGTGATTACACCATCTTCTGTAGTAATTGTTGCAGGTATTGTAATGCTTTTTGTTACATCTTTAATCTGTAAATTACCTGTAACTGCTAAATTCGAATCGTTGTTTTTAACACTTGTAATTGTAAATGTAGAAGTTGGGTATTTCGCTACATCAAAAAAATCGGCCCCTTTTAAATGACCAACAATTTTATCTGCTCCTCCAGAACCTTCCATGTCTAAATTTTTAATGGTATTTAAATCTACTACAAATACACCTCCTATTAAAGAACCATTTTTCATCTCTAAATTTCCGCTTTTTAAAGCAACTGTTCCATCATGAGAACCTGTTGGTTTAGATCCTTTCCAAGTTAAGATAGATGCAGTTACATCAACATTGTCCTCTGTAGAAGTTTTACTGATTTTAATTGCGTCGTTTAAAACTACACTTTCTTTTTTTGGACTTTTAAATGCCGTAAATACAGCTGCTAATACTAATAATGTAATAATCGATTTTTTCATGTCTATGTAAATTTAATGTTTTTATAATTTATTTTCCATGGCAAATATATGGTAAATTATTTTCCAAGGAAACTATTTTTTACTTTTTTAACAAATAATTAATAACATGAGCAGCAGCTTGTAACCCAAAAGCAGCAGGCATATAGCTTATGGTGCCATAAAAAGATTTTTTATAATTTTTTCCATCGGTTGTTTTTAAACTTTCTGGAATTTGAATTTCTTCGGAATAAACAGCTTTAATCCCTTTTGTAATGCCTACTTTCTTTAATCTTTTTCTTAAAAATTTTGCCATTTTACAATTGCGAGTTTTACCAATGTCTGTAACTTTTATTTTGGTTGCATCTAGCTTACCTCCTGCACCCATAGAACTTATTAACTTTACTTTTTTACGTTTTGCAGCAATTAATAAATTTAGTTTTGGAGTAATACTATCTATACAATCTAGCACATAATCAAACTCATTGGTTACAATTGCTAAAGCACGTTCTGGAGATATAAATTCTTCTAAAACTGTTAATTCTAATTCAGCATTTATGTCTTTTAATCTGGCTTCTAAAACCTTCGCTTTCGGTTTTCCTATGGTAGAATCTAAGGCTGGTAATTGTCTGTTTTTATTGGTAACATCAAAAACATCACCATCTACAATGGTCATTTTTCCAATTCCTGCTCTTGCAATAAATTCTGCTGCAAAAGAGCCAACTCCACCCAAACCAATAATTAAAATATTGGCATTTTGTAGTTTTTCTAAACCTTCTTTTTGCACCAACAATTCTGTACGTTCTAACCAACTCATTTTTTAAATATGTTTTTAAAATTTTGTTTTATTTCTGTTTGTAAATCTTTTAAATTGATGTTTTTCACCTCTGATATTTTCTCATAAAACTTTTCAATAGCTAATTCAGAAGTATCAGTTTCTACTAAAATTGATGAAATTGGAATTTTAGAAACCACTTCTTGCAATTTTTTATTATTGATGATTTCTTCTCCAAATGATAAAATAATTCCGTTTTTAAGCAGACTTTCTGCAATTTGAAGATTTTTGTTGAAACCATGTAAAATCCAAATTTGATTTGGGTTGATCTCTTTTTTAATTTCGATAATTTCTTGATGCGCTTTTACACAATGAATAATTAATGGTTTTTGATATTTTTCTGATAAGTGAACTTGCTTTTTAAAAACTTCTTTTTGAAGTTCAAAATCTGTTTTTATGATTTTATCCAAGCCACATTCGCCTATTGCAAAACAGTTTTCGAGTTTTAGTTTTTCTTGAATAATTAACAATTCTTCATCAATTTTATTTTGATTGATGAACCAAGGATGGATACCAATTGAAAATGGATTTGAAAAATTAGTTGAATCTGGATAGGTATTTACAATCGAAAAAGTATTTTTTTCTAAAGAAAAAGTATGTGTATGTGCATCATAAAAAAACATAAAAATTACTCTTTATTTTTAGAATCGATGATGATGGTTACAGGTCCATCATTTAAAAGTTCTACTTTCATATCTGCTCCAAATTCGCCTGTTTGCACTTTTTTATTCAACTCTTTTTCCAAAGATGATACAAAGCTTTTATACAAAGGAATGGCTATTTCTGGTTTTGCCGCTTTTATATAACTGGGTCTATTTCCCTTTTTGGTAGCTGCATGCAAAGTAAACTGACTCACTACAATTACTTCTCCATTAACATCGAGTAATGAATTATTCATCACTTCGTTTTCATCATTAAAAATTCTAAGATTGGCTGTTTTTCTAACTAGAAAATCGATATCATCTTGAGCATCATCAGCAACAATTCCTAAAAGAATTAACAATCCTTTTTGGATGTTTGCAACTTTTATAGCGTTAATAGTTACACTTGCAGAACTTACTCTTTGAATTACTATTTTCATATTCCTATCCTTAATCCTTTCCAAAGGAAAGGAAACTCATGCTCTTTATTTTTTGAGGTTAATTCAGCTTTTTGGGAATTAAAGGAGATCCTCTTCTTCGTTCCAAATATCGGTTCTAAAATGTTCTGATTCTTCTTCTCCTTCCAGAATTTGCAGATAACTTTTATAACGCGACCAAGAAACTTTACCTTCTTCTAAAGCTTCTTTTACAACACAATTCGGTTCTTTTGTATGGATGCAATTATTAAATTTACAATCTTGTTTTAAGGCAAAAAATTCTGGAAAATAATCTCCCAATTCATATTTATCTATATCTACAACTCCAAAACCTTTAATACCTGGAGTATCTATAATTCGAGCATCGAACCTTAAATCGAACATTTCTGCAAAAGTTGTAGTATGTTGCCCTTGTTTATGTTGTTCAGAAATTTGTTTTGTTTTTAGATTTAAAGCAGGTTCAATGGCATTTACCAACGTTGTTTTTCCAACTCCTGAATGCCCAACAAACATAGAAGTCTTTCCAAGCATCATTTCTTTAATTTTATCTACGTTTTTATTTTCGGTTGATGATACTTCTACACATCTGTAGCCAATAGCCTCGTAAATATCTTTTAAGTATAAAATTTCTGCTCTTTCTTCTATTTCGTAAGAATCTATTTTATTAAAAACCAAAATAGTATCTATTCTGTAAGCTCTTGTAGACACTAAAAAACGATCGATAAAAGTGGTAAATGTTGGTGGATTGTTTATGGTGATTAACAAAAAAACCTGATCTACATTTGCAGCAATAATATGGGTTTGTTTGGAAAGATTTACAGATTTTCTGACGATAAAGTTATCTCTATCTAAAATGGTTTTAATAACCCCAGTTTCTTCATCACCTTTTTTCTCTAAATCGAACACTACTTTATCGCCAACTGCAATTGGGTTGGTGCTTTTTATGTCTTTGATTCTAAATTTTCCTTTGATTCTACATTTATGAAAATCGCCATCAGTAGATTTTACTTGATACCAACTTCCTGTAGATTTATAAACTGTTCCTGTCATTAATACAAAGATGCAGAATTTTCATTAATAATGATAATGTCAGTTCGAGTGATTTTCGATTTTAAGAGAAAATTGTATCGAGAACTTTTTAAATGGATGAAAAACTTCTCGATAAAAGTTTCTGAAAAAGAAATTTCACTCTAAGTGATATTTTAAACCAAAAAACAAAACCTCATAGATTTTGAAATCTGTGAGATTTTGTTTTATAAAAAGCTAGTTTTAAGAACTTACTTTTTAGACTTGCAATATGCGTTAAGGATTGAAACGACATCCTTTTTTCTGAGTTCGAGTGAATTTGCTTTTCGCAAATTCACTCGAACTCAGAAAAAAGATATAGTGAAAAGCCTGACCAAGCTTTTTTGCTTGGTAACGCCCAAATACTATCCGTTAATAATTTTTTCTTGATGATTGATAGATTCTTGATGAATAGCCTTGAACATTTTTAAAATAAACTCTTCACTTAAACCTTTGCTTTCACCTTCTAAAATCATATTTCCAAGAATTTCGTTCCAACGTTTCGATTGTAAAACAGCTACATTTTTGTCTTTCTTTAAGGCTCCTATTTGATCTGCAATTTTCATTCGTTTTCCTAAAGTTTCTAATAATTGTGCGTCTGCAACGTTAATTTGCGCACGTAAATTGTCTAAAGAACTTTGGTATTCTGCTTCTGTATTGGTTTCTTTTCTAATTTTTAAATCGTCCATAATCTGCTTCAATTTTGCTGGTGTAACTTGCTGTGCAGCATCAGACCAAGCATTATCTGGATCGAAATGAGTTTCTATCATTAAACCATCGAAATTTAAATCTAGAGCCGTTTGCGAAACGTCAAAAATCATTTCTCTGTTTCCTGTAATATGCGAAGGATCGCAAATTAATGGTAAATCTGGAAAGCGATTTTGAAATTCAATTGCCAATTGCCATTCTGGAATATTTCTATATTTTGTTTTTTCGTAGGTAGAAAAACCTCTATGAATTGCTCCTAAATTTTTAATATTTGCTGTGTATAATCTCTCAATACCTCCTAACCAAAGGGCTAAATCTGGGTTTACAGGATTTTTAACCAATACTATTTTATCTGTTCCTTGCAAGGCATCTGCAATTTCTTGCATAATAAATGGCGATACTGTAGAACGTGCACCAATCCATAATAAATCAACATCATTTTCAATAGCTAATTTAACATGAGCTGCATTTGCAACCTCTGTACAGGTTTTCATGCCTGTTTCTTCTTTTACTTTTTTTAACCAACGTAAACCAATTTCTCCAACACCTTCAAACATTCCTGGTCTTGTTCTTGGTTTCCAGATACCTGCTCTAAAATAGTTTACATCAGAATCTTTTAATTCGTGTGCAATTTTTAAAACTTGTTCTTCAGTTTCTGCACTACAAGGCCCTGCTATTACTAGAGGATGATCTAATTTCATATCATCCAACCATGTTCTTAATTCTTTTGTATTCTTCATTCTTTTCTACTTGTTTTGGCTTTTATTTTATGCCGTTTAAAATTTGTTTTATATGATTTGTATTTTCCATTTCTTTATAAATTTCCTGGAAATCATCTTCTTGCATCAGCTTTTTAAAATGTTGTAAATTGCTAATGTATTCCTCTAATGTTTCAATAACGTTTTCTTTATTCTGTTTAAAAATGGGTGTCCACATTGCTGGCGAACTTTTTGCCAAACGAACTGTAGACGCAAAACCTGAACCTGCCATATCAAAAATATCGCGTTCGTTTTTTTCTTTATTGATTACAGTTTTACCTAACATAAATGCGCTAATGTGCGATAAATGCGAAACATACGCAATATGTTTATCATGCGAAACTGCATCCATGTAACGAATACGCATTCCAAGATCTGTAAAAAGTAGCAATGCTTTTTCTTGTAGCTTAAAAGTTGTTTTTTCTACTTCGCAAATAATGTTTGTTTTCCCTTTATATAAGCCAGAAATTGCTGCAGAAGGTCCAGAATTTTCAGTACCTGCAATTGGATGACAGGCTAAAAAATTTCTTCTTTTTGGATGATGTTCAACTACCTTACAAATTTCTTCTTTTGTAGATCCAGCATCAATTACTAAAGTAGTGTCAGATATTTTATCTAAAATAGTTGGTAATAATTGCACAGTTGCATCTACAGGAATGGAGACAATTACCAAATCAGCATTTTCTAAATCATCTAAAGTTGCCTTTTTATCTATTAGCTTTAATTCTAGAGCTTCGTTTAAAGTTTCATCTTTTCTACTAATTCCGTGAATGACAACATTTGGATTGTGTTTTTTAATATCGATAGCAAAACTACCACCAATTAAACCAATTCCTATCATGTATATATTTCTCATAATCCTATCCCTAACCCTTTCCGAAGGAAAGGGGATTTTATTGATTTTATATTTTTTTCTTCAATTTTTCAAACTTTTCCATAATCTAACTCACGGCCAACTGTAACTGAAAACTACTAACTCTTTATTCAAATCTACTAATTGCTTCCTTAATTATTTCAGATGTTACACACAATGAAAAACGAATGTATCCTTCTCCTTGAGAACCAAAAACCGTTCCTGGTGTAATAAAAATATCTTTGTTGTATAAAATCGCATCTGTAACTTCTTCAGATTTTTTTCCTTCAGGTATTTTTGCCCAAACAAATAAACCTGTTGCATTTTTATCATAGGTACAATTTAATTTATCTGCCAATTGCCAAACTAAATTTCTTCGTTCTTCGTAAATTTTATTTTGTGTTGTAAACCAATCATTAGATAATTGTAAAGCCTCAATTGCTCCTTTTTGAATTCCATAAAACATGCCAGAATCCATATTCGATTTTACTTTTAAAACTTCGTTGATATAGGTTGCATTGCCCAACAACATTCCTACTCTCCAGCCAGCCATATTAAACGTTTTGCTTAGGGAATTTAGTTCTAAAGCAACCTCTTTTGCACCATCAACTTGTAAAATACTAATAGGATTATCGTTTAAAATAAAACTATAAGGATTATCATTGATGATTAAAATATTATGCTTTTTCCCGAAAGCAATCAACTTTTCAAAGGTTTCTAAATTGGCATTTGTTCCTGTTGGCATGTGAGGATAATTTACCCACATTATTTTTACATCACTTAAATCTAATTTCTCTAATTTAGTATAGTTTGGTTGCCAATAATGTTCATCACTTAAATGATAAAATAAAGGTTCTGCACCTACTAATTTTGTTACAGAAGTATAGGTTGGATACCCAGGATTTGGAATTAATACTTTATCGCCTTCATTTAAAAAAGCCATAGAAATATGCATAATTCCTTCTTTGCTTCCCATTAATGGTAAAATCTCATTTTCTGGATTTGCATCAACAGAATACTTACTTTTATAAAAGCTAGCGATTGCATTTCTTAGTTCTGGTAAACCTTGGTAAGATTGATATTTATGTGCATTTGCATCACCCAAACTATTAGAAATTGCTTCTAAAACTTTTACTGGTGGTTGTAAATCTGGAGAGCCAATCCCCATATTAATAATTGGTTTTCCTGCAGCCAATAAACTTCTAACTTCTCTTAATTTAATAGAAAAATAATATTCTTGAACTGTGTCTAATCTTTTTGCGGCTTTAATCATATTCTCGCGTTTTTAAAAACCCCTAATACTTTAAAATCTTCTGCCATAATTTCTATGAGTGAAATTGCTTTTTTGTAATCATTATATTCATCAAAAGTAACATCAACAAAAAAGGAATATTTCCAAGGAGTATCTATAACTGGTAAAGATTGTATTTTAGTTAAATTCATTTTGCAATCGCTCATTGCATTTAAAATGGCTGCTAAACTGCCTCTTTTATGACTTAATTGAAATTTTATAGATGCTTTGTTAACGGTTTCATCAACCTCTGGCTTTTCAGTTTGTATAATTACAAAACGAGTTGAATTGTCTTTGATGGTTTGAATTTCGTCTTCTAAAACTGTCAATCCAAAAATATCAGCAGCAATTTTTGGAGCAATTGCAGCAATACCATGTAAGTTTTGTTTAGCAATTCTTTTGGCAACTTCTGCTGTGTCTACATCTTCTACCAATTTAATATGAGGATATTTTTTAAAGAACTCCTTACACTGTAACAATGCCATTGGATGAGACCAAACCTCTTTAATATCTTTTATTTCTTGACCTTTTAAAGCCATTAAATGATGGTGAATATTTAAATACTCTTCCCCAATAATATGCAAATCATTGTTATCAATTAAAGCATAATTAGGAATGATTGAACCCGCAATTGTATTCTCTAAAGCCATGACACCTTGCGTAGCAGATTTGTCTAACAAGCAATCTACTAAAGAATCGAAAGACATACACTCTTTAAGTGCTATGGTTTCTCCATAAAAGTCGCGCGCAACTTTATGATGATTTGAGCCTTCTGCTCCTTGTATAGCTATAATTTTATTCATTTTTTAATATCAAAAAAAAAGCCTCGAAGTAAATTCGAGACTTTATATTTTATATGTTTTTGTTAACAGCATACAAAGTCTCTACTTTTATTGAAAAAATAAAAGTAAAAATAGAAACTTGTAAAATTGATGTTTAACATTTTAAATTTCTTTGTTTGATAAGCAAATCTAAAGATTTAATTTATCTACACAAATATTATAAATAAAAATAATAAATTTTTACAAATACTTTAATAAAATAGAATTTTATTATTTAAAATTTAATAAATAAATTAAATTGATAAATAAAATGCAATTATTTATGATTAAAATGAATCTATAAACAGGAATATTCACGTGTTATATATGTTAATTAATTACTGTATAAATTTGAATAAATTATTATTTTTATCGTTCTTTAAAATTATATCATGTTTTATCCTTCAAATAAAAAATACAACTCTTTTTTTCTTGTGCTGTTTTTAATTTCATTCGCTTTTATCCAATGTAAAAAAGAAACAAAGAAAGACGGTTTAATTATCAATAAAAACAAACCAGAGACTCCTGAGAATATGGTTTGGGTGGGTACTAAAACCTTTTTACAAGGTGCAAAAGAAAGCGACAAGTACGCAATGCCAAGAGAAAAACCTGCACATCAAGTTACTGTGGATGGTTTTTATATTGATGCTACAGAGGTTACCAACAAACAGTTTAAAAAATTTGTCGACGATACTAAATATGTAACTGTTGCTGAACGACAAATAGATTGGGAAGAAATGAAAAGTCAAGTGCCACCTGGAACTCCAAAACCTCACGATTCTATTCTGCAACCTGGAAGTTTAATTTTTAATAAAAGTGTAAATGCTTTAGTTAATATGGATAATTATCAACAATGGTGGACTTGGAAAATTGGTGCTAATTGGCAACATCCTGAAGGACCTGAATCTAACATTGAGGGTAAAGACAATTATCCTGTGGTGCATATTGCTTTAGAAGATGCATTAGCTTATTGCAAATGGGCGAACAGACGCTTGCCAACTGAGGCAGAATGGGAATCTGCAGCTCAAGGAAACAACACAGATGCCATTTTTACTTGGGGCAATAATGCAGAAATTTTAAATAGTAATGCAAATACTTGGCAGGGAGTTTTTCCGACAAAAAATGAATCACAAGATGGTTTTGAGTTTATATCCGCAGTAAAATCGTATCCTCCAAATAGTGTTGGGTTATATGATATGTTAGGAAATGTCTGGGAAATTACGAGCGATTTATTTAATGTAAATTATTATGCTGGATTAGATACTTCTGAAACGCTTTTAAATCCGAAAGGAGCAAAAGAATCTTATAGCCCAAGCAATCCTTACCAAGTGGAGCATGTAATGAAAGGTGGTTCTTTTTTATGCCATGCTTCTTATTGTGCTAGTTTTAGAATATCTGCTAAAATGGGGGTTGCTATTGATTCTGGTTCGGATCATATGGGTTTTAGAACGGTTGCTACTCCAGAAATGTTAGCTAATTAAAATTTGAAATTTAAACGGATCAAGTCATAAAGTTGTGGGATTTGATATTTAGGCGAAAATATTTGTGAATCTAAAAAGGAAGAATTCTATATTCCTAACCCCTCTAAATTGTGCTCTAAAAGCTTTAATTTTTGCATTAAAAG
>NZ_JBASWY010000010.1:0-1738 GCF_049276715.1 Polaribacter sp.
CTATATGACCATCCTCCACGGTGGCGTCTGCTTCGGCTAGCCAGGCTGAGTGATGAGAGACTAACGCTACTGGCTCGACAGTTTTTAGAGACCCTGGTGTGTACAAGATATGAAGTTCAAAGGTGTCCTCGAAAATAGCCGAATTTTCGCAATTGGGTCTTTATCCCGTGCACAAGGCCGCTCAGACTGGAAAATCGCAGTAACTCTTGATCCCGAGCAAACGAAAAAAAGCTTTGGTGTATCTCACATCCCGATACTTGCCAGACGCAGGGTACTGAATGCTACCAAGCAGCCGCATTCTGCCGGCTACAAATCGAAAGTAATAATTGATGACACTCGCAACTGGCGTATTGAGCCCATCGATAAGTGTCCGATACCGCGAGTCAGTGAGCAGGAAGACAAGCGGCAGCTGTGTTTTGTGTTTAAACACCAAAGCAAACACTACTATCTTCCACAGCTTGAGTTAGCCCGGGTTCTGTTTTTCCATCATGGCTACTTAGCCCGATTATCACTGATACCTAATAGCCTTTCACAGGAGTTTGATCTCCAGGGCGTCAGCGAGCAGGGTGAAGCAACTGTTAACATCATGCCAACTTGCAACTTGCCAGATTACGTGAGAGGCGATCATGCGCTACGACGGCTCTTGGCTTGGATCTTGTTAGATGACGATGCTCGCAGGTCATTCGACAGCATAGCTCAGCTTCAGATTAAGAATGGGTATGACAAAAATAACTATCGTGTTTGGTCTTTCCAGTTTCAGCCCCCGCGGCTTGTCGGTGTTGAGCTAGCGCTTCGCGGGCATTTCGACAAGAGTCGAAATGCTTATTTTGTGTACGAAATCGATAGCATTGCTAAACTGAAGTGCGACTGTCCAAAAAGAGTTGTTTTTTTCGACCCGCGATTCGCCGATAAGCGTTCAGCGGGGGGAGTGGGCCCTAAGTCTAAATATTCGTCAGAACCTATAGCCGACATCGATGACGAAAATACTCCCGCGTCTGATCATTTGGAACTCAAGATAGATGTTCCTGCTGTAGCTTTTGAATTCATTAACCCAATTCAAACTACCCGTTCCGGGAAGAAGCGCAGATCAGTAGGAGGTAACAGTCAAGAGGGAGCTCATTCAGACCTGCCAAAAGACACCGATGGTTTAGACGTAAGTGTCGATGAGGCTAGTATTTACGGTACACGAGCCGCTGCTGATTATGATGGGCTAGACGACAAAAGTCTCGATACCCCGCTGTATACCGGTAAATTCGAGACCTTTGAAGCGATGTTGGATGAGCTGATTCGCGAGTTTGGATACCAAAACGTCCATCGAGAAATTCGAAAATTGCCGCGAATCAAAGGCTATTCTAAGAGTCTCCTCGCAGACGGGAACCCTCGTTGTCTTTACTTTCAATTGATCAGCCAAGGTTCTTCGGTTTACGCGTTGATCGAAGTAGATACCTCGGATGGCAGAAACCAGTTATCAACACTGCTGATTAAACAACGAGGTGTAGGTTCTGATTGGAACGAGCGGATCTCCGAGATAGCGAGAAAACTGGTAAAGGGGTCTCTGACTTGGCCAAAGTCTTACCTGGATGAAAAGTTTAAGCTCACCTACAAGAGAATCTCTCATCAAAGGCTCGCCTCCGATGGTGGCACCGATCTGGACCTGCAACTTATCAAATGTTGGGCACGGCGGGTAAAATCCGCGATTGATTCAGTTGAACTTCAAAAATAAGAAGCTTCTGCACAG
>NZ_JBASWY010000011.1:0-4886 GCF_049276715.1 Polaribacter sp.
TTCAATATCAATATTTGCAAGTGCATTTTTAGTGCCATTGGTAATATGAAAACACACTAATTTTTGATAGATTTTTAATGCATTTAGTTGCAAAGACAAACTGTCTTTAGATTGCATAGAAATATTACTAAATGTATCAGCATCCTTTAAAAAATCTGGAGAATCTATTTGAAATTGATACGCAGGTTTTGTGATGGAGTTTTCTGAAGTTTTGTAAAAAGTCAAAGCATTATTTGCTAAAAAGTCAAACAATGTTGGGCTGAATGTTTTAGTCGTTTTTTGAAGATTCAATATCTCAGAAAACTTTTCGATTTCAATTTCTTGCAGTTGATGTTCTTCTTCTAAAGATGCTTTGAAGTAGGTTTGAATTTCTTGGAACAACGTATCTAAATCCCAAGTCCTAAAATCATCATTTTTTAATGCTGAGCTTGACGAAGTATCTGTTTTGGTTCGGTTGTAAAATTGATATCTATTTTGATTAAAATACTGCCAATATAAATTTGCCAATATATTTTGCAACACATTTTTTGTTGGAAAACTACTTTTCGCAATCTGACTTTTGAAGTTCTCAATCACTTTTAATTGTGCCTCTTCTTCTAAAATCAACACAAATTTGCTTTTATAAAAAAGGGATTTTATAATTTGAGGTGGGGTGTTGGTTTCTGTTGCTTGTGTGTAAATTTTTTCAACAATTTCTAATGCAGATTTTGACAAACCATCCACTTCTAATTTTTCTGCTTGGGTCCAAAGTTCATCAAACTTATTTTGAGCATTCGTTGTGAGAGAAAGTAGAATTATTAAAATTAATGATGTTGTATATTTTTTCATAGTGAATTAATTTTATGCTGTAAAACAAGTAAAAAAGAGGGTTTATAACAACCTAGAATTAGTAAACTAGTCATTTCAGTTAGTAAACGTATTTTTTAATCGAGTTTCATTCTAAAGATAATTAATATTGTGCAAAGCTTTTGTATTTTTACTTCTTATAATTTTACTTATGAACATTCATTTTATAGCAATTGGAGGCAGTGCAATGCACAATTTGGCAATTGCTTTACACCAAAAAGGATACCAAGTTTTTGGAAGTGATGATACCATTCACAATCCATCAAAATCTCGATTAGAAAAATATGGGTTGCTACCTAAAGAATTTGGCTGGTATCCAGAGAAAATTTCATCGGATTTAGATGTTATCATTCTTGGCATGCATGCAAAAAAAGACAATCCAGAATTATTAAAAGCGCAAGAATTAGGCTTGAAAATTTATTCTTATCCAGAGTTTTTATTTGAACAAGCAAAAAACAAAACGCGAGTTGTAATTGGTGGTTCTCATGGAAAAACTACCATTACTTCTATGATTTTACATGTGTTAAATTATCATGAAAAAGAAGTAGATTACATGGTTGGTGCGCAATTAGAGGGTTTTGAAACCATGGTGCATTTAACCAAAGAAAACGATTTTATGGTTTTAGAAGGCGATGAATATTTGAGTTCTCCAATTGATATGCGACCAAAATTTCATTTGTACAAACCAAATATTGCGCTTTTAAGTGGTATTGCTTGGGATCATATTAATGTTTTTCCAACTTTCGAAAACTATAAAGAGCAATTTAAAATCTTTACAGATTCTATGATTAATGGAGGAAGTATGGTGTATAATGTCGAAGATGAGCATGTAAAAGAGATTGTAGAATCATCTGAAAATCATATTAAAAAGTATCCTTATCTAACTCCAAATCATTTTATAGAAAACGGAATTACGTATTTAGAAACTGAAGAGGGCAACTTGCCTTTAGAAATTTTTGGGAAACACAACTTACAAAATTTAGCAGGTGCAAAGTGGATTTGTCAACATATGGGAATTGATGAAGACGATTTTTATGAAGCGATTGCTAGTTTTAAAGGCGCAAGCAAACGTTTGGAGAAAATTGTTGAGAATAATTCAACTGTAATTTTTAAAGATTTTGCTCACAGTCCTAGTAAAGTAGCTGCAACCACAAAAGCTGTGAAAGAACAATATGAAGAGAGAACAGTTTTAGCTTGTTTAGAATTGCATACTTATTCTAGTTTAAATGCAGAATTTTTAGCAGAATACAAAGGTGCTTTGGATTTTGCGGATAAAGCTGTTGTTTTTTATTCACCTCATGCTGTAAAAATTAAGCAATTAGAAGAAGTTACCAAAGAGCAAATTGCTAGTTCTTTTGAGAGAGAAGATTTGATTATTTATACAAATCCGCAAGAATTTAAGGACTTTTTATTTTCTGAAAATCTAGAAAAAACGGCTGTTGTTTTAATGAGTTCTGGTAATTATGGAGGTTTGAATTTTGAAGAAGTGAAGGAGCTTATTTAATACCAATTTTTTCTTTTATTTTTCATGTCGAAATAATCGAGATAAAATAAATTTCATATACGATTTATTAAAAAACGATTTGAATATAAATTTCGTATTAAATTCTAATTTTAGAAGTAAAAGTATGAATTGGTAATACTTAACACTGTAGAAAGATCTATCTGCAGCTTTTAAGCATCTTTTGAGATGAAGTTTTGATTGTTTATTTGAATCGAAACTAACATTTTTAGAATTAGGTAATATAAAATTATAAACCTCAACACCTGCATTTAGTTCTTTTCCAAGATTTTCGTCATGCAAGTACAGTGTATTTGAAGATTTACTTGCTACTAAAAAAAAATCGTACGCTGCTCTTAACGTAATTCTTTTAAGAATATATTCTTTATCATTTATGAGCTTCGAATAAATGGTTAATTTAATTTTATTTTCATCTGATAAAACGTAACAGTTATTATTAATATCATGTTTTAAAGAATCTTTTATACTTTCATAGTTAAAATACTTGCTTTTTTCAATTAAAAGCATTTCTCTATGAATTTCCATAGCAGCAATTTTATTAGGATTTATTATTCTTGGCAGATGTCTATGATCCTCAAATAAAACAGGCAATACTTTTGTATAGTTGTTTTTTTGTAATATTTCAAAAGCACGATTGCAATCTTCCTTTTTTATTAATATATCTATATCACCCAACATTCGTTCAGCAATGTCATCATATAAACCTTCCAATAAATTCCCTGTACCTTTTAAGAAAATAGGAGTGATGTTGCTAGCTGATAAAAGCTCATTTATTTCTTTTGTCTGTTCAATTATTTCCTTATTTCTTTCACGATTTAAATGGGTAATATATTCCATATAGTCTACTAAATCTTGTGGCAAGTAATGCAAGAAATCTGCTTTTTTAAAATTACAATATAAAGCAGGGAAAACGTAATGGCTTGTGCTTAATTTAACAACAGAATCCCAATCAATAGTAGCGGTTTTTAACTCTTTTTCAATACTAATTTTAGTAGTAAGATTATAATTAACAGTTAAACATTTACCAATAAAAAATAGGGTTTCTTTATAAGTCATTATTAAAGATTTCAGAAACTGTTTTAATCATTTCAACGTTTTTAGAATAGGTTAATTGATAACAATTTAAGTTCTCAAACCAATCTAAAAAAGTTTGTGCATTCTCTTTTATGGGTGATAGCCAAGAATCTGGAACAAGTTGTTGAAAGGCTTCAAGATTAGAAATTTTTGAACAAATTAATTCGCTATCCTTTTCATATTTGATAAAAATTAAATCGTTACAAGGTAAATGAGCAAAAAAATCAGCGTTATTAGGTTTTAAATAACGTACAATTTTATTCAATCTTGTAAAATTGTATTCAGCAGTTGTTTCTAATTCTGGATAAATAGGTAGCAACGTTTTTAAACTATTTTTTTTGATAGAAATTGCTGCAGGAAAACTATACACTTCTTGTTTTTTTGCATCAACAGGTACAAAATCATCAGCCAAACAAGTAAAACCATTTGCCTGTAAAAGGGCCAAAGATGTACTTTTTCCATTACCAGAATCGCCTAAAAACAACATCGATTTTTTACCATTACTAATCGCAGATGCATGAAAAACACCCAGCCATTTATCTTCTTCTTTTTGATGAATTTTCTGAATAAGTTCCATAGAAAACTTACCCTGAAAATAATGAACATCTTTGCTGCTCCAAGAACCAATTAGCTTTTTGTTTACATAAAGAAATATATAATTATGATGGATAAAAACTTCAAATTCATGATTAAATTCTTTAACAAGATCAACTTCTAAATGAGAAAATTTGGGATGAACATAAGAAAGCTCCATTTCGTTTAAGTAAGAAACTTTACATATGATATTATTTATTTTATAATATTTAATAAAATTATAGGTGGATGGTTTTTTTATATCTCTATAATCATTTACTAATTCTAGATTATTAATTTTTTTAGGGTCATTAATTTTATGTTCTAAATCTAATATAAAATCGATGGTTTTATCTATAGGCACACTCAGTTTTTTAGATAAAGCAGCAGCAATTTCTTTGGTAGAAATCCCTTTGTTTATTCTTTTAAGAATGTCTGCAGTTGTATTTTCGAAGATTACATATTCGTTTCTATTTTCGAACCAAACAATGGTTTTATCTTCTATAACTTTATGTAGTAATACTTTCTTTGTCATAGGGCTTAAAAATAGGTATTTAGAGTGTATATAAAAATAAAACGCCCCAAAAAAATTGAGGCGTTTTAAATTTAATTTAAAAATGATATTAAAATCCTGTTCCAGGTGCTTCTGGACTTGCAGCTTGCGCTTTTTGTGGATTTAAAATCATATACGTTCCTAAAGCAGTTAACGCTGCATATTTACCATAATTACCAATCTTTTTAATAGCTTCTTTTCTAGTAATTTCTTCTTGTGTATTATTTTTCGTTTTGTTTTTCATGATGTTTGCTATTTAAAATTCTTGTAATTATTCTAAAGTTATTTTTCTATTTAGTTTACCTGTTTCAGTTTCTA
>NZ_JBASWY010000012.1:0-97753 GCF_049276715.1 Polaribacter sp.
TCGAACTCATCTAGGATTTGTAGAATTTCTAGGTGGTGCTTTTTTGCGAATTTAATTGTGTCATTGTAGTAGATAAAACCTGAAACTGAACCTGAGTTTGCTGAATAATAATCTTGTGGGTGTTTAACTAAAAGTGACCATTCTACGTCACCTTGCTTTAATAATTTTCTATGAAAAACTGGAAACGAACTGTGGTTTTCTAAAAATTTTTTCTTGCTAAATTTTGCCATAATATTGTTTATATCTAAGGTTTTTATGGTTTTTCTTAGCTCTAAAAAAAATGAGTAATTTATGACAGATACCATATTAAAATAGAAATGGTTCCTGCAAAAAAAGCAAGGAATTTAAGAAAACGTCACCTTTCATAAAGAGTGCATGTAGCAATCCTTAAACTTATCCTTTTTTTTCTTTTATCTCTAGTGAATCATTTTTTTAAGAAATGAAAAATACTAAAATTAAAAAGTGAGTAAATTCTAATTAAATACCTATAAATACCCCTTTTTTGGCTGAAAACACCTGAAATTATAATACCCTTGAATGTAATTTTACAGTTATTAAAATTTTCGCTATGTCTAAATTTATTTTTACTATTTCTTTATTATTTTTCATAATAACAATTCAATCTCAAAACACCTATTATTTTAGCAGTTCTTCAGGAAATGACTCAAACTTGGGAAATCAAGAATCATCCCCATTTAAAACAATTTTAAAATTAAACTCTTTAACTCTTGTTGCAGGAGATGTCGTTTTATTTAAAAGAGGAGATATTTTTAATGGAGGCATCATTGTAAATAACTCTGGAAGTGAAAATTCTCCGATTGTTTTTAACAGTTATGGTGAAGGTCAATTACCTATTTTAAGAGGTAGTAATGGAGATGATGGCATACCAGATCCACTTGCAACAATTAGAATTCAAGGAAAGGAATATTTAGAGTTTCATAATTTACAGATAGAAAATGAACGTTTCGATTCAGAATCAGGTTCTGATGATGATAAGTCTTTTGGCATTTACTTTAGAAGTTTTTTAACTTTACCTAGTTCGGGTAATTTTGAAGATAGAAACCTATTTAAATATTTTCGTTTTTCGAATTTGGTTTTCAAGAACATTTATTCTATTAGCAGCAATAATACAGCATTTAATGATATTAGAACAACTGGAATTTACTTCTGGGATGCTTTTGTAAATGATGTTATCATAGAAAATTGTCATTTTACAGATATAGAAAGAACAGGTGTTTGGTTAAGAAGATATGTTTCGGATGCTATAATTAGAAATAACACTTTTATTGATATTGGAGGATCTGGAACTATTATTTCAGCATCAAAAAGAGTGCTTTATGAAAATAACTTAATGCGTTTTACAGGTTCAAATTCTGATGAAAGAATGACTGCAAGAGGCAGTGGAATGTGGGTTTTTGGATCGGATGATGTAGTGGCACAATATAACACCTCCCAACATGCAAGAGGTAGTGGAGATTCTTCTGGGATGCATGTAGATTATGGAAACACAAACATATTATTTCAGTATAATTATTTAGAAGATTCTGCTGGTGGATTTTGCGAAACTTTAGGTCAAAATATTAATATTATTTGGAGATATAATATAAGTGTAAACGAAGGTACAGATGATAAAGGTGGAAAAAATATTTTATTTTGGGTAAATGACTATGCGTTTAATCCAAAAAAAAGCGAGCAAGTATTTATCTACAATAACAGCGTTTATCAAGGTAAAGATTATCAAAACACACTAGGAAACTCTAGGATAGAATTGGAAGCAAAAGACATTCATTTTTTTAACAATATTATTTATTTAGAGCCTTCAGCAAAATTGGGTTTAAAATCATATTATTTTGATGTTGATGCACCCAATTTTAAAAAGAACATAATGTTTGGTGGAAACATCATAAATAGTTTTAAAAATCTTGATGCTACAAGAAGGGAAGTAAACCCAAGATTTACTGCAGAAGGTACAAAGCATTTTTCTGGTTACAAATTATTATCCTTTAGTCCAGCCAAAGGAGATGCATTTACATTCACAGAACCCATTTTTCCACTTGCTGGTCAGGGTGTTTTTAAAGACATTACTTCCAAAGCAGCAAAAGATATTTTTGGAAATCCTGTTAATTTGTTAGCATCAACCAATATTGGCGCCTATAATGGCGAAGGAGAATCTACAACACCAACTGTAACTTCTTTTGAAGCTGAAGATGCAGTAATTGATGGATCAGGTTCTGAAGTAAATTGCGAGAATGCTTCAGGTGGAAAAGCTGTAAATATATCTTTATCTGGGAGCTCGCTTACTTTTAATAATATAGATATTTCAGAAAAAAACACTTATTTAATAAAAGTCTATTATTTAAATCCAAATTTATCAAATTTAAAAGTATCTGTTAATGGGGCTGAAAGTGAAACGATAGTTCTGCCATATTCAGATGGGTATTGTTATCAATCAGGAAATCCAACTAGCTTTCACTTTGTAAAAGAACTAAATTCGGGAGTTAATACTATTTCATTTCAACAAAGCATTATTGATAAAATTGAAGTAGTTCATGTTGATAAAGCTTCTTTAAATTTAGATACAGATTTTCCTATAAACAGAACAGAAGCTTATTTAGAAAAAACCATCGTTTCAGAAAATGATGATGTACAATTAATCCTAAAAAATAAAGAAATATCATTTAACTCTTCTCTAGAACTTTCTGTTTTTGATATCACAGGCAAGTTGTTATTTCAGAAAAAATTTACAGATAATAATATTAAATTTAAAGCCAATAACTTTGGTAAAGGACTAAAAATAGTAACTGCTAAAATTGGTCAAGAGTTAATCGTGAAAAAGCTGATTGTAAAATAAATAAAACTAATTATTTTACAATCAGATTTTTAGCAATTGAGTTTGCTTAATTATTTTGCAAAATAAACATAAATAACAATTACAATTAAACAAATAAAACCTCCTACTGGTTTTAAATATTTCCAAGGTGTAATATCTACTTCGTGCGAATTGTGCTGCACATAAGCTACTTTTCTTGGATATACTTTACCAATAACTAACATAATTATTATATTTAAGACAAATAAAATAGCCATAATGTGTAAAAAGTGAGGATATGTATTTCCTGTAACCACTTCTATACCATCAACCATCTCTAATACATTATAATTAGGTTTTATTATAAATTGACTAATACTATATAAAATAACACCCGATATTAAACCTACTTTTGCTGCAAGTGCAGGTACAAATTTGGTAGTATACCCTACAACCACAATTGTTAAAATTGGTATAGAGTATGTTCCGTTAATTTCTTGTAAATACTCAAAAACACTACCCGCATTTGCAATAAAAGGAGCCACTAACATGGATAATATTGCTAAAAATACGCCAAACGTTTTCCCTGCTTTTACAACTTCTTTTTCTGATGCTTCTTTTTTAAAGTATTCTTGATAAATATCAATACCAAATAAAGTTACACAACTGTTTAATGCTGAATTAAAGGAACTTAAAATAGCACCAAATAAAACAGCCGCAAAAAAACCAACCAAAGGTTTTGGCAATACTTCAGATACTAAAGATGCATAAGCTAAATCTGGTTTTGCTAAGTTTCCTTCGAAAATATGAAACGCAATAATACCTGGTAATACTAAAATTAAAGGGCCCAGTATTTTTAAAAAAGCTCCATAGACCAATCCTTTCTGGCCTTCAACTAAGTTTTTAGCACCCAATGCTCTTTGAATTATGGCTTGATTCGTTCCCCAATAAAAAAGATTTACCAACAACATACCAGTAAATAAAGTAGAAAGTGGTACGTAAGAATTTTCTGAGCCTGTAGAATCAAACTTTTCTGGATGCGAACTCATTAAAATATCCATTCCTGATAACATAGATCCATCACCTATGTAACACAAACCAAAATAAGGAATCATTAAACCCCCAATAATTAAACCCACTGCATTAATAGTATCGGATACAGCAACCGCTTTTAAACCTCCGAAAACAGCATAAATAGAACCAATAACACCTATTCCAAAAATGGTTACCCAAAGTGCGGCATTTTCTGAAATTCCGAAAGTAGTAGGAACATCAAACATGGTATTTATGGCAGATGCACCTGTATATAAAACCACAGGTAAAAATATAGTTACATAACCAGATAAAAACAAACCAGACACAATTGCCTTGGTAGTTTTATCATATCTGTGTTGTAAAAATTGAGGAATCGTAGCAATCCCTCCTTTTAAATACCTTGGCAATAAAAAAGCAGCAATTATAACCATGGTAATTGCAGCTAAAGTTTCCCAAGCCATAACTAAAATTCCTTGTTCATAAGCTTGTCCACTTAAACCTACAATTTGTTCTGTAGATAAATTGGTAAGTAGCAAAGAACCTGCAATTACAATTCCTGTTAAACTTCTGCCTCCTAAAAAATAACCGTCTTTTGAGTTTTCGTCAGTAGATCTTGTAGCCAAATAAGAGATGATTGCCACTAAAGCTGTAAATCCTATAAATGTTATAAATTGCATAATTTGTTAGATTAATTATTAAAAAAATAAATTTATAGATAGTTTTTATAATTTATTAGGGTAAAATTGACCTTTCTTTAGGGGTAAATTCTTGAAAATACAAGAAAAACCATGAATACCCATTATTTGGTCTTTAATTACCCCTTCTCATATAAAATTAATTTGAAATTGTGAGCAATAAATAAAACCGAATGAAAATAAAAAATATAACCATTTTAGTGTCCTTTTTTCTAATTGTTTTAACACAATATGCACAGGGAACCAAAAAACCAAATATCATTATTATTTTAACAGATGATCAAGGTTATGGTGATGTAGGTTTCAATGGAAACAAACAACTTTTGACACCCAATATAGATAAGATTGCCTCAAATGGAGTTGTTTTTACGAATGGTTATTCAAGTTATGCAGTTTGTGGCCCAAGCAGAGCTGGCTTGATTACTGGTAGATATCAAGATAGATTTGGCTACAGCAGAAACCCCCTTTTCGCGCCAAAAGATGCAACAATTGGATTGCCTCTAGAGGAGGAAACATTGGCTGAAGCATTAAAAAAAGGAGGATATACAAACATGGCAATTGGCAAATGGCATTTGGGAGCCAACGCAATCTATAGACCTTTAAAAAGAGGTTTTGACGAATTCTTCGGATTTTTATCTGGCGGACACAAATATTTTCCAGAGCAATTAGTATTGAATGATTTATCCGAAGTTACCTCGCAATTTGATGCTTACAACACAAAACTTTTAAGAAACGATACGCGTATTGAAGAAAAAGAATACTTAACTGATGCTTTTTCAAGAGAGGCTGTCAATTTTGTTGAAAAAAATGTTGACAAACCTTTCTTTTTGTATTTGGCTTACAACGCACCACATGCTCCTTTGCAAGCAACTGAAAAATATTTATCACGATACAAACACATAGAAAATAAAAACAGAAGAACCTACAGTGCAATGGTTAGTGCTGTTGATGATGGTGTAGGATTATTACTTGACAAGCTAAAAGAACTTGGAATTGAAGAAAACACCATCGTTTTTTTCTTATCAGATAATGGAGGAGTGGAATCAAAAGGCGCTTATAATGGGGTTTTAAGAGGAGGAAAAGGCGCTTTGTTTGAAGGCGGAATTAGAGTTCCGTTTGCAATGCAATGGAAAGGCACTGTGCCTGCAAATCAAAAATACGAACACCCAATTATTGCACTTGATATTTTTGCAACAGTAGTTGCTCAAGCAAAAGTGAGTCCTAAAAACGACATCGATGGAAAAAACTTAATTCCTTTTTTAACCAAAGAAAATAAAGAAGCTCCACACGAAGAATTATTTTGGAGAATGTATGATAAAAATTCATTTGCTCTCATTAAAGGAGATCTAAAACTCCATAAAAACGTTATTGGCAAAACAGGATTATACAATTTAAAAAGTGATATTTCAGAGAAAAAAATGCTAAAAGACAGCATTTTATCTATAAAATTACGAGAGCTTTATAAAGCTTGGAACGCAAAAAATATAGCACCTATTTTTGATGGTTTGCTAGAGGATAAAGACTACAATACCAAACATCCTGACAGATACAAAAATGTTGAAAAATACTAAAATGAAAAGCTATTCTAAATTAGTTGGCTTGCTGTTTCTTGCTTTCCTTTGTTCGTTTCAAAGCTCAAAAAGCACTAATTACTATTTTAATCCAACATTAGGGAATGATGAAAATACTGGCACTTCTATTTCAGCGCCATTTAAGTCTTTGTCAAAAATTAAAACATTAAAATTGAACCCGGGTGATTCGTTATTGTTGGCTGTAAATGAAACTTTTTCAGATGGTTTAGAATTGAAAGAAATTAGCGGAACTAAAAAACAACCCATTGTAGTTTCGGTTTATGGAACAAGCTTTAAAAATGACAAAGCAATCATCAAAACTCAAGATGCATTGAATGCAATTTTGGTTGAAAATTCGAATTTTATCGTAATTTCTCACTTAGAGGTTTCAGCAAATCCATCAAAAAACACCCTCCAAATTCAAAAAAACCAAATGAGATGTGGCGTTTTAGTAACAGCCTCACAACCTAAACAATACGAACATATTTATTTATCAAACCTAGTAGTGAAAGACATTTTTTTTGAACAAAAAGCGCATTCAAGATCAGCAAAAGAAACAAAATCTGCCAATGGAACTCAAAATTATGGTTGGGGAATTCGTTTTATTACTTCGGATGCAAAGGCTATTCTTAAAAACATAAAAGTAACGCAAAGTTTGGTGCAAAATGTTTCGCACACTGGCATCAAATTAACAGCGAGAGGCGAAAATCATGGCATTCTAGATTTCGAAATTTCTAATAACCAAGTCTTTGAAACGGGTGGTCCTGGTATTCAAATGTCAGGAGTGAAAAATGGTCATATTTTCAACAACAACGTCAACAAATCTGGAAGCACAAACGATTCCAGAAAATGGGGACGTGGAAGTGGTTTATGGACATGGGGTTCAGAAAACGTTCTCATCGAAAAAAATAGATTTACCAATGCAAATGGCCCTGGAGATTCTGCAGGTGCTCACATTGATTATAATTGTAAAAACATTGTGTTGCAATACAATTTTAGCGCAAACAATGCTGGTGGTTTTGCAGAAATTCTTGGCAATAACCACAATTGTTCATATCGTTACAACATCAGTGTAAATGACGGTTACAGAGTAAAAGATGTGAATGGAGCGTTCCAAGAAGGAAAATTATTTTGGCTGAGTGGCTATAGTGGAAAAAAAAGAATTGGTCCTGTAAACAGTTATTTTTACAACAATACAATGTATGTTAAAAGTGAATTGGATGCAAAAATTGCCATTGACCGAATTTCAAAAGGGGTGCTCATTGCCAACAATATTTTTCATATCGAAGGAAACTCGAAAATGGTAAAAGGCGACCAATACAACCCCGAAAAAGAGGGGAATTGGGAAGTAACAGATGTTTTTTTCAAGAACAATTTATTTTTAAGCAATACGTCTTGGCCAAAAGAATCAACATTACAAGACGAAAATCCAATTTTTGGAGATGCTAATTTTATCAATAAAAACGGATTTGATCCTGAAAATTTCACACCAAGAAACAAAGAATTGATTCAAAACAAAGGGGTTCAAATCCCAAAATTGGCAAACGATTCAATTGGAATCATTTATGGGTTAAATTTAAAAAAAGACATTTTAGGAAATGACATCAAAGGACTTCCTGATTTGGGTGCTATTGAGTTAATGAATTAATGTAGCAATTTATCAATGTAACAATAGAAACTTTTAAACAACAGAAACCCGCAAAAGAAAATATGAAAACAATACTTATTATTACTATCACATTTTTTGCACAAGCTCTTTTCTCTCAAAACTTAATTTCTAACGGAAATTTTGAAGACGGAAAAAACAATTGGAGTGGCTATAACAATCAAGTGTTGTTTGATGACATCGCGAATTCAAACGTTGGGAATGTAAACAATGGTGATGGTTCTTTATTTCAGGTGTTTTCAATGATTTCTGGTAAAACTTACAACGTAGCTTTTGATTATAGATGGGTTTCTGGCGCAGGAAATTACAATATGACAGTACGCATAAAAACGGGTTCAACTGGAGGTGATGACCTTACAGAGGTTACCTTAAACACAACTCCTGATGTTTGGCATACTGCAACTATTAGCTTTACTGCTCCTCAAGATATTTTAGAAGCCCGCATTCTTTTTTTCAAAGCAGCTAACAACAGACCTTTACGAATGGATAATGTTACTATTGTGGATGAAAATTTTCATTCTAATTTTGTGGATACTACGACTCCTATCAATGCACAACCCAATGGAGTTCCTGGAAATTGGGTGTTGGAGTTTAGTGACGAATTTAATGGTTCAAACCTAGATTTGACTAAATGGTACAAATCAGAAAGCACAAAAACAAGAGCGCCAAGAGAAAATTTGGGCGTAACTGATTGGAGATGGATTGCAGACAATGCCTTTTTAAACAACGATGGTCAACTCGTTCTGCGCGCAACAAAAATTAACAATACCACCATGCGTTGTGGCTCAGTTGAATCTCGTGGATTGTATGAAGTGCAATATGGCTATTTAGAAGCAAGAATTAAAATTGCTAAAACCGCCAAAGGCAATCATACTGCTTTTTGGTTGCAAGGCGAAAATCAAAACAATGTAGATAATTCTGCTGCTGATGGTGCAGAAGTAGATATTTTTGAATCTGCTTGGACATCCAACACCACCAAAGCTGTAGTACATTATGATGGTTATGGAGCTGATAAAAAAAACCACACCATTCCGTTTAATGTGCCAAACATTCACAATGAACAGTTCCATACTTTTGGATTGCTTTGGACAGCAAACTCTATGGATATTTATTATGATGGCGTAAAAATGACCTCTTCACAATCCAACAATCCGTTACCTTTTACCACAAAACCCGGACTTGGGCATGATTTGGTGCCTAAAGTAAAAGAATGGTTGTGGCTTTCTGTAGGTGCTAGTTTTGGTGATGGCGATTTTCAAAGTCAACCAAATGGTTTACTTTCTGATGCGTTGGTGGAATATGTTCGTGTGTACAAACCTTCGCAAACCTTATCAACCTTTGATGTAAAAAAAAATGACTTTAAGGTGTTTCCAAATCCTGTAAATGACCAATTGCATGTTTTTCTTCCTGAAAATGAGTACCATGCAATTTTGTTTGATATCACTGGTAAAAAAGTAGCAGCACAAAAAACAACCAACTCAAAAGTAAGCCTAGATTTCAAAAACTTTCCGAAAGGAGTCTATCTTTTAAAAATCGCTACAAATGACCGTTTTTTCATAAAAAAAATCATAAAATAACGTATTTACCCCATTTTTTGACCTAATCATTACCACTTCACCACTTTATAATTGATGAATTTTGAAAAGTATTAACTAAAAACTTTTCAACAATGAAAAAAATTACACTTTTAATAATTTTAATGGTTTTGCCTTCTTTTATGGTTGGGCAGAATTTGATAACGAATGGGGATTTTGAAAATACTGGCACACCTCCACCATCTTGGTCCAAAACGGGCGCAACATTTTCTACAAGTGCAACCAATCCATACAAAGGTGCAGCTAGAGGTAATTTAGGAAATGAAGCTATTACTATTTTTCAAAACATTACACCTGTACAAGATGTCCTTTATCAAGTAAGTTTTTATTGGAGATTCAATCTTGCAACTTCTACAACTCCTGCCTATGCTTCCGTAAGAAATAATACTGACAATGCAGCTATAGCTAATGCAACGTTAACTGCAGGAAGAGGTGAGTGGACATATACTACTTTTACTTTTACAGCAACAGCTACAACTGGAACTGATTTTAAATTTCAAATAACTAAAGACGCTAGAAACAGTGTGTCTCCAACTTCAACAAATAATGCAGTCTGGTTAGATAATGTGTCTATAAGAAGGGTAGATACATTTAATGGTACAGATGGGGTTTTTGAAACATCAACGAACTGGGATTCAGGTGCAACTCCTACTGATAGTGATATTGTTATTCCTGCTGGAAAAAATATTACGATTGCATCTGCAGTTACTGCAGGTAATATATCTGTAGATGGCACTAGCTCACTTACAGTAAGTAGCGGTAATTCTTTAAATGTTTTTAATAATATTATTTTAGACGGTGGTGCATCTTTAGTTGCTACAGGAGCAACTCTAACAGGTGATGTTACTTATAAAAGAACGTTAACTGCTGGCAAATGGCATTTAGTTTCGCCTCCAGTTACTGGAGCTACATACAATGATACGTGGATTTCAGAAAATGATATAGCTTCTGGTGGAATTGATGCAAATAATAGAGGTATTTCAACCTACCAAAATGGTGCAGCAGATCCGGATACAGGTCAGTGGGTTTATGTTCAAGCTGGTGATGCTGGCACTTTTGATTCTTCAAAAGGATATGGATTTATAAGGCCTACAACCGGAACAATATCATTTACAGGTGGTTTTCCAACAGGACAAAAACCTGCTACTGTTTCAGCAGCAAATGCAAATAAGTTTAATTTAATTGGTAACCCATACCCAACGTATTTGTTAGTTTCCACATTTTTTACTCCAGATGCGAATGCAAATTTCAATAACACAGTAGCAAATGGAAGATTAACAGAAGAAACGATTTGGATTTGGGATCAATCTACTAATAGTTATTTAGCTAAAACATCTTCGAATCATGGAACAGATGAAATAGCGCCAGGACAAGCTTTTTTTGTAAGCGCTGCGAGCGATACAAATATTACTTTTTATCAGGCAAGTGGTACTCATAAAACAGGTTCAGATACTTTCTTGAAAACATCAAACAAAAGAGTTGAGCTAAGGATTGATAGTGGTGATAAAGTTTCAAAAACTGAGTTATTCTATAGAGCTGAAGGAACCAATGATTTTGACAATGGTTATGACGCTTCTATGTTTACAGGTGTTGCTTCAAACTTTAGTTTATATACCTCTCAATTATCAAATGAGGCAAAAAAATTAGCGATTCAAACTTTATCAGATGAAAATGTAGAATCTTTAGTAATCCCTGTAGGCATCAAAGCAGCAGCTGGTCAAGAAATTACTTTTTCTGCGGAGGCTATGAATTTACCTGAAGGAATTAAAGTGTTTTTAGAAGACAGACAAAGCAATACAATCACTCGTTTAGACGAAGCAAATGCTACTTACAAAATAACGTTAGAGGATGCTGTTGATGGTAATGGTCGTTTCTTTTTGCATACAAAAACGAGTGCTGTGCTAAGTACTGATGGTATTGCTTTACAAAATGTAAGTATCTACAAAATATCGAATGAAACATTACGAGTGGTTGGTTTAACAAAAGGAACTGCTAATATTAAAGTTTTCAATGTGTTAGGAAAACAAGTACTAAACACAACTTTCCAATCAAAAGGAGCAAATGACATTGCATTGCCAAAATTAGCAACAGGCATGTACATTGTTCAATTGCAAAGTGAAAACGGAAAAATGAACAAAAAAATAATTTTAGAATAAGCACCCACCATAAACGACAAGATATCATGAAAAATCAATCTCAAAATAATGACGAAATCACTCGTAAAGAGGCTATCAAAAAAATAGGAAATTATGGTAAATATGCAGCATTAACAGCCTTGGGTACTTACCTTATTTTAAATCCACAAAAAGCGCAAGCAGCCAGCCCTGAAGCACCTGGATCTGGGTTTTAGGTTTACAAAAATGATTCATTTAAAAACCACAGTGATTTTGCTGTGGTTTTTTTGTTTGATAATTAGTTTGGGGTTGCTTTAATTGCTACGTTTTAGAAATAATTGACTGAAATAAATAAAACCCAAACAATTGTCACCTCGAGCGCAGTCGAGAGGTAAATAGTATCAGTAACTTTTAAATTAGGTCTCGGCTATGCTCGATATGACATTAAAATTATTAAAAAACATCCTATGAAATTTCATTTTACTCTTTTCTTTATCATTACATTTTCAGCAACTATTTTTAGCCAAACCTATACTTGGAGTGGCGCTGCAAATGACAATAATTTTTTCAACGAAGCCAACTGGGTTGATAGCAATACTGGTCTTGCTCCTACTGGAAATCCAATCAATGGAGGAACTGCTATTAATCGAGTAATGATTGTTTCAAATGTTACCTCAACAATTACTGGTACTAGTGAGATCAATTTGGGCACTACAGGTTCTCTAAGCATTACAAATGCGACTATAGCAGCCAATGCTATTAGAGGAGGAACCATAAATATCAATGAAAATGGGTATTTAAATTTAGAGATTGCTACGGCTTTTAAAGCACCTGCAACAATCAACTTAAATTCAGGAATTGGCTGGGTTCGTACCAAATTGATAGCACCCTCTGTTGTACAAAGTACGCACCTTGGTCAATTTAAAATAAATTCAATTGCAGCTTCTTACCCCTCAAATATTCGTTTAGACAATTATTATTTTGGTGGAACTGTCATCAGAAGTAATTTGGCAAGTACAAGTCCAGCAACCTTATACAATCAGGTAAATCTGGGCGGAACATCAGTTTCTCTTGCTATTGATGTCATTCATAGTGGTAATGGCATCACGAATATGAACAACAAAACCTCATCATTCTTGCTGAGAAAAGGCTTTATGATGACCATTGCAGATGATGAAGCAGGAATAGGAAAAAGCAAAAATTACATTGCATCTGAAAAGGATTTAATCGTAAACGAATTGCCAACAAACCTTAAAGACAAGGTTTCTTTTGTAAGAATTATTCCTTGGAATTGGGTCAGCAAAAAAGGAATTGGAAGTAATACTTTGATATCTGGACTTGACAATACTTGGTTCTATAGATGGTCGAATGACGGTTTATCAACCATAGAAGTTGAAAATCCTCCAATGGCCTGGGGTGCAGGAGGTGCGGATGATGATGCAGATATTACACTTTACAAACAAAAATACAAGACAACACATGTCATGGGTTTTAACGAACCTGATGATTGTGGTGCACAATCAGGACAATTTAGAAACTTGTGTGATGAAGATGTGGCTGTTGGTTATTATCGAAATTTGATGAAAACGGGTTTGCGATTGGTATCTCCTGCAGGAAGAGAAGAAGCTCCTACTGGTTGGTTACAAAACTTTTATGACAAAGCCACTGCACAAGACATCCGAATTGATGTTATTGCAGTTCATTGGTATGATTGGGGGAATAACCCTGCTGTAAATACAAATCCTACTGCTCAACAAGTATTTGATCGTTTTAAAACGTATTTAACAAGTGTCTATAATCGTTTTGGAAAACCCATCTGGATTACCGAATTCAATGCCAATCCTAACAGAAGTAACGCTATCAATCTGGCATTTATGCAATTGGCATTACCGTATTTAGAAACCTTAGATTATGTGGAAAGATATGCGTGGTTTGAACCAAGTTCGGATGTTGCTGATTTTTATGATACCAGTAACAACGTAACAAATGTGGGTACATTTTATAAAAATCAAGTTTCTACCCCTTCTATTTCTGAAAACACCATAACAGCGAATAATAATATTGATGTTAATTATAGTAAAAATCCAACCTTGAATCACACCATTTTAACCAATGGAAATTTTGATACTGGTGATCTAAGAGCTTGGTTAGGAGCAAACAATCAAGTTTTGATGGATAATGACGGAGCTACAAATCTAACAACAAATTATCGTTTTGAAAACGTGGCTCAAATCAATGAAGGTGCAGGAAGTTTATACCAAATTTTAGAAGTTGCTCCAAATGTAAGTTACACTGTAAGTTTTGACTATAAATGGGTTTCTGGTGCAGGAACGTATAATCAAATTGCACGTGTTTATAAAGATTTAACCGGAACTAATAGTATTGGCTCAGTAACATTGAGCACAATTCCTGGTGTTTGGTATACTGCAACATTCAATTTTACAGCACCAACAAATGTTTTTAAAGCACGAGTCTTTTTTAACAAAGCATCAGGGAATAATCCACTCCGAATTAACAATGTTAGGGTTCATTTAAACCCAAATAAAACTTGGAGTGGTGCCATCAATAATGATTGGAATACTTCAGGAAATTGGACAGAAAATGCAGTCCCTTTAACTACAGATGTAGTTTTTATTCCAAGGGATTTAACAAACTACCCTACTGTTTCTGGGGATTTAACGGTAAGTCAATTAGTGATTGATTCAAGTGCTTCTTTTATAACCTCTGGAACTACAAATGGAGGCGTTACTGGTGGCACAACTTACTTTGCTGAACTCAATGATGAAAATTGGCATTTAGTAAGTTCACCATTAGCAACTCAAGTGATGAATCAAAATTGGGTAGCAGCAGCAGGAATTGCCACTGGAGGCAATAATCATATTGCTATTGGTTCGTATCAAAATGGAGTTGCAGATACTGATGATGATGGACCAGGTCCAGATACTGCTACAGGTCCTTGGACTTATTTTAAAAGTACTGATGCTAACAGCAATTTTAATAATGGACAAGGATATACTATGAAAAAACTAAGCAAGGGAATATTTATTTTCAATGGAAATTTGGCATCTTATCCAAGAACAATAAACATCTCTCAAGGAGCAGCCACGCATTGGAATTTAATTGGAAACACTGCTACATCTTATTTGGATGTAAATCAGTTTTTAACCACCAACACAACACCTTTAAAGGATGCTTATGAAGCTGTTTTTGTTTGGAATGCTGATACTGAAAACTATGATGCTTTGACTGATGGTTTTATCCATCCTGGACAAGCCTTTTTTGTAAATTCGAATGTTGCAAACACTTCAGTTTCAATAACGGCTGCCATGTTAAGTCATCAAAGAAATCAAGTATTCTACAAATCAGAAAGTGTACCATCTCCACAAATTGTATTGAATTTTACTGATGGAACAAACAACAAACAAACGAAAATCAATTATATAGATGGAAAAACTACTGGATTAGATCCGCGTTTTGACATTGGTTTGTTTGATGGTGTCGCTTCTGATTTTAAAATTTACACGCATTTAATCTCGCAAAACGAAGGAATTCCGTTTATGAAACAAGCCTTACCAAATGCTGGTTTTGAAAATATGGTAGTGCCTATTGGCATCAAAGCAAAAGCAGGTAAAGAACTAATATTTTCTTTAGAGGCCGCAAATTTTCCCGAAGGTATTTTTGTGTATTTAGAAGACCGCTTTACCAACAGCGTAACTCGTTTAAACGAAGCGAACGCCAATTATAAAGTAACTTTTACAGAAAATTTTGATACTAGTGGTCGTTTCTTTTTACACACTAAAAGCAGTGGCGTTTTAAGTACTGAGGATGTTAATTTACAACACATCAGTATCTACAAAACATCAAATGCAACCTTACGAATTGTTGGTTTAACAGAAGGGAATGCGAACGTTACATTGTTTAGTGTTTTAGGAAAACAAGTTCTCAAAACAAATTTTCAAGCAAAAACAATAAGTGAAATTGACTTACCAAAATTAGCTAAAGGCGTTTATTTTGTGAAATTGCAACATGAAGATGTTAGCATTACTAAAAAAATCATCTTAGAATAAAAAGAATTTTATACTCCTATTTATAAAGCGACAAATTCACTGAATTTGTCGCTTTTTTTTTGCTGTCCACCAAAGAAAGAACCTCTTAAATACTAAGCTCTGCTATTCCTACAAAGAAAACACCCTACGATATCATTCCCAGGAAAAAGGAACCTCAACAAAGAAAACCACTTTAACTCTTATTCATTAAAAAAATTCAAAATGCTAGCGTAATAGTTTAAAGTGCAAGCACACCAATTCAATGTGAAAGACACATCATTTTAAATACAAGCATTATCATTCAAAATACATTGGTTTTCATTCAAAGTGCAATGGTTTTCATTTAAAGTGCAAGAGTAATCTTTCAAAGTACAAGCATTTTTTTTAAATGAAACCTCCTATTAATTACCAAATACTATAATTAAGTCCAAAAAAAAGCAGTCATAACGACTGCTCTTCAAATAAATAATGAAACTCTGTTATTTGTTAGAGATGGCAACAATACTATCAATTTGCGCTTGCATTTTAGCAACCAACGCTGTATTTTCTGGAGCAATATTGGTTTGTTCACCAGCATCTTTTGATAAATCAAACAATTGCGGATTCAACGAAATACCTCCTTCTATTTTTTTACTCTTCAACCAATTAGGGAAGTTCTTTGTAGTAGGTGGTGCAATGTATTTATAGTTTCCATTTCTAATTGAAAGCACAAATGATTCTTCTAACATAATTTTTCTGCCTGCTGCATTGGCATGCAACAATGCCTCTTTTTGATTTTTGCTATCGATTGCCTCGTTTTCTGGCAAGGTAATGTTCAATAAATTTGCCAAAGAAGCAAAATAATCAATTTGAGAAAACAATGCTTTGCTTTCACCTGCTTTGATGGTTCCTGGCCAATACGAAATCATGGGTACTCTAGTTCCTGCTTCAAAAGCACTGTATTTCCCTCCTCTGTATGGGCCTCCTGGTTTATGAGTACCTAATTTTTCGACAGCATCATCTTCGTAACCGTCATTCAACACAGGGCCGTTATCACTCGTAAAAATCACCAAGGTGTTTTTATCCAACCCTAAAGCTTCTAATTTGTTGATGATTTGCCCAGTCATCCAATCCATTTGAACAATCGCATCTCCTCTAGGTCCCATGCTCGATTTTCCTTGAAATTGTTCGTTAGGCAATCTTGGTACATGAATATCATGAAATGAAAAGAATAAAAAGAACGGATTTTCTTTATTTTTTTCGATAAAATTGGTGGCCTTTTCAGTAAAAACAAATGGAAAATCTTCGTCTTTCCACATGGCAGAAGCGCCTCCTGTTTGATACCCAATTCTACTAACACCGTTTACAATAGCCTGGCTGTGTTGCTTATCAGCAACTTGTCTCAATAACTCAGGATTGGTAATTCCTGTTTTTACACCTTCAAAAGGCGTTGCATAATCAATTTTGATAGGATCATTCGGATCTAAATTTACAATGTTGTAATTTTCTAAATACGCAGTTGGCACTCGATCACCAGTGGCTGGTAATAAAAAGCTATAATCAAAACCAATTTCTAACGGACCTGGTTTTACTTCTTTGTTCCAATCTGTATTTCCATCACCCAAACCCAAATGCCATTTTCCAACAACAGCAGTTGTATACCCTGCTTTTTTTAACATAGCTGGCAAGGTTGGTGTGCTTGGATCAATTAACAAAGGGGCATCACCTGGTAAAATAGCGGCATTGTTTCTAAACGCATATTGACCTGTAAGTAATGAATAACGAGAAGGTGTACAGGTAGCAGCAGAGCTGTGTGCATCTGTATATCGAATTCCGTTTTGTGAAAGTTTATCAACATTAGGCGTTTTCACTCCTTTAGCACCATAACTTTCCAAATCACCATAACCCAAGTCATCAACATAAAAAATAACGATGTTTGGTTTGGTGATTTCTGTAGTTGTTTTGGCAGCAACTGTTTCTTTTGGTTGGGTTTTGCAAGAAATTATTAAGATTGAAAGACTTACTAGTAAAATGACTTTTCTCATGGGTTGGTTTTAGAAATTTTCATGTTTTTTTCTGGCTTCGTATACAATGCCTTTTTATTTTGCATTAATTGTTGGTGAATATGAAAGGTAACATCCATCCATTCTTGCTCTTCTGACCAAAGTGGAGGCATTAGCTTTGTTTCCCAGTTCGTTAATTTTTTATTCAGTAATTGTAGTGATTCTTGATCGGTTTTAGACAAATTATTTGTTTCTGAAATATCTGATGACACATCATACAATACTTCTCCATAATTTTCTAACCGAATTAATTTTAAGTTGTTGTAGCGCATTCCTGCCTCTTCTAACTTACGCCAATACAATTCGCTATGAGGATTTCCTGTTTTTTCACCTGTTAAAAAAGGCAATAAATTGACGCCATCCAATTGTAAGTTTTTATCAGAAACAATATTTGCTGCTGCTAAAGAAGTTGAAAAAATATCTAAGGATGACGATAATCCATTAAAAGTTTGATTTGGTTTGATGCGATTTTGCCAGCTGATTACAAAAGGCACACGATGACCTCCTTCAAATTCATTTCCTTTCCAGCCTTTTAATTTTCCATTTGTAGACGAATTGTTTGCTGCACCGCCATTATCACTTAAAAAATAAATGATGGTATTGTCAAGAATATTTAATCCTTGTAATTTTTTTAAAAGCTTGCCAATGTTTTCGTCTAAAGACCAAGTCATGGCAGCCAATTCTTTTCTAGAGTGATTTTTATATTTTTCTAAATGCTCTTTTTTAGCATGCATAGGCGTATGCACAGCGTTGTAAGCCAAATACATAAAAAAAGGTGTGTCTTTGTGTTCTTCAATATATTTTACAGAATAATCACCCATAACATCTGTTAAATATCCGTCAAACTTTACTCTTGTTCCATTGTGTTGCAACATTAATTCTTTGGATGGATTTTTGATTGGAAAATACGATCTTCCTCCACCTAAAAATCCGTAAAAATCATCAAAACCTCTGTTATTTGGGATGTCAGATTCTGTAGCACCTAAATGCCATTTGCCAATAGCAACGGTTTTGTAATTATTGGCTTTAAAAACATCGGCCATGGTTTTAACATCATCAGACAAACCAATATCACCTGTAGTTCCATAACCAGTTCCATTGGCTTCAAAGCCAAATCTTTGTTGATATTTTCCAGTAATTAAACCTGCTCTTGATGGCGCGCAAACAGTAGCACTAACATGAGCATCAGTAAAAATAACTCCACTTTTGGCAAGTTCGTCAATATTGGGTGTGTCTAAATCGTCGCTTCCCATAAAACCAAAATCAGCATAACCTGCATCATCAATAATAATGGTGATAATATTTGGTTGTTTTGGATTTATCGTTTCATTTATAGTTTCATTGGTTGCAACTTTTGCTGCAGCTTGTTTGTTTTTAGTACAAGAATATACAACAAAACAAGTAAGAAATAAGTAGGTGGCAAGTGTTGGTATTTTTGACATATTCTTGAAAAAAAGTTGAAGAGAATTCCTTCACGGAATCCTCTTCAACAAAAAATTAAAACTATTGTTTTACAAACTTGTAAGAACCTATGATTCCTTCGATAGTAGCTTTTACAATGTAAACACCACTATTTAAATTTGAAACATTGATTGATGTAGCATTTTTATTTGGATTTAAAGTCATCACTTTTTGACCTAATACGTTGAAAATTATAACGTTGCCAATATTCTTTGATGCTGATAAATTCAAATTATTAGAAGCAGGATTTGGGTACGCACTAAAATTAAATTGGTTTAAATCTTTTACAGAGGCAGTTGAATTAGCTGTAATGCTAAAATCATCCATTCTAGCAGCGTTATTAGGATTTCCAGAAAGACGCGCTTGTTTACTTATAAAGAACAACAAATCTGTTTGAGTAGCTGTAAAGGTAAAAGTAAATTCATTCCAGTTTGCATCTGCAGTAGAAGGATCTATATAATAACTGATTAATGGGTCGAATTGTGTTCCATTACCATTTGCACCTGCTACGTCTCTAATAGAAATATAAATTCCGTCTGTAGCTGCAGGCTGTCCTTGACCAGAGATGTATTGAGCCCAAAATTTTACAGTATATTCTTTCCCTACTTCCGCAGTAAAAGTTTGACGTAAACTGGTGAAATCGTTTGGCATGTTTAAAAATTGATCTCCAGCATGTGCAACAGCAGAATTACTATTCACTGATGACTGAGAACTTGTTCCTGTTATACTTGAAGACCAAGGAGATGTTGCTGCAGTAATCTTTCCTGTTGCCAATGGTGCTTCAAGATCTCCATTTTGGAGTAGGTTTTGCGAAAAACCGATTGTTGAAATTAGTAATGATAGTGCTAATGTAATTTTTTTCATAATGATTATATTTTAAGAATTAGTGATTAAAATGTTCAGCTTTGAGGTTTTCAAAACTGAACACTATTTTTCATATTGTTATTTTTCTTTTACAGAAATGTCATCTATAAAAGCAGGTGGATATTGCGGATTTACTTGTCCTTTAAAGAAAACGAATCTCATTTTAGTAACTCCATCAGGAATTACTACTTCATTAGAATAATCTGTCCATTGATCCGTTTGCTCAAGAGGCTCTAATTGCTTAATCAATCCAGGTGCACCTCCAACTCCTTCAATACGTAATCCTGGAGAAAAAGTATTTGTAGGGACAGATGCCCAACGTGCGCTATACTTGATAAGATATGTTTTTCCTGGAATTACATCAACAACAGTAAACAGTGATGCATCATGATTTTGTAATTGACCACAAAAGCCTCCAGTTCTAGGATCATTAGTAGAAACACCATTTTTAAAGCCACCCCAAGGAGCTACCATTCCAGTTTCGAAACCACCGTTTACAACTAGCTCATCAGGATCTACTGTTGGTGTAAATGAAGTGTCTTTACCTGGACCAATTGTTGGGTTTGGTGTGTGACCAGCATACACCTGACCAGCTTCTGTAATTACAGCATCATCATCAAACAACGCAGAAGTAAATAATGGTGCTTGTGTACCACTAAACCACGCATACCTTTCTACCCATTCAATTTCATCTAAAGCCTTTAAGCCTTGGTTCATATACTCAATTACTTCAGCAACAGTATATCTGTTGGCAGCAGGTGAAGCTGCACCCCAATCCGCTACTGCAAATTCAGTAATCCAAATAGGTCTTTTATAAGCAGCATAGGTTTCTTTTAATTTATTAACCATTGCCATTACATTTGGCCCACCATAATGATGCACAGCAACAAAGTCAACTCGTAAATTATTTGCTTCTACTTTTTGCATAAACTCAATCATCCAAGCATTGTTTGGACTTACAGTAGCTGGCGATCCAATTGGCACACCAATTTCTTCTAATCTTGGCCACAATGCGATTGCCTCATCTACAGTCATGTTTGCTTGAGCAGCACCATCAGGTTCATTAAATCCTAAAATATATTTTACTTTACCCTCCGCAACCAATTGTTTTACTCTGTTAATATTTGCATCGTTTACAGAACCTTTACCCCAAAACATTGGAACAAATTCTACATTTTCTGGTATTTCTTCTCTCAATTCATTACCCCAGCTATACATCCAATGTGCCCCTAAAGCACTTGTTTTGTGAGACCAATCTAAAGATCTACTTGTAAATGCCACTCCTTTTTTATTTATGGCATCATCTATAACATAGCCAGGTACTTTGGATTCATCAAAATCACCAATTTTATTCGGTTCACAACTTGTAAAAACAAGAACAAGTAGCAGTATTTTTATTAAATGTTTCTTCATGTTTATTTATTTTTTAAATTATTTTATTGCCAAACTGGATTTTGAATTAATTTAGGATTTACATCCACTTCACTTTGTGGAATTGGAAATACTTCTGATCTTCTTCCTTGATAACTCGGATTATAGCCAGGATACTGATCGGATTCTGCTCTACGAAATGCATCTTGAACTTCATTCCACCTTTTTATATCCATAAAACGAAGACCTTCAAAAGCCAATTCTACACGTCTTTCTTGTCTTACGATTATTCGCATTTGATTTTGGTTCGCAGATTGCACATTTGGCATCCCTACTCTAGCTCTTAATTGATTTATTAGATCTCTAGCTCCTGGAACATCACCAGTTTCGACCAACGCTTCAGCTCTCATTAGTAAAACATCTGCATATCTTATCACGTGAAAATCTTGAGAGCCTTCACCAAAAACTGCATTTCCTAATGCATCAGGACCACGTCTGATATATTTTCTTTGACCAAATGGCGCAGCTGCTGCTCCAGGGAAATTTCTTACAGGGCTATCCATGTATTGGTCTCCTCTAAAATACACACTTGCATTTGCTCTTGGATCTCTATTATTTCCTTTGTTATTTGCGTCATATAGAGGTGATGTTGTAATTGATAAACCGTCTATACATAAATAATCGTTGACTAAATTAGGCATAGGTCTCATATCTCCTTTTGGAAAACCTAAGAACGTTGCTGAAAAAGTTTCACCACTTGAGGTATTATCACCTCTTAAAAAACGAACTGCAAAAACTACTTCTGATGAAGTTTCACCTGCCTCTGTAAATAATTCAGCGTAATTTGGGTGCAAAGCGTAGCCTAAGCCCATGATTTGATTTGTTAATTCTGCAACACCAAAAGGACCTGTATATTCTTTATTATACAATTGTACTCTTGCAAATAAGCCTAAAGCCGCTCCTTTTGTTGCATAACCGTATAAATTACTTGGATGACTTACAGGTAATTTTTCAGAAGCAAATTTTAAATCTTCTAAAATTTGAGCATTAATTTCGGCATAGGTGTTTTTAGGAACAAATGCTTCATCTAATGTTTGAGGTTCTGTAATTAAAGGAACCTCTTCAAAGTAAACAGCCAAATTAAAATAAAACAAGGCTCTTAAAAAATACGCTTGTCCTAACAAGGCGTCTTTAGTGTCTTGAGGAACTAAGTCTATTGAAATGTTTTTTACATTTCTAATCACATCATTTACTCTGGCAATTCCTCTGTAATGATCATTCCAGATATTTTCTATTGGCCCTGATGCAGAGTTTGCAACACCTTCCATAAAAATTCCTGGACCTTCCCATTTAAAGTTATTATAACAATTGTCACTAAAACCATCAAAACCTGGGATTCCCATAAAGCCATTTAAATGACCACCATACATTGATTTAGCTTGCAATGCTGCATAAACACCATTTAAGGCTAAAAATGCATCAGATTCACTTTGCCAGAAATTTCCTTCTGCAATTTGTGTTAATGAATTTCGAGACACGTAATCGTCACTACAATTCACAAATCCTAAAGAAATAAGAATTACTATTATTATTTTTTTCATCTTGTTATAATTTTAAATTGATTCCTAAAGTGATTGTTCTGTATAAAGGTGCAGCTCTGTTACTTTGAGTTCCAGAACCTCTCTCTGGATCGAAGTTTTCAAGACCTGTAAATGTTAAAAGGTTTTGTGCGCCTACAAATAATCTTAATTTGCTTAGATTCATTTTCTTTAATACATCACTAGGTAATGAGTAGCCTATTTCTAAGTTTTTAAGACGCAAGTATGAAGCGTCTTGGACATAAAAATCTGAAACAATTTGGTTGTTTTGGCCACCAACTCTTGGTAAACTGGTGCTTGGATTTTGAGGTGTCCATCTGTTTAACCAATACGTTAAAACATTACTGCGATCGTCTACCATTGGTAAATTACCATTTCCTTGAATTAATCTATCTACTCCATAAACTCCTTGAAATAAAAAGTTAAAATCGAAATTATTGTATTCAAAAGAAGCATTGAAGTTGTATAATAAATCTGGATTTGGATTTCCAATTACCACACGATCATCTTGGTTTACCACTCCATCTCCATTTGCATCAGCATATCTGATATCTCCAGGTCCTGTTGCCGTATTTCCAAATTGTGTTGGTGCATTGGCAATTTCGTTGATACTTTGAAAAATCCCGATTGCTTGATATCCGAAATAGGCTCTAAATGGCTCACCAATTCTTAAAATATTTGAAGCCGTAATTGTTTCTTCTCCACCTTCACCTAAACTTGTAACTTCGTTTCTAAAAAATGTGGTAAAGTTACCTCCAACATTGTATTTTAGTCCGCCAATATTTCCTCTATAACTTCCATTAAACTCAATACCTTCACTAACCATAGATGCTGAGTTTTTAGCTCCAATATTGGTTACACCGACTGTTGCAGGCACAGGGAAATTTGCATACAAAATATCGGTACTATTTTTTCTAAAATATCCTACTTCAATTTGAAGTTTGTTTCTTAACATTCCGAAATCAATACCAAAATCTAACAGTTCTGATTGTTCCCATCTAATAAAAGGATTTGCTAAAGAAGTAATAGCAACTCCACCTACAATTACGTCATTTCCTAAAACGTAATCCAATCCTGGATTATACGTTTGTTCATAAACATATCTTCCTGCACCTTTATCATTTCCTACCAACCCATAACTCACTCTCAATTTTAAATCATTGATGACTTCTACATCTTTCATAAAGTTTTCTTTAGAAATTTTCCATCCTAAAGAAGCAGATGGGAAAGCACCATATAAGTTGTCTGGACCAAAAGCGCTACCTGAAGCATCGTATCTAAAATTGATCTCTGCTAAATATTTTTCATCATAATTGTATTTTAATCTTCCAAAAAAGGATTGTTTTACATCTTCTGCTGCTCCACCACCAACTGACGGTTCAACGATTCCTCCTCCACTAAACTCTTCAATATTATCTGTAGGGAAACCACTTAAACTACCATTAAAACCATCTGTTTTAAAATAATAAATAGAATGTCCAACTAAGGCATCGAATTGATGCACTTGATTGAAAGTTTTACTGAATCGAATAATGTTTTCATTTAATAATGTTCGAGAAAAATTGGACGAATTTGATAAAGAATTCAAATCATTTTGAATGATAATATTTCCATCCCAATCTTTTTGTGTGTTTCTTGGGCTAAAATTAGATTCATCTGTATACACTAAATTGGCACTTCCACTGGTTTCGAAAGTAACGTTGTCTGTAATTTTAAAAGTCAGACCAAGGCGTGTACTTATATTCACCTGATTGCTTTCATAGTTTCCAAAATACCCTCTTCTTAAGGGGTTTTGTGTACCTAATGATGCATTTGTATTAAGGTAAGCCCCATCTACAAAACCATATTGCCCATTTGAATAAAATAATGGAATGGTTGGAGCTGCTCTTTGAAATGAATATATAATTCCATTATCGCCATCAAAAGCATCTTGACCTCCTGCTGGCCCTTTGTTTATTCGCCAAAAAGCATTGGTAACACTACTTATTTTTAACCAATCTTTTGCATCAGAATTAATATTTAAACTCATGTTGTAACGTTCAGTACTAAATTTACTGCGTACAATTGCTTCTTGGTTTAAAAACCCAAGAGACAATCTATAAGTTGTTTTATTATTTCCGCCAGAAATAGAAAGGTTGTGGTTTTGAAGTGGTGCTAACGTTAACACCTCATTTGCCCAATTTGTATTTGCAAATTGATCTGGTAAAGAACCTGTTGCAATTGCATCAATTTGAGCAGGGGTGTATCTTGGATCAAAATTGACCCCATTTTGATTTCTGAATTTTTCATTCATTAAGTTTGCATAATCTAAAGAACCTAAAAATTCTGGTTTTATAGTAGCTTGTTGAATACCGTAAAAACTGTTAAAACTTACTTCGAACTTATCTGCTTTACCTTTTCTTGTCGTTACCAAAACGACTCCATTTGCAGCTCTTGCACCATAAATTGCTAACGATGACGCGTCTTTTAAAACACTTATACTTTCAATATCAGAGGGTGCTAGTGCATTAAAAGCTCCTAAACCTTCGTATTGAATATTATCTATGACTATTAAAGGGGTTGTACTACCAAAAGTACCTATACCTCTAATTTGAATTGAAGAACCATCAGCACCTGGACTTCCAGATGTTTGAGATAATTGAACTCCAGAAAAACGCCCATACATTAGTTGACCAGAATTGGTAACTGGTTGGTTTACTTCATCTTTAAAAGTAACAGTTTGCACTGACCCTGTTAGGTTTACCTTTTTTTGAGTACCATAACCAACCACAACAATTTCGTCTAATTGATTCGCGCTTTCTTGAAGCACAATAGCATAGGTTTTTTTTGAATCTACTTTAAAAGACAGTGATTCATAACCTAGATAAGAAACCTCTATGGTTTCTCCTACAGAAGCAACCAAGGTAAAAGCCCCATCAAAATCGGTTGTTATTCCTCTAGTAGAGCCTTTTACAGTCAAAGAAGCTCCTGGTAACAAATTTCCATTTGGGTCGGATACTGTCCCTTTGATTGTATTTTGCGCAATACTTCCAAGGCTTAGAAGTAAGAGAAAATTTAAAATTAATACTTTCATACTTGAAATTTTGAATTAGTGATAAGTGTAAATTTGATTTAAACAAATTTCGAAAACTAATTACTTTTCAACTAGGTTAAATTGACCAAATGATGGGGATAAATAAGCCTAAGGTAGAGTTTTATCCGTCTGTTTTATATAATTCTGCATATTTAGAGGGCAAACACTTAAATTGTTTTTTAAACGAAGTTTTAAAATACTTGTAATCGTTAAAGCCTACTTCATATGAAATTTGACTTAAATTTAACTCAGAGGTAAGAATTAAATGTGCTGCTCTTTTTAAACGAATAGATCGAATAAAGGCAGATAGGGACAAACCAGTTAATGATTTAATTTTACGAAATAAACTAGATCTACTCATGTTTAATTCATCTACCATATTATCAATCCCGAATTCATGATTATCAATATTTTTTTCTACCAAAAGAATGGCTTTTGTAATAAATTTATTTTCGGTACCAGTATCCAATTCAACTTCTGAAGTTGTTGGTTCAAAACGAACTTTGTTTACCAAAAACGCTCTTAATTTATCTCTATTATCCAACAAACTTTCCACTCTTGCTTTGATTACTTTTGCATCAAATGGTTTTGTTACATAATCGTTAGCACCTGTTTTTAATCCTTCTATTTCAAAAACGGTTGAAGTTCGTGCTGTTAATAATATAATTGGTATGTGAGAAGTTATTATTTGAGATTTTAATTCTTTACACATCGTAATTCCGTCTTTTTCAGGCATCATTACATCACTAATAATCAAATCAGGAATTTCTTCAGACGCTTTTTTAAAACCAAGATTACCATCCTCTGCTTCAATTACGTTATAATCTTCAGAAAAAATATCTTTTAAATAACTTAAAATTTCAGGGTTATCATCAATAATAAGAACGGTATTCTTCTTGGGTTCAATTTTTAATGTATTGATATCAAAATCTTCGGAAGTAGTGCTTTTTGTATACCCACTAATATTGTCAGTCGTTATAAAGTTTTGATTGATATAATCTTCGTACAAATTAGGATTCATAGCTAATTTTATAATAAATTCTGTTCCTTCATTAAGTTTGCTTGTTACTGAAATGCTTCCAAAATGCAATTCCACTATCTTTTTTGAAAATGACAATCCAATACCACTTCCAATCATTTTTGCAGTGTTTGCTGATTTTATCTGGAAAAAGCGATCGAAAATTTTGTCTAAATCAGCTTCTTTCATTCCAATTCCTGTGTCTTTTACACTGATGATACAAAACTCTTCATCACTATCAACTTTAATACGAATTCGATTGCCTTGATCTGTATATTTTAGTGCATTTGAAATGATATTACATAACACAATTTCCATTTTATTTCGATCAAAAGGAAACTGAATTACTTCTTTGCTTGCTTTAAAATCATAACGAATATTTTTTGATTTGGCTGATTGTTTGAAATACAAGAAAACTTCGTTTGAAAAACGCACAAAATTTCCATGGGAAACATCTAAAGACAACAATCCATGATCTGCTTTTCTAAAATCTAATAATTGATTGATAAGGTTTAGTAATCTGTTGGTATTTTTATCTATATAATTTAAACTTTTATAAACTTTTGAAGGCAAATCATTACTATCTAACAATTCTTTTAAAGGGGTTACAATCAGTGTTAAGGGCGTTCTAAATTCATGTGAAATATTGGTAAAAAACATCAATTTTGCCTCTGTTAACTCAACTTCTTTTTCCTTATCAATTTTCGCAATTTCAAAGTCGTTTTTAAACTTGATTCTAGCATTATTTAACCTAACTAGATACACAATTATAAGTGTAATTATAAGAATATAAATACTAATGGCCCAAGCGCTTTTCCAAGGAGAACCAAACAACTTGATGGTTAAATATTTTGGTTTACTCCAGTTTTGATTGTCTCTTGATGAGCTAACTGCTAGTTTATAATTACCTGCGGATAAGCCTGCAAAATTAATTTCATTTCGGTTTTGCAAATCAATCCATTGCTCTTGATACCCTTCTAATTTATAACGATATTTTAAATTTAAATTTCCTAAAAAATCATTCACAACAAATCGTGTTGAGAAGAAATTTTGCTCGTATGTTAAATTAATGGCATCTGCATAATTAAAGTTTTTTGAAAGCATTGCATCTCCTTCTTGGTAACGAATTATTTGATTATTGACTCTTAAATTGGTAAAAATCAATTCAGGTATAATTTCATAATCTTTAATTTCTTGCGGATTAAAAAAGGTAACATTATCTATTCCTCCAAAAAAAATAGTTTCTCCTTTAAAATTGTAAAAACTATTATTGTTAAATGAAGTTGATTTTACACCATTAATATCTCCGTAACTTAAGATCGCTCTTTTAATATAGTCGTATTTTACGATCTCAGTATGCGTACTAAACCATAAATTAGATTGATTATCAAAAGTTACTGAACAGATAAAATCACTATTTAATCCGTCATTTTTTGTAAGAATTTCATCTATTTTAATGTCATCCCTCCTGTTGTTCAATTTTATCAATCCGTTTGGAGTTGCCAACCATATTTTACCATCTCTAATTGCCATAGAATTAATAATTACTGAAGGCAGTTTTTCTTTCAAAAATTTTCGTTGGTGAATAAATTCTTTACTTTCTCTATCATATAAATGGATTCCGTTATAAGTGCTCACCCAAATATCATTGGAACTATCTTTTACAATGGTCGTTACTCGATTACTTTCGAGTTTATTTTTTTTAAGGCTTTCATCATAAAAAATATAGTCGTCAATGTTTTCAACAGCGTTTAAAGTGGTAATTGCAAGCCCATTTTGTTGAGTTCCAATAAATAATTGGTTGCCATCCACTAAAAAAGAGGTCACTTTTTTAATTTTTGAAGTAGAAAAAGTAATTTTTTCGGTTATCAAATTAAAGATTGCAAAACCCTCTGAAGTACCTATATATATTGAGTTTTCATACTGATACAAGGCGTTTATTTTTACATCTCCCAGATCTTTTAGATGCTTTAAATTTGAAAAATCATCCCCAAAATAAACTCCTTTTAAAAGTGTTCCTAAAAATATTTTTTGATCGCTTTTATAAATACTTGTACAGTTTAAATACTCTTTAAAATCGGTTTTACTAATTTTTTGATCAATATTTTTAAACCCATTCCCTTTTAATATTTTTACAACTCCACCACCTGCTGTAGAAACCCAAGTAACATTATTTTTATCATTGTGAATGCTTAAAATTGTGGTATAATTTCCTTTCAACCTTTTAGAATCATCAGGAACTAATTCTATTTTATGAAATTTACTTACGTCCAAATTACTTCTGTAGACTCCTTTTCGCCAAGTTCCAATCCAAATTCTATTGTCTTTATCTAAAGATAAAGTTTTAGAAAAACCGCTAGAAACATCCGTTTCTATAGAATCAATTTTTTTTGATAGATAGTCATAACTATATAAATTGGTATCATCACCTGCCGAAGCTATCCAAATTTTATTTCTACTGGGATCTGATAAAATATTAGTTATTGAAAATTTAAAAGGAAAACTAGCAATTTTTTGAGTTTGACTATCAAACATATGCAACCTTACCCCATTGCAAAACCACATGTTGTTTTTAAAATCTTTAGTAATACTATAAACAGGTTGGTAATAGTTAAAATGATCAATTAAAACATCATTTTCAACATCAATTACAAAAACTCCGTTTTTCCAGGTTCCAATCCAAATATTTCCATTGGCATCTTGAGACAATGCTGTAATTCTTAAATCACCTTCGTTCGCATTATCTATTAAATAATTATAATCGGTAATTTTATTTTTTTTGATATCCAAATGGGAAAGCCCCCCACTTTTAGTTCCAATCCATAAATTAGCATCTTTATCAATAAAAAGTACTTCTATATTTTCGTTTAAAAGACCTTTGTATTTATCATTAGGTTTTATATAATCATAATCATAGCCATTAAATTTGGTAATTCCGTTTTCGGTTCCAATCCATTTCATATTCAAATCATCACTCACTAATGATGAAACATAGTTATGAGATAATCCCGATTTTGTAGTGATAAAATCAATTACATAATTCTCATCACTAGTTTGAGAATTCAAGTTAATTGAAAGGAAAAAAACAAATACACTAAAAAAACGAATAATCATTAAAAAAGGATTTTACAGATAAAAGTAATTAAATTAAACAAATAAACTAATTGTATTTGTAACTGAACGATTAAAAAAACAAATTGACTAGATAGCACCCATAAAACAGCACATTTGTCCCACAAGTCGACCAGTATATTTAAGTATATTTGAAGGATAACGTTTTTAAAATGAAAATCATTTCAATTAAAAAGATCATTTAAATATAGCAAATGGAATCGACACAATCGAAAGAAAAAAAAAAGGATTTTAGGATCTTCATTTTTCAACAAAAAAAATCTTTTTTACTATTTTTTTCCGCTCTTTTTTTAATTCTTACTTCTTTTTCAGATAGTAAAGATACATTTTTCAAAGCACCAAAAACATCAAGTTCAAAACCAAACATCATCTATATTTTAGCAGATGATTTGGGTTATGGTGATTTGAGTTGTTTTGGTCAAAACAGATTTAAAACTCCCAATATTGATCAACTTGCCAAAGAAGGAATGATTTTTACCCAACATTATTCTGGCTCATCAGTTTGTGCGCCTTCACGCTCATCATTGTTTACTGGTTTGCATACAGGCCACACATTTATTAGAGGAAATAAAGAAGTACGACCAGAAGGACAATTTCCTATTCCAGATGAAACTTTTACAATTGCTGAACTTTTAAAAGAAGAAGGTTATGCCACTGGAGCTTTTGGTAAATGGGGCTTGGGTTTTCCAGGATCTGAAGGTGACCCAATCAACCAAGGTTTTGATACTTTTTATGGTTATAATTGCCAACGTTTAGGACATCATTATTATCCGTATCATTTATGGGAAAATGATAAAAAAGTTATTTTAGAAGGCAATTCAGGCAAAAAAAAGGAGCAATATGCCCCAAATTTAATCCATCAAAAAGCACTTTCTTTTATAGATGAAAACAAAAATAAACCCTTCTTTTTATACTATCCAAGTGTGATTCCGCATGCAGAATTAGCCGCACCAAAAGAATATCTAGAAAAATTTATTGGAAAATTCGAACCCGAAAAAGCCTACAAAGGCTTGGATGAAGGTGAAAAGTATAGAGATGGAAATTACGAATCACAACAATATGCTCATGCCGCATTTGTAGCTATGATAACTCTTTTGGATGATCAAGTAGGTGAAATTGTTCAAAAAATTAAAGACTTAGGGCTAGAAAAAAACACCATTTTTATTTTTACTTCAGATAATGGTCCACATCAAGAAGGAGGAGCTGACCCAAATTATTTTAATAGTAATGGAAACTTAAAAGGCTATAAAAGAGACTTATTTGAAGGCGGAATTCGAGTGCCAATGATTGCAAAATGGAAAGGTGCCATTGCAGAAGGAACCACCACAGATCACATTTCAGCTTTTTGGGATGTTTTCCCCACTTTTTCTGAGATTGTTTCTAAGGAAACAAAAAATGATGTAGATGGAATTTCATTTTTACCAACCTTACTTGGTAAGCCTATTCAACAAAAACAACATAACTATTTGTATTGGGAATTTCACGAACTTGGTGGACGACAAGCCATCAGAAAAGGTGATTGGAAATTGGTAAAACACCATGTAAAAAAAGAAAGTGTTTATTATTTATTCAACTTGAAATTAGATCCGAGTGAAACAAAAAACCTTGCTGATGAATTTAAAGAAAAACGAATAGAATTAACTAAAATTTTAGAAAATGCACGAAGTAAATCAGCTTATTTTAATTTTTAAAAAAATGAATTATAAACTCTTTTTACTGATGTTAATCGTATTTTTCTCCTGTAAAAATACCGAGCAAAAAACAACTACTAAAACAGTAAACATTCCACAAAAACCAAATGTTCTATTTATTTTGGTAGATGATTTAGGGATCAACGATTTGAGTTTTACTGGAAGTACTTTTCACGAAACTCCACATATTGATTCTCTTGCCAACCAAAGTTTTGTGTTTACCCAAGGTTATGCTGGTAGTAGAGTTTGTAGTCCGTCAAGAGCTACTATCATGACAGGAAAATTTTCAGCCAGACATGGAATTACAGATTGGATTGGCGCAAAAACTGGAGAAGATTGGCGTTCTAAGAACAGGCATGACAAACTATTGCCAGCTACTTATGTAGAGGCTTTACCAAATGAAGATATTACCCTTGCTGAAGCCTTAAAAGCCAATGGTTACAACACCTTTTTTGCCGGAAAATGGCATTTGGGTGATGAAGGATCCTATCCTGAAGACCATGGTTTTGACATTAATATTGGTGGCTATGATAGTGGCAGTCCTAAAGGAGGTTATTTTGCACCATTCAACAATCCAAAAATGAAAGATGGTCCTGATGGCGAAAACTTAACCACAAGATTGGCCAATGAAACTGCCAACTTTATGAAAAAAAACGATTCCGCGCCTTTTTTCGCATTCTTATCTTTTTATGCGGTTCATGGCCCAATTCAAACCTCTCCAAAAAAATGGGAAAAATACCGAAACAAAGCTGAAAAGCAAGGAATCAAAGAGACTGGTTTTGCAATGGAAAAGAATTTGCCCATTCGTGTAACGCAAGACAATCCTATTTATGCAGGTTTGGTAGAAAGTATGGATGATGCTGTGGGTATCGTTATGAAAGCTTTGAAAGAAAATGGGTTGGACAAAAACACCATTGTGGTTTTTACTTCCGATAATGGAGGTGTTTCTTCTGGTGATAGTTTTTCAACAGCAAGTTTGCCTTTTAAAGGTGGCAAAGGCTATCAATATGAAGGAGGCATTAGAGAGCCTTATTTGATATACATTCCTTGGTTGTCAGCAACAAAAAAGGAAAAGGAGTATCCTGTTACTGGTGCTGATTTTTATCCGACTTTATTAGATTTTGCCAATGGTAAGTTGTTGCCAAATCAACACAAAGATGGGGTGAGTTTGCGTCCAATTATTGAAAATAATGCAACTTTAGCAGAAAGACCTTTGTATTGGCATTATCCACATTATGGCAATCAAGGTGGTGATCCTTCTTCAATTATTAGAAAAGGAAAATGGAAATTGATTCATTATTATGAAGACAATTCTAATGAACTGTATGATTTAGAAACGGATCCTTTTGAGCAAAAAAATGTAGCTGCTAAATTTCTAGAGATTAGTAAAAACTTATACCACCAATTAAAAAATTGGTTGACATCCGTAAATGCAAAATACCCAGAAATAGACCCCAAATTTGATGCTGAAAAACGCAAAAAATATGAAGAATATACACGTACAGTTCGATTGAAAAATTTAGAAAATGACAGAATTAAAATGTTTCAGCCTAATTTTTCACCCAACAAAGATTGGTGGGGAAGTAATATTACTGTTGATTAATTTTGAGAAAAAATGAAACATAAACGCTTTATATTCCAATCATTCATTTGCATTTTAATATTGAATTTTTTCAGTGTTTTTGGGCAATCAAGAGAACGTGTTTCTTTTAATGAAGATTGGCTTTTTCACAAAACAGATACGTTAACTGCTTTTGAAACTAATTTTGATGATGCCTCTTGGCGCAAATTGTCAGTGCCTCATGATTGGGCGATTGAAGGCCCTTTTAAACCTGAATACAATTTAAGAACAGGAGGATTGCCTGTTTTTGGAATGGCTTGGTATCGCAAACATTTTACCATTGATGCTTCGAAAAAAGGACAAATCATTAAGCTGGAATTTGACGGTATTATGAATAATTCAACCATTTTTATCAATGGAAAAAAAGTATATCATAGACCTTTTGGATATATTGGGTTTGAAATTGACATTACTCCTTACATTGATTTTGAAAAGAAAAATGTGATTGCAGTACAAGTAAATCCTGAAGTTTTGTCATCAAGATGGTATGCAGGAGCAGGAATTTATAGAAATGTTTGGATAGAAACTAAAAATCCACTGCACATAAAACATTGGGGAACTCAAATTACAACTCCCACAATTTCTGATGACAAAGCAACTATCGCTATTGAAACGACTGTTGAAAATTCAGCTAAAAATACCTCTGAAAATTTGATTTTAGAAACCACTATTTTTGATGAAATCGGAAATCAAGTTGCCATACTATCCTCTAAAATTGATTTTAAAAAATCAAAGAGTATTAAAATCAACCAAAAAAGTGTGATTTCAAATCCTAAAAAATGGGATTTTGAAACACCTCATATTTACAAAGTGGTTTCAAAAATCTTAGAAAAAGATCAAGAAATTGATCAATATACCTCGTCTTTTGGCATCAGAACCATTTCATTTTCACGCAAAGGTTTCTTTTTAAACGGAAGAAAAGAAAAAATAAAAGGAGTTTGTTTGCATCATGATTTAGGGCCTTTAGGAACTGCTGTAAATTACAGAGCCACAGAAAGACAGTTGCAAATCATGAAAGAAATGGGCATTAATGCCATTCGAACTTCGCACAATCCACCTTCGCCAGAACAATTGGAATTGTGTGATAAAATGGGAATTTTATTGCAAGTTGAAGCATTTGATGGATGGAAAATTCCCAAAACCGAAAATGATTACAATAAATATTGGGATGAATGGTATGAAACCGATTTGCGAGATATGATCAAACGTGATCGAAATCATCCCTCTGTGATCATGTGGAGTATTGGAAATGAAGTGGGTGAGCAAAAATCAAAAGAGGGTCATTTGATATCGAAAAAATTGGTTGCCATTTGCCACGAAGAAGATTCAACAAGACCTGCAACTGCTGGTTTTAATCAACTTACACAAGCGCTGACAAATGGTTTGGGAACTCCTTTGGATATTGTAGGAGCCAATTACAAACCAAGCATGTACGCAAAAGTGATGAAAGAAAACCCAAATATAATTGTATATGGTTCTGAAACTGCTTCTACAGTTTCGTCAAGAGGCGTATATCATTTGCCATTAAAAAAATACGATAAACACCCTTCATTACAGGTAAATAGTTACGATTTTAACAGTCCTCCTTGGGCATATCCACCTGATATTGAATTTGAAGCGCAAGACAAAAATCCGAATGTAATTGGAGAATTTATTTGGACAGGGTTTGATTATTTGGGCGAACCCACACCTTATGGAGGAAAAGACAATTTAACACATGGTAATTGGTTAGAAGATTGGCCCTCAAGAAGTTCTTATTTTGGAGCGGTTGATTTGGCAGGATTCCCCAAAGATCGTTTTTATTTATATCAAAGTCAATGGACACAAAAACCCATGATTCATATTTTGCCACATTGGAACTGGGAAAATTCTGGCATTAAAGAAATTCCTGTGTTTTGCTATACCAATGCTGAAGAAGCAGAATTGTTTGTAAACGGAAAATCGCTAGGAAAAAAGAAAAAAGGGGTTGACAAAACCCGAATTCCCGTTGATTTTTTTGGATGGAATAAAAAAGAAAAGTATTTTGATTCTCCATACAGATTGAGTTGGAATGTGCCTTTTGAAGCTGGAGAAATTGAAATTGTTGGCTACAACCAAGGAAAAGAAGTTGCCCGAAAAATAATCAAAACAGCATCAAAACCCGCTCAAATTTCAATGGATGCAGATAGAAATGAAATCAATACAGATGGCGAAGATTTGTCTTTTATAACGGTTAAAATCGAAGATGAAAAAGGGAATTTTCATCCTTTAGCAAATAATTTAGTGAATTTTAAAATCACAGGACCAGCAACCATTGCTGCTGTTGGAAATGGTGATGCAACCTCCACAGAACCTTTTCAGGCAAACTATCGAAAAGCATTTAACGGACTTTGTCTATTAGTCATTAAAAGTAAAAAAGGTGAAAAAGGTGAAATTATTATTGAAGCGAATTCAGCAGGATTACAAGGGCAAACTATAAAAATCCAAACAAAATAAAAACATTCATTGTGAACAGAACGTATTGGTTTATCCGTATTTTTAAACAATCATCTAAAATGTATTTTTTTACGTTGTATTTTTTAATGTGTCAAATCTCAGTGTATGCACAAAATTCAACCATTGAAAAAGAGGAAACCAACCTCATCATCAATGCAGATTTTGAAACTGGCAATTTAGAAGGATGGAAACATTGGAAAACCAAAGGTGCTCTTATCACTAATGAGTCTTTTTTAGGAAAATATGCCGTTAAAATAGGACCAGAAAGAGCCTTTTGCATTCAAGAAGCCAAGGTAAAATCCAATAGTTTATATCGAATTTCAGCTTATGTAAAAACAACTTCAGGCGCAGAAGAAGTACAATTAATGGTCAGTGATTTTGGTGGTGTTGCAAAATCGGTTTCTAGTGCCTTGACTGAGTATACCAAAGTAAGCATCGAATTTCAAACAGCTTTCAGCACCAATAAATTATTGGTTTCATTAAGTCATATTTCAGGAAATGGATTTGGATTTGCAGATCAAATTACCTTAACTTTTTTAGGTGAAGCGCCAAAACCAACGATTCAAGAGTTTGTGAAAATTCCGAAAAGAATCATCAAAGAAGAAAATGGAGTGGCGCAATTGCCCAACGAAAAAATGGAATGGTTTCTTAATGACAAGTTTGGCATGTTTATTCATTGGGGTGTTTATGCAGCCATGGATGAAGGCGCTGAATGGGTAAGACATCAAGAAGCTTGGGGATTTGAATATTACCAACGAAGAGCCAAAAATCCTGAAACGGGTTTTACTGCTGCCAAATTTGATGCATCAAAATGGACTGAGTTAGCCAAAAAAGCAGGCATGAAATACATCGCTTTAACTACAAGGCATCATGATGGATATGCGCTTTTTGACAGCAAATATCCTTTCAGTTGGTCTAGCAAAAAAGATTTAGGAAGAGATTTTATCAAGGAATATGTAGCTGCTGCAAGAGCTTCTGGACTTCATTTAGGGATGTATTATTCGCCTATGAGTTGGCGTTATCCTGGTTATTATGATGTCACTGGAAAAGATGTAAAACCCAATGTTTGGGGTTATAAAACCGCTGCTTGGCACAAAGAAGATGCGCGTGATATGAAAGAAGAAGTGTACGAACAAGTTACCACAATTTTAAAAGAGTATGGTAAAATAGATTATATGTTTTGGGACGGAGGTTGGCTAGGGCAATCTTTCAATCCTGAATTGGAACGCACTTTTTGGGATTCAGGTAGGTATCAAAACCCAAAAAACGAATGGCCCGTAAATGAAAAATATATCACCAAAGATGAAACAGGAAATCCTTTAGGAATTATGGGATTGGTTCGCAAATACCAACCAGAAATGATTGTCAATGAACGTTTTGGTTGGATTGGAGATGTACATGCTGAAGAGGGTGTGAGTGCTACTTCAGGCGATATTCGCTTTGAGCATTATGGCGAAAAATGCGTGAGTTTGCAAAAAGGTGGTTGGGGTTACAGGCCTAATAGAGACGTTTTTTCTTTTGAAGAAGTTGCTGTTTATTTATCAAATTGTGTGGTGAGAAACATCAATTTATTGTTGAATGTAGCTCCAGATAGAGAAGGTGTGATTCCTCAAAATCAACAAGAAGTATTGCTTCAAACAGGTGATTGGTTATCAAAAGTTGGAAACGCAGTTTATGGGACAAAAGGTGGCCCTTGGCAACCACTTTTTGGCGAATATGGATTCACTTTTAAAGAAAATAAAATTTACTGTCATATTTATAAAGATTATCGCGATTTTAAAACAAACTCTTTTACAACACAATCTCTAGGAACTAAGAAAGTAAGTAAAGTAATCAATCTTTTTGATGGAAAAGAACTGAAATGGATTAAAAACAAAAACAAAACCATCACAATTAGTGGCGTGGATTATGGATTAAATCCAGCAACAACAATACTAGAAATTACACTTGCAGAATCAGTGTATAAATAGGATTTAAAAAAATAGTACTCACTAAATTAACCAAAATTAAAATTTATGTCAACAACCGATTATATTGTAATTTTAATATTCTCACTGCTCATTGTTATTGCAGGATTGTCTTTTAGAAAAAGTGGCTCAGATATGAAAAGCTATTTTGCAGCTGGTGGCGCAGTTCCTTGGTCTATAAACGGACTTTCGCTTTATATGAGTTTTTTTTCAGCGGGGACTTTTGTTGTTTGGGGTTCAATCGCTTATGAATTAGGTTGGGTTGCAATTACTATTCAATTAGCAATGTGTTTTGGTGGTTTCATAGTTGCATTTGTCATTGCTCCCCAATGGCGAAAAACCAACGTATTAACAGCAGCAGAATTTGTAAGAAAACGTTTGGGCGATAAAGTGCAAAAGTTTTATACCTACATTATTTTATTACTTTCATTGGCATATACAGGCGCATTTTTATATCCTGTAGCAAAAATTGTAAACGTTTCTACAGGTTGGTCAATCAACGCTTGTGTTGTTATCATTGGATTATTAATTCTTTTATATACTGTTGTTGGTGGACTTTGGGCTGTAATTGTTACAGATGTTTTGCAATTTGTGATTCTTACTGCAGCAGTTTTATTAGTCGTGTTTTTAGCTTTAGAACAAGTTGGTGGTATTGATGGTTTTTTAACTTCACTTCCTGCTGATGCTTGGAAAGCCACAAGTGAAGAATACAGTTGGTGGTTTATACTTGCTTTCGCAATCTATAATGTGATTTTTATTGGAGGAAATTGGGCATACGTTCAACGTTACACAAGTGTAAAAAACGCAAAAGATGCAAAGAAAGTTGGCTTAACTTTTGGGTGGATTTATCTTGTAAGTCCATTTATTTGGATGTTGCCACCCATGATTTATAAAATTATCAATCCTGATTTATCAGGATTAGAAAGTGAAGGCGCATACATGCTTATTTGTAAACAAGTTTTACCAATAGGAATGTTAGGATTGATGTTAGGTGGAATGGTCTTTGCAACTGCAAGTTCCGTAAACACTACATTAAATTTAGCTGCTTCTGTAATTACAAATGATTTATACTTGGTTTTTAAACCCAAAGCAAGTTTGAAAGAAATCATGAATGTAGCAAAACTGTCAACAGTATTATTTGGTATTGGAACTATCATTGTTGCATTATTAGTTCCTTCTGTAGGAGGAATTGTCAACGTAGTTTTAAGTATTGGAGCTGTCACAGGTTGTTCATTGTATGGTCCGCCAATTTGGGCCTTGTTTTCAAAAAGACATTCAGGGAAATCTATCTTGATTATTACAATCATTAGTTTGACAATCAATATCGGATTCAAATTTTTTGCAACACTTTCAAGAGCAGATGAAATGCTTTTAGGTACCTTATCTCCATTTATTCTTTTGGCTTTGTACGATTTGTATGCAAAATTCAAAGGAATCAATTTCAGTCAAGATTTTATCAATTATAAAAATCACGAAACTCCAGATCTTTCTGCTACATCAGATGTTGCTCAAAACGTATTTGGCATGAAAGTTTTAGGAAATACTTTGATAGCAGTAGGTGCATTAATTGCTGGTTTAGGAATCATCTCAGAAAGTTCAAAAGGTCTGATTATTTCAATTGGTACTGTCATTATTGGAATTGCATTATTTATTCATCCATTCGTAAAATTTAAAAAAGTATAAAAATGATTCAAGAGTATTTTGTAAAAGAACAAAGAACCATCAAACGTATTGATATTCAGTCTGATTTTGTAATTGTTGGTGGTGGTTTATCTGGTGTTTGTGCAGCTATTTCAGCAGCTCGTTCTGGACTCAAAGTGGTTTTGGTGCAAGATCGTCCTGTTTTAGGAGGAAATGCTTCAAGCGAAGTGAGACTTTGGAGTTTGGGAGCAACTTCGCACATGGGAAACAACAACAGATGGAGTCGTGAAGGTGGATTGATTAATGAAATATTATTAGATAATTTAAAAAGAAACAAAGAAGGAAATCCTTTGATTTTTGATACTGTTTTATTGGAAAAGGTTTATGAGGAGAAAAACATAATTCTACTTTTAAACACGGCTGTTTACGAAATTTCAAAAAAAAATGATGCTGAAATAAAAGGAATTGTTGGTTTTTGTAGTCAAAATAGTACAACTTATAGCGTTGAAGCGCCACTTTTTTGTGATGCTTCAGGTGATGGAATTGTTGGGTTTATGGCAGGTGCTTCTTTTAGAATGGGAGCTGAAGAAGGCAACGAATTTGACGAAGGTTTTGCACCTAATATTGAAGATTATGGAAATCTTTTAGGACATTCTTTGTATTTCTATACCAAAGAAATGAATCAACCAATTTCTTACACAGCCCCTTCTTTTGCTATAAAAAATGCTGAAGAATTGCCAAGAATCAAAAATTATCAATTGGGTGATCATGGTTGCAGATTGTGGTGGGTTGAATATGGTGGAAGATTAGATACGATTCACGATTCTGAAAACATAAAATTCGAACTCTGGAAAGTTGTTTACGGAATTTGGGATTACATTAAAAATAGTGGAAAATATCCAGAAGCTAAAAACTTAACCTTAGAATGGGTTGGTACGATTCCTGGAAAGCGTGAAAGTCGTCGTTTTGAAGGAGATTTCATGCTTTCTCAAAAAGATATTGTAGAACAACGTGATTATGATGACGCCATTGCTCATGGTGGTTGGGCAATGGATTTGCATCCTGCAGATGGTATTTATAGCAAGCATAGTTCTTGCACACAATGGCATTCTAAAGGTGTATATCAAATTCCTTACAGATGTTTTTATTCAAAAGACATCAAAAATCTATTTTTAGCAGGGCGTATTATTAGTGCTTCACACGTGGCTTTTGGCTCAACAAGAGTGATGCTTACTTGTGCATTAGGTGCACAAGCTGTTGGAGAAGCTGCTGCACTTTGTTTTAAAAATAATTGGAAACCTCGTGATGTTTCAACAAATGAAAACATCAAATTGTTGCAATTAGAGTTGAACAGAAAAGGACAAAGTATTCCTAGAATTAATTTGATTGATGCTTCTGACAAAGTTAAAAATGCAACCATTTCAGCTTCGTCAAACTTGATTTTTAACGGATTTAACAATAGTGATGCTTGGCAAATATTAACGTTTAGCACAGCACAATTACTTCCTTTAGAAGCAAATACATCCTATTCTTTTAATTTTGAATTAGAAGCTCTTGAAGATACAATTCTTGAAGTTCAGTTCAGAATAGCTGCTGAAAACCGAAATTTTACTCCTGAAAAAACATTGCATCTTGAAAAATTTCACCTCAACAAAGGGTTGAATCAAATCACCTTCAACACCGAAGCAATTTTAGAACAAAAACAATATGCTTTTGTTTGTTTGATGAAAAATGAAGCAATCAAAGTTCGTTTATCAAATGAACGTTGTTCAGCAATTATGACCGTTCAAAACCGAATTAACAAAGCTGTTTCAAATTATGGAAAACAAGAACCGCCAAAAGATGTGGCAATTGATAGTTTTGAGTTTTGGACTCCAGAAAGAAGACCCAATGGTAAAAATTTGGCTTTTTCAGTAAGCCCATCTTTGTCAGTTTTTGAATCTGAAAATATAACAAACAGCGAAATAAGACCAAATCCAAATGGCGAAACCAATGTTTGGATTGCGTCAAAAGAGGATGAAAATCCTAGTATTCATTTTTCTTGGAATGAAGAAATTTCGTTTAAAAAAATAAAATTATTTTTTGATTGTGATTATGATCATGCACTTGAAAGCACTTTGATGGGACATCCTGAAGAGACAATTCCATTTGTCATAAGCAATTATTTTATTGAGGATGACAAAGCAAAATTATTGAAAAAGGTGGAAAATAATTATCAAGCTATCAATGAAATTAATTTTGATAATAATATTATAACCAAATCGTTAACTTTCAGGTTTTTACGAAACAAGCAAAATATTCCAGTTTCTGTGTTTAAAATTTCATTGTTTTAATATTGATAAAATCAAAAATTATGTTACATCAATTCTTCAAATTCCGAAAACTTTCAACTAAAATTCATTTTTTAACTGGGATGCTGTTTTTAGTTTTTATGAACATAGCATATTCTCAAAACTCTCCAAAAGAATTTCTAAACGGTTCATGGGCTTTTAAAATTGACCCTTATTCTCAAGGCGAAAAATCAGGTTGGCAAAACGAAAATTTAAACACAGCTTCTTGGGATACAATGAAGGTTCCTGGCAATTGGGATTTGGTGAATGAATATGCAGAATATGCAGGTGATGCTTGGTATTCAAGAACATTTACGTTGGAGAAATCAACAGAAAATAAACAAATTCGTTTGGTTTTTGAATCGGTTTATAATGATTCAAAAGTTTGGATAAATGGAAAATTTGTAGGAGAAAATCATTTTGGCTATTTGCCTTTTCATTTTGATATTTCAAATTTTGTAAAGTTTGGTCAAGAAAATAGAATTACGGTTTTAGCAAATAATGTGTTTAGAAAAGGTGCTTTTTGGAGTTGGGGAGGCATTCGCAGACCAGTTTGGCTTGAAATTACGCCCACTACAAGAATCGAATTTCAACACATTGATGCCATTCCTGATTTGAAAAAAGGAACTGCAAATGTTCACTTGAAAATCGTAACAAGTAATGTGAGTAATGAACCTAAAAAGATACGTTTCAACATCAATATTACAAGAGAAAACAATATTGTTGCACAAGGTCAACTTGAAGCAACAATTCCTGCAAAAACCTTAAAACACGAAGTGAAATGGACGCACAATTTATCAAAATCACAAGTCGCTCTTTGGCATTTTGATTTTCCAAATTTGTATGAATCAACCATTTCTATTTCTGAAAATACCAAAGTGCTTCACAGCATTTCTGATCGATTTGGAATTAGAAAATTAGAAATCGAAGGTTTGCAATTAAAATTAAATGGCGAAAGTATTCGTCCTGTTGGATTTAATTTGGTTCCTGAAGATCGTTTTACAGGAAACACGTTGCCTTTTGAACGCATCAAAGAAGATGTAGATTTGATGAAAAGTTTGGGAGCCACAATGTCAAGATTGAGTCACGTGACTTTACCAAAAGAATATCTTGATTATTTGGATGAAAAAGGTATTTTGGTGATTGAAGAAGTAGGTCTTTGGGGAAAAGATGCTTGGGTAGATCCAAATCACCCTATGCCAAAACAGTGGTTGCAACGCATTGTGGAATATCATTATAATCATCCATCTGTGGTTGGTTGGAGTTTGGGTAATGAAATTGGAAAAGAAATTGACAATCCCAAAGTAAAAGAATACATGAAAAGTGCTGTTGAAATGTCAAAAAAATTGGATCCAAACAGGTTGGCAATTTATCCTTCACATACTGCTCATAAAAATCCTGATGATGCAATTGTGTATTCAGATTTAGCCACCATTAATTTGTATGGTGGATGGGGAAATGGCGTAAATAAAACTTGGGAATTGCATAAAAAACCAATTTTCGCAACAGAATTTGGAAATGTTTTAAACGATGAAGATCTGAATTTAGGAGTCATTCCAATCGAAAAAATGATGAATAGCATGCGTGATAAAGACTATGTTTTGGGAGCATCTATTTGGACATTTAACGATTACAGAAGCACGTATCATGGAGTTTCAGGTTGGAAAACGCCCCCTTCTCAAAACCGTGCTTGGGGAGTTGTCAATACTTTTAGAAATAAAAAAAGAGGTTTTTTTGATTTACAAAAAGAATTTGCGCCCATCAGAAATTTGAAGTTTTCTGACATTGATAAAATTAACGGAAAAGCCAACATTGCTGTTCAACCAAGAAATAAACTAGATTTACCAGCCAATGTTTTGCGCAATTTTAAACTTGAATGGAGTTTGATTGATGAAAATTTTAATGAAGTTATGCTAGGAAATAAAACCATAAAAATCATACATCCTGGAGATTTGGCGTTCACAATTCCTGTAAAATGGGATTCAAATAAAAATTCTAAAGGTTTGAAAGTGGTTTTTGTTGATCCTCAAGGGTATAAAGTTTTGGAAGAAACTGTTTATTTTAACAAGCCAAATCAACCTAAAATTGAAAAAATTTACACTTCTGGAAAAGCTTTTAGGGTATTGTTCGAAAAAGAAAAAGGCACAACTGAGCATTTTATAAAATATAAACAAGGAGATTCAATATATACTTCTGAAAAAACTATCAATGATTTTATTGAAATTGAAGATGCAAAATTGAAAGACAATTCACCTATCAATTTTCAGCTTTTTGCCATAAACAATGTTGGGGAAAGTGATACTTCTGAAACTAAAATAATTAGATTTAATGAAAACGAATTACCTCCAATTATTTGGAATGTAAAACGTGTTGAAGACGATGTTTTTGTAAATTATAGTGTTTCACCTTATGACTATTTATATGAAGTTGAATACGGGACAGAACCAAATGTTTATACTAATAAATTAACTACAAAAGTGAAAGGAGTACTAAATATTCCTAATATTAGTAAAGAAAAAGATGTATATTTCAGAATGAGAACTATCAAACAATGGGGTTTTGCAAGCGAGTGGACCCAAGAGTTTTTTTCCAAAAATAATAAACCATAAAAAATATTAAAAATGAAAATTACAACTAAAATTTCTCTTCTGATTTTACTATTTACATTTTCCGTAAACGCACAAATAAAATTACCTGAAATTGTCTCATCAAACATGGTTTTGCAACGAAACACCACCATCAATATTTGGGGTTGGGCTGCACCGTCTGAAAAAATAACCATCAAAACTTCTTGGAAAAGAGAAGAAATACATGTGATTGCAAATAACGATGGTACATGGAAAGTGGAAGTAGCAACGACTAATTCTAAAGTTCCACAAACAATTTCTTTAAAAAGTAAAACTTCTGACATCACTTTAAAAAATATTTTATTTGGAGAAGTTTGGTTGTGCTCAGGGCAATCGAATATGGAAATGCCTTTAAAGGGATTTAATGGGCAACCCACCTTTGGAGCCGCTCAAGCCATTATGCATGCTAATAATCCTAATTTGCGGTTGTTTTCGGTGGAAAGAAATGCTTCAAAAGAGGCACTTGATGCATTGAAAAAAACCAATGGTTGGGAAATAGTATCCCCTGAAACAGCTGCCAATTTTAGTGCGGTTGCGTATTTTTTCGGACAACAATTGCAAGAAATTTTAGATGTTCCTGTAGGATTGATTCACACGTCTTGGGGCGGAAGTTCTGTAGAAGCTTGGACGAGTAAGGAAGCTTTGAGTGAATTTCAAACGGTTGATTTGGAAAAAGTGGACATTTCTAATAAGCCGAATATCATTCCCACAGTCTTGTTTAATGCCATGATTCATCCCATTATTTCTTATACTATAAAAGGTGTTTTGTGGTATCAAGGAGAAAATAATCGTGGCAAACCTGAAGAGTATAAAAAATTATTTCCTGCTATGGTTAAAGATTGGAGAGGAAGATGGAATCAAGGGGATTTTCCTTTTTATTACACGCAAATTGCGCCTTTCAACTATGGAGGAAACCATCAATTTGAAATTTCGAAAAATTCTGCTTTTATGCGAGAAGCACAATTGGACTGTTTGGAGTTAATTCCCAATTCAGGCATTGCGATTACATTAGATTTGGGCGATGCAACTTCCATTCATCCACCCAAGAAAAAAGAAGTGGCAGACCGATTGTTGATGAACGCACTCAACCAAACCTATGGCATGAAGGCTGTAAAATATCTTTCTCCAATCTATAAATCATTGGAAATTAAAAACAACCAAATTGAACTTACATTTAAAAATATTGACTTGGGTTTGTATGCATTTGATTCTTTGAAAGATTTTGAAATTGCTGGTGAAGACAAAGTTTTTTATCCTGCAGAGGGAAAAATTGTGAACAGAAAATTTGTACATGTTTCTAGTGAAAAAGTTCCAAATCCAGTGGCTGTAAGATATGCTTGGCGAAATTTTGTACAGGCAAGTCTTTTTGACAATGTCCTTTTACCACTATCGTCTTTTAGAACTGACGAATGGAATGACGCAACAAATTCAGAAAATAAATAATCTATGATATCAAAAAATAAATTTAAAAAAGGTGTCCTTTTTATGCTAGTTGTTTTTATGAATACCTATTTGAGTGCGCAAAACGAAGTTATTGAACTTTGGAAAAAAGGAGTTCCTAATTCTATAAAGGCTACTGATTATGAAGAATTTCATGATGAAAAAATGGATAGAGTTGGAAAAGTTTCCAATCCAACTCTTACCGTTTTTGTTCCTAAAAACCCAAATCGAACATCAGTTGTAATTTGTCCTGGTGGTGGATATCAATTTCTTGCCATCAACAAAGAAGGTTATAAAACGGCTGAATGGTTTAATTCTTTGGGCATCACTGCTTTTGTGTTGAAATATAGATTGCCTAGTGATGTTATCATGGAAAACAAAAGTGTTGGGCCTTTGCAAGATGCACAAGAATCCGTAAGATTTATTAGACGAAATGCTTCCAAATGGAATTTGAATCCAGCTAAAATTGGCATTCTTGGCTATTCTGCAGGAGGTCATTTAGCGGCATCACTTTCTACAAAATACAACGAAGTTGTGTATCAAAATAGTGATAGTATCAGTGCAAAACCCAATTTTTCTTTGTTGATTTACCCCGTAATTTCCATGACAAATGACATTACTCACAAAGGTTCTCGAAACAACTTATTGGGAAAACTTGCTTCTGATGAATTTATTGAGCAATTCTCTACAGAAAAACTTATCAATGCTGAAACCCCAACAACATTTTTGGTGCATGCCATTGATGATAAAAGTGTGCCTGTAGAAAACAGCATCAATTACTTTTTAGGTCTCAAAAAACACAACGTGATTTCAGAAATGCATTTGTATCAAAAAGGAAGTCATGGTTTTGGATTGGGCAAAGACGGAACTAGTTCTTTTTGGACAAGTCATTGCGAAAAATGGTTGCAATTAAATCAATTTATCAATTAATAATTACAATTTTTTCATTATGAAATTATATCGTTTAGTAATCCTAATTATGTTATCAACCATTTTTTCGTGTGGAAAAAAACTGATTGAAAAACCAACCATCAGTAGCAAAGTTTTCAAAAATCCCAAATGGGAAAATCCAGAATGGGAAAATCCGGAAATTTTTGAATTTAACAGAGAAAAACCAACAGCTTCTTTTTACAAATTTGAAACTGAAACTGCTGCTTTACAAAACGAAAGTTGGGAAAATTCTCCTTTTTATAAATCATTGAATGGTACTTGGCAATTTTATTATGCAGATAGTGTTCAAGCACGTCCAACCAATTTTCATTCCATGAATTTTGATTCTTCTAAATGGGACAATATTGAGGTGCCTTCCAATTGGGAAATGAAAGGCTATGGAATTCCAATTTACACCAATATCAAATACGTTTTCCCTGCAAATCCGCCTTTTATTCCTCACGAAATGAACAATAACGGAAGCTATAAACGCAATTTCGAAATTCCATCAAACTGGGATGGAAAAGACTTGTATTTGCATTTTGCAGGAGTAAGTGGTGCTATGTATATTTGGGTAAATGGTGAATTTGTAGGCTATAATGAAGGCAGTAAAACAGCTGCTGAATTTAATATTAACAAAGTAGCAAAACCTGGAAAAAACTCGATTGCAGTGCAAGTTTTACGTTGGTCAGATGCTAGTTATATGGAAGATCAAGATTTTTGGAGATTGTCTGGAATAGAACGTGATGTCTATGTTTACGCAACAGAAAAGGTTAGATTGAGAGATTTTTCTGTAGTTGCTGATTTAGAAAATGATTTTAAAGATGGAATTTTCAATTTAACGCTTGATGTAGAGAATACTTCAAATTCAAAAACAGAAAAAACGGCAAGTATCAAAATTTTAGATGGCGAAACTGAAATTTTCTCAACTGAAAAAACAGTGAATTTAGCCATTGGAAACAATACCATTTCTTTCGAAAAAAAACTTCCTAATATCAAATCTTGGAATGCAGAAAAACCAAATTTATACACATTATTGATGACTTTAAATGGCGAATCAACTTCAGTAAAAATAGGGTTTAGAAACATCCAAATTAAAAATGCCCAATTCTTAGTTAATGGTAAACCTGTCTTGATTAAAGGTGTAAATTTACATGATCATGATGATAAAACAGGACATGTAATTTCGGAAGCTTTGACCATTAAAGACATGGAAATCATGAAACAAAACAACATCAATGCAATTCGTTGTAGTCATTATCCAAAAAACCCGTTTTTCTACAGATTGGCTGATAAATACGGTTTTTATGTGGTGGATGAAGCAAATATCGAATCCCATGGTATGGGTGCAACCAATCAAGGTTTGGATAAAAATTTAAAACTTCAATCAGTGCATCCTGCCTATTTACCTTCATGGAAAGCAGCTCATTTAGATAGAACCATTAGAATGTTTGAACGCGATAAAAACCACGCTAGTATTGTTACTTGGTCGATTGGAAATGAAGCCGGTAATGGTGGAAATTTTTATACAACTTATGATTGGTTGAAAAAAAATGACCCTACAAGACCAACCCAATATGAGGGCGCTACTGGTTATGAAAATACAGATATTCAAGCACCTATGTATTGGAAAATTGAAAAAATGATTGAGTATGTAAAAAATGGTGGAAAACGACCTTTGATTCAATGTGAATATGCACATGCTATGGGAAATAGTCTTGGAAATTTTCAAGATTATTGGGATGTCATTGAAGCCTATCCAACCATGCAAGGAGGTTTTATTTGGGATTGGGTAGATCAAGGAATTTTAACCAAAAACGACAAAGGACAAGAATTTTGGGCTTTTGGTGGAGATTTAGGCGGTTTTGATATTCAAAATGATAATAACTTTTGTTTGAACGGAATTGTAAATCCTGATAGAGGTGAAAAACCAGCTTTGTTCGAAACAAAAAAAGTATACCAAAACATCAAATTTAAAAATGCTGGCGTAAAACAAGGAAAAATCGAGCTTAAAAACATGCATGATTTTACGAATCTTAATGAATTTGATTTCTCTTGGACGTTGTTAGAAAATGGATTGGAAATCAGTAAAGGAAGCATCAATACTATTGATATAGCATCGTATCAAACCAAAACAATTGCAATTGTTTTACCTACATTGACCAATCAAACAAGTGATTATCATTTGAATATTTATGCAAAAACCAAGGAAAAACAGGCATTAGTTCCGCAAGGACATATTGTAGCATACGAACAATTTGAATTGCAAAAGGGTGTTTTTACACCAATATCAAAAGAAAAATCAGCAGTGATTGCCTCTGAAAACGAGAATATTCTTACAATTTCTAACAAACAAGTTACAGCTAGCTTTGATAAAAAATCAGGTATTTTATCTTCACTTGATTATGGCAAAGGAAATATGTTGGTTAAGGGAATTACGCCAAACTTTTGGCGAGCTTCAACAGACAATGATTTTGGATTTAAAATGCCTCAAAAACTAGGTGCATGGAAAAAAGCAACCGAAAGTCAATCCTTGGTTTCTGTAACACATCAAACCAATAATGAAGAGGTACTTGTAAGTGTAAAATATCAATTGGAAGCTGTAAAAAATGCAACAGTTGATGTAGAATATCGTTTTACAAAAGGTGGTCAAATTGTGGTTACAACCACTCTTGATACTCAAAATCAAACATTGCCAATGTTGCCAAGATTTGGTACAAATTTCATTATCAACAATGAATTTGATTCTGTTCAATGGTTTGGAAGAGGTCCTTTTGAGAACTACCAAGATCGAAAAACAGCAGCTTTGGTTGGAAACTACAAAGCAAGTGTTACAGAATTGTATTTTCCATACATCAGGCCACAAGAAAATGGTTATAAAACCGAAAATCGTTGGGTGACTTTTACCAATGATGAAGGCGATGGCATTCAAATTACAGCATCAGACTATTTTAGTTTTAGCGCGCATCATCAATACAATAACGATTTTGATGCCGGTGAGAAAAAAATGCAACGACACACTACAGATATCGTAAAAAGAGACTTTGTAAACATTAATATTGATGCCATACAAATGGGAATTGGTGGCGATAACAGTTGGAGTGCTATGCCTCATAATGAATATCAAGTAAAAGCAGTAAACAGAACTTTTGGTTATACCATTTCACCTATTAAAAATGACTAAACTCACTGTTGTTATCTTTTTTATTGTCAATTTTATGAGCACCATTGGGCTAGCGCAAGATGCCACAAAACCCAATGTGCTTTTTATTATCGTAGATGATTTAAACGATTATCAGGGAGTATTTGGCGGACATCCGCAGGCAAAAACACCCAATATTGATCGCCTTGCAGCCCAAGGAGTGCAGTTTGTAAATGCACAAACCAACGTACCTGTGTGTTCGCCTTCTAGAAATAGTATGATTACTGGCGTGTATCCGCATGTATCCAAGGATTATGGTTGGACGGATTTGAAAAAGCAACCGGTATTGATGCACAACAAAACACTCGTACGATATTTTAAAGAAAACGGCTATGTTACTTTAGGAACCGGAAAAATCACCCACGGAAACATTCAGGAAGATTGGGATGAGTGGGGATTGGCGTTGAAAAACAACTACGGTCCGTTTTATTTTGATGGCACTACCAAAAAAGCGATGCCAACTGTACCTGCTCCTTTTAGTGAAATCGGTCAAGTAGATGGTTCGTTTGGACGCTTATCAGATGTGGGAACCTCTTCAGGAAAAAGAGGTGACAAAGGTTTGGTGTATGGATGGTCTGATGATCCAATGAGATACGAAAGTGATGCTGATAGAGATTTAATGCAAGACGAATTACACACCCAATGGGCATTGAAAAAATTAAAAGAACTCGAAAAGCGCCCCAACCAACAACCCTTTTTTATGGGAGTAGGGTATGTAAGACCACACACTCCTTTGCATGCACCTGACAAATACTTTGACCTATTTCCTTTGGATGAGATTGAGCTTGATAAGTGGTTAGCGAATGATGAAGAAGACACCTTTTACAAAACCAACTTTGATGCCAATGATCAAGACAATAATAAAGGCATTCGGTATTATAAATCGTTATTGGCTTCTTATCATGGAGACAGGGAATTGGCGCTCAAAAGTTTTTTACAAGCCTATTTGGCCTGTATTGCCTTTATGGACGCTCAAGTTGGGGAGTTGTTGGACGGATTGAACAAGAGTGCCTTTAAAAACAATACTATTGTGGTATTTACCAGCGATCATGGCTGGCAAATGGGTGAAAAAAACTACCTATTTAAAAACTCTCCTTGGGAAGAAAGCGTTCGCATCCCGATGATTATCAAAACACAGACTACGAAAGCAGGGACAAAGATTACGCAGCCTGTTTCGTTGATTGATCTATATCCAACATTAGTGGATTTATGCGATCTAAAAGGAAATCATAAAAAGAATGAAAAAGCTGGAAATTTAGGCGGATTTTCTTTGAAACCATTCTTAATAAACAAAGCGCTTGAATGGAAAGGTCCGAATGGTGCTTTAACGGTTGTAGGTAACTACGGGATTAAAATTCCGACAGAAAAGCAGAATTTTTCTTATAGAACTAAAAACTGGAGGTACATAAGATATAGCAATGGTCAAGAAGAATTATACAATGATCAAACTGATACTTACGAATGGTATAATTTAGCAGAGATTAAAACATACCAAAAAATTAAAACACGCTTGCAAAAAGAGATGAATAAAATAATTACTAAAAAATAATAAATGTATAAATATATTCTCCTCTTAATTTTTAGTTTGCTTTTTTATAATTGTAGCACTACTAAACCGTATACTAAATTTAAAACTGCAGAAAAGTGGTTAGACAATAATAAGGTTCACATAAACGCACATGGAGGTGGTTTTTTAATTTACAATAAAACCTATTATTGGTATGGAGAGCATAAAATTTCTGGCGAAAAAGGCAACAAGGCTATGGTTGGTGTTCGTATCTACAGTTCTAAAGATTTATATAACTGGAAAAACGAGGGTGTTGCTTTACAGATGATAAAAAACACATCTTCTAAATTACAAATAGGCTCTATAGTTGAGCGACCAAAGGTTATTTATAATAAAAAAACAAATAAATTTGTGATGTGGTTTCATCATGAATTAAAAGATCAAGCTTATAAAGCAGCCTTAACAGGTGTTGCAGTGTCAGATAATATTACTGGTCCCTTCGAATATATAAATAGTTTTAGAATTCATGCAAATCAATTACCAATAAATTTATTACAAAAAGATTTTGATTCGATTTTACCAATTAACGAAAATCAAAAACTTACCAAACAAATACGCATAGAACAAGCAAAATTAGGTCAATTATTTAAGCGTGATTTTGAAAACGGACAAATGTCTAGAGACATGACTTTATTTGTTGATGATGACGAAACAGCCTATCATATAACAGCATCCGAAGAAAACCAAACCTTATTAATATCTAAATTAACTGATGATTATTTATCTCTTACTAATGATTATATAAGGATATTTCCAGGACAAAGAAATGAAGCGCCCGCTATTTTTAAACGAAAAGGAAAGTATTTTATGTTTACATCTGGTTTAACAGGCTGGAATCCTAATCCGGGGAAATTAGCTATTGCAGACAAATTAATGGGTAATTGGACTTTTTTAGGAAATCCTTGTAGAGGCACTAAAGAAGAAATGGCAACTACATTCTGGTCTCAAAGCACCTATGTAATTCCTGTTATTGGAAAAAAAGATGCTTTTATTTTTGCAGCAGATCGTTGGCGCCCAAAAAACCCTATTGATGGACGCTATGTTTGGTTACCTGTTCAATTTGAAAACGATATTCCTTTTTTAGAATTGTTTCCTCACTGGGATTTGTCTATTTTTAAAAATTAAATAAATATGAAACAACTTAGTGCAATTATTTTATCCTTTTTTTTCAATTTCTTGCAGCTCACAACAAGAAAAACATTTGTTCATACTTTCTGGTCAGTCTAATATGGCAAGATTAGATCTAAATACATCATTTATTCCACCTGTAAAAGCTAAATTTGGTAAACAGCATATTATTGATGTGAAAGAGGCAAAAGGTAGTCAGCCTATTAGTCAATGCTATAAAAATTGGAAAGATGTAGAAGGAAATTCTACTAAAAACAATGGAGAATTATACCAACTATTACTTAAAAAAAGTAAACCATTGAATTAAAGATAAAAAAATTACAACCATTACATTTATTTGGATGCAAGGCGAAAGAGATGCCCGAATGAAATTTTCTGAATTTTACGAAGAAAGTTCGCTTGGAGTTCATAAACAATTACAACAAGATTTAAATACAGGCGCAGATTATAATGGCAAAGAGGTAATAAACGATATTCACATGACTAAAATTGGATATGATATTTTAGGCAAAAGACTAGCAGAAAAAGCAATAGAACTAATTAAAGAAAAATAGCAGGCATTCCATGACTTTTGGATAGAAAAAGTTTATTACATTCAATTATGAAATATAGGAATATTATAAAAGTTCATTATGTGGCGTCCTGAAATAGCTTTACAGAATTAGTAAATTAAGGGTAGTGATTTTTTATGAATGCCTTTTTTAGTTTTATAGGTTTTACTTTTGCTTGTTTTTTTTTGATAGTATCGTTTTATTTTCGCTTGTCTTTTGTATGATTTGGAAACGCTATTAAATTAAAAGGTTCTCTTAAACGACTCCTGATTCTGTTGCCATAAAATTGTTCTATTTCTGAGGCAGATAGATTTGTTGTGAGATGTGTTTTTGTTCTTCGACTTTGCTCGGGATGTGTAAAAGTATCATAACGACTTAGCCACGTGTTTAATGATTAATTCTAAAGAGGCAGCTTAAAAAATGCTTACCACGTTTACCAACTCTTTACCACTGAAATAATCGCTGTATCCCTTGATATTGTTGAGTTTTACCAGCTTTACCACGTTTACCACCCCCTATAAGTATAAGTGTTTATTTGATTCAAAAAAGCTTGAACAAAAGTATTTTAGATTGCTTTCTGTGCCTAAATCATCAAAACAAATGATGCTTGCTTTTTTTGATGGAGTCTTGGTTTGCTGTATTTGTGTATTACTTCATGGGCTTCTTTTATGAATTTGAAATTTACTCCAGATTAAAATTTTTCTATCTAAAAAAACTCAAACAGCGAGTTAAATCTCAAGACCTTATGTATACTATTTTGAGTGTACCACTTGACAATTAGCGCATCCTATTATATAACAACAAATACCAATGCGCAACTGGTACACATTAGAAGTTTATTAATGCATTAAATAGATTAAATTAGCATGAACTACTATTATTTTGCAACACACACGATTAACGAATCGATTTACAAATTCCTAGCGGCAGGAGTTCTGTATAAAAAAATGCCTCAGAAAGAACAAAAACTGCTAGAACTGTTAGCTGAGAATTACAAGAAAAGAGATAGAGAAAAAAACAAAAATGTTTTAAATTTCTGTTCAGACTTTATTAACAATCATCAACAAGAATTTAAAGAATCACACAAGGAATTAGGTTATAAACTTAAGTATTTCCTTATGGATTACCTTGGGTTTCATTTTAAATGGCAATCCAGCATGAGGTCCTTTGGTAAAAATGATGATAATTTAGCAGAGGAAATAACTGAGTCAATTCTTATAGAAGAAATGACAGATCCAAAAGGAACTATAAAGAAATTATTAGATGCTGCAGGGGGTGATGGAACAATCGTAAAATCCTTCTTGCCTTTTGTCATGATGTCTTTAGATGCCGACACGAGAGATAAAGAGAAAATGGAGTTCAAACATACAGGAAGGTTTGTTTTTGATTTTGATAAAATTGGAGATGAAAAGACAACTATCGATTGGATGAATAAAGTTTGGAAAGGAACCAAAAATGTAAAGCCATATATGGCTTTCGTTTCACCAAGTGGAAATGGATTTAAATTATTTTGCCAGGTAGATACTTCTAATGTCGATTTTATAAATGATTTCGCCAGTGAAGAGAGAAAAGAATTGATGGCTAAACATAAGACTTGGTATGAAGGAGCTCGGAAGGAATTGGCCTATAAATTTCCAGAAATTGCTGATAATATTGATACTGCTACTAATGATCCTCAACGTTTAACGTTACTTCCTTTTATATCTAATAAAGCGACGAATTTTAAATATGATCCAAAGATATTTTCTGAATATTCAAAAATTGTAGAGGAAGAAAAAGAGCACAAAAGAAAAGAACTGGAGCAAAAGATTAAAAATGACGAAGCTGAAGTAAAAAAAGTCATGCAGGAAAATGGCATCGCTTCCAAAGAAGATGCTTATCATTTATACCAGAGAAATAAGTCTAAAAATTTTGATATTAATTTTGAATTGGACAAATTTCAAAAGACCATAGATTTTATAGTTGAATTGTCTAAAAAAGATGCTAGAGTAAAAAACTGGTTAAAGGATACCTTTACGAGTTATGAGGTATTAAATAAGCAAAGCTGGGTGCTTTTCGGAGTTTTTGGTAATATAGCTATAGAGGAGTTAAAAAAATTAATTCCTGTTGGGTCTAACAAATTAGATGAAAATCATGGTGATTATCGATGGGCTAACAGGGATGATTCTCATTATGATGAAGGTAAAAGAAACGATCTTACCCCTGCTTCATTCTATAAATTAGTTTTTGAATTAGGAAGTGTAAAGGATTATGTATCAGATAACTTTGCGTTTACCTCAAAAAATGTTACTGATTTCAAGCTAATCAATGAATACTATGAAAACTACAAATACAATTTAGATTTAAATGAAGTAGATTCAGAAAAGGCAGACTTATCGAACTTCTTAAACAAAATTAAAGAGCATCTTGAGGATAAAAAAATAAGACTCCCTTTAATCAAAGATCTTGAAGAAACGGAGCCTGATGTAGTTTTAGGCCCTAATGAATATCTAGATAAAGATGTCATGGAGGATTTATATCAAAAAAAATATTCCGATAAAACGATCTTTTCTTTAAAATCACAATGCGGTACTTCCTGTGCCGTCCTAAGGAGGGATCCTTAGGTAATAAAACCTTTGAATTGCTGGAAACCCCTTAGAGCCTAAATACTACAAAGTAATCCGTGAGGATAAGCTTGAACGTTTGAAAAAGTTTAGGATTGGGCAATCAGCAGCTAAGTTTTCATGTAAAAATGATGTACCACTTGACAATTAGCGCATCCTATTATATATCAACATATACTGATGCGCAACTGGTACATAAAATAATATTTGCATGATTGAAAGTTCAGAGACTATCCCGAATCTCGATTAAAAATCGATGTATTCATTACGGGAGTACACCCAAGTGGGTGGAAGCGGAGGTAAACTAGACCAGTTTATGATGTAGTCCGAGCATTATGGGAAAGCCATAAGCTGGAGGGTATGTACCTTTCCGGGTAAGAATTCACGACTCTTACTGAACACAACCGACAGGTAAAAATACAATTGCAACACATTCAAAATGGGGCATTAACAAGAGAACAATATTATTCTCTCCGTACAAATCAATTAACGATCAGTTTGCAAAAGAGGATTTTGACAATGGAAGTAAAAGAAGACAGATTCATGTTAATTCAGGGATCAATGATACAGTCCTTTCTTTTAGGTCAAGCAATAAAACTTCTAAAACAATAGAATACGAAAAGAGTATACTTGGGTTTGATTTACCATCTGATTCCGATCTTTTAGTGAGTACAACCTATAACCAAGCCACAAATCTTACTGACGAAGAACTTACAACATTTGATTATGCTTATGTTGACGAGTCTCAAGTTATAACTAGTGAAATTTCTTTTCGTACCGAAGCATTTACTCGTTTAATTTATCGTTTAATTGAATTTGCTGTTAAGAATCCTGATGCAAAAATTAAGATAATTTTCATGAGTGGGACTCCTAATGTAGAAACATTGGTAATTCCTAAAATAATGAAAGACTATGGGATAGAAAACTTATTTCAAAAGATTGTAGTTAAAAAGCAGTATGCAAAGTCTCCAACTATTCGTCTAACACATTTGGATACTAAAGAATACAAAAAGAGAAAGAATGCAGTAATGAAGCAGATTTCTGAATATATCAATCAGAATAGAAAGGTGGTTATCATCCTGAATAATAAGGAAAAAATGGATAAATTTCATCAAGATATCAATACTAATATAGGTAAAGAAATTAACGTTGGATTATTCTATTCAGGATCTACAGGAGCGTGTACTCAAAATATTTTATCCGGTAAATTTGGAGATTATGATGTTGTTTTAACCACTGACTATTTCATTAATGGGATCAATATTAATAAAGATGGATTAACAGAAGAGGACATAAAAGCTGGTAAAACCTCAACTCAGAAGTACGGAGTGGTCATCGATTTAGGAAATAAATATAGTCATATCAGTGCAATTGATACAATACAAGTAACCAATAGGTTTAGAAACAGATTATGTGAAACCACTGTGTTTTTTCCAAAAATCTTTAAACCAGATGAGGAGCGCCCTTATAGAAAATTTCATTACGGTCATACCTCAAAAACTTTATTTGGAATTAATAGGTATAATTTTCATTTACTCTCCCAAAATGAAAATGCAACTCCTAATCCGAATAATGAAGAACAAAAGACTGAAGTCGATAAAATTCATTTGGTTGACAAGTTCAGAAATAATCCACTTAATGTTTCTTTAAATGATATTGAAGCCGCAACTAGGCAAGAAGAAAACGAAAGAAAACTAAAAAGTATGATCCAAAAAGAGGCAAGGGTATATGAAGATTGGTATTATTCTTTAGACGGATACTATTTTATGGCTAAAGATGCTGGTTTTAATACAATAATTGAGCAGAAAGACTTAGGAGAGCCCCTTAAGGAAATGACTGAAAGTCAATATGAATTAGAAAACAAAATCATAAAAACCTTAATTGAAGATGAAAAAAAAATTTATGACCTTATCAATAAGTTTGAAAATGGTTCTAGAATCAGCATACAAGCTTCTGATAAAGTAGTTGAACCCTTATGTACAGATGTGGGTAATTTTTCTACAATCGACTATATAAACAAAATGTATACACTTCAAGGAGATTTTCATAGTTCGAATGAGAGGGCAATAAACAAATTGTTTCGATGCTATTTTAAATTAAAGTACTACTATGATCATGATAAAGCCTTAGAGATTATGAGGAATCTGATAAATTCAAAAATGGATTTTTTACCTACAAAAGAGAAGAGTTATCTAAAAAATATCGTTTCATATGTTAGAGCTTGTAACATTATTGGAAAAGGTGAGTTTTTGAAAGCTTTGAACTACATCCAAGCAATAGACTATTTAGCTGAAAAGAATTTAGGGGTATTTAAAGTTGAAAAAAAAACTTGGACCTCTTACACAATTACCAATCCTAAAATAGTTGAAATTGTTAAAAACATATGGGCCAAGCAACAATTTGAATTAATCGAATACAAACTAAATGCATCAGTTCAAAAAAATGATTGGGCCGGACTTAAATCTCAAAAGAATAACTATAATACAAGTAAAATATATTTCGATAACCTTTATGGAAATCCTAAAAAAACTTATATTCATGTGGGTGAAAAAGATAGTTATCAAAAATATTTCTCTAATGAAGAACAAATAAAAAGTGATGACCTAGAAGATTTGGAAAATCAATTAAAGGATATTTCAAAGTATACTCCATTAAGTTATACCAAAGATGGAAAACTTAAAAGTTTAGAATCCATAATTGTTCCTAAAATAATTGAGAGTCAGAAGTTATTTCTACCTTTAGAAATAGATGAAAATGAGTATAGTGAGCCTGAAGAAGTATCAATAAAGGACGTTGATTTGGAATTCAACATTCTTACCGCTACTTTTTCAACTAAGTTAGACAAACATATTCCATTTATCATCAGGAAAAATAATCCATTCTTAGACCTTCTTTACAACTATGGAATGAATTGGTTAAAAAATAAAGATATTTTTAGTCTATTTGAGTATACTAACGATTTGATAGATGATCCAAGATCAGAATATAGACCTGGGTTATTACCTATACTAAAAAAACTACAGAATGATTTTAGTAAAATAGACCAGATCTTTTTAATAGCCTTTAAAGCTATGGAGTTTAAAACATTTAACAACTTAACAAAATACCAAATTTCGCCTTTTAAAAAAGAGACCTTTTTCTGTGATGATGATTTTAAGTTTGAGAGTTTACTTCAAAAGCCAGCTTCTGGAATAGTAAATAAAAATGATATTTATAATGCTTTAATTAAAAATTCAAAACAATTTATTAACACGAAAAAGATTAGACCCAGATCTAGTTCTGGAAATAGACAGACAGTAAGTTCAACATCAACTTACGTTAAAAAAGTCTTTTTGGCACTTAATAAAAAGAATGAACTTATTTGTGCTGATTTTTCAAAATCCAAATTTTGTGATTTTGTATGTAAATACGCATATAAAAATGATCCTTTTAGATTAAAGAATGGAGTGATTCCAGTTAAAATAGAAAATAGTGGAATGTATAATTCCAGTACTTTTAGTAAAAGTTATTTATTTAAAGAATCGATACATAAAACTGTAGACAATTATACTTTCGAAGAATACACAGTTGACATATATGATTATGTTAATTATTACAAGTCTTTGTAAAAAAAATAACCAACCCATATTGGGTTGGTTTGCTTTTCTCTAATCCAAAACATTTCTTCGTCTTCGCATCCAGATAAACATCAGCTGACATGCGTCGCTAATCATTCTGGAAATTAACTCGTTTGAATAATCTCTTTGATCCATAATTTATATGTTTTAATGTTATATAAATAAGGTTTTGCTAAATTATAAAGGGCCTGGGTTTTTAAGTTTTATAATTTTCTTGTTTATTATAATTCAATCACCCTCTACTCTACTAGTTTAAACCTCAATGAGATCGTAAAAACTAATAATTGTATTTAATTATAAATAATAATATATTTGTTTATGTAATTAACTCCAGGGTTAATTTATATCCTTAGAAAGGAATAGATCTAAAAATGTAAAAACTTTTATTTAGATTAACGCAAATTTTTGCTTAAATACAACAATTGGTCTTGACCCGTTTCTTCATAGATAAGAGCATCCTTTTTTTATATGTGGTAAAAATCGTGGGCTTTTTTAATAGTAAAAAACCCTAACAGATTCACTGTTAAGGTTTTATTTATTTTAAAAGTGGTCCCACTTGGGCTCGAACCAAGGACCACCTGATTATGAGTCAGGTGCTCTAACCAACTGAGCTATGAGACCGATAATTTAGGGTGCAAATGTACTATTTATTTTAAATTATTTGCAAATAAAATGGAAGAATAAATATAGAACTTCATAAACTTAAGAATCTTGTTTATACAAAAACAATAATTTTTTAAAAGATACATTTAGAAAAATACTAAAAGAGACTTTTTCTAGTTATACAGTTCTTTTCATTAACCATAAGCCAAATGCTTTTAAATTTTGCTTATTTTCTTCACTTATATCCATTTTAGATAAAGTGCTAAACGCTTTTTCTGTATAATTTTCTATTTCTTTTGTAACTAAAATAGGAATATCATTTATTTGAAAAATTCTAGTTACCTCAATAATTTTTAGGGTATTCTCTTTTAATTTTTTTCTGTAAAAATATTTTAATTTCTTTTTTGTTTCTTTATCTGCAACTTCTAATGTTTTAAGATATAAAAAAGTTTTTTTATTCTCCATTATATCTCCACCTATTTGCTTTCCAAAGGTTTCAGCATCTCCAAAAGTGTCTAAATAATCATCTTGTAATTGAAAAGCCAAGCCTAAATTCAGACCAAAATCATAAATTAAATCCGCATTTTTATCATTAGTTTCTGCAACTATAGCTCCCATTTTTAAAGCGGCAGCAACCAAAACAGATGTTTTTAAACGAATCATGTTCATGTATTCATCTATAGTAACATCTTTTCTTGTTTCAAAATCGACATCTAACTGTTGCCCATCACAAACTTCTAAAGCGGTTTTACTGAATAATTTTGCCAACTTTTGAAAAACGATTGGCTCATAGTTTTCAAAATACTTATAGGCTAAAATAAGCATTGCATCACCAGAAAGTATTCCTCTGTTTATATCCCATTTTTCATGAACGGTTGCTTTTCCTCTTCTTAAAGGAGCAGCATCCATAATATCATCATGTATTAAAGTAAAATTATGAAAAACCTCTATGGCCAAAGCTGCTGGTAGTGCTTTTTTGTATTCATCAGAAAAAATATCTGCTGCCATTAACGTTAAAATAGGGCGAATTCTTTTACCTCCTAACTGTAATATATAGTCTATAGGTTCGTATAAATTTTTAGGTTCTTGAACCCATTCTTTAGATTCTAAATAGGTTAAAAATTCTTTTTGATATTCTTGAATGTCCAAATTTGAAAATTTTTGTAAAAATAATGTAAAGAAATTTTACTTTTTAATCTTAATGTTAAAAAATTATTAAAACTTTGGAAACTTTTTAGGTTTCTAAAGTTTCCTATTGTACTTTTGTAACCAAATTATGAAAGATAAAATTTTAGAGAAATCTACAGAATTATTTATAACACTTGGTTTTAAAAGTGTTACTATGGATGAAATTGCAAATTGTACTGGCGTTTCTAAAAAGACCATTTATAAATATTTTAAAAACAAAACCGAACTTGTAGATGCTGTAACACATCATATGTTTGATACCATTTCTTGCGGAATTGATAAAATATGTGATTCAAAAATGAGCCCTATTGATGAACTTTTCTCAATTAAAAGATTGGTTATGGAACATTTAAAAGACGAAAAATCCTCTCCTCAATATCAATTACAAAAATATTATCCAAAGATTTTTTCATCATTAAAGAAAAAACAATTTGAAATGATGCAAGGTTGCGTAATCGATAATTTAAAAAGTGGAATTGAAACAGGTGTTTATAGAAATAATATCGATTTGGAATTTACATCCAGAATTTATTTTATCGGTTTAACAGGGATTAAAGACAAAGATTTTTTCCCTTTAAATAATTATTCTATGAAAACACTAATGAATATTTATTTAGAATATCATTTAAGAGGAATTTGTACCGAAAAAGGAATTTATCAACTAGAAAATGAACTTAAAAAGAATTTATAATATATGAAAAACCTAATTTATTTACTCTGTTTTTCTCTGTTTGCATTCTCAGCAAAAGGACAAGAGAAAACAATAACACTTTCTTTAGAAGAAGCCATTAATTTTGCTCTAGAGAATAGTTACAATGCAAAAGTTGCTAAAAATGATAGCAGATCTGCAAAAGAAAAAGTTTGGGAAACTACTGCAATTGGTTTACCTCAAATAAATGCAAAAGTAGACTATCAAAACTTTCTGAAACAACCAGTATCCTTATTACCAGCTGCTGCTTTTGATAATACAAGTTCTACAGTAGAAACTGTAGAAGATTTTTTTGGTCTGCAACCCAACAGACAACCTACAGCTCCTGACGGATTTATACCAGTAGTTTTTGGAACACAGCAAAATTTAAACGCTTCTGTGACTTTAACACAATTATTATTTGACGGCTCTTATCTTGTAGGTTTACAAGCTTCTAAAACTTTTTTAAAAATCTCTAAACAAGCAGAAGAAAAAACAGAGCTCATTACAAGAGAAGCTGTTGTAAACGCATATGGCAATGTTTTAATTACCCAAAATAGTATTTCCATTTTAAAAAGCAATGTAAATATTTTAGAAAAGAATTATAATGATGCCAAAAAAATCTACGAAAATGGTTTGAATGAAGAAGAAGATGTTGAGCAATTAGAAATTACATTAGGCAACTTAAAAAACCAATTAAATAGTGTTCAAAGAATGGAAGAAATAGCATACCAAATGCTAAATCTTGCTTTAGGCAGTCCAATAAATACTAAATTAATTTTAACAGACACTTTAGATGGTTTAACAACAGAAAATATTAGGTTGGATTTAATTTCTGAAACCTTTAATGTAAACAATCATATCGATTTTAGAATTGCCGAAAACAATAGAGAAGGAAATCGTTTAAATATGAAATTAGAAAAAAGCAAATATTTACCAAGTTTAAGCGCTTTTGTAAATTATGGCTCTCAAGCTTTTTCAGACTCGTTTACTTTTTTTGATAGCAACCAAAGATGGTTTCAATCTTCACTTTTAGGGGTTAGTCTAAATGTGCCTATTTTTAGTAGCTTTAGCAGAAAAGCTAAAGTTGCACAAGCAACAATCGATTTAGAAACTGCAGATTTACGTTTAGAAGAAACCAAACAACGGTTAGATTTACTAGCTAAAAAAGCGCAAAACGATTATCAATTTAGCATTGAAAATTATCAAACAGCAAAGAAAAATGTTGGTTTGGCAGAAAGAATAGAAAAGAAACAGCGAATTAAATTTTTCGAAGGTCTTTCTTCTAGTTTCGATTTACTTCAAGCACAAAACCAATTATACAGTCAACAACAAAACTATATTCAATCAATGCTAGATGTAATCTCTAAAAAAGCAGCATTAGAAAACGCATTAAACTTACCAATTAAATAACCAAATGAACATGAAAAATATATATTTAATACTATTCATATCTCTTATTTTAACTTCTTGTGGAGACAAAAAAGAAGTTTCTGTAGATGACGTTTTAGCATCAAATGACATTGCTAAAATAAAAGCTAAAAAAGTAGAACTAGATACAAAGCAACAGGCTTTAGCGGACGATTTAAAGAAATTAAATGATAAAATTGATGATTTAGATGAAGATAAAAACATCCCTTTAATTACAACTTACAAAGTAAAAGAAGAAGTTTTTACACACTTTATAGAATTACAAGGAAGTGTGCAAACTAAGCAAAACGTTTTGGTTTATCCAGAAATGCCAGGAATTTTAGAAAGTGTTTACGTAAAAGAGGGTCAGAATGTTAACAAAGGTCAAATTTTAGCTAAAATCGATGATGGTGGTATGTCTCAACAATTGGCACAATTAGAAGTAAATGCACAATTGGCAAAAACAACTTTCGAGCGTCAAAAAAGATTATGGGATCAAAAAATTGGATCAGAAATTCAGTATCTACAAACTAAAACTGCTTATGAAGCACAACAAAGTGCAGTTAATCAATTAAAAAGTCAGTTAAGTAAATCAACTATTAGAGCACCTTTTTCTGGTATTATAGATGATGTTTTTAAAGAAAGAGGAACTGTTGTGGCTCCAGGCCAAGGTTCAGAAATTTTTAGAATAGTAAATCTATCTAATATGTATATAGAAACTGAAGTGCCAGAAACGTATATTGGAAGCATCACAAAAAATAAAAAAGTAGAAGTTAATTTTCCTGTTTTAAATGAAACTGTGACATCAAAAGTAAGGCAGGTTGGTAATTTTATCAACCCAAGTAACCGATCTTTTAAAATTGAAATTGATGTGCCTAGTTTAGAAGGCAGAGTAAAACCAAACTTAACTGCAAGATTAAGATTAAATGACTACACCAGCGAAAACGCAGTTTTAATTCCACAAAGTATTATTTCTGAAAACGCTAATGGTGAGCAGTTTATTTACATTATTAAAGATAACAACGAAGATAATGAAGCTGTTGCAGAACGTTTAATTATTGAAACAGGAAAAACTCAAGGAGATATGATTGAGGTTACAAAAAACCTTCCTGCAAATTCAGAAATTATTATGGAAGGCGCAAGAAGTGTTAACGATGGTCAGGCTGTAAAAGTGATTAATAAAAAGTAAAAAATGGAGAAGAAAAACAAACAAGTAGATAAAGAATTTAAACTTTCTTCATGGGCAATAAATAATAAAACCACTATTTATGTCCTTATGTTTTTAATTCTTTATTTAGGAATTTCGGCATATTTTTCTATGCCTAGAGAGAATTTTCCAGAGATAAACGAAACTAAAATTTACATCAGTTCTGTATATCCAGGAAATACTGCAGAAGATATTGAGAAGCTAATTACAAACCCGTTAGAAGACAAGCTAAAATCGGTTAGTAATGTGGTTGAAATTACTTCCACATCTCAAGAAGATTACTCTATAATTACAGTTGAGTTCGATGAAAAAATAGATGTAAACAAAGCAAAACAAAAGGTAAAAGACGAAATAGATCAAGAAACTGCTGGCGAAGATTGGCCTACTTTTAATGGGGCAAAAGTAAAGCCTAATGTTTTTGAGTTGAGCATGTCTGAAGAAATTCCGATTTTAAACATCAACATTTCTGGAAATTATCCTGTAGCAAAACTGAAAGAGTATGGAGAATATTTACAAGACGAAATTGAAGATTTAACAGAAATTAAAAAAGTAGATATTCGTGGAGCGCAAGACAAAGAAGTAGAAGTTGCTGTAGATATTTACAAAATGATGGCCGCAAAAGTTAGTTTTGACGATATTACTAACGCCATAAATCGTGGAAATGTAACCATGTCTGCTGGTAATTTTATTACAAGTCAGCAAAGAAGAACTGTTAGAATTATTGGCGAAATTGATAAACCATCAGAATTAGGAGATTTTGTAATTAAAGCAGAAAACGGAAACCCAATTTACCTAAAAGATGTAGCTGAAATTAGTTTTAAAGACAAAGACAAAACAACCTATGCAAGAGAAAATGGGCATGCTGTTGTAATGCTAGATGTAAAGAAAAGATCTGGCGAAAATATGGTAGCTGCTGCAGATAAAATTGGCGAAATCGTAAAGGAGGCAAAAGCAAATTATTTTCCTAAAGATTTAGACGTTACCATTGCAAACGATCAATCTCCAAAAACCATTGGGCAAGTAGATGATTTGGTAAACAACATCATTTTTGGAGTTATTTTAGTAGTTATTGTACTAATGTTTTTCTTAGGATTTAAAAACGCCATTTTCGTTGGTTTTGCAATACCAATGTCTATGTTTATGTCTTTAATGATTTTAGGAGCAATGGGTTACACCTTAAACACAATGGTGCTTTTTGGTTTAATTATGGGACTTGGAATGTTGGTAGATAATGGAATTGTAGTTGTAGAAAACGTGTATCGTTTAATGGATGAAGAAGGAATGACCAGAATTGAAGCCGCCAAAAAAGGAATTGGTGAAATAGCGTTTCCTATTATAATTTCTACAGCTACTACAGTTGCAGCATTTATTCCATTAGGTCTTTGGCCAGGAATTATGGGGCAATTTATGGTAATTTTGCCTATTACACTTTCTATTGTTTTAGGTTCATCTTTATTTGTTGCTATTTTCTTTAATTCAGTTTTAGTGTCTCGATTTATGAGCACAGAAGACAAGGATATGCCCCTAAAAAGCATCATTAGATTAACCTCTATTATAGCAAGTATTGGTTTGTTCATTTTCATTTTTGGAGGCGAATACAATGCTCTTGGAACCTTAATGATTTTTACAGCAATCATGTTGTGGGTCTATAGATTGGTACTCAGAAAAGCTGCCAATAAGTTTCAAAAAAACACCTTGGTTTCCTTAGAAAACTGGTATGAAAGACAATTGAAAAGAGCTCTTTCTGGCTGGACACCTTATGTGTTGGTTGGCGTAACTTTTGTGCTCTTAATTGTTTCTTTTATGGCTTTTGGAATGTCTGTAGGAGCACAAAGAACAAAAATCGAATTTTTTCCAGACAACAAACCAAATCAGATTATAGTTTACATAGAATATCCTGAAGGAACAGATATTGAAAAAACAAACCAAATTACTAAAGAAATTGAACAAAAAGTATTTGGAGTTTTAAATCAAGATCAATACACAGATGGCAATTATAACTTCTTAATAGAAAGCACAGTTTCTCAAGTTGGTGAAGGTGCAGGAAACCCGCAAACAGATGGAGGTTCATCAGCAGAAATGCCACACAAAGGTAAAATTACAGCTTCGATGCGTGAGTATAAATACAGACGCAATGAAGACAGCGAAATTTTACGCCAAAAAGTACAAGAAGCGTTGGTTGGTATTTATCCTGGAGTTTTAATTTCGGTAGAAAAAGATGCAAATGGGCCACCTGCAGGAGCTCCTGTTAACATCGAATTAAATGGTGAAGATTACGAAGAATTAATTTTTACGGCAGAAAGAATGCGCGATTATTTAAACACGCAAAGTATTTCTGGGGTTGATGAATTAAAGATTGATGTAAACAAATCGAAACCAGGAATGCAGGTTTTAGTTGATAGAAAAAAAGCAGGTGAATTAGGGGTTTCAACTGGGCAAGTTGGGCAGCAATTAAGAGCATCAATCTTTGGAAACAAAGCCGGTATTTATAAAAAAGATGGTGAAGATTACGATATTTACGTGCGTTTTAATAAAGATGATAGGTATGATAAAAGTGCTGTTTTTAATCAGAAAATAACCTTTAGAGATCAAGCTTCTGGTAAAATTAAAGAAATTCCTGTATCTGCTGTGGCTTCCCAAAACAACAGTTCTGGCTTTAGTGCAATTAAGCATAAAGATGTAAAAAGAGTTGTAACTGTATATTCTGCACTTTCTCCTGGAGAAACAGATGCTGGTGCAGTAGTTTCAAGAATTCAAAACTCGATGAAGAGCTTTAAAAACATGCCAAAAGGAATTAAAATCGATTACACAGGGCAAATTGAAGAACAAAACAAACAAATGGCTTTCTTAATGGGTGCATTTTTTACAGGTTTAATGTTAATTTTCTTTATTTTGATTTTCCAGTTTAACTCAGTTTCTAAACCAGGAATTATAATGTTAGCAATCTTTTTAAGTTTCATTGGCGTTTTTGGAGGAATCGTAATTTCTGGTGCTCCATTCGTAATTATGATGACTATGGTTGGTATTATTTCATTGGCAGGAATTGTAGTAAACAATGGAGTAGTTTTGTTAGATTATGCAGAGTTATTAATCAATAGAAGAAAAATAGAAGATGATGTTGATGATGAAAATTATTTACCTTTAGACAGCTTATATGAAACTATTATAAAAGCTGGTAAAGCTCGTTTAAGACCCGTTTTATTAACAGCAATTACAACCATTTTAGGTTTAATTCCTTTGGCAATTGGTTTAAACATAAACTTTTTTACTTTGTTTAGTGAGTTTGATGCAAACATTTACATTGGTGGTGATAACGTAGTTTTCTGGGGACCTTTAGCAAAAACTGTTATTTATGGTTTGTTTATTGCAACCTTTTTAACATTAATTGTAGTGCCAATTTTATTCTTTTTAATCACGAAGTTTAAAATGAGAATTAAAGGACAATTGCCTCATCAACTAAAAAAGAAAGAAGAACATGCTGAACTAATTTTTAATATGGATAAAAGAATAGATGAAAAAAATCAAATATAAATTTTATTAAATTTGAAGATAAAAAGGGTTGAAACTGTAATTGTTTCAACCCTTTTTGTATGTTTGAAACCATGTTTGAAAAGCCGAAAAAATCTTACACTGTTAATGAAATAAAACACAAAATAGAGCAATATTGTGTATATCAAGACAGGTGTCATAAAGAAGTTGAGCAAAAAATGTTTGACTACAATTTAATTCCTGAAGCAAAAGAAATGATTCTTTTAAGTTTGATAAAAGACAACTTTTTAAACGAAGAACGTTTTTCTAAAAGTTTTGCAAGAGGTAAATTCCGAATTAAAAACTGGGGAAAACAACGGATTGTTAGAGAACTAAAAATGAAAGATATTTCTGCTTACAACATTAAAACCGCTCTTAAAGAAATAGATGAAAGTGAATATATTTCAACAATTTACAGAATTACTGAAAATAGAAATGACGTAATTTCTGAGTCTAATATCTACAAAAGAAAGCAAAAATTAATAGGTTTTTTAATGCGAAAAGGTTTTGAAAACGAGTTGATTTTTAAAGTTGTAAATGAAGTTGTTGGTGGCAACTAATTAAATTTCTTTTTAAAAATAGAATCGTTCTTTTTCTTAGCTTCTATCACTTTTTGCACATCATCATTTGGTATAGAAACAGACAAAACATACTGTTTTATTTTCCATGTATTGCCTGCTTTTTCTAAAACTCCAGAACCTCTACAAGTACCCATCCAAGTGTCTAAAAGTTCGTCAAACCATGCAAAATCTCCTACTTTATTTAAATAAACATTTCGCTCCAAAGTTTTAAAGTCCCCAGCTTTTCCTTGATCAAAATAGGGTTTACTAAAATTTACAAATTGTTCTTTGGTCCAGTTTTCTGTTGCATCTGTACCAATAAAAACAGAAACACTATCCATTTTATTAAAATAGTTATCAAAATTAGCTTCACTTGCAGCCAAATGCCAATCATTTAAAAGTGCATTAATTTCAGTTTTTATAACACTCTTTTCTTTTAAACTGCTTACTTTCTGCTGTGTTTTGCAAGATAATACCAACAACATTAGAATTAGAATATTTCCAATTTTATTCATTTTGTTTTTGGTTTTTTTCATCGAGTTTTTGTTGCATCCTTTCATTAATAGTTCGCTTCGAAACACTATCAATTCTTGTAGAATCCAAACCAATATATTTCACATCCACTGTAATTTCTTCCTCAAAACGCTTTTTAATCAAAATGGTGTTTATTTTTGCGTTTATTGCAGAAAAAGACTTTATAATTTTTTCTGTTTCTTCAAAAACCTCCTCTGCTTTTATGGCAGGGATAGCACTCATATCAGACAATCTTAGGGTTTCATTATAAAAAATATTTATTCTTGCGTTTAAAGAAGGAATATTAAACAACTCTGGTTTTATGCTGTCTATTAAAGATTTCGCCAAAGTTTCTAGCTCTAAAGCGTTACTTAATATTTCATTAGAAGAAGCCTTTTTAAATCTTTTTAAAAAGACTTCGAGTGTATTTAATTCTTCCCAATTTTCTACTTCTATTCTAAAAATATTATCAATGATTTCAACAGAACTATTCTCATTTACAACACTTAAAAGCAATTTTGAATCTTGTTTTTGCTCAGCCACTTTTTCATCCTTTACACAAGATAAAATAAAAACAGAAAATAAAATGAATGCTATTTTTTTCACGTAATTTTTTTTGATGTGTAAATGTAATAAAATTAATGTCTAGTTAAAATTTGTAATTTCTTAAAAATGTCATAATGCACATGCTCTTTATTTAATTAATTATTTTATTTAAAATTAATTACGAATAACAAAAATAAGTACCTTTGTTTCGCTAATATTTTCAATTTAATTCAATGGATACAACTATTTTAGTTTTAGGTGCAAGTGGTCAAATTGGTACAGAACTTACTCAAAAGTTACGCGATATTTATGGTTCGCACAACGTAATTGCTTCCGATATTAAAGAAGGAAATACAGAAATGATGTCTTCTGGACCTTTTGAAATTATAGACGCAACAAACAAAGAAACTATTTTAGAAGTTGTTAAAAAATATGATGTAAATCAAGTTTATTTGTTGGCTGCAATGCTTTCTGCAACTGCAGAAAAAATGCCGCAAAAAGCATGGAATTTAAATATGAATTCTTTGTTGGCTGTTTTAGATTTAGCCAAAGAAAAACACATACAACAAGTTTATTGGCCAAGCTCTATTGCGGTTTTTGGTCCTTTAACTCCTAAAGAAAATACGCCTCAACAAACTGTTATGCAGCCTTCTACAGTTTACGGAATTAGTAAAGTTTCAGGCGAATTTTGGTGTAATTACTATCATGAAAAATTTGGAGTTGATGTGCGTAGCTTGCGTTATCCAGGTATTATTTCTTGGAAAACAAAACCTGGAGGAGGCACAACAGATTATGCTGTTGATATTTATTTTAAAGCAATTGAAGACAAAAAATACGAATGTTTTTTATCTGAAAATACACGTTTGCCAATGATGTATATGAATGATGCTGTGAACGCAACCATACAATTAATGCAAGCAAAAGAAGAAGATGTAAAAATTAGAACGGGTTATAATTTGTCTGCCATCGATTTTACACCCAAAGAAATTGCAGCAGAAATTCAAAAACATATTCCTGATTTTGAAATTACGTACAACCCAGATTTTAGACAAGCCATTGCAGATAGTTGGCCATCATCTATTGACGATTCTCAAGCTAGAAAAGATTGGAATTGGAAGCATGAATTCGATTTAAAATCTATGACTTCAGACATCCTTAAAAATCTGAATAAATAGTGTAAGACTTTAAGTAAAACTTCGTCTAAAAATCTGAATTTAGTAAAAATAGATATGCAAAAAATCATTCAGCAAAGTTTAGAAAATACTCTTACTTACCAAGAATATAAAGATTTAGTAAAACAATTACTTTTAGAGGGAAAATCTACTGGTCCAAACCAATCTGACGCCTTAACTAACTATAGCAAACTGAATAATTCTAGAATGAAACGTTTGGATAAAACCATTCAAGTTTCTAATGTAGCAACTTCTAAAATTCAACAAATTATGCAACCTCAAACTTGGTTGGTAATTACAGAAGGTTGGTGTGGAGATGCAGCACAAAACATACCTGTAATTGCTAAAATGGCTGAATTGAATAAAAATATCGAATTAAAATTCGTTTTACGAGATGAAAATTTAGAGTTGATGGATTTATTTCTAACAAATGGAGGTAGATCTATTCCAAAATTAGTTGCTTTAGACGAAAAAAATAACATCCTTTTTACTTGGGGACCAAGACCAAAAACTGCCACAAAAATGGTGGTAGATTATAAAGAAAAACATGGCGAATTAGATGCTCAATTTAAAGAGGACTTGCAAGTTTGGTATAATAATGATAAGGGTATTAGTGTACAAGAAGATTTTGTGGAGTTATTAAATGTTCATCAAAAAATAACAATCTAATTTTTTTAAAATTAATAAAAATCGCAAAATTCTATTCGAGTTTTGCGATTTTTCTTTTGGTATCTTTGCAACTTAAATGTATAAAATGTTTATAAAATCTATTGAGATTTCTGAAGATGCAAAAGTTTGGATTTATCCATCTAGCAGAAAATTTTACCCAACAGAAACTAAAGAAATTGAAGAAAAATTAAAGTATTTTATTGATTCTTGGAAAATTGATGACGAAAACTTCAAAGCCTCTTATCAATTTTTATACGACAGATTTATTATATTTATGGCAGATGATGAAAAATCTACTCTAAAAAACACAGATATTGATGCTTCTGTTTCCTTTATTTTAGAACTTCAAGAAACGTATAAAGTAGCATTGTTAGACAGAATGAACATTTGTTTTAAACAAGGCGAATTTGTACAATACAAAGAATTAACAGACCTAAAAAGCCTAATAAAAAACAGAGCTGTTACTGCAAAAACAATTGTTTTTGATAATTTAATTTCGGCAAAAAAAGACTTGGAAGAATTTTGGGAAATTCCCTTAGAAGAAAGTTGGTACAACCGCTTTTTATAAAATTATATGCTAAAAGTAAACCACATTTCATTCGGTTATTCTAAAAATAAAACCGTTTTAAACGACTTCGATTTCACTTTAAAAAAAGGCGAACATCTTTGTATAATGGGTGAAAGTGGTTGTGGAAAATCGACACTTTTAAAAGCCATTTATGGTTTGGTTGATTTGCAAAAAGGAGCTATTTTTTGGGAAAATGAGCAAATTTTAGGACCAGAACATCATTTAGTTCCTGGTTTCGAAAAGTTTAAATACGTTGCACAAGATTTCGATTTAATGCCTTACATTTCTGTATCAGAGAATATAAAAAAATTTTTATCACGTTTTTATCCTGAAGAAAGTGAAGCCAGAACACAAGAACTTTTGGAGGTTATAGAAATGAAAGCTTTTGAAAACGAAAAGGTAAAAAACTTAAGTGGTGGGCAAAAACAACGTGTGGCAATTGCCAGAGCTTTGGCAAAAGAACCAGCGCTTTTATTGTTAGACGAACCTTTTGGACAAATTGATAATTTTAAGAAAAATTCACTCAGAAGAAGATTATTTCGCTATTTAAAAGAAAAAAAAATTGCTTGCATTGTTGCCACTCATGATAAAAATGATGCACTTTCATTTGCTGATAAACTGATTGTAATTCAACATCAAAAAATGATTGCAAACGCAAATCCCAAAGAAATTTACAACAACCCAAAAACAAAATATGTTGCTGCTTTGTTTGATGACGTAAACGAAATTATTATTGATAAAAAAACTGTTTTGTTCTACCCAAATCAACTAAAAATTGTAGAAAATTCTGACTTCAAAGCAACAGTTTTAAACTCCTATTTTAAAGGATCTTTTTGGTTGATTGAAGCTGATTTTGAAAATCAAAATATCTTTTTTAATCATTCTTCAAGTTTGAAAAATGGAGAAAAAATTTCTTTAAATTTTTATAACTAATTAAATATGAGCGACTTTATTTTTGTTTACGGAACTTTACAAAGAGAAACAAAAAACGAAATGTCTTTATATTTAAAAGACAATTCCGTTTTTGTTTCTAAAGGTTATTTTTTTGGAAAATTATATGATGTAGAAGATTTTCCTGGTGCTGTAAAAAGCGTAGATACTTCAGAAAAAGTACTTGGTAGTTTATATCAAATTACAGATTCTAAAACACTTTTTTCTGTATTAGATGTTTATGAAGATGTGCCTAATTTATTCAAAAGAGAGGTTCTTTCAGTTTTTACAGCTGATGGTAAAAAAATAGAATCTTGGATTTATCTTTTTAATCAATCTACCAGAGGTTTAAGGTTGATTTCTTCTGGAGATTACTTAAAATATCTTCAAGAAGATTAACTAATTTTCAAGATTTTCACAGTATTTCCTTGAAAAGAAAAAACGTCATTCTGTTTCTTACCCAATAATAACTTTCCAATGGGCGATGAAACTGAAATAGCAAAATAAGAATTATCTGCAATTACTAGTTGCCCAGCAGAAATACTTAAAAAATAATTGGCTTTTTCTGTAAAAATGATACTTCCTAAATGCGCTATATTCGAGGTTTTAGAAATATCAATTTTAGATAAAATCGCATTCATATCAGAAATTCCTGCTAATTGCTGACTCGCTTTTTCCATTTCTAATTGCAACATCGCTCTTCCTGTTTCGTGTTTGTCTCCTGCAGAACTTTTAGATTCAGATTCTAACGCTTTTTGGTTCGATGAAATTGTTTCTTGAACTGTTTGCAATCGTTTATTCACAAACTTTCTACACTCATATAAAAGTTGTTCTTTTAAATTCATCTATGATCTAAAATTGCATACGCACCATAATTTCCATGATGAGAAGTAGAAATAGAAAATGGTAATTTTTGGTTATTCTGAACTAAATAAGGAATACCCAATTCGTTTTTTTGAATTTGAACTTCTGATGAAAAATGGGTTAATAATTTTTCATTAGTATTTTTGGTTTGAATTTCATTTTTTTTTATAAAAAACAACTCTGAAACCATTTTTTTGCCATCAATTTTAAACGCAAAAGAATAAACACATCTATTTGATATTGTGTAATTTATGTTATATTTTATGTTGTCTATTTCTACAACTCCAATTGAATTAGAAACAATTTTACAAGAAAATTTTTTGGGTGCAAAAAATCGTTTTTGAAACTCTTGGACATGGCATTTGTAAGCAGCTTCTTTCATGCTCCAAAATAACCAAACATGTAAAAAAGGATTTTCTGAAATTAGAATTTGATTGATTTCAAAATCGGTAAATTGCTTCTCTAAAAAACGGTTGCGTTGCCAATTGCTTTGTGTTTTTGCAAGGTTCAAATCAACAACATCATTGCCAATCATTTTGATGCTAATTTGGTTTCAATGATTTCTATTGCAGCTTTTACAGAGAGCATTTTTTCCATAGAATCGTTATCTATTTCTATATCAAATTCATCTTCTACATCTAAAACAACATCTACTAAATTCGCAGAATTTATTTTTAAATCTTTAATAAAATCGGTTTCTTCAGTTAAATTTTTAAAAGCTTTCTCATCTTGAATGTAAGGTTTTACAATTGCTTTTAACTTTATAATTAGTTCTTCTTTTGTCATTTTTAGATGCTTGTAATTTAGTGTTACAAGTTAAAATAATTTTCTGGCTAAAAATAGAGTACACAACTCTTTTTACTTCTTTGTTCCAGCTTCATACTTCTTAAAAATAATACATGCATTTACATCACCAAAACCAAAACTTGCTTTTGCAACAATATTAATTTCTTTTTCAAGCATTTTAGTTAGTATTTTATCAATAGAAATCAATTCAGAAATTTCTGAGTGAACATCTTCACAATTGATATTTGGAAACACAAATTGCTCTTTTATTTGCATAACAGTAGCCACAGATTCAATTGCCCCAGATGCTGCTAAACAATGCCCAATTTGAGATTTTATTGAATTGATAAATGGAAAATCATTCCCTTTTCTGTTCAATGCTTTTGTCCAATTTTCTATTTCTAAAGCGTCTTTTGATGTTGCTGTTAAATGCCCATTAATTGCATCGATTTCTAATGCAGAAATATTGGCGTCTAAAATTGCATCTTTAATACATTTCTGAACAGCTTCTGCATTTGGCGCAGTTAAAGTTCCTCCATTTCTCTGACCTCCAGAATTTATATTTCCTCCTAAAACCTCTACATAAATTGTTGCTTTTCTTTCTAAAGCACTTTCTAAAGATTCTAAAACCAAAGCTCCTGCTCCACTTCCAGGCACAAAACCAGAGGCTGTTTCACTCATAGGTCTTGAGCCTTTTTCAGGAGTTTCATTATGCTTGTATGTCATAACTTTCATTGCATCAAAACCTCCCCAAGAATACAAACTACTATCGCTTGAACTACCTACCAACATTCGTTTTGATTTGCCGTTTTTAATGCGTTCAAAACCCAATAGTAAAGCTTCAGTTCCTGTTGTACAAGCAGATGAGTTGGTAGTTACTTGATTTCCAAAACCGAGAATTCCTCCTAAATAAGCAGAGATTCCACTTGCCATTGTTTGCACAACTGAAGTGCTTCCTAGACGTCTTACATTATTTTCATCAATTTTATAAATAGATTCTCTAAATTTTTCAATTCCTGAGGTTCCTGTTCCAAAAATAAGTCCAGAATCGTAATCTAAAGTTGAGTTTTCATCCACAGAAAAACCAGCATCTTTCCAAGCATCAATAGCAGCCATACAACCATATAAAATGGATGTACTGTTAAAACCTCTTAATTGTAAAGGCGATAAATATTCTAGTTTTTTTTCTTCTGAAACAGCAGGAATACCTCCAATACAACAAGAAAATCCTTTGTCTTTTAAATGCTGATGAAAAGTGATTCCAGATTTTCCAGATTTTATTGCAGTCGTAAATTCATCTAAACCAACACCATTTGGGGCAACCACTCCTAAACCTGTAATTACGACTCTTTTTCTCATCTTATTTTGCTAGTATCATTCCTGAAATTGTTCCTCTACAAACCAATTCGTTTTTAGCATTTAGCATTTTTACTTTACATTTTAGTTTGTTAAATCTAAAATATTCTTTTTCTGAAATAACTGTTACAGTTTCCTTTGGTAACACAGTTAGAAAGAAATCTATTTGATTTGCGGTTAACGCAATTTGCGGTTTTTTTTCTGATGAAATTTCATTTTTCAATAAGTAAATCCCCAAACAAACTACCCCTATTTGTGCCATTGTTTCTGTAAGAATTACACCTGGTGTTATTGGGTTATCTTTAAAATGACCTTCGTAAAAAAACTCGTTTTCTTTAAAAGTATAATTCCCTATAACTCCGTTTTCTGAAATTTCTGAGATTTCATCAACAAACAAAAATGGTTTTTGATAAGGTAAAAACGATATGATTTCTTGTAATTCCATTTAGTTTAAACTTTCACCACCATCTACTTTTATAATAGTTCCATTAATCCAAGAAGCTTCATCTTTACATAATAAATAAACCACATTTGCAATTGCTTCTGGAGTTGTTAATTTGCCAAAAGGATTCCTTTTTAATGTGTGTTTTATAATTTGATCGCTATTTGGAATCATGTTTAAAGAAGCCGTATTTGTAACTCCAGCCTGAATGCAATTGGCTCTAATTCCGAATTTAGCAAACTCTAAAGCAATATTTCTTGTAATGGCTTCTAAAGTTACTTTTGCTGCAGAAACTGCTGCATAATTTTGCATCGGTTTTAAATTTCCTTCACTTGTAAAACTAATAATTCTTGTATCCGAAGCAAATAAATTTTTATCAAAAATAGCTTTAAACCAATCATATAAACTAATAGCCATTGTATTAATTGTTAGCTGAAAATCATCATTTTGTAAAACCTGATTGTCTTTTGAAACCATGGGTTTTAAATTGCCTTTTGCAATAGAATGTACCAATGTTTTTATCTTTTCTTTTTCTCCTAATTTTTCTTTTAATTCTGATAAAACACTTTCTCTTTTCTCAATATTTACTACATCTATATTAAAAGATAAAAAGTTTATATTTTCCTTTTTAATTTCATTAAAATGGGCTTCTATTTCTTCTTTTTGAACTCTTGAATTTCTATGAACAATGCAAATATTCATGCCATGTTTCGCCAACTTTTTAGCAGTTGCCAAGCCCAAACCACTTGAGCCTCCTAAAATAATTGCCCATTCGTTTTTATCTTGAAATTCTCTCATTTTCTATATTTAGATTCCTGCTTTAGCAGGAATGACAACTAACAATTACCATTCTAATAAAATTCTTTGTGCAGAAAATCCAGGACCAAAACTCAACATTAAACCTCTTTCTCCTTTTGCTGGATTTTTATTCATAAATCGTTCTAAAACATACAAAACTGTTGCACTAGACATATTTCCATACAAACGTAAAACTTCTTTTGTATCATCGATGTTTTTACCTAAAACACCAAACAAATCTTCTACAGTTTGTACAATTTTTTTTCCTCCAGGATGAAAAATTAAATGATTTACATCTTCAATTGTTAAATTATTTTTTGCTAAAAAAGGATGCACAATTGCTGGAAAATGGTCTGAAATTTTCTGCGGAACTTCTTTGTCTAAAATCATTTGTAAACCCGAATTTACCAAATTAAAACCCATCATATTTGTGGCATCATAAAAATGATACATGGCTTCGTCTAAAATTTCTGGGCCTTTATCATCATCAAAAGAAGACAAAATTACGGCTGATGCTCCATCACCAAAAATAGCTGCACTTACAATATTTGTCATCGAAAAATCTTCTAATTGAAAAGTAGCTGTTGGTGCTTCTACAGCTATAACAGCTGCTCTTTTATTTGGATTTGCTTTCAAAAAATTCTTTGCATAAATAATTCCAGAAACTCCTGCTGCGCAGCCCATTTCTGTAACTGGCAAACGTACGATATCTTGTTTCATTTGCAGAGAATTAATTAAATAAGCATCCATGGAAGGTATCATGATTCCTGTGCAACTTACTGTAATAATATAATCGATATCAGTAGGTATTAAACTTGCTTTTTCTAATGATTTTTTAAGCGATTTTTCCGCTAATTTTACAACTTCTCTGCTATAAATATCGTTTTTTTCTTCAAAAGAAGTGGCTGTAAAAACTTCTTCAGGGTCCATAATTGAATAACGTTTATCAACTCCTGCACCTTCGAAAAGTTTGATTACTTTTCTTTGAAAACGCTTGTCTTGCTCTTGCATCCATAATTCTACAAAGGGTATAATATCTTTGGTTTCTCTGTAATATTTAGGAAGTTGTTTTGCTACTGATATTATTTTAACGCTCATATTATTTCTTGACACTGATTTCACAGATTTTCACTGAGTTCTATTTTTTAACTTTTTGACACACCTTTTACATATGATAACTCACCTAAATTTTATAATAAAAATTATAAACCTGCCCAACTTGAAACCTTAAAAATGAAAATTTTAACTCTTTAAAATCCATAAAAAACGAAATGCCCATTTCCATTGAATTTGGGGTTTTACATTTAATTTTGCTGATATTCTTTCCAAGTCTACTCTTTTAAATCCTCTTAAAACAGATGTTAAACCATCTTCAACAATCATTTTATTACTAATGAAAATTGATAGCAATAGAAACAAATAATAGGCTAATTTGTGCCTGTGTAAATCGTTTACCACAATTCCTGTTTTGGTTTGTTTTAGCGTGTTTTTTAAAAATAAAGTTAACTCTTCTTCTTTAAAATGATGTAAAAATAAGGTTGCTAAAACTACATCAAATTTTCTTTTTTTAAAATCATCAGAAAAAATATCTTGGGTTTCGAAACTGAGTTCTGGAAAATTGGTTGATAATTCATTTGCATAATTAATCGCTGTTGGGTTTGCATCAACCCCAATTAATTTAAAATTATATTGATGTTTTCTGCCAAATTTTGCAACATCTCTTAAAATATCTCCATGACCACAACCAATATCTATGATCGTGATTTCTTGTTCTTTTGGGTGATTTTTTAAAATAGATTTTAAACCATTTAAAGTTACTCTATTTCCTCCTAACCATCTGTTAATATTCTCTAATTTATCTAAAGTATCACGCAATAAATCGCCTCCTATAGAGAAATCGTCCATTAGTTCTTCTTTGTCTGTTCTTTGTTTTGTGCTGATAAAAAAGTCCATTAGATTTCTATTAATTTTCCATGCGTTTGTTTAATAATAATTGGCAATAAAAACGGCATTATTCTTAAAATTTGAAGTAAAATGTTGGCAATTTTATCATTTCTAAACAGAATAGCTATAAAATGCCCAGCTTTTAAGCGCCATTTAAATTGTTTGTTCCATGCTGAAATATAGTTGTTTTCTAATTCTTTTCTAGTCGCATTTTCATCATTTAAGTAATTTAGAATGAGTTTAGAGGCAATTTGAGCAGACTGAATTGCCATACTCATTCCATTACCACACAATGGGTGAATCATTCCTGCAGAATCCCCACACATTAGCATATGATTTTCAATAGGTTTTTTGGTTTCAAAAGAAATTTGACTAATAGACAAAGGTTCTTCAAAAAGTGGTTTTGAATTTTGGAAAATTTGTTTTAAAAACTGATTTTGGTAAACAACGTTTTCTTGAAAATCATTAATGTTTTTATACTTTTTAAAAGATGAAAAATTAGTGATATAACATAAATTAATGGCATCATTCTCAACTTTAGAAACCCCACAATAACCTCCTTTAAAATTATGAAGCGCTACTAAATCTGATGAAAATTTTCCATTTACATGAATTTTTACGCCTAAATAAGGTGATTTTTTTTGGATAAAATCACGCTCCATTTTTACATCTAACAAAGATCTTTTGCCAAAAGCACCAATTGCTATTTTAGACCTAAATTTTTGGTTATTTTTAGTTTCTAGCTCAAAAGAATTGTTCTTAAAATCAACATTTAAAACTATATCTTGCAGAATTTTAACCCCTTTTTCTTTGGCTTTTTCTGATAGAATGTAATCTAATTTGTAACGAGAAATTCCAAAACCGCCCAAAGGTAATTTTGCTGAAATAAGTTTATTATTTGTAGTTGATAATTGAAAATTATCAATTTTTACTGCGCCAAAATCAAAAGGATTGATTTCTAAAAAAGACAAATAAGGCAACACTTCATTGGAAATATATTCGCCACAAACTTTGTGTTTTGGGTAGCTGTTTTTTTCTATCAATAAAACCTTTTTACCAAAGTTTGAAAGATGAATTGCATTGCACAATCCTGCTAAACCACCACCAATAATAATTACATCATAATATGTGGGATTTTCTTTCATTCAACGAAAATAATCAATTTGAATTAAAGAAAATTTAAAAGAGTTGAGAATGTTATTCTACTATAAATCTACCTATAGTTGCATTGATTTTAATAATGTAAATACCTTTAGCTAATGATTTTGTTTCAATTGTACCCTGGGTGTTTTCTATATTTTTGGTTATCATTTTTTTACCTTTTAAATCGAAAACCTCAACCAAACCAATCTGATTTTTAGAAATAATATTTAATATATTTTGTGTTGGGTTTGGGTAAAAATTCATCCCATTTTCTTCTAGAATATTATCTGCTGTAGAAAGAGAGGCGCAATTATCATCACCAAAAATCTGTACTTCTTCGTAACTATTCCAACCACTTCCTTCAGAATTTCCATAACCTAAAATTCTAACATACTGCACTTCTTGAAATGGCGAAAATGGAAAATTTTCGAAGTCTGTAGTGTTTCCTGAACTTGTTAAAACCGAAGTTACATCTGTAAAAGTTGTACCATCATTTGAAGTTGCAATTTTAAAAGAACTTGTTCTACTATCTCCTTTATGAAAGTAAATTTTAACGCTGGTTACTGTTTTTTTGCAACCTAAATTATAAGTTAAATAAGATGAGCCATCGTTAGAATTTGCAGACCATCTTGTGGTTATATCATCATCTAAAGTATTTTCTGGAATATTTGGATCTTGTGTTCCAACTCCTGCAACTGTGATACCTTGAATTGAAACTGCATTATCTGAGTTAAAAGTTTCTAAAGATTGATTTATGGTTATTGTAGCGTTTAAGCTTCCTCCATTTTCTGTAACTGATAAAGTTGCTGTTCTAATAGCTCCTGAATTATTTTCTGCTACAGTAACTTGTATGGTTGAATTATTGCTACCATTTGTAGAATTTACAGATATCCAGTCTGTATTTTCTGTAACTGACCAATTTACGTTTGAATTTATTTCAAAACTTTTGGTGCTTCCTGAAGTATGAAAATCGATTGTATTTACAGAGGTTGTTAACCTACTTATACCTGATAAAAACCCAATTTTAGTACCAACATCATCAACTTTATAGGGTAAATTTGTTCCATTTGCACCAAATTCTTCTGCTCCAGCATCAAAAACACCTGTTCTATTTCCTCCTAAAATATCTTCAGATAAAAAAGAATACGTTCCAATATTTGCATTAATTGCTGGACTTGTTTCTGTAATTCTATAAAAATCTGCCCCACTTTCTAACAAACCACTTGCAACTGTTTTATTATTATTGAGACCATTTGTTAAATCCCAAGGACCATTTTGTGTAATGTTGCCTTCAGAGACTGAAGTTGCTGAAGGTGACGTATTTATTTGATATGCATTTATACTTGAATTAAGCATAATATTATTTGCAACAATCAAATTTTCTGGCTCTTCTGTACCTCCTAATGACGTACCAATTCTTATGGCATAATCGCAGTTTACTATAGTATTGTTTATAATTTGAGCATTTTTAACTTGATAATAACCACTTAAAGCAGAATTTGTTACACCATTCATTACATTAATTGCTCCTGTAACATTAGAGGAAGAACCATTTGGTTTAAAAGAATTAACCCCTTGAATGTAGTTATTGTAAACTTTATGACCTTCTCCAATAATTCTTACACCACCTGTAAAAGAATTATTATTTGCAAAAAAATAATTGTTAAAAACTTCACATTCATTGCCATGTCTTAATGTTAATGTTCCTTGATAATCTCTAAACGTATTGTTGTAATATTTGTTCTTTCCACTTTTGTTAGATATAATTTCTACTTCTCCAGACCAATTATTAAATAAATTATGATGAACTTCTGAATAGGAATCTGATAAAGAAGTTGTACTTGTACCTATTCGAATTGCATCTTGATCATTTAATCCATTAATATCATTATCTACAGGAGTTCTATCTGCAAAATAATTATGATGAATTTTCAAATAATCTTCATTAGCTAATGATCTATTATCATTAATAATACTTCCTACCCCATATTTGCCAATAAAAGAGTTATGCGCAATTTCATTGTGTTGTCCATCAACAATATACACCCACTTAAATTTTAGAGTTTTTTGTGCATCTGTACCATTATACCCATCAATTTTATTATTTATAACTTGACAATTATCACATTGATTTAACTCAAAAATGGGTTCAATTACATCATTATTAACAACTAAGTTTGCTGGATTTTGAAAAACCAAGCCAGAAACTGTAATATACGTTCCTCTCATATACACTCTAGAGTTACCTGTTAAAAAAACAGTGCCTGGATTTTGAGCAGTAATTATAATTGGTTGAGAAGCTGTACCGTTTTTATTAATATCGATAAAAACGTTATTCCAAGTGCCACTTGCTAATATAATTTCTGAACCTGCTGTAGCATTCGATATTGCTGTATTTAACTGTGCATTTGTAGTTACTAATGTTTGCGCTTTTAGAGAAGTTAAAAAGATTGCAAATAAAAAAGTAAAGTATTTTTTCTGTGAATCATATATCATAATTACAAAGCTTTAAATTGGTTAACCAGTTTTAAGTTTGTAAATATAGGTACAATTAATTTAATTTTTCTTTAAAAAAAGAATACTTTTATTGATACTAAATTATGCCAAATCTGCCAAATCTTTTCCTACTAAAGAACCAATTGCAACACCCATTCCTCCTAAACGAACTCCACAAAAAACGTTGTTAGAAAGTTGTTTTACAATCGCATTTTTCTGATTTCCAACACCCATAATTCCACTCCATCTGTGTTCAATTTCAAAAGATGCATTTGGTAAAATAATTTCTTTTAAAATGGTTTCCAATTTATTTTGAATGATTTGTGTTTCGCCAAATTCAGTAGTTTCTTCCGTTTTAAAATCGAGATTTCTACCTCCACCAAACAAAATCCGATTGTCTATATTTCTAAAATAATAGTACCCTTTATCTAAATGAAAAGTGCCTTTAATATGAAGGTTTTTAATTGGTTTGGTAATTAAAACTTGTGCTCTTGCTGGCTGTACATTTTCTTCTAATAATTGACTTGCAAAACCATTGGTAGCTATAAACAATTTTTTTGTATAAAAATCTAATCTATTGGTTTTTACGTGTATTTTATCTTCTATATCTATAAAACTTTCAACAGAAATATTATTTAATATTTTAACCCCATTTTCTTGAACTTTTCGAAGTAATTCTGATGCCATTTTTCCAGTATCAATCTGCCCTTCAAAATTATTTACAATGTATTGTTGATGTACTTTTTGAAAGCCAAACATATTATCAGAAATGGAAAAAACATCACTTTTAAAAATAGGTTTTAGAAGTTTATTTATTTGGTGTTTTTTAGAAATACATGCTGAAAAAAACATTTTAGATTCGTATAACTCAAATCCTTTATTTTTCTGAAAGTCGATATTTTTATCGCCTAAATTTTTGCGTAATAATTGTAAGCCTTTCCAACGTTTATCTACCAAATTAAAAACCTCTTGTTCTGTATGAGAATTTAAATCATCAATAATTTCTGATAAACTTCCAAAACAAGCAAAACCAGCGTTTTTTGTACTTGCTCCTTGTGGCAACATTCCTTTTTCGAGGATTAAAACTTTAGCTTTGGGATGTGATTTTTTTAATTGTAAAGCGCAATTTAAACCCACAATTCCACTGCCAACAATTGTAAAATCGATGTTTGTAAACCATTCTTTAAGTTCCCAATAACTGTAGTTCATTTATAACGCTTTTTCAAAACAAACACTATTTTCCATGTCTGCATATTGTCCGTAATTGGGTATTACTTTATAACCGCATTTATGATAAAATTTTACAGCTTCTACCTGCCTTTTACCTGTTTCTAAAACACATTTTTTGTAGCCCAATTCTTTTGTCCAAACTTCTAATTCTGTTACTATTTTTTGAGCTATTCCTTTATTTCTTTGCTCTTTAGCAACAAACATTCTTTTTATTTCCATAGAAGAAGAATCAAACTTTTTAATAGCTCCACAACCTATAGCAAGATTATCTAAATAAAAAACAACTACATTCTTTAAAACATCAATATGATTGAATTGATTGTAAAATGCATGTTCATCTCCATCCGTAATTTTTAGATAAGCATCCAATTGTTTTACCAAATTGATAAAATCTGTATTTTCTGAATTGGTTCTTAGAATTTTCATTTTATATTATTTTCAGATAAAAGCTGCTTTTTTACTCTTTTATTATCTAATAAAACCTTTTTAAAGTCTTCAAAATTATTGTAATTATTTGGCGAATCTTTAATTTGATCATATAAAAACGTTTTATCTTTTTGTGGATAAATAATGATTGTTTCTCCAAAACGCAAATCGAAAAGTTTCATATTTACTAAAAGTATAGAATACCCATCAGGACTTGCAGAAAAAACCCAATCGTAAGAAAATTTATTAGAAACTTCAAATTTTCCTTCAGCAGTTAAGTAAGGGAAATTTCTAGACTCCACCACATAAGTTTCATTAGAATTTAAATCGTTTGTTAAAATCAATAGTGTTAATTTTTCTGTGATTCTATCACTTTCTAGGTCTTTATATTCTCCAATTTTTATCCCCTTAAAAATAGAACTATCTCTTTGTATCACAAAAGGAAAACTAGCCACTGCATAATCATAAACTGCAACAGGAAATGGAGATTTATTTAAGGGTAAACTTCTATAATAATCGCCAAATTTTTCATAGTTTTCTATATCTTGTTTAAAAAGCTCATAATCTCTTTTTGAACTATCTAAATGTTGTAATGCCTTTTCATTTAAGGCTTCTACATTCCATTTATTTTCTTTTAATTCTATAGTTTTTTCTTCCTTAACTTTTTGTTTTTGACAGGATAAAATAAAGCTTAACATTATTATTGTTACTATGATATTGTATTTCATCTCTACCTTTTTTTATTACTAATTAGCACACTTTCAGGCTTTATTACATCTTAGAGCTAAAAATCAAATTTTAATTGTACCCAAACAGGCTCTTTCTTTTCGGTATTTAAATTCCCAAAAGAAAGCCCTAAAAGTCGTACTGAATTTATTAGTTTATCTTGATATAACAATTCTTTAACCACAGGAAAAAAATCCTTTTTTTTCTGCATAAAATTAGCTGTTGTTTTACTTCTTGTTTGTTGCATAAAATCGGAATACTTTATTTTTAAAGTGATGGTTTTTCCTTTTGTATCACTTTTAAACATTCTTTTTTCTAATTCGTCAGCAATTATTTCTAATTTTTCGATCATAAAAATTTCCGAAGAAATATTTTCACTAAAAGTTCTTTCAGCTGCTAAAGATTTTCTAATTCTATTTGGTTTTACAGCGCTATTATGAATTCCGCGAACAATATTAAAATAGTGTTTGCCAGATTTTCCAAACAAATTTGTGAGTTCTTCTAAAGATTTTTTCTTTAAATCGTTCCCCACAAAAATGCCTAAATTATACATTTTTGCAGCAGTAACTTTACCCACTCCATAAAATTTATTAACAGGTAATTCTTCTAAAAATGGAATTACTTCGTCTGGATTAATGGTTTTTTGTCCATTTGGTTTGTTAATATCTGAAGCTACTTTTGCAATAAATTTATTGATAGAAATACCTGCAGAAGCATTTAACCCTGTGGTTTCAAAAATGCGTTTTCTAATTTCTTTGGCTATTAAACTTGCTGACGGATTTCCTTTCTTATTTTCTGTAACATCCAAATAGGCTTCGTCTAAAGAAAGTGGTTCTACCAAATCTGTATACTCGTAAAAAATTTCCCTTATTTGATTGGAAAGCTCTTTATATCTGGCAAAATCTGAATTCACAAAAATAATATGAGGACATTTTTGTTTCGCTAAAACGTTGCTCATAGCAGATTTTACGCCAAATTTTCTAGCCTCATAACTTGCAGCAGAAACAACACCTCTATCTCCTCCACCTCCAACAGCAATCGCTTTTCCTCTTAATTCTGGATTGTCTAATTCTGCTACAGATGCATAATAAGCATCCATATCTACATGAATTATTTTACGAAAAGGCGGCTGTAGTTCCATTATTTAAAATTACAAAACATCCATTTCTTTTACTAAAAAAGCTGTACATTTATTTTTTTTATGGGGCATTAGCTCAGTTGGCTAGAGCGTTACGCTGGCAGCGTAGAAGTCATCAGTTCGAATCTGATATGCTCCACTATTCTTTTAAAAAGTTGATGCAAACATCGACAGTTTCAATTAATTCTTGAGACATTTTTTTTTCTATCCAAGGATGAGAAACGTTAAAAACATGATCTGCATTTATAATGATTTGATATTCACTTTTCGGATTCCATTTTTTAAGATTTTCAGCTTCATCAATTAAAACAGATGTGTCTTTATCTCCATGAATTATTAAATGAGGAATTGTTATATTTTCTGAAGCTTTTTGAATATTCAAACGATTTTCATTTTGTTTAAAATCTAAATAAAATTGATAAAAATGTGGCATTTTTTGCTTGGTTCTTCCATTTAAAACATACTTTACCCCTGTTTTTTCCCATTCTTCTAAATCTCCAATTGTGGCTGTTCTTTTTGCAAAATCGCAAACTCCAGCCAAGGTAATTACCTTTTTAATTCGAGAATCTTCATTCGATTTTAACAACACAATACCTCCTGCTCTGCTGTGACCTATTAAAGAAATATAATCAATATTAACTTCATTTTTAAAATCAGAATTATTAGAAATCCAATCTAAAACACTTTCTAAGTCATCTAATTCTTTGGTGTAATTATTATTGCCAAAAGCTTCTAGATCTGGAAAATCTATAGGTTGTTCAACTGTACCTCCATTATGAGAAAAGTTGAATTTTATAAAAAAGAATCCTGCTTTTGCAAACGCTTTTGCCATTAAATTCCATGCTCCCCAATCTTTAAAACCTTTATAACCGTGGCAAAAAACAACTACTTTTTTAGGTTGATTTGTTGCTATGTAAAAAACATCTGTAACAATAGGTTTGTTATGCTTTCCATCAACTACTTTATTTTTTATAATATTCATTTAAATAAATAATTTTATAAGTGTAAAAACCGCCACTAAACCTGTTAATATTGACAATATTAAATTGATATCTCTAATTAGTTTTCCTGTTTTTTTCTGGATAGTTTTTGCAAATTTTCCATATAAGAAAAGAATATAAAATGTGCCCAATACAGAGCCTAATATGAAAAATAAAACAGAAACTGTGTCAAAATAAAACAAGTTAAAATTGTCTAACAATATAATTATTCCACAAAAAAATGGAATCGAAAACATATTTAAAAGGGACAGTGTAACACCTGTTAAAAAAGGAGTATCTTTTTTCGGTTTTTGATCATCAACTTTAACTTTACTTTTTTTAGATTCGTTATAAAAATAAAACGATAAAAGGAAAAAAATTACAATTCCTATTTTATCAAAAGTTTCTAAAATTTTTGGGTTTTTGGTGATATATTTCGTTAAAAGAACGGCAATATATATTTGCGGAAGAACAACAATAGAAACTCCTAAAGCATAATTATTTGCAGCATCTCTTCCTTTTTCTAAACTTATTTTTAAAGCTGTCATATTCAACATACTTGGTGTAATTGACCCTGCAAAAGAAAAGAAAAATCCGAAGAAAAGAATGTAAGCTGTAGACATTTTAAAAAAACTTGTGTAAAGATTCGTTTTTAAAATAAGTTGTACAAAAAAACGCACCAATAAATTGATGCGTTTTTAAAATTATTATTTTAAGCAGTTATTAAATAACTCCTTGTGCTAACATTGCGTCTGCAACTTTTACAAAACCTGCAATATTTGCGCCTTTAATATAATCTATAGAACCATCTTCATTTTCTCCATATTTTACGCAAGAATCATGAATATCTTCCATAATATCTTTTAATCTACTATCTACTTCTTCTCTAGACCAAGAAATTCTTAAAGAGTTTTGGCTCATTTCTAATCCAGAAGTTGCTACTCCACCTGCATTACTTGCTTTTCCTGGTGCGAATAAAATTTTTGCTTTTGTAAATTCGTGAATTGCATCTGGTGTAGAAGGCATATTTGCACCTTCAGAAACACACATACATCCGTTTTTAATAAGTGCTTTTGCTCCATCTCCATCTAACTCATTTTGAGTTGCACAAGGTAAAGCAATATCACATTTAACATTCCAAGGTGTTTTTCCTTCAAAATATTTTGCGTTTGGATATTTCTCTAAATACTCACTAATTCTTCCACGTTTTTCGTTTTTTAAATACATAACGTGTTTCAATTTTTCGGTATTTATACCTTCTTCATCATGAATAAATCCTCCAGAATCTGATAAGGTTAATACTTTTGCACCCAATTCGATTGCTTTTTCTGCTGCATATTGAGCAACGTTTCCAGAACCAGAAATTACCACTCTTTTGTTTTTAAAAGAATCTTTTTTACGCTTTAGCATATTATCTGCAAAATACACGTTTCCATATCCTGTAGCTTCTGGTCTAATTAAAGAACCACCCCAAGATTGTCCTTTACCAGTTAAAACTCCAGTAAACTCGTTGTTTAATTTTTTGTACATTCCAAACATAAATCCAATTTCTCTTGCACCTACTCCAATATCTCCAGCAGGTACATCTGTATTTGGACCAATATGTCTAAAAAGTTCGCTCATAAAAGCATGGCAGAAACGCATAATTTCGTTGTCTGATTTTCCTTTTGGATCAAAATCAGAACCTCCTTTTCCACCACCCATTGGAAGTGTAGTTAACGAGTTTTTAAAAACTTGTTCAAAAGCTAAAAACTTTAAAATACTTGCGTTTACAGTTGGATGAAAACGCAAACCACCTTTATATGGCCCAATTGCAGAATTCATTTGAATTCTATAACCTCTGTTTACTTGTATTTCTCCAGCATCATCAACCCAAGATACTCTGAAAGAAATTAATCTCTCAGGTTCTACCATTCTTAATAAAATATTTTTACCATGATAAATATCGTGGTTCACTATATAAGGTATTACGGTTTCTGCTACTTCTTGCACAGCTTGCAAAAATTCTGGCTCATGGTTATTTCTAGTTTTAACCATTTCCATAAATTCTTTAATTTTTAACTCCATAATTTAAGGTGTGTTTTTTTACGAATTAAGTAAATTTTAATGGTACAAATGTAGTTAATTTATTAATATACAAATTAAAAAAAAACTCTTAACATTTTCTTAAAGTATTGATTTCAATCGATTTCGCTTGCTGTCGTTCTTTTATTACATTTTACAAACACCAGCTATTTAAAAAAGTTTAAATTTGTATCCTAATTTTCTTTAAAAATGTTAGATAAAGTAAAAGATTTAATTGGTGATGTGCAGTCTTTTAAAGCAACAACAAAAGATGAAATTGAGGCTTTTAGAATTAAGTATTTAGGGAGTAAGGGTTTGCTTAAAGATTTATTCGTAGAGTTTAAGAATGTAGATGCAGAAATGCGTAAAGATTTTGGACAAGCTCTAAATAATTTAAAAAATTCTGCAGAACAAAAAGTTGCTGAACTAAATAATGCTCTAGAAAATGCAACCGAAGAAAAAGGTATTTATGGCGATTTAACTCGTCCTTCAGAACCGATTGAATTAGGTTCACGTCATCCAATATCATTGGTGAAAAATCAAATTATTGAGGTTTTTAACAGAATTGGTTTTACGGTTTCTGAAGGGCCAGAAATTGAAGACGATTGGCATAATTTTACAGCATTGAATTTGCCTGAATATCATCCTGCAAGAGACATGCAAGACACGTTTTTCATCGAGCAAAATCCAGATATTTTATTGCGCACACACACTTCTTCTGTGCAAGTGCGTTATATGGAAAATAACGAACCTCCAATCAGAACTATTTCTCCTGGGCGCGTTTTTAGAAATGAAGATATTTCTGCAAGAGCGCACTGTATTTTTCATCAAGTAGAAGGTTTATATATAGATACTGATGTTTCTTTTGCTGATTTAAAACAAACGCTTTTATACTTTACAAAAGAGATGTTTGGGAAATCTAAAATACGTTTACGTCCTTCTTATTTTCCATTTACAGAACCAAGTGCAGAGGTTGATATTTATTGGGGATTAGAAACAGAAACCGATTACAGAATTACCAAAGGCACAGGTTGGTTAGAAATTATGGGTTGTGGAATGGTGGATCCAAATGTGTTAAAAAATGCTAATATAGATCCTACAAAATATTCTGGTTACGCTTTTGGAATGGGGATTGAACGTATTGCAATGTTATTGTATCAAATTCCTGATATTAGGATGTTTTACGAAAATGATAAGCGTTTTTTAGAGCAGTTTAAGTCAATTATATAATGAACTATTTTAAACAATTTTGGGATGAAGGTAGAGATGATAAATACTCAAATTGGGGAAATTCAACTTGGTATTTTGAAACGAATGATGCTGATCAAATTTTAAAGCAAATTACGGTTTATCAAAATGAAAAAGTTTTAAAATATAGCGAAGAAAATCCAAAAGATGAATTTGGAAAATTAGGTGAACATACTTTAACTATCGAAGATTGCGATGGTGAAATGATTTTGAAAGAAGATTTTTATTCTTTTTGGTAAAACATACTGATTCAAGTTCAGCATAAATGAAGAAAGACATCCAAATTCCAGAAGTTATCAATATAGAAATGGCAGTTGTTTATGAATATAATGATATTTATAGAACAGATGATTGGAATGTGTATCTTATCAATAATAAAAACGTTGATTTAGAAATGTTGGTCATTGTTACTCAGGGTTTTTCTGAAACAAAAATTACCTCTTTATTCCGTAAAAAAATTGATGTGCTACCAGCAAATTCTTTTGCTAAAATAGAACTTATTCAACCAGAATTATTCAAACTAAACAATCGTTTTCAGGTAAGTTTTTTTGAAGGGAATTCACTTTTTGAAAAAACATTTCTCTTTAAAGAAAACACCATTAAAGAAGCTGCTTTGCGAATGATTCCTGAAATTAAAAAACGAGGGGTTTTGGCTAAATAAATTTAACGCAAAAACGCAAAGTCTTTTCGCAAAGTTAGCAAAGGTCTAATTAAAAAATCTCTATACCGTTTTTTATTTTTATTACAATTTGTCACGCTGGAAGCGTCTCAAGCAAACCATATAGAGAAAATACTTTTTTAGTAAGACAAAATAGTGTAAAATGATCGCTGTTTATAAATACGCCTGCGTTAGCGATTGAACGATTTGTTTGAGCTCTTTTTTGTTTTTTACAAAAAAAGCGAGTAGAGAAAGCGCGACCTTTTTAGGGAACGCCCAAATAATCAAAAATAAAACTTTCTTTGCGCCCTTTGCGAAAAACTTTGCAACTTTGCATTTAAACTATCCCAAAAACCCAATAATCAAATACAAAACCACAGTAATTGCGCCTCCAAATAACGCATAAGGCAATTGCGTTTTTACATGGTCTATGTGATCACTTGCAGAAGCCATAGAAGAAATAATAGAAGTATCAGAAATTGGTGAACAATGGTCTCCAAAAATTCCTCCTCCTAAAGTGGCAGCCACAACAATGGTAATATCTGCTCCATGAATATTTGCCATTGGTACAGAAATTGCCAACATAATTGCAAACGTTCCCCAAGAAGTTCCTGTAGAAAATGCAATAAATGAACTAATTATAAAAACAACTGCTGGTAACAACTCTGGAGATAACCATTCTTTTGTAGCATTAGCAACATAAACTCCGGTTTCTAATTCTTTACAAGCATCACCAATAGCAAAAGCTAAAAGCATCAATAAAGCCAAAGGCATTAATTCGCTAATTCCTTTTAAAGTTAAGTCTATCGCTTCTTTTGGTTTTAAAATTCCCTGAATAAAGTACATAGTAATTGCTACTAAAATTGCAGTAATTACAGCATATAAAACAGATGATGATCCAGAACCTTCTCCAATTGCTTGTGAAGCATGATTTAAAAATGAGGTAGATTCCTTTACAGAATTCCAACCTGTATAAATCAAGTTAATAGGCATCATAAAAACCATCGTTAAAAGTGGCACAATCATATTGTAAGCTCTTGCAGGAATTCCTTCTTTTGGAGGAAAAGATGTAACCTCATCAGAAACCATTGGTTTAGAACCTTCGTTCATTAATAAACCTGTGTCTTTGGTTCTTTGTTCTGCTTTTTTCATTAAACCAAAATCCCTTTTTGATAAAATCACAACAAAAACAAGTGCGATTGCTAATAATGGATAAAAGTTATACAAGATTGATGACATCATTACAGAAAATGGTTTATCAATTCCTTGCGTTAAAAGCAAACCCATAATAAAAGCTCCCCAAGCATTAAAGGGAATTAAGATGGATGATGGTGCAGAACTTGAGTCTGCTATGTAAGCCAATTTTTCTCTTGGTATTTTTAGTTTGTCAAAAATGGGTCTATATAAAGTACCAACTGTTAAAGAAGAAATACTGGTTTCTACAAACAACAACAACCCTGTAAAAGTGGCCAAAATCTGAACCATCACTCTGGCATAGCCCGATTTTTTTTCTTCTAGTTTTACCAGCTTTTTATTGATAATATTGATAAAGCCTTCAACCCCTCTAGAATACTGAATAAAAATTAGCAAAGAACCCACCAAAGCACTGAAAATAATAGTTCTCGTATTTCCTTTAGATTGAAACACATTTACCATTGCTTCAATCATGGCTAAAGTGCCTTCTAATGGATTCCAGCCTTTAATAATCAACCAAGAAAACCATATTCCAAACAACAAAGCAATATACACTTGCTTGGTTCTTAATGCTAAAATGATTGCCACAATTGGCGGTATTACTGATAAAAATCCATACTCCATAAAAAGAAAATTTATTTTGCATAAAGGTAACAATTTATAAATATGATATTTTGTAAATTGTGAGTCCTATTTTAAACCAAATGCCAAAAAAATATATTCTAGCTTTAGACCAAGGAACCACAAGTTCGCGCTCGGTAATTGTTGATGAAAAAGGTGAAATTATTGCCATTGAACAGCAAGAATTTAGGCAAATATTTCCAAAATCTGGTTGGGTAGAACACGATGCTTTTGAAATTTTAGAATCCCAATTATCAACCTTAAAAAAGGTTATAAAAAAAGCGAATATTAAAGTCAATGAAATTGTAGGTTTAGGGATTACAAATCAGCGAGAAACTACAGTAATTTGGAATAAAAATACAGGAAAACCGATTTATAATGCTATTGTTTGGCAAGACAAAAGAACTGCTGATATATGCGAAAATCTTAAAGAAAAAGGTTTAGAAAATCATATTAAAAAAACAACTGGTTTAGTAGTTGATGCCTATTTTTCTGGCACAAAAATTCATTGGATTTTAGAAAATGTTGAGGGTGTAAAAACAGCAGCAGAAAAAGGTAATTTACTTTTTGGAACCATAGATTCTTGGATCTTATGGAATTTAACTGATAAAAAAATCCATGCAACAGATTACAGCAACGCATCAAGAACGATGCTTTTTGACATCAAAAATTTATGTTGGGATGGTAAAATTTTAGAAGCATTAAACATTCCGAAATCTTTATTACCAGAGGTAAAACCTTCTTCTTATCATTTTGGAGATTTTACTTTAGAAGGACATAAAATACCAATTGCAGGAATTGCAGGCGATCAACAAGCAGCTCTTTTTGGACAAACTTGTTTCAATAAAGGCGAAGCAAAAAACACCTATGGAACAGGTTGTTTTTTATTAATGAATACAGGAACTGAACCTCAATTTTCTAAAAACGGTTTATTAACCACGATTGCATGGGGAATTAATAATAAAGTTTATTACGCTTTGGAGGGCAGTGTTTTTGTTGCTGGAGCAGCAATTCAGTGGTTAAGAGATGGTTTGGAAATTATAAAATCTGCTGAAGAAAGCGAGTTTTTTGCTGAAAAAGTAAGTGAAGAAAACCCTGTAATTGTAGTACCTGCTTTTGCTGGTTTAGGTGCTCCTTATTGGGATATGTATGCAAGAGGTGCAATTTTTGGGTTGACAAGAGACACAGGAAAAAATCACCTAATAAAAGCGACTTTACAATCTTTAGCATATCAAACAAAAGACTTGTTAATTGCCATACAAAATGATGCAGAAACTCCTTTAAAATCTCTAAAAGTTGATGGTGGAGCTTGTGCAAATAATTTATTAATGCAGTTTCAGGCAGATATTTTAGACACTATTGTAGAACGACCAAAAATTACAGAAACAACAGTAATGGGAGCTGCTTATTTAGCCGGAATTTGTGTAGGTTTATGGAAACAAAAAGATATAGAAACTGATAAAAAAATAGATAAAAAATTTACGCCAAACATTTCATCAGAAAAAAGAGAACGCTTATATAAAAGATGGTTAAAAGCTGTTGAACGTTCTAAAAATTGGATAGAATAATTTTAAATTCTAAATGTTAAGTTTTTAGTTGCCACTCAAAACTCAGCACTAAAAATTAAAAACTAAATAATATATGTCAAAATTTTACACAAAACTTACCCTAAAACTTCAAAAATTTATTAAGGCTCAAAAAATATTTTTTGTAGCAACTGCACCTAATTCTGGTAGAATAAATTTATCGCCAAAAGGAATGGATTCTTTTCGAGTAATTTCTGAAAACCGTGTTTTATGGTTAAATGTTACAGGAAGTGGAAACGAAACTGCAGCGCATTTATTAGAAAATAAACGCATTACTATTATGTTTTGTTCCTTTGAAAAAGCACCTAATATTTTACGTTTGTATGGAAAAGGGAAAGAAGTAAAAGAAGGAGATAAAAGTTGGAATGAATTGATAGCTCTTTTTCCAGAAACTCCAGGAACTCGTCAAATTTTTGATATTACTATTGATTCTGCACAAACTTCTTGTGGTATGTCTATTCCGTATTTTGAATTTAAATGCGAAAGAAATGACTTAAATGATTGGGCAGAAAAACAAGGAAAAGATGGAATTAAAAACTACTGGGAAAACAAAAATCAAACAAGTATTGATGGTTTACCAACAAAAATTTTAGAATAATTCTGTTCTTTAAAAAAGTTTTATCAAATTAAAGAAAACCTAAGTATAAGCACAAAAATTTCTTTTTATCCCAATAATGTTGACAAACTTGTAGGCTGGTATAGAAACCAACCAGTTAAACTATACCTATCTTTATGAGCTTTTAAAACAGCATGTGGTACTTTGTCACTTTTAAATAAAACACAACGTTTTGCAATAGGTTCTACTAGGTGTATTTTTTTATTTTTATCTAATATTTCAAGTTGTCCACCATTTTTAGATTCCCAATTTTCATTAAGGTAAATAATCATAGAAATCATTCTATTGTTTCTTCCTTCAAATTGATCTAAATGTCTAAGGTAATAACTTCCAGAAGGATAATGAGCCAAATGAAATTCTTCTCCAGATAAACTTAAATAACAATATCTATTTAAGGTATTTTTTGTTTCTGTTAATAGTTCCCAGAAATTTTTTAAAGCAACATCTCGTTCTTTATTTAACCAATACGTTTTATCTCCTCTTACCTTTTTTTTAATTATATGTTGGTTTAAAGCTCCAATTCCTGCTTGCTCAAAAGCATCAATTTTTTTCAAATAAGAAGTTTTTAATTTCTTTATAGAGTTGGTTGTCTATAAAATTATCTATAACTACAAAGTCATTTTCAGCAAGGTCATCCATCCAAGAAAACCAATTGTCAAGCTTATGGATTGTTTTCAAGAAAATAGTTAAAGTGTAGAATCATTTTTTTTGTAAAAATATGTGTAAAAAAATTTAAAAACATTTTTTACAACAAAAAATTATACTTTTAAAATACAATCTTTTGCTTTTTTGTATTTTGCTAAAGATATCATCACATCAATATCATTGAAAATTTCAACTTATTTATGAACAACTTCTCATACTTCAACAGACAAAGAATAACTACAAATTTACAAACTACAGAATTCGATTTACTCATAATTGGTGGTGGAATTACAGGAGCTGGAATCGCTTTAGATGCTGCTTCAAGAGGCATGAAAGTGGCACTCATTGAAAAAGGCGATTTTGCTTCAGGAACATCAAGCAAATCCACAAAACTAATTCATGGTGGATTGCGTTACTTAAAACAATTCGATTTTTGGTTGGTGAAAGAAGTTGGAACAGAAAGAGCGATTGTACACAAACTAGCACCACATTTAGTTGTTCCAGAAAAAATGATTTTACCTTTAATTGATGGTGGAACTTATGGTTCTTGGTTAACCTCTATTGGTTTAAAAGTCTACGATGTTTTGGCATCTGTAGAAGGTGAAGACAAACGTAAAATGCTTTCTAAAAAAGAAGCTTTAGAAAAAGAACCTTTATTACCAACTGACATTTTAAATGGTGCTGGTTATTATGCAGAATACAGAACAGATGATGCCAGATTAACTATTGAAGTATTAAAAACAGCATTAAATTATAATGCGAACATTATTAATTATGCAGAAGCAAAAGAATTTATTTATACTGATAAAAGAGTGGTTGGTGCAAAAGTAAAAGATGTACTTTCTGATGAAAAATACACTATAAAAGCCAAATATGTGGTGAACGCTTGTGGGCCCTGGGTTGATGAATTGCGTCAAATAAATAACTCGAAAATTGGCAAACGTTTGCACTTAACAAAAGGGGTTCATTTGGTAGTTGCTCACGAAAAACTACCTGTAAATCAATCTGTTTATTTTGATGTGCCAGATGGAAGAATGATGTTCGCAATTCCTCGTGGAAAAATTACTTATTTCGGAACTACAGACACCAATTATCAAAAAGATAAAGACGATGTAAACACCAATTTAGTGGACGCAACTTATTTAATATCAGCCGTTAACAATATGTTTCCTGACATCAATATTACCTTAGATGATATACAGTCTTCTTGGGCTGGTTTGCGTCCTTTAATTCACGAAGAAGGAAAATCTGCTTCAGAATTGTCTAGAAAAGACGAAATTTTTGTTTCAGATACAGAACTAATTTCGATTGCTGGAGGTAAATTAACGGGTTATAGAAAAATGGCAGAACGAATTGTAGATTTAGTAGGTAAAAAATACAAACGCAGATTTGATAAAGAATTTGGCGAAATCAAAACCAAAGAAATTGTGCTTTCTGGAGGTACTTTTAAAAATTCATACGAAGTAAAAAGTTACAGAGATGCAATTTATAACAGAATTAATGAGGTAGATTTTTCGCAAAAAGATGCTGAATATTTAGTGTATAATTATGGAAAACAAACAGATATTATCTTAAAAAAGTTTGATGAATTAACAGACGAAAATCAACAAGAAAAGATGATAAAAGCAGAAGTTTGGTTTACCATAAATTACGAATTGGCTTGCAACCCAACAGATTTTTTTATGCGTAGAACTGGTCGTTTGTTTTTTGACGCTCAAAGTGTGCATCAA
>NZ_JBASWY010000013.1:0-11366 GCF_049276715.1 Polaribacter sp.
CTTGTGTTAGAAGCAATATTAGCAGGCGTATATGTATTTCCAGAAATTGTTCCACCACCAGAAACAACAGACCAAGTTCCACCAGAAGGAGAACCCACTAAAGTTTTTGTTTGATTTTCAGTGATTGAAGCAGTTGAAGTCGTATTCACAGCTACAGGACAAGGAGTTACTGTAAAAGTTCTATCAGCGAATGTTGCAGGACACCCTCCGCTTGCAGCAATAGTATATCTAATAGTTACACTTGTGTTAGAAGCAATATTAGCAGGTGTATATGTATTACCAGAAATTGTTCCACCACCAGAAACAACAGACCAAGTTCCACCAGAAGGAGAACCCACTAAAGTTTTTGTTTGATTTTCAGTGATTGAAGCAGTATTTGTAGTATTAGAAGCAGTAGTTGTACAAATTGTTAAATTACAATTGGTAGGTCTATCTGAAGGTCTCAATAATGCGTTTAATAACATTCTTTGACCATTTACTTCTGTACTATTATAACTATAACTATGACCAGCTAAATAATGAACATATCCTCCAACGCTTGAACCAGATGTTGATAATTTACCAACATAAGCTTTATAATTAGCACCATTACTACTATCATAAGCAACTCTTTGTCCAGGGTTTGAGGTAAATCTGAAAGATTTTACAGAACCACCTTCATCATTTAAAGCTCCATGAATTTGATTATAAGGCTCGTCTGCATTGTCATAAACAATATTTCCACTTATACCAGGCTTACTAGAAAATGTTGCTAATAAAGAACCGTTTGAAGAATTAGAATACGCTTCAACACCTTCACATTGTCCTAAAAAATTACCCCCACTATTTAAAAATGTTTTTATATTGTTTACTAATGTGGAATTAATGTTTCTTGGTTTTACGTGAGGTTCACTTACAAAAGTATAGCACGAACTTCCGTTAATAGACGAAGCAGAGCTTACAGTGGCGTAATGAGTATTATTTGTTAATCCAGCATTTGAATATACTCCTGTATGAATACTTGCATTGCCACCATTATTTAAAACAGCAGCTTTAGGCTTATGGTTTAATGTATGTTTGATGTCAACAGTTGTATTAGCGGTTAATTCATAAACATTTACATTATTACCAAATGAAGAAATAATTGATAAGGCAGCAGTTTTATTAGCTGCATCAATAATTAATGGACCTGATCTAAAGCTGGTACTTGCTGTAGAACCTGAACTCGGTGAAACACGTTTTGCATTTGCAGTAAAATCGATAGCATCTTTTGCTTTTCCAGATTTAATAGCCCACTTTAACGGAATACCAGCGTGTAATAATCTTACAGCCAAACCATAAGCTTTTAAATTGAATTTTCCACCACTAGATTGTAATGTGTTATCCATTGGAATTACCAATGAACCTGAAGGAATTGTTTCATTAGCAAAAGCAGCAGACTCAAGTTCATCAAGTGAATTGGCTGCTGATTTGTTTAATTTTTCTGTTGTTGATTTTTTCCAAAAAGGATTATCATTGAAATTTTCAATTTTTTTCCAATTGGATTCATGTTTGCTCCAGAATGAAATATTTTCATTGCTGGTCACTTCATTGCTGGCTAGCAACAAACTGTTACCGAAGGCAGTCTGAGAAAATACAATCAGTAATAGAAAGTAAATGCTTTTGTGTAGTTTTGTGGTCATTTTGATGTCAATTTAAGGGGTGCTTATGTTTGTGTTTTTTGATGTTCTTTTTACTTGATGAATTTGAATATTTGAAAATGTATTCAAAAACAAACAATTTGAAAACGTTATTTTTTGCTTTTAAGATAAATATTAGAAGTTTTAATCAATGAAGTCGTCATTAAGTACGATGCATTTTTTGAAGTCACTTTTGGAGTGAACATTTCAAATTTATCATTGCAATTTTCAAGTAATGAATATACTTGACACGAGTTAACATTGTCACTATTCATTGTATAACGATAACCCAATAATAAATTTTTATTGTAAATGGCTGCAGAGTTTGCAGGTGTTGCGGTTGAATTACCTAGATTTAGGTTTGATGTAATGCCCAAATTCAAGATAATAAGACGTTGTTTAGGGGTCGTAGTCATATTATAATGTTTACTAATTTTATTTTTTAAAAATAACATATGATTATAAAATTTTAAATAATTTTAAAATTTTATTAGTGGGGGATCACAAATATTTTTAAGAATTTTAATATCAAAAAAATAAAGAACGCTATTAAATATTTTAATTTTTGTTATAACAACTTCATTTAAAGTTTACTACAAATGTAGCAATTTATTTTTAATAAATTATTTTTTTTTTGAATAAAAACCATAATTGTTCTGAAATCATGTTTTTCATGGTTAAAAACAAATATTAAATTTATTTCATTAATTATGGTAGTTCAGCATTTTTGGAATTAAATTTAGATTTATTATTCTTTATTAAATGACTCTTTAGGTTTTAGCTTAAATATTTAAATTGTTTATATAAGAACTCTTTTTTATAAAAATTCTCAAACCTAAAAAGGTGAAAGCACCATTTAATATTAAGAGAGCAAATCCAAAATCAAAATTAAAGGCTTCTAGGAATATTAAATTTGTGACATAAGTAAAAATAGGAGAAAGCAAACAAATTACTGGCACCATTTTATCTTTTACGCTATAATTTGTAAACAAACCAAAAGCATACAATCCAAGTAAAGGGCCATAGGTATAATTCGCAAACGTAAAGATTTTCGCAATCACACTTTCATCTGCAATAAAATATTTAAAAATTAAAATTGTAGCGATTAAAACGAATGAAAAAAGGATGTGAATTTTTTTACGTATTTTTTCTTGCTCAGTCGTATTTTTTTTGTCTATTTCTAAAATATCAATACTAAATGAGGTGGTTAATGAGGTCAACGCAGAATCTGCACTTGAATACGCAGCAGCTATTAATCCTAATAAAAAGAAAACCGCAGTTGTAAATCCTAACGTTCCATTGGTTGCAATTACTGGAAAAAGTTCGTCTTTGTGCGCATCAATGCCATTTTTTTGAGCAAAGTCGGTTAGTAAAATACCCAATGCCAAAAAGAAAAAATTCACAATGACTAAGACTATTGTAAACCAAAACATGTTTTTTTGAGCGTCTTTTAAATTTCTACATGTTAGATTTTTTTGCATCATATCTTGATCTAAACCTGTCATTACAATTGCAACAAAGGCACCAGCTAAAAAACGTTTCCAAAAATAATCACCCGCTTTTACATCCTCAAAAAAGAAAATTTTTGATAATTGATTATCTGCAACATATGAAAAAATATTTTCAATATTTAATTCATCAGAAATCGCATAAATACAAACACCCACTGCAATTAGCATAAATAATGTTTGTAAAGTATCTGTCCAAACAATCGTTTTAATTCCGCCTTTAAAAGTGTAAATCCAAATTAATAAGATAGTGATACAAACTGTCACCCAAAAAGGAATTCCGTAGGCATCAAAAAGAACCAATTGTAAAACATTTGCCACTAAAAACAACCGAAAAGAAGCACCAATTGTTCTGGAAAGTAAAAAAAAGCTGGCACCTGTTTTGTATGAATATTCGCCAAAACGAGTTTGTAAATAAGTGTAAATAGATGTTAAATTTAGTTTGTAATACAAAGGCAACAATACCAAACCAATGACTGCATACCCAACAATATAGCCAAAAACCATTTGCATATAACTCATACTTTGCGCTTCAACCCAACCAGGAACAGAGATGAACGTTACTCCAGATAATGAAGCACCTACCATACCAAAAGCGACTAAATACCAGGGAGAAGAATTGTTCGCTTTAAAAAAAGTTGAATTATTAGCAGATTTACCTGTGAAAACTGAAATGAGTATTAATACAGAAAAATATGCGATTATAAGAAGTATAATATAATGTGGTTGCATGATTAATTTTAAACTACGAATATAGGATTTTTAGAGAACAGAAAACAGAGAAAAGAAAATTGATGTAAATGTCTTTTTTCTTTATTCCTTTATCTTTATTCTCTTAAATTTGCACCCTATGGATTTTTCATCAAAATTATTAGAAAATGCTGTAAACGAAATGTCGCGTTTGCCAGGAATTGGCAAAAGAACGGCTTTGCGTTTGGTGTTGCATTTGTTAAAACAACCCAAAGAAAACACAGCCTATTTGTCTGAAGCATTGTTGCATTTGAGAAATGATGTAAAAAATTGCGAAAAATGTCACAATATTTCTGATACGATTTTATGTGGAATTTGTAATAACCCGAAAAGAAATCCAGCAATTGTATGTGTTGTTGAGGATATTAGAGATGTTATGGCGATTGAAAGCACGTCTCAATTTCATGGTTTGTATCATGTTTTAGGTGGAAAAATTTCTCCAATAGAAGGAATTGGACCAAGAAATTTGAATATTGATTCTTTGATAAAAAAAGTTAAAAATGGCGAAATAACCGAACTCATTTTTGCTTTAAGTTCTACCATGGAAGGTGATACCACCAATTTTTATATTTTTAAACAACTAGAAAAATTCGATATTACAACTTCTACAATTGCAAGAGGAATTGCTGTTGGAGATGAGTTAGAATATGCAGATGAAGTTACTCTAGGAAGAAGTATTATTAATAGAATTCCTTTTGAGCAGAGTATTAGAGGTTAATTTTCTAATTCTTTAATTTTATCACTTTCCAAAACCTCTTTCTCAGCTTTTTCCCAAGATTTTTTTTCTTTAATTTTTTTGTAAAGTCTAACAGCTAACATCAATAAAACCCCAAAAAGAATAATTCCAACAACTCCCCAAATCCAATTAATAGCACTTTTTAAGGTAACTAAAAAAACGACTGCGAATAAAATTAAAGTGGCAACTTCATTAAAAATTCGGAGTTTAAATGCGGAATATTTTATAATATCTTTTTGTAACTTATTATAAATATTATGACAAAAGCCGTGATAAAAATACAAACCGAAAACAAAAGCTAATTTTACCAGCATCCAAGATTCTGATAAATAATATGGATTTTTATACAGCATCCAAAAGCCAAAAAAACTTGCAAAAATGGCTGATGGCCAAGTGATAATGTACCACAAACGTTTGCTCATCAATTTATATTGAGTTTGTAAAATGGATTTTGCAGGTTCTAATTTATTTTCTGCTTCTGTATGATAAATAAACAAACGAACAATGTAAAATAACCCAGCAAACCAAGTTACTATAAAGATAATGTGTAGTGATTTTACGTATAAAAAGTCCATAGTTTTATTTTAAGATTCAATGTTTCAGGTTTCTAGTTTCAGGTTTCAGGTTTCAGGTTTCAAGTTTAGAGTAATAACCTAATGTCAGTTCGAGTGAAATTTCTTTTTCAGAAATTTTGTATCGAGAACTTGTTACAATTTCAATTTTTTGATTGAACGAATCACTTACCTTGTATCTACTCTTCAATCCATTTTACCAAAACATCCACCCATTCATCACTATCATTAATACAAGGAATTGCATAAAATGCTTCTCCACCAGCTTTTAAAAATTCTTCTTTACCTTCCATGGCAATTTCTTCTAAAGTTTCTAAACAATCAGATACAAATGCAGGGGTAACAACTGCTAATTTTTTAACACCTTCTTCAGGATATTTTTCCAACAGTTTGTCTGTGTAAGGTTGTAACCATGGATCTCCAGCTAATCTAGACTGAAAAGACACAAAATATTGATGTGGCTGTAAATCTAAATATTCTACAACTTGTTTTGTTGTTTCATAACATTGATGTTTGTAACAAAATTCATGTGCAGCAGAGCTTGTTTTACAACATTCAAAATTTACGCTATCATTTGGTTTACAGTGGCTTTTTGTAATATCAGATTTACGAACATGTCTTTCTGGAATTCCATGATAAGAAAATAAAATTTTATCCCATTCTTTGCCTTCTAAATGATTTTTAATGCTATCACCTAAAACTTTTATATAGTCTTTTTTATGATAAAATGCAGGAATGTGGTTAAACTTCATTTGAGGATAAAACTTTGCTCTCAATTCTTCTGCTAAAACCAAAATTGTATCGGTTGTAGCCATTGCATGCTGAGGATATAAAGGCACAATTAAAACATCTGTAACATCTTTTTCATGCAATTCTTGCAAGCCCATTTTAATAGACGGAGTTCCATAACGCATTGCCAATGCAACAGGTAATTCTGTTTTCTTTTGAACTTTATCTAATAATCTTTCTGATAAAACAATTAGTGGAGAACCTTCATCCCACCAGATTTTTTTATAAGCTTTGGCAGATTTTTTTGGTCTTGTATTTAAAATAATTCCTCTAACCAAAATTGTTCTTAACCATTTTGGCGCATCAATTACTCTTTCATCCATTAAAAACTCATCGAGATATTTTCTAACATCTTTGGTTGATGTGCTTGCTGGCGATCCTAAATTTACTAATAAAACTCCTTTCATTTAAAATTGGTTTCAAAGTTTCAAAGTTTCAAAGTTGAAAAAGAGAAAACTTCTATTTTTTTAATTTATTCTTTTGTTTTCAATCCATTCCTTCCTTTTGGGAAGTTTAGGATGGGATTATCTGTTTTGTGACTTCATATAACGTAATTGCCAAACTATGAATTACATTCATGCTAGAATTTCTTCCATACATTGGTATCGAAATGGTGTAATCTACCAAATTAATGTCTTCAATTCCATTTCTTTCACTACCCAAAAGTAATACGATTTTTTCATGATTTTTAAAATTAAAATCTTGAATATTGATGCTTTTATCAGTAATTTCTATACCTATAATGGTATTGTTTTCTTGTTTTAATTGATGTATGATTTGCTTAAAGTTGCTGTAATAATCATGCTCAATTTGGTTGATTGTATTTCTAGCAGTATTTACAACTTTTCTATTTTCAATAGATGGTGAATCTTTATGAAAATAAATTTTCTCAACGCCAAAACTCTCAGAAATTCGGAAACACATCCCAATATTTTCAGGAGTTCTGATGGCATCACAAACAATAGTTATGGGAAACTGTTGTTGCACATTTTCTACGTTTTCGTGGGAAAGCTGTTTCAAATTTTATATTTTTTCTAACTTCTAACTTCTAACTTCTAACCTTGTAAACTCATCACATATTTCTTTGGTGTTATTCCAAATTTCTTTTTAAAAGCGGCAATAAAATGACTTGCTGTGCTATAACCAACTTGAGTGCCAACTTCGTTTACATTGTATTGGTTACTTTCTAATAATCTTCTTGCATGTTCCATTTTATAATCGAACAAAAAACTATAAACAGTATCACCATAAATCTGTTTGAAACCTTCTTTTAGTTTTTTGAGGTTCAAGCCAATTTCGTTCGCTAATTCTTGCAAACTTGGTGGTTCTGCCATTCTAGAAATGATAATTTCTTTCGCTTTTCTAATTTTAAGAACATTTTGTTCATCAACCAAAAACGGACAATATTCACCTTCTACACTTTCGTCTTTCTGAAAATGCAAACTCAATAATTCATAAACCTTTCCTTTTACATACAATTCTCTTATTGAGCTGTTGATATTTGAGTTGATGATTTGCTGTAAAACAATAGCAACTGTTGGTTTTATTTCTGCATCATCATAATATTTTTTGTTGCTATTTTCATTGCTCAAAAAAGGAATATAACCAGATTCTTTAGAAAATAAAGAATGAAATTTTTCGATTGAAATCAATAAAGAAAGTAACGTGGTTTTAGGTTGAATTTCTAAATTGATTGGTAATGTTCTTTGAGGATTGTACAACAAAATAGATCTATTGTCTAAAACATCAAAAGAATAAGAGCTATTATTAAAGAAAAATTTAGAGTTGCCACGCAAACAAAAATGCATTTGAATAAAAGTACTGTTAATTTCTCTTTCAAAATTCTGAACATCCTTGCTTTCGTTCTGAAAATGAAGAACATAAAATCCTTTTTCAAGACTTATTTCCTCAAATGTACTTTCTCCGACATTTTTAAACATAAAAAATTTTTTAATGCAATCTAATTTTATTTAGAATGGTTCTATATAAAAACAATAGATATCCTTACTAGGCAACAAAAATAGTGATTTCTGCATGTTTTTTTTGTTAAAAACATCTAAAAAACATAGAACGTTATTTAAAGTACTTACAGCGATATTTTTTTATATGTTTTGTTTTTACTTTTGTGCAACTTTTTAAATTTATGCAAGAAGCTACGAAAAAACATTTTTACAATATTGGTGTCAGTTATAAAAAAGCAGATGCAAATACTCGTGGTAAATTTTCGTTATCAAAACAAAATCAGTTTGCTTTGTTGGAAATGGCAAAAGAGAAAGATTTTGATGCTGTTTTTATTTTATCGACTTGCAATAGAACAGAAATTTCTGGTTTTGCAGAACATCCTTATCAATTAATTCAATTATTGTGTCATTTTTCGGAAGGAACTGTAGATGAATTTGCTTCTATTTCTAATATTTACAAAAATCAAGATGCTGTAAATCAGCTATTCAGAATTGGAACAGGCTTAGAAAGTCAGATTTTAGGAGATTACGAAATTGTGGGTCAATTAAAGCAGGCTTTTAAGCTAGCAAAATCCTTAAAAACTACAAATGCCTATTTAGAAAGGCTTTTAAATAGTATTTTACAAGCAAGTAAAAAAGTAAAAAACGAAACAAAATTAAGTTCAGGAACTACTTCTGTTTCTTATGCTGCTGTTCAATATATCATCAAAAATTTACCAGATTATAATTCAAAAAATATTTTAGTTTTTGGATTGGGAAAAATGGGGAAACATACTTGTAAAAATTTAGCAGAGTATACGCAAAACAAATCTGTTTGCTTAATTAATAGAACAGAAGAAAAAACTACGGAATTTATAAAGGAGCATACTTCTATAAGAAAAGCTACCATAGAAAACTTATTTGATGAAGTGCAAAAAGCAGATGTTTTAATTGTTTCTACAGGCGCAGACAAACCTACCATTACAAAAGAACTAATTTCTAATAATAAAAAATTACTGATTTTAGACTTGTCTATGCCAGAAAACGTGGCAAAAGATGTAATCGATTTTGAAGGTGTTTCTTTAATAAACGTAGATGAACTTTCTAAAATTACAGATGAAACTTTAGCAATTCGTCAACAAGAAATTCCAATAGCAGAAGCGATTATCGAAAAACATAAAAAGGAGTTCAACAATTGGTTGAATCATAGAAGATTTACACCTGCAATTGCTGCTTTAAAAAAATCATTAGAAACTATTAAAAACGATGAAATTAGTTTTCAGCGAAGAAAAATGGTAGATTTTGATGAAAGTCAGGCAGAAATAGTAACTTCACGCTTCATTCAGAAAATAACCACTCAATTTGTGAAACACTTAAAAGATGAAGAAACATCTGTTTCACAAAGTTTAGAAGTAATCAATAAGGTTTTTCAATCTTAATAAAAAATCAATGCAAAAAACGATTAGAATAGGAACTCGCGAAAGTCAATTGGCTCTTTGGCAAGCAAATAAAGTACGCAAAGAATTAGAAGGGTTAGGCTATCAAACAGAAATTGTTCCTATAAAATCTGCAGGAGATATTATTCTTGATAAACCTTTGTACGAATTAGGAATTACAGGAATTTTTACCAAAAATTTAGATATTGCTATGTTAAATGGTGATATTGATATTGCTGTACATTCTTTAAAAGATGTACCTACTTCCTTGCCAGAAGGCATTATACAAGTCGCGGTTTTAAAACGTGCAAATTATTCAGATTTATTGGTTTTAAAAGATACAGAAGAGTTTTTTGGACAACCAAATGCAGTTATTGCAACTGGTAGTTTACGCAGAAAAGCACAATGGCTTAATAGATATCCAACCCATAAAGTTGAAGATTTAAGAGGAAATGTAAATACACGTTTAGATAAATTAGATAATAGCGAAACTTGGAATGGAGCCCTTTTTGCAGCTGCAGGTTTAGAGAGATTAGGAATTAGAGAAAAAGGCGCAATCGCTTTAAGTTGGATGATTCCAGCTCCTGCACAAGGTGCAATTATGGTCGCTTGTTTAGAAAAAGATCAATTTGTGATTGAGGCTTGTGAGCAATTAAATCATTACGAAACCAAAGTTTGTGTTGGCATAGAACGTGAGTTTTTAAAATTGTTAGAAGGTGGTTGTACAGCTCCAATTGGTGCTTTAGCTTATGTTGATGCAAAGACTGAAGAAATTAATTTTAAAGGAATCTTATTAAACAAAGACGGTTCTAAAAAAATTACAGTAAATAAAACTGCAAAAATGGGAAGTCATCGACTTTTGGCCAAAGATTGTGCAGATTATATTTTAAATAGAGGAGGAAAAGAATTGATGCTAGAAGATTTGGAAATACAATCTAAAATAGCACATGTGTATTCTACAAAAAAACTTTCTGAGCTTCAAAAAGAAATTTTATCTCCAGCAATTGGTATTCAAGATAGTGATTTTATTAAAATTCGCTTCAATAGAATTCCTGCAAAAGTGATGAAAAACAAAATTGAAAACGTAATTATTACCAGTCAAAATGGAGTAGAATCGCTTTTAAATTCTTTCACAAAAAACGCAATCAATTTCCAAAACATTTATTGCGTTGGTAGAAGAACTAAAAAACTGATAGAGAACAGAATAGGTAAAGTAACTCATGTTGCAAAAAACGCAAAGAAGTTAGCTGAATATTTATCTAAAGAATTAGAAAACAAAGAAGTAACTTATTTTTGTAGCGATTTACGTTTGGATATTTTGCCAGCATATTTACAAACTTATAATATTGTTGTAAACGAGATTGAAGCTTACAAAACTATGTTAAGTCCAGAGAAGTTAAAAGATGATGTTTCTGGAGTTTTGTTTTATAGTCCATCAGGTATTGAGAGCTATTTGCAAAAAAACAACACAGATAAAGTTGCTTTTTGCATTGGAGAAACTACTGCAATTGAAGCAAGAAAACATTTCGAAAATGTACAAGTAGCATATATGCCAAGTGTAGATTCTGTTTTAGAATTGGTAAATACATATTATTCCCATCCTAGCCTTCCCAAAGGGAAGGAATAGATTGTGGGAAATCCTGCAAGGTTTCAAAAACCTTTTTAGGTATAAAATAAATCAAGAGAATACCTACAAGGTTCAAAAGAAACCTTGCAGGAGAAAACAATAATTAAATACACAATTTTTAAGAGCGTGCTCCCCTTTGGGGAAACAGGGGATTAAACAGGGGCTTATGTTTAGAACAAGAAGATTAAGAAAACACGAAGGAATTAGAAGACTTGTTAAAGAAACAAGCCTTTCTGTTGATGATTTTGTGTATCCATTATTTATTGAAGAAGGCAAAAATATAGAAACAGAAATAGTTTCTATGCCAGGAATTAAACGTTTTTCTTTGGATAGAATTTCGAAAGAATTAG
>NZ_JBASWY010000014.1:0-31123 GCF_049276715.1 Polaribacter sp.
GGATCAAGTCATAAAGTTGTGGGATTTGATATTTAGGCGAAAATATTTGTGAATCTAAAAAGGAAGAATTCTATATTCCTAACCCCTCTAAATTGTGCTCTAAAAGCTTTAATTTTTGCATTAAAAGATTCAGCAGAAGCGTTTGTACTTCGATTGTCAAAGTAGTTAAGAATATTTTTATAATGGATTGACATTGTTCTAGCAATGGTATTAAAGCTTTTAAATGCAGCTTGTCTTACTTTTTCATCCCATTTTGCGAGCCTTATTAAGGCAGAAGTTTTGTTTTTTGTATTATTAAAAATCCAAGACAAGTTTTGACACAATTTGTAAGCTTTTTCTATATCAGGATATTTTTCAAATAAGATATTGAGTTTTTTTTATTTACACCATTTTATTTTTGCTTTCTTTAAAATAGTTGTTGGTGTTCTTTTTCTTACAGTTATTGTGTTAATGGATAAAAAATAAGCCAAGTTTTATAATTAGTTGAAATAATTCTATGTTTATATTAAAATTCGTGTATATTTTGCAGCCGCTAAAAGCAACGGTCTGGTAGTTCAGTTGGTTAGAATACCTGCCTGTCACGCAGGGGGTCGCGGGTTCGAGTCCCGTCCAGACCGAGAAAAGCACTTCATTTATGAAGTGCTTTTTTCATTTAAATACTTTTTTTGAGCTATAAAGGATTTTTTTTAATTCTAATGTGAGCTTATTGAAAGTCGTTTGGTTGATCCAAAAAAAAGCCCTAACAATTTAAATTGTTAGGGCTTTTTAATTTTGTAAAAGTTTCTTGAGTGATTATTTCATCAAAAAATCTTTTAAATCTTGATAAGAAGAAGCTTTAATCGCTACTTTTTTCTGATCAATAACACTTTTTATTTGTTCAGGGATTTCAACTTTAACAGGTAATGTATCTTCAACAACATCTAAAAACTTTACAGGATGTGCAGTTTCAAGAAAAACACCAAATTCGTTTTCTTTTAATCCATGTTTTTTTAATCCTAAGTAACCAACAGCTCCATGAGGATCTGCAACATAACCAGAATTAGAATAAATTTTCTTCATGGTTTCACGAGTTTCGTCATCCGAAAAACTATAGGAAGAAAAAGCGCTTTTAAGAGCTTCTAAATCATTATTAAATAACTCTTGTATTCTGATAAAGTTACTTGGGTTACCAACATCCATAGCATTAGAAATCGTTGCTTTAGATGGTTTCGGTTTGTAGATTCCGTCTACTAAATAATTAGGTACGGTATCGTTTACATTTGTAGAAGCAACAAAATGTTTAATTGGTAAACCTAATTTTTGCGCCATCATTCCTGCACAAATATTTCCAAAGTTTCCACTTGGAACAGAAAAGATTAAGTCTTTATTTTTTGATTGCAATTCTTTATAAGCAAAGAAAAAATAAAACATTTGTGGCAACCAACGTGCAACATTTATCGAATTTGCAGAGGTTAGAGTTTTAGTGATCTCTTCATCTAAAAATGCTGTTTTTACCATTTCTTGGCAATCATCAAAAACACCATCTACTTCCAAAGCTGTAATATTTTGTCCTAAAGTGGTGAGTTGTTTTTCTTGAATATCGCTTACTTTTCCTGAAGGATATAAAATAACAACATTCACACCTTTTGCTCCTAAAAATCCATTCGCAACTGCACCTCCAGTATCTCCAGAAGTGGCTACTAAAACTGTAACTTCTTCCTTATTTCCTTGATTGAAATACTCTAAACATTGTGCCATAAATTTAGCGCCAACGTCTTTAAAAGCCATGGTTGGTCCATGAAATAATTCTAAGGAAGCAATGTTTTCATCAATAGTTACCAAAGGAAAATCGAAAGAAACTGTTTTTTCTATAATTTCTTTTAGTGTTGAAGTCGGAATTTCATCACCCACAAATTGTTTAATCACTTCATAGGCAATTTCGTGATGTGTATAATTTTCTATGTTATCAATAAATTCTTTTGATAATGGAGTAATGTTTTCAGGAAAATAAATTCCTCTATCTTTTGCTAAGCCCTCTACAACTGCATTTTTAAAAGTTGTTTTTGGTGATTTATGATGTAAACTGTAGTAGTTCATTATTCTTGGTTTTATAAGCCCATCCTAACCTTCCCCAAGGGAAGGAACTCTCACTGTTGTGTTTTTAATGTTTTGGAACTTTGTTTTAGTTTTTAATAGATTTATGTCAGAGTGAATTTGATTTTTTCAATCAAATTTGTATCGAGATGTTTTTTATTTACTTTCAATAATTTTCATTCCTTCAGAATTCACTTTAGAAATAAACATTGTAAAATCTATTTCTGTATTTTTATAACTTTCTTCAATAGATTTCAAAACTTTTTTCGCAATTTTATTCCCTTTGCAAAGTGCAAAAATAGTAGGCCCAGAACCAGAAATTCCAGCCCCTAAAGCTCCTGCATTTATTGCAGCTTGTTTTACATCATCAAAAAAAGGAATTAATTTTTTACGATGAGGTTCTACTATAATATCTACTAAAGAATTACTGATTAAATTGTAATTATCTGTGTATAAACCACTAATTAAACCGCCCACATTTGCCCATTGTGTAACAGCGTCTTTTAACGGGATTTCCATTGGTAAAACTGCTCTTGCATCTTTGGTTTTTACCTCTATTTGAGGATGAATTGCAACCACTCTCAATTTTTCTGGAACTGGTAGTTTTACAATTTCTAAAGGTTCGTAACTTCTAACCAAAACAAAGCCACCATAAATAGCAGCAGCAACATTGTCTGCAATTGCAGAACCACAAGCTACCTCTTCTCCAAACATGGCAAATTTGGTTAACTCTAATTCAGAGTAGATATTTCCTAAAAACTGATTTGTGCCAAAAGCAGCACCTGCAGCACTTGCAGCAGAACTACCTAAGCCACTTCCTGGAGAAAACCCTTTGTGAATGGTTAGTTCTACTCCAAAATTGGCATTAGCTTCTTTTAATATTTTTTGCACAACTGCACTTGCTGCATTTTCGTCAACATTATAGGTTAAATCTGCACCTGTAATTTTGCTTATTTTTACACCTTTCTTGGCAGTTTTTGTAAATGTCATTTCATCGCCAATGGCATCTACAGCAAAACCTAGCGAATCAAATCCACAAGAAACATTGGCAACAGTTGCAGGAGAAAATATTTTTAAATAATCCATTTTTTTTGGTTTGTGGTTTATAGTTTTTGGTTTTTAGTCCAGATGAGAACCATAAACCAACAACAATTAACCAATAACTATTTATTCGCAATTCTAATTACATCAGCAAAAATACCAGAAGCAGTAACTTCTGCACCAGCTCCAGCACCTTTTATTATTAAAGGATTTTTTGGGTATCTATCTGTAAAAAATAAAACGATGTTATCACTTCCTTCTAAATTATAAAAAGGGTGATTTGCAGCAATATGTTGCAAACCAACATTGGCTTTTCCATCATTAAATTCGGCTACATATTTTAATCTGCAATCTTTATCAGCTGCTTCTTTGTATATTTTTTGAAAATGATTTTCATGTGTTGTTAACGATGTGTAAAAATCAGCGTTATTGCTTGTTTTTAGGGTTTCTTCTGGTAAAAAAGAACTGTTTTTTATGTCTTCTAACTCTAATTGATAGCCACTTTCTCTTGCCAAAATTAAAATTTTTCTGGCAACATCAACGCCACTTAAATCAATTTTTGGATCTGGTTCTGTATAGCCTTCTTTTTGAGCTTGTGCAACAACATCATGAAAAGTCGAATTTTCATCAAAATTATTAAACACAAAGTTTAAACTGCCAGATAAAACTGCTTGTATTTTATGAATTCGATCACCCGAATTTACTAAATTTTTAAGGGTGTCAATAATTGGTAAACCTGCACCAACATTGGTTTCGAATAAAAAAGAAGCATTGTATTTTCTAGAAACTTCTTTCAAGGTTTTGTAATTATTAAAGTCTGATGCACATGCAATTTTATTGCAGGTAACTACAGAAATACTGTCTCTTAAATACTTTTCATACACTTCAGAGACGGTTTGATTTGCAGTATTATCTATAAAAACACTATTTCTATGATTGCATTTTTTTACTTTTTGATAAAATGTTTCTAAGCTAGTTGATTCTCCATTTTCTAAATTTTCTTTCCAGTTTTTTAGATTGATGCCATTGTTATCGAAAAACATTTTTTTGGAATTAGAAATTCCAATTACTCTAATATTAAGTTTCAAATTTTCTTTTAAAAACTTTTTTTGTTGATGTAATTGCGCTAAAAAGCGCTCACCAACATTTCCAACACCGGTTACAAAAAGGTTTAATTGCTTTGTTTTTTCTTCGAAAAACTGCTCATGAAGCGTATTTAGTGCTTTTTTAGCATCACTTTTATTAATAACAGCAGAGATGTTTTTTTCTGATGAACCTTGTGCAATTGCTCTAACATTTACATTATTTCTACCCAAAGCACTAAACATTTGTCCACTTAAACCTTGGTAGTTTTTCATGCTTTCGCCAACAACAGCAATAATGGCCAAATCGTTTTCTAGAATTACGGGTTTAATTTTTTTGCGATCTATTTCTATACTAAAAGTTTCATCTAAAGCAGCTTGGGCTTTTTTTGCATCATTTTCATAAACACCGACACAAATAGAATGTTCTGATGATGCTTGCGTGATAAAAACAACGTTGATTTGTAGTTGAGAAAGTGTTTCGAATAAACGTTTCGAAAACCCAGGAACACCAATCATTCCTCCACCTTCTAAAGTAATTAAACTAATATTTTCTATGTGCGAAATTCCCTTAACTTCATTCCCGTTTTTAGGATTTTTAGAAATTAAAGTTCCTGAATTTTCTGGCTCGAAAGTATTTTTAATTCTTATCGGAATTTCTTTTCTTAAAGCTGGCTGAATTGTTGGCGGATATAAAACTTTTGCCCCAAAATGAGATAATTCCATAGCTTCTTCGTAAGAAATTTCTTTGATTGGAAAAGCTTGTTTAACGTCTCTTGGGTTTGCTGTATACATGCCACTAACATCTGTCCAGATTTGTAATTCATCAACATTTAAAGCTGCAGCATAAATGGCTGCAGAAAAATCAGAGCCACCTCTACCTAAAGTTGTAGTTTCATTATCTAAATCAGAAGAAATAAAACCACCTAAAATAGTAACTTGGGCTTTATTTTTATCAAAAAAAGAGGTAATATTTTCATTTGTAATTTTAAAATTTACCTGGCCATTTAAATAATTAGTATTGGTAATTATTAGATTTCTACTCTCTCCATGCTTTGCATCAAATAGTTCTTTGGCTGCATTTGCAATGATGTAAGAAGAGAGTCTTTCGCCAAAAGAAGAAACTTTTGCTAGGGTTTTATCAGAAAGTTCTTGCAATAAAAATACACCTTCATAAATAGAAATTAATCTTTTAAAAAGTTGCTCAACTTCTTGTAAAACTGCTGTTTTGTTTTTTATTAAATCGTTGATTACTTGGTAATGTAATTCTTGAATTTCATTAAAAATTTCTTTGGCTTTTTTAATGTCTTTTAAAGCTTCGTTTGCTCCTAATAATAACTTATCGGTTGTTTTACCAAAAGCAGAAACTACAACAGCCACTTTATTTTCTTTCGATGTTTTAGCAACAATGCTTAATACTTGTTTTATGTTTTCTGAGTTGGCTACAGACGAGCCTCCAAATTTTAATACTTTCATCTTTTATGATAAATAGTTTGTAATTTATTTTTATGAGTTTGTTTTGTGTTTTTCAAAACAAAAAGTAACCTAAGATAATATGAATATAAAATAACCCTTAAAGGGTTGTAAATGTTGTAGTTGTTGTGATATTTTTGAACATAAAAACACAAACTACAGGTGTAGTTAAAGAAGATTTAATATTTGTTTTTGTAAAATTCACATCGCAAAAATAGAAGTATTATTTATTTTAACCTAAATATGAAGATTTATTTTATTTTTTTACTAAATAAATATGAGGTTCGTAAAAAATAAACCTATAATTTTTATTTTATTTATTTTTTATGTGGATTTCCTATTTTTTCTTTAATAATCATAGCAATAGGTTTGTTTTGTATTTTACTTTCCAACCAAGACAAAATATCTAAATATAAAAAGGCTCTTTTCTCATAAGGATGATCTTCATATTTTTTTAATTTTGTGTGAATTTTTTTAAATTCATTTTTAATTTCATGCGGAAAAACATCACTTAAATCTCTAATAGAGGTTAAAAAAACCTTCTGAACTTCTTGTAAATTCTCCATTTTTAGTAGGAACTTGTAGGTATCTAAAAACTGTCTTTCTAAATCGTAATCTAACCCACACTCATAATGTGCTATCAAGTTTAAAACTCTTGCAAAGCATTGTAAATCTTCGGCTGTTCCTATGTTTTTAGATTTTATAATTTTCTGTAAATAAACAATACAAAGCTCGTTTTTGCCCATTCCAAAATACAAACAAGCAATTTTATAATAGAACATTACAACATAATGGTTGTCTAATCTATTCTTATAATTTTCAATCTTTTTGGTAATAATTTCTACAAGATATTCACCTTCAGAAAAAGTTCCTTCTAAAAAATGCAAATGCAGTTTATTGGAATATAAGTATTGAAATATTAAAAGCTCTGAATTGGTATTTAATGGAATAATATTTTGCTCAATTTCATCTTCGAAAGAAGCCAATTCTTCTTTAAATGTATCTGTTTTTTTAACGAAAAAGGAAGCTTCTAATAAATAATTAATCCCTTTTAAGTAAAAAACAGGATGCTGAGAGATGTGTTTTTTATCCTCTCTAAATAAACTAACCCATTTACTAGCATATTTATAACTTTGTAAAAAATCTTGGGTTAAAAAACTAAACCATAAATGAGACTTGTAGAGCCATAATTTTTCTCTAAAACCAAAGTTTTTGAAATTGTATTTTGGCAGTTTACTATAAAAATAAGCGTTAACAAACTCTAATTCTTCGTTGTTTTTTACATAGCCATTTTGTAATAAATGGCTATACAATTGTAGAGATAAATTAGACAATTTACTAGCAATTACGTTTTGTTGACTTAAGTCTTTAGCTTGTTCTGTCAGTTCGTCTGCTCTATTGCTTAAGCTTCTTGTAATGTATTGTGTTTCAATAACTTTTTCTAATTCAACTATTTCGTAAGCAATATTTTTTTCTTCATTTTCTAAAGCTAAATTTTTAGCTTTATCCAACAATTTTAAACTTTGTTTGTATAATCCTTTTTGGTACAAAACCGTAGCAAAATCTAATTGTTCTCTAATTTGAATTCTAATGTTTTTATGAGCAGGATTTAATCGTAAGCTAATTAAAATTTGTTTGTATAAATGAGCTTTTAAGTTCGATAATTGTTGTTTAGAAACAATGCCACTTTTAATAATTACTTTTTCATCGTAGACTTTTAGTTTTTCCAAAAACTTGAAAAGAGAGAAAAATTTGGCATCAATATTTCCACCTAATCTACCTACATACAAGTTAAATTGTCGTTTTTCTGACTTAGTTAAAGATTTTATCAACACAAAAAGTGCATCATTTTGAGAATTGGCTGATGTAGTATATTTACTCATAAATCACTGTAAATCAGATAAATAATATTTTTGTTTGAATATTAGAAATCGTGAGTTAAACATAATATAATTAAGATATAAAATTACAATATATAAATTTGAGGAAGTATAAAGATAATCTTTACCTAGATATGCAAGATAATAAAGTACAAATTTTTGATACAACCTTAAGAGATGGAGAGCAAGTGCCTGGTTGTAAGTTAGATACTAAACAAAAACTAATAATTGCAGAAAGATTAGATTTATTAGGTGTAAATGTTATAGAGGCAGGTTTTCCAGTTTCTAGCCCTGGAGATTTTAAGTCGGTTACAGAAATAGCAAAAATTGTAAAAAATGCAACTGTTTGTGGCTTAACAAGAGCTGTAGAAAATGATATTAAAGTAGCTGCAGAAGCTTTAAAATTTGCAAAACGTCCAAGAATTCATACAGGAATTGGCACGAGTGATTCGCATATAAAATTTAAATTTAATTCAACAAGAGAAAAGGTAATTGAAAGAGCTGTAAAAGCTGTTGCATACTCAAAATCTTTTGTAGAAGATGTAGAGTTTTATGCAGAAGATGCAGGTAGAACAGACAACGAATATTTAGCAAGAGTTTGCGAAGCAGTAATAAAAGCAGGAGCAACAGTTTTAAATATTCCAGATACAACAGGGTATTGTTTACCAGAAGAATATGGAGCAAAAATGAAGTATTTGCGTGAAAACGTGAAAGGGATTGAAAACGTGATTCTTTCTTGTCATTGTCATAACGATTTAGGTATGGCAACTGCCAACTCAATTGCAGGTGTAATAAATGGTGCACGTCAAATAGAATGTACCATTAACGGAATTGGAGAACGTGCAGGAAACACAGCTTTAGAAGAAGTAGTAATGATTTTAAAACAACATCCTTATTTAAATTTAGAAACGAGTATCAACACAAAACTTTTGTATGATACCAGTATTATGGTTCGTGAAAGTATGGGAATGCCTGTACAACCAAACAAAGCAATTGTGGGCGCAAATGCATTTGCTCATAGCTCTGGAATTCACCAAGATGGAGTTATAAAAAACAGAGAAACATACGAAATTATGGATCCTGAAGATGTTGGCGTTACAGAAAGTGCTATTGTTTTAACCGCAAGAAGTGGTAGAGCTGCTTTGGCTTACAGATCTAAAAAAATAGGATACGAATTAACTAAAATTCAGTTAGATAAAGCCTATGAGTCTTTTTTAGAAACTGCGGATAAACAAAAAGAAGTAAAAGACGAAGACATTCATTTGATTATGAAACAAATAAATAACGTCTCTAAAATTAAAGTTGCTTAAAAAACAATCGATAAATTTTGTGTTACAGCTGTAATTTGACTAATATTGGCACTACATAATTCAAGATTTTTTCACGAATGAAATTCACAATTGCAGTAATTCCAGGAGATGGTATTGGCCCAGAAGTAACAGCACAAGCAAAAAAAGCGTTAGATGCAGTTGCAGAAGCTTACGATCATATTTTTTTATACAAAGAAGCACAATTAGGCTCTTGTGCCATTGAAGCTACAGGAAATCCTTTGCCATTCGAAACCATAGAAATTTGTAAAAATGCTGACGCCATTTTATTTGGGGCAGTTGGCGATCCAAAATATGATAATGATCCATCTGCAAAAATACGTCCAGAACAAGGTTTATTGCAACTTCGTAAAGAATTAGATTTGTATTGCAATGTAAGACCATTAAAGGCTTACGATAATCTAATATCTACTTCTCCACTAAAAAGAGAAGTTATTAAAAACTCAGATTTTGTAATTTACAGAGAATTAACAGGTGGAATTTATTTTGGCAAAAAAGAGTTAAGTCAAGACCAAAAAACAGCTTCAGATGTTTCCACTTATACAGTAGATGAAATTTCAAGAGTAACACATTTGGCTTTTCAGGCTGCACAAAAAAGAAGTAAAAAGGTAACTTTGGTAGATAAGGCAAATGTGTTAGAAACCTCTCGTTTATGGAGAAAAACAGTTGCAGAAATTGCAAAAGAATATAAGGATGTAAAATTAGAGTATTTGTTTGTAGACAATGCTGCAATGAAACTAATTTTAGACCCAAAACAGTTCGATGTTATTTTAACAGAAAACCTTTTTGGAGATATGATTTCTGATGTTGCAAGTGCATTATGTGGCTCAATTGGTATGTTGGCATCCTCTTCTATAGGAGATAAAAATGGACTTTTTGAACCAATTCATGGCTCTTTTTCAGAAGCAAAAGGTAAAGATATTGCAAATCCTTTAGCCTCAATTTTATCAGCAGGAATGTTATTAAAATATTTGGGTTTGCACGAAGAAGCAGACGCAATTGAAAGAGCTGTCGAAAAATCTTTAGCGTTAGGAATTACAACAGAAGACATTAAAAGGAAAATGCAGAAATCGACCACAACCTCAAAAGTGGGCGATTTTATTGCAGATTATATCACCAATCAAGATGATAGTAATATGAATTTTCAAAACATTCATATGGGTCAAAGCACAATTATTTAAAAATGTAAACACGTCTTTACGAAGTTTACTTTTCGTAAACTGAAGTAATCTGTTAATTCAACTTATTGTTATTTTTTGAAGCTATTTCCAGCTTTCCACTATATCTTTTTAATTTCGTCTTCGTGAAGTTTACTCTTTTGTAAACTGAAATAATCTCTTACTGAATGATTACTGGCTTTTTTTAATAAGCAATTAAAAAGGATGTCGTTTCAATCTGGGCTAGACTCGTTTGCTAACTTTATTAAATAAACCTCAAACACAACCTTCTTTAAAAACAGAGGGTTTTTTTCCGATTTATTTAGAGCATTGAGTATCATAATATTATAGATTTAAATAATTGATTATCAATAATTAATGTATTTTTTTGAACACGTGGATTTAAAGAATGGTATTACATTTAATGTAACGAAAATACAGAAATAGAATAATTTAGACAACAAATAGAAGTATTTAGTAAATGGAATTAAACAAACACAGCAAAAGATTAACACAAGACGAATCTCAACCAGCATCACAAGCAATGTTGTATGCAGTAGGTTTGTCTGATGAAGATATGAGCAAAGCGCAAGTTGGAATTGCAAGTACAGGTTATGATGGAAATCCTTGTAACATGCACTTAAACAATTTGGCTGCAGAAGTAAAAGTGGAAACAAAAATTGCAGGTTTGGTTGGTTTAGGTTTTAACACCATTGGTGTTTCAGATGGAATTTCTATGGGAACTTCTGGTATGAATTATTCTTTAGCTTCTAGAGATATTATTGCAGATTCTATAGAAACTGTCATGAATGCACAAAGTTATGATGCATTAATTTCTGTGGTGGGCTGTGATAAAAATATGCCAGGAGCAGTCATTGCAATGTTGCGTCTAAATCGTCCATCAATTATGATGTATGGAGGAACCATTGCATCAGGAAATTACAAAGGAAAAAAATTAAATATCGTTTCTGCTTTTGAAGCTTTAGGACAAAAAGTTGCAGGAGAAATAGAAGAAGAAGAATATAGAGAAATTATAAAAAGAGCCATTCCAGGAGCAGGTGCTTGTGGAGGTATGTATACAGCAAATACAATGGCTTCTGCCATAGAATGTATGGGTTTTGCTTTGCCATATAATTCATCGATTCCTGCAGAAAATCCGAATAAATTATCAGAAGCAGAAAGAACAGCTTTGGCAATTAAAAATCTATTGGAATTAGATTTAAAACCTTTAGATATTATTTCTAAAAAATCGTTGGAAAATGCAATTGCAATTGTAAATGCTTTAGGCGGTTCTACAAATGCAGTCTTACATTTTTTAGCAATTGCACATGCAGCAGATATCGATTTTACTTTAGAAGATTTTCAAAGAGTTTCAGACAGAACTCCGTTAATTGCAGATTTAAAACCATCTGGAAAATACTTAATGGAAGATGTTCATGGAATTGGAGGAACACCTGCAATTATGAAATATTTATTGGATAATGGTTATTTGCATGGCGATTGTTTAACAGTTACAGGTAAAACATTGGCAGAGAATTTAGCAGATGTAAAACCAATGCAGTTTTATGATCAAGATGTAATTTATCCAAAAGATAAAGCATTAAAATCGTCTGGAAATATTCAAATTATATATGGAAATCTTGCTGAAGAAGGTGCAGTTGCAAAAATCTCTGGAAATGAAGGTTTGCTTTTTGAAGGAAAAGCTGTGGTTTATGATGGAGAGCAAGCTGCAAATACTGGAATTTCAAATGGCGAAGTTTCAAGAGGAGATGTAGTCGTTATTCGTTATGTAGGTCCAAAAGGTGGTCCAGGAATGCCAGAAATGTTAAAACCAACTTCGTTAATTATGGGAGCAGGTTTGGGTAAATCTGTAGCATTAATTACAGATGGTCGTTTTTCTGGAGGAACACATGGTTTTGTGGTAGGGCATATTACACCAGAAGCGCAATCTGGAGGAACCATTGGAGTTTTAAAAACTGGTGATATGATTAGAATTAGTGCAGAAGACAATTCTATAAATGTGCTACTTTCTGATGTAGAAATCGCAGAAAGAAAATCAAAATGGATTGCACCACCATTAAAACATACAAAAGGGATTTTATACAAATACGCAAAAACAGTAGCATCTGCATCTAAAGGATGTGTTACTGATTTGTAGATTTTTGGAATCAAGATAAAAAAGAGACAAGAAACAAGAGAAAAGATTAGAGAAAATAGAAGTAAGATTGGAAGTCTTTATTCTTTACGCTATTTTCTTTCATCTAAAAAATAAAAAATATGGAAACACAAACCATAAAAGCCAAAGAATTAGCAATAAAAACTACAGAACGTATTTCTGGAAGTGAAGCAATTGTTAGATGTTTAATTGAAGAAGGGGTAGATATTATTTACGGTTATCCAGGAGGCGCAATTATGCCAGTATATGACGAATTGTATAAATATCAAGATAAAATTCATCATGTTTTAACGAGGCACGAACAAGGTGCAACGCATTCTGCACAAGGTTTTGCAAGAATTTCTGGTAAAGTAGGTGTTGCCATTGCAACTTCTGGTCCTGGAGCAACTAATTTAATTACAGGTATTGCAGATGCGCAAATAGACTCAACACCAATGGTTTGCATTACTGGGCAGGTACCTTCCCATTTATTGGGTTCAGATGCTTTTCAAGAAACTGATATTGTGGGTATTTCAACTCCAGTTACAAAATGGAACTGTCAAGTTACAAAGGCATCACAAATTCCAGCAGCAATTGCAAAGGCATTTTATATTGCTAAAAGTGGTAGACCAGGACCAGTTTTAATTGATATTACAAAAGATGCTCAATTTGAGGAATTTGATTTTTCTTACGAAAAATGCACGCAAGTAAGAAGTTACAAGCCAGTTCCTGATACTGATATTCATAAAGTTGAAGCTGCTGCAAAATTGATAAATGATGCAAAAAAACCATTTATTGTTTGGGGACAAGGAGTAATTTTAGGGAAAGCTGAAGAGCAATTAAAAAAGGTTATAGAAAAAGCAGGGATTCCTGCTGCTTGGACCATTTTAGGCGCTTCTGCAATACCAACTTCACATCCTTTAAATGTTGGTATGGTTGGAATGCATGGAAATTATGCACCAAATATGTTAACTAATGAATGTGATGTTTTAATTGCAATTGGGATGCGTTTTGATGATAGAGTTACAGGCAGTTTACATACATATGCAAAACAAGCTAAAATAATTCACTTTGAAATTGACCCAGCAGAAGTTGATAAAAATGTAAAAACAGATGTAGCAGTTTTAGGTGATGCCAAAACAAGTTTAGATCTGTTATTACCATTATTAAATGAAAATAAACACACAGAATGGCATCAAAAATTTAAAGATTTGTATGCTATTGAATATGATAAAGTAATTAAAGACGATTTGTATCCTACAAAAGAGGGCTTAACAATGGGTGAGGTTTTGAAAGAAATCAACATTCAAAGTAAAGGTAATGCAGCGATTGTAACAGACGTAGGGCAACATCAAATGGTAGCATGTAGATATGCAGATTTTAACATCACTAAAAGTAATATTACATCTGGTGGATTAGGAACCATGGGTTTTGGATTGCCAGCAGCAATTGGTGCAAAAATGGCAGCTCCAGATCGTGAAGTTGTTTCAATTTCTGGTGATGGTGGTTATCAAATGACCATTCAAGAATTAGGAACTATTTTTCAGCAAAAAGCAGCCGTAAAAATTGTGGTTTTAAATAACGACTTTTTAGGAATGGTTCGTCAGTGGCAACAACTATTTTTTGATAAACGTTATGCATCTACAGAAATGGTAAACCCTAATTTTGTGGCAATCGCAGAAGGGTATTATATTAAAGCAAAAAAGGTTACAAAACGTGAAGAATTAGCGCCAGCTGTTAAAGAGATGATGGAAAGCAAAGAAGCCTATTTTTTAGAAGTTTGTGTGGAAAAAGAGGACAATGTTTTTCCAATGATTCCTTCAGGGGCAAGTGTTTCTGATATAAGGTTGGAGTAGGAAGTTAGAAGTAAGGAAGTTAGAAGAGATGTCACTTCGAGTGATTTTTTGAAGAATGAAAAAAATAGTATCGAGAAGTTTTAGAAGATAATAACAGAATGAGCACAGAAAAACAACTATATACAGTATCTATTTATACTGAAAATAATATTGGATTGTTGAACAGAATATCAGCAATTTTCCAGCGAAGACATATCAATATAGAAAGTTTAAACACATCTCCATCAGAAATTGATGGTGTTTCTAAATTTACCATTGTTGTGTTTATGACCGAAGAAAACATCAAAAAAATTATTGGTCAAATCGAAAAACAAGTTGAGGTTATCAAAGCATATTATCATGATGAAGATGATACGATTTATCAAATATCTGGCTTGTTTAAAATAAAATCTGAATTGTTATTTGAAGAACGTCAAATTCAAAACATTATTAAAGAAAGTAACGCAAGAATAGTAACTGTTAATAAAGAGTTTTTTGTGCTGGAAAAATCAGGCAGAAAAGAAGAAATTGTAAAATTACACAGTCAATTAAGTCCTTTCGGAATTATGCAATTTACACGATCAGGAAGAATTGCTGTTACCAAAGATGAAATGAAAATATCATCATTATTAAAATCATTCAACAATTAAAAAAAAGATATTGGAGCAAAGAATAGAGAAATTAGACTTTAAGAGAATGCTAAAATTTTCTTTCACCTTCTCTTTTTTCTTGTTCCAATCAAAAATCAAAATCAAAAAAAAATGTCAAATTATTTTAACACATTAACATTAAGAGAACAATTACAACAATTAGGAAAATGTCGTTTTATGGATGCTTCAGAGTTTGAAGATGGCGTAAACGCATTAAAAGGAAAGAAAATTGTTATTGTGGGTTGTGGAGCTCAGGGTTTAAACCAAGGTTTAAATATGAGAGATTCTGGTTTAGATATTTCTTACACCTTAAGAAAAGCAGCCATTGAACAGAAAAGAGAATCTTTTGTAAATGCTTCTTCAAATGGATTTACAGTAGATACTTACGAAGAATTATTGCCAACTGCAGATGTTGTAATTAACTTAACACCAGACAAACAACACACAAATGTTGTAAAAACAATTGTTCCTTTAATGAAAAAAGGAGCAACATTGTCTTACTCTCATGGTTTTAATATTGTGGAAGAAGGCATGAAAATCCGCGAAGATTTAACAGTTATTATGGTAGCTCCTAAATGCCCGGGTTCTGAAGTTCGTGAAGAATATAAAAGAGGCTTTGGAGTGCCAACTTTAATTGCTGTGCATCCAGAAAATGACCCAGAAGAAAAAGGTTGGGCACAGGCAAAAGCTTATGCAGTTGCAACTGGAGGAGATAGAGCAGGTGTTTTAGCATCATCATTTGTAGCAGAAGTAAAGTCTGATTTAATGGGCGAGCAAACTATTTTATGTGGTTTGTTACAAACTGGTGCAATTTTATCTTTTGATAAAATGGTTGCAGAAGGAATTGATGCAAGTTATGCAGCAAAATTAATTCAATATGGTTGGGAAACTGTAACAGAAGCCTTAAAACATGGTGGAATTACAAATATGATGGACAGATTGTCTAATCCTGCAAAAGTAGAAGCATTCAGATTATCAGAAGAATTAAAAGACATTATGCGTCCATTGTTTCAAAAACATATGGATGATATTATGACTGGTCATTTCTCTAAAACAATGATGGAGGATTGGGCAAATGATGATAAAAACTTATTAACTTGGAGAGCTGCAACAGGTGAAACTGCTTTCGAAAAGCAAGCAATTACAAGCGCTGAAATTTCTGAACAAGAATATTTTGATCATGGAACTTTATTGGTTGCTTTTGTTAGAGCTGGAGTTGAATTGGCTTTTGAAGCAATGACAGAATCAGGAATTATTGAAGCTTCTGCATATTACGAATCTTTGCACGAAACCCCATTAATTGCAAATACCATTGCTCGTAAAAAATTATACGAAATGAATCGTGTAATTTCAGATACAGCAGAATATGGATGTTATTTGTTCGATCATGCTTGTAAACCGTTATTAACCGATTTTATGAAAACAGTTTCTACCAATGTTATTGGTAAGAAATTCTCGAATTCAAACGCTGTTGATAACCAAGAATTGATTAAAATTAATGCGATAATCAGAAATCATCCTGTAGAAAAAGTAGGGGCAAAATTAAGAGCTTCTATGACTGCAATGAAAGTGATAAAATCTTAAAATTTATAAAAATTAAGATTATAAAATTGATAAAACCTTCAGCTAAAAGCTGAAGGTTTTGCTTTTTAATCAATACTTAAAAACTTAGTTTGTTTTCATAAAAATATTTTTTTTAATTAAAATATATATCTTTACAGTAATTCATAAATACAAATCACTAAAACGAATACAAATGAAAAAATTAAAATTCAGCTTTATAGCCATTTTATTTTCTTTTCTTTTTTTAGGAATTTATTCCTGTAAAAAAGAAGAATCAGGAGAAAAACTATCTTTAGAATTCGAGAAATATGTGTTGGAAAATGGTTTGCAAGTTGTTTTGCACCAAGATACATCTGATCCAATTGTGTCTGTGGCAATTCAATATGGAGTAGGTTCTAACAGAGAAAAAACAGGTAGAACAGGTTTTGCCCACTTGTTTGAACACATGTTGTTTCAAGAATCAGAAAACGTACCTCAAGATCAATTTTTTAAAACAATTCAAGATTTAGGAGGAACTTTAAATGGTGGAACTTGGAAAGATGGTACTATTTATTACGAGGTTGTTCCTAAAAACGCATTAGAAACTGTAATGTGGTTGGAGAGTGATAGAATGGGTTTCTTAATTAATACAGTTACAGAATCTGCATTTTATAATCAGCAAGAAGTTGTTCAGAACGAAAAAAGACAAAGAGTAGATAACAATCCTTATGGACATACAAGTTGGGTTTTAGATAAGGCTTTGTACCCAGAAAATCATCCATATAACTGGCAAGTTATTGGTGAATTGGTAGATTTACAAAATGCTACAATTGATGATGTTAAAGAGTTTTATGACAAATATTATGGCCCAAACAATGCAACTTTAGTAATCGCTGGAGATTTTAAAACTGAAGATGCAAAAGCGTTGGTTGAAAAATATTTTGGAGAAATTAAACGTCGTCAGGAAGTTGAACCTCTAGAGCCACAAAGAGTAACTTTAAAGGAAACGAAACGTTTGTATCATGAAGATAATTTTGCAAGAGCACCACAATTGCAAATGGTTTGGCCAACTTTAGAGCAATATACAGAAGATGCTTACGCTTTAGATTTCTTATCACAATTATTATCCGATGGTAAAAAAGCACCCTTATATAAAGTTCTGGTAGAACAAAAAGAATTAACATCTAGAGTAGGTGCTTACAATAATTCTCAAGAATTAGCTGGTGAATTTCATATTATTGTTACTGCAAATTCTGGTAAAAACCTAAAAGAAGTAGAAGAAGCTATTAAAGAAGGTTTTGCTAAATTTGAAAAAGATGGTGTTTCAGAAAAAGATGTAGAACGTATTAAAGCAAGTTTAGAAACTGGTTTTTACAACTCAATTAGTAGTGTTTTAGGAAAATCTTTTCAGTTAGCACAATACAATGTGTTTGCTGGTGATCCAGGATTTATCACTCAAGATATCGAAAACATTAAAAAGGTTACAAAAGAAGATATCATGCGTGTTTACAATACGTACATAAAAGACAAACCTTATGTAATGACGAGTTTTGTGCCTAAGGGAAGTTTAGATTTAATGGCTGATAACTCCATAAAAGCAAATATTGTTGAAGAAGAAATTAAGGAAAATGTAGAGGTTAAAATTGAAGATAATAATACTGCAGTTGTTAAAACTGAATCTAAAATAGATCGTTCTAAAGCACCAGAAATAGGAGAATCTCCAAAGTTAAATATTCCAGATTCTTGGTCTGTTACTTTAGATAATAAAATGAAAGTTTTAGGTATCGAACAAAACGAACTGCCTTTGGTAAACTTCAGTATTATTATAGATGGAGGTCATTTATTAGATAAAATCGATAAAAATGGTGTTGCTAATTTAATGACAGACATTATGATGGAAGGAACAGCAACTAAAACTCCTGCAGAATTAGAAGAGGAAATTGAATTGTTGGGTGCTTCTCTAAGAATGTATACAGGAAATGAAGGAATTACAATAACAGGAAATACTTTGGTTAGAAATTTTGAGCCAACTATGAAATTGGTCGAAGAAATTTTACTACAACCAAGATGGGATGAAGAAGAATTAAAACGAATTAAAACAAGTACAATTAATAGTATCAAACGTTCTTCTGCAAACCCTGATGTCGTTGCAAGAAATATTGGAAACAAAATTTTATATGGAGAGAATCACATTTTTGCATATCCAACAAGCGGAACAGAAGAATCTGTAGAATCGATAACTATGGATGATTTAAAATCGTTTTACAACAATAATTTTTCGCCATCAGTAGCAAAATTCCATATTGTAGGGAATATCAAAAAAGAAAAAGTTTTATTGGTTTTAGCAAGTTTAGAACAAAACTGGAAAGCAAAAGAAGTAACCATTCCAACTTATGAGTTAAACACAGAAAGAGATAAATCATCTTTATATTTTGTTGATATTCCAGACTCTAAACAATCTGTAATTAATATTGGTTATTTATCAATGGCAAGAACTGATCCAGATTATTTTCCTGCAACAGTTATGAATTACAAATTAGGAGGTTCTTTTTCTGGAAACGTAAATTTAATTTTAAGAGAAGAAAAAGGATATACTTATGGTGCAAGAACTGAATTTGATGGAACAAAAATTCCAGGACCTTTTTCGGCATCATCAAGTGTTAGAACAAATACCACAAAAGAATCTGTAGAAATTTTTAGAGATGAAATAGAAAAGTATAAAGAAGGTATTTCTGATGAGGATTTACAGTTCACAAAAAATGCTTTGATAAAATCGAACGCAAGACGTTTTGAATCTCAATATGCTTTATTAGGTATGTTAAATGATATTAGTAATTATGGTTTGGCAAAAGATTATATTGCAAATGAAGAAAAAGTGGTAAGAGAAATGACTTTAGAGCGCCATAAAGAATTAGCAAATAAATATTTAGATGCCTCTAAAATGGGCTATTTAGTTGTTGGAGATGCTGCAACTCAATTCGAAAAATTAAAAGAATTAGGTTTTGATGAAGTGATTCTTTTAGATAAAGATGGTAAAGAAATTAAAACCGAAAAAGTAAAATTATAAACTAATTTTTACTTTGAAAAGCGCGATTTTAATCGCGCTTTTTTTATATCATAAAATTAGAAAGTGACTCAAAAATGTTAAATTTTAATCATTTCTGCTTAAATTTACAAATCAAAAAATCAGAAAAATGGAAATCCCAAAACAGTATCAAATAGAAACCTTAACACATCAAAAAACTTATTTAGTAGATGGTGAGTTAAAAGAGTTTAAAGGAGATAAAACAGAAGTATATTCTACAATTTCATCTACAGAAAAATACAAGCCAACATTATTAGGTACCATTCCAGATTTGACAGAAAATGAAGCTTTAGAGGCATTAAATGCGTCTTTAAAAGCTTATGATAGAGGACAAGGTTTATGGCCAACCATGAAGGTTGAAAGCAGAATTGCAGCCATGGAAAAGTTTGTAACCCAAATGAAAACCAAAAGAGAAGAGGTTGTAAAATTGTTAATGTGGGAAATTGGAAAAACACTACCTGACTCTGAAAAAGAATTCGATAGAACTGTAGAGTATATATACGACACTATTGAAGATTATAAACAGATGGACAGAAATTCTGCCAAGTTTGAAAAAAATAGTGGTGTTTATGCACATATTAGACGTGGACCTTTAGGAGTTGTTTTATGTTTAGGACCTTATAATTACCCATTAAATGAAACTTTCGCATTGCTGATTCCAGCAATAATAATGGGAAACACAACTATTTTTAAACCAGCAAAACATGGAGTCTTATTATTATCTCCATTAATGGAAGCTTTCCAAAATAGTTTTCCTGCAGGTGTTGTAAACATCATTTATGGAAGAGGAAGAGTTCTAGCAACTCCAATTATGAAAACGGGTAAAGTTGATGTTTTAGCTTTAATTGGTAATAGCAAATCTGCTAACGCAATTCAGGCAAATCACCCTTATAAAAATAGATTACGTTTGGTTTTAGGTTTAGAAGCTAAAAACCCAGGAATTGTTTTACCAGATGCAGATTTAGATTTGGCAATCGATGAGTGCATTTCTGGATCAACATCATTTAATGGTCAAAGATGTACAGCTTTAAAAGTGTTGTATGTTCACGAACACATTTTAGATAAGTTTATAAAGCAGTTTTCCAAAAAAGTAGATGCTTTAAAATTTGGAAATCCTTGGGAAGATAAAGTGAAATTAACACCTTTACCAGAACCAGAAAAACCAGCCTATATTCAAGAATTAATTAATGATGCTTTAGAAAAAGGCGCAAAAATCATCAATGAAAAGGGTGGAGAAACTACAGAAAATTATATTTTTCCGGCAGTTTTATATCCAGTTTCTAAAGATATGAGGGTTTATAAAGAAGAACAATTTGGACCAGTAATTCCAATTATATCTTTTAAAAATATTCAAGAACCTTTAGATGATATGGCTGCCTCTAATTATGGTCAGCAAGTAAGTGTTTTTGGTAGTGATGTAAAAACGTTAGCACCACTTATTGATACTTTAGTAAACTTGGTTTGCAGAGTAAACTTAAACAGTGCTGCACAAAGAGGGCCAGATGTATATCCTTTTACAGGTAGAAAAGACTCTGCTGTTGGTACTTTAAGTGTTTATGATGCTTTACGTTCTTTTTCGATTCGAACCTTTGTGGCATCAAAAGACACCCCATATAATAATGCTATTTTACAAGAATTGTTAGATAAAAAAGCGTCTAATTTTATTAGTACAGACTATATTTTATAATTTTAGTAGTAAATAGTGAAACTCTATTTATGCTGTAAAAATCATTATAAGTGGATTTTTTTTGTGATTTAAAAACAACAGATTAGACAGTCTTTTTTTAAATTGGTTTTTCATTTTTTAGGGATTATAACAAAAAAAGCCTCGCAAATTGCGAGGCTTTCATATATTTTAAGGTCTTAATTAACCTAAAGTAACTCTTTTAAAAGTAGTAACTGCAACATCACCATACGTTTTTACATATTGTGCAACATTCTTTTTATCATCTTTAATAAAAGTTTGATCTAAAAGACATTGTTCCATATCTAAAGTAGTGTTGTCTGCAATGAATCTATCCATTTTTCCTGGTAAAATTCTATCCCAAATTTGTTCTGGTTTTCCTTCTGCTTTTAATTCAGCTTTTGCAGCTTCTTCAGCTTTTGCTAAAATTTCAGGAGTTAATTGAGACATAGAAATGTATTGAGGTACGTTTTTCAAAGTTTTACCTAATCTACCTAACTCAATATTATCTTTTTCAATAACTGCAATTCTAGCTTCTGTTTCTGCAGCTACAAATGCAGGATCAAAATCTTTATAAGATAAAGTGGTTGCACCCATAGATGCAATTTGCATAGCTACATCTTTTGATAATTCTTCTGCATTATCTACAACCTTCGATAAACCAACCAAAGCAGCAATTTTACCAATGTGAGTGTATTCGCCAACATAAGCAGCTTTTACTTTTTCAAAAGCAGTTATGTCTAACTTTTCACCAATAACACCAGTTTGTTCAATTAATTTATCAGCAACAGACATACCACCAAAATTAGCGGCTAAAAAAGCTTCTTTGCTATCACATTTTAAAGCGATTTCAGCAAATTGTGCACCTAAAGCAACAAATGAATCGTTTTTACCAACAAAATCAGTTTCACAAGCTAAAACAATAGCAACGCCTTCTGTTTTTGTATCGTTAATTTTTGTTACTGCAACACCTTCTGTAGAATCTCTATCAGCTCTGTTTGCGGCAATTTTTTGTCCTTTCTTACGTAATACATCAATTGCTTTATCAAAGTCACCTCCAGCTTCTACTAATGCCTTTTTACAGTCCATCATTCCAGCTCCTGTAGCTTCTCTTAAGTTTTTAACATCAGCAGCACTTACTTTTACTGTTTCCATGTTATGTTATTTTTTAAAGATTATAATTAGTACTATTCTTCCTCTTCTTGAGATACTTTTTTTGAAGCTTTTGCTTTTGCTTTCGCTTCTTTTTTAGCAGGATCTTTTCCTTCTTTTCCTTTATCCTTGTCTGCTTTTCTATCAGATAAACCTTCCGCAATTGCATCAGTTAAATGCGTTAAAACTTTGTCTATAGATTTAGAAGCATCATCATTTGCAGGAATTACAAAATCAACCAATCGTGGGTCAGAGTTTGTATCTACCATCGCAAAAATTGGAATGTTTAAGTTTCTAGCTTCTGCAACAGCAATATGCTCTTTTTTAATGTCTACTATAAATAATGCGCCTGGTAAACGAGTCATGTCAGCAATAGAACCTAAATTCTTGTCTAATTTTTCTCTCTGACGATTAATTTGTAATTTTTCTCTTTTAGACAATGCATCAAAAGAACCATCTGTTTTCATTCTATCAATAGAAGCCATTTTTTTAACAGCTTTTCTAATAGTAACAAAGTTTGTTAACATACCTCCAGGCCATCTTTCTGTAATGTAAGGCATATTTACTGCTTTTGCTTTGTCTGCTACAATGTCTTTTGCTTGTTTTTTTGTTGCAACAAATAAAATTTTACGTCCAGAGTTTGCAATCTTTTTCAAAGCTTCTGATGTTTCTTCTATTTTTGCAGCTGTTTTATACAAATCGATGATGTGTACACCATTTCTTTCTGTATAAATGTATGGAGCCATGTTTGGGTTCCATTTTCTAGTTAAGTGTCCAAAATGAACACCACTATCTAATAATTCTTGAATTTTTACGTTTGTCATTTTTAAAATGTGTTTACTTTCTGTTTTTAAATCAATAATTAAGTAGTCTTTTGAGTCTTAATTATTTAGATACTAAACTGTTATTAATAATAATTTATAACAGTCTCTAGTGATTAAATTTTGCTGAAAAAAGTTCAGCAAAAAATTAACGTTTAGAGAACTGGAATTTTTTACGTGCTTTTTTCTGACCAAACTTCTTACGTTCAACCATTCTTGGATCACGAGTTAATAAACCTTCTGGTTTTAAAATAAGTCTGTGTTCTGCATTAATAGAAACCAATGCTCTTGTAATTGCTAAACGAATTGCTTCTGCTTGTCCTGTTACACCACCTCCGAAAACATTTACATTAATATCATAAGATGTTAAGTTTTCTGTTAACATTAAAGGTTGTTGCACTTTATATTGTAAAGTTCCTGTAGTAAAATAACTTTTAAAGTCTTTTTTATTTACAGTAATATTTCCTTTTCCTTCAGAAAGATAAATACGAGCTACAGCCGTTTTTCTTCTACCGATTTTGTGTACTATATCCATTATTTATAATCGTTAAGGTTAATTGCTTTAGGTGCTTGACCTGCATGTTTGTGTTCACCACCTGCATATACGTACAAGTTTCTGTATAAAGCGCTACCTAAAATGTTTTTTGGTAACATTCCTTTTACTGCTTTTTCGATTAATCTTGTAGGATCTTTCTCAAACATTTCTGTTGCAGTTAACGATCTTTGTCCTCCTGGGTAGCCTGTGTGACGAATGTAAGATTTGTCTCTCATTTTGTTTCCAGTTAACACTATTTTTTCTGCGTTGATAATAACCACGTTGTCTCCACAATCTACGTGAGGAGTAAAGTTTGGTTTATATTTACCTCTAATTAGCTTTGCTACTTTAGAAGCTAGACGACCCAACGTTTGACCGTCCGCATCAACTAAAACCCACTCCTTGTTTACGGTAGCCGAATTTGCTGATACAGTTTTGTAACTTAATGTGTTCATAATTACACTATTAGTTTTTGTTCAATTAATAATATTTATTTTCCTTAAAAAAGGAGTGCAAATGTACCGCTTTTTATTTGATTGACAAATAGTCATTTAGAATTATTTTAGCAAGTCAATCGATTTATGAATAGTTCAAAATATTAAGACGATTATCAAACTATTGTTATCAGAATTCATTAAAAATTATTTTTAATTTTTAATATTGACAATAATTAATATTCTTATTTTATCTCTAAATTGAAGATGGTTTTAGATATAATAATTGTGAATTTCAAAATTATCCTTGTGAATTATTAACATAAACTTAAGAAAATAGAAAAGTACTTTTGCAGTAAGAAAATGAATAAGTTTCTTTTCAATTTTTAAGCTAACCAAGACAGTAAAATGAAATATATTTTCCTTTTTTTCTCAATATTTTTCTTTTTTTCGGCTAAAACAATATCACAAGAAAATTCTCAAAATAAAATCCCTAAACGAATTTACACAACAAAAAGACTAACAGAAACGCCAGTAATTGATGGCGATATTTCCGATAAAGCTTGGAATGTTGTAGAATGGTCTACAGACTTTACAGAAAAAGATCCAGATGAAGGAACACCTCCAGCATATCAAACTATGTTTAAAGTAATGTATGATGCCAAATATCTCTACATTGCTTTAAGAGCTTTTGATGACGAGCCAGAATTAATTCAACAAAGGTTAAGTAGAAGAGATGGTTTTGCTGGAGATAGAATAAATGTAATTATAGACAGTTACCATGATAAAAGAACAGCTTTTGTATTTACAACTACTGCTGCAGGAGTAAAAGGAGAGGAATTTTCTTCGCAAAATGGAAACAATTGGGATGATAGTTGGAACCCAATTTGGTACACAGATGCAAAAGTTGATGATAAAGGTTGGACAGCAGAAATGAAGATTCCCTTTAGTCAGCTTCGTTTTGGAAAAGCGAAAGAACAAGTTTGGGGCTTTAACGTAAACAGAAACATTTTTAGGTTGCAAGAAAGGTCTCTTTGGCAAAGAATACCTAATGATCAAGCTGGTTTTATAAGTGAAGCTGGCGAATTACATGGTTTAAAAAACTTAAAAGCGCAAAAACAATTAGAGATTCAACCATTTACGGTTTTGCAGTTCGATAACTATCCTGCAGAAGCTGGTAACCCTTTTAGAACAGGAAACGATTTTAGATTCAATGCAGGCTTAGATGCAAAAATAGGAATTACCAATGATTTAACTTTAGATTTAACTGTAAATCCAGATTTTGGTCAGGTAGAAGCAGATCCTGGAGCAATTGCGCTCGATGGTTTTCAAATTTTCTTTAGAGAACAAAGGCCTTTTTTTGTAGAAAACAGTAACATATTCGATTATGAATTTGCGAACGGAAGTGACAATGTTTTTTATAGCAGAAGAATAGGTAGAAATCCACATAGAAGTGCAAACCTTTCTTTAGGGGAGTATGCAAATGAACCTCAAAATTCAAGTATTTTAGGGGCTGCAAAGTTTTCTGGAAAAACAAGGGATGGTTGGTCTATTGGTGTTTTAGAAAGTGTAACTGGAAATGAATACGCAGAAATAAGAGAAGTAAATGGCGGCTCAAGAGAAGAAATTGTAGAACCTTTAACCAATTATTTTGTAACTCGAGTTCAAAAAGATTTTAACGAAAGAAATTCTTTTATTGGCGGTATTTTTACAGCCACAAATAGAAATTTGAATGGAGATTTTAATGAACTCCATAAAGCAGCATACACTGGAGGCATAGATTTTCAGCACAATTGGAATAATAGAAATTATTATTTTGATGGAAATGTAATTATGAGTCATGTTTTAGGAAGCAAAGAAGCAATAACTCAAACTCAAACAACACTAAGACACAACTTTCAAAGAGTAGACGCAACACATGTTTCTGTAGATCCTAATAAAACTTCTTTAACAGGAACTGGAGGAAGATTAGAAATGGGAAAAAATGGTGGTGGAAATTGGAGATATAATGGAGGTGTAATTTGGCGATCTCCAGAATTAGAATTGAATGATGTAGGCTTTCTAAGAAGAACAGACGAAATTATTCAATTTGGTAATTTGAGGTATTTATGGCAAATTCCGACCGAAACTTACAGAAATATTGATGCAAGATTCGAGCAAGGAAGTTTTTACGATTTTCAGGGGAATTTAAATAGAACTCGTTTTGAAATTCAGGGTAATGTAAATTGGATAAATAATTGGGGTACAGAGATAGGTTATGGAATAAGTACAAATTTTTACGACACCTTTTTTTTAAGAGGAGGTCCTCGATTTAGATTGCCAAACACTGGTTTTGCGTATCTCTTTTTTAATTCTGATAGTAGTAAAATGTTTAGTTTCACTCTAGGTTATTCAAACAGGCATAGTCAAGAAGATATAACTACTAGAGATCGTTTTGTACTGCGCACCAATTACCAACCTTTTGATGCTTTTAGTATGTCTTTAAATGTTGAATATGTAAATCTTTTTGATGCCGCGCAATATGTTACTCAAACCTCTTTTAATAATGATGCACGATATATTTTAGGAAACATCCAAAACCAAACATTAACTACTACACTTCGTTTAAATTATAGTTTTACACCAAATATATCGCTGCAATTTTATGCCCAACCATTTATTTCTAATGGACGGTTTACAGATTTGAATTATGTGTTAAATCCTGTAGGGAAAAGTATAAATGATAGAATAGCCATTTACGATACAACCCAAATAAGTATGCAAAATGAAAACTATTTAATTGATGAAAACAGAGATGGTATTACAGATTACAGTTTCTCTAATCCAGATTTTTCATTCGTGCAATTGCAAACAAATTTAGTTGCAAGATGGGAATATATACCTGGTTCTGAATTGTTTTTTGTTTGGGCAAGAGGTTCTGTAGGCAATGTAGATCCAGGAAACGATTTGATAGATAGTGTTTCAAATCAGGTTTTTAACGAACCTGCAAACGATACTTTTTTAATTAAAGCTACTTATCGTTTTGCGAGATAAATTTATTCAATTTCAGCTAACTTTATAGAGGAAGCAACAAATTTGCCATCAACAACTTCTCCAACAATTTCACCTTTTCTAATTACTTCACAAAAACCAGTATGTTCATCATGAGCATCACCAAAATCATCAATATTAAAACCTTCAACAAAATAGGCTTTATCATCAACTCTAACAGCCAAACTGCAGCCATCTTCAGAATCTAACTCAAACTGACATTGGCCACATGATACCTCTGCAACTTGTTTTATTTCAGTTTTATTGGAACAACTTAGCCCAATTATAGTAAAGAATACTAAGAATATTTTTTTCATGATTATTTCTTTTCTCTTGATTTTAATTCTGTTTTAATTTTTTTCATAGTAGCAAATTGCAGAGGTAAAATTGCACTACAAGATATACCTACCACTAACAAAGGAAGAAAAGTAGAATTATTGTCTTTGAAAATTAGTCCAAAAATAGTAATTGATATTAATAGTGTAACTACTACTAATAAAGCTGTAGAAATTACTTTCGTTGCTTTTAAACTACCTTCTAATTCTTTCGACGATTTGTTTTTAAGACTTTCGCTCATTGTAAGTTACTTTGTGATTATAAATTTAATTTTCGGCTAATTTCCTCCCCAAGAATCACGCAATCCAACAGTTTTATTAAATACTAATTTTTTAGGAGTAGAATCATCATCAACATTAAAATAACCCATTCTTTGAAATTGAAAACGTTCACCAATTTCTGCAGTTTGCAAACTTGGTTCTGCAAAAGCATTGATAATTTCTAAAGAGTTTGGATTGATAAATTCCATAAAATCTTTGTCTTTATGCGAGTCAGGTGCTTCATCTAAAAACAATCTATCATAAGCTCTTACTTCTACTTTTACAGCATGTTTTACAGAAACCCAATGCAAAGTTCCTTTTACTTTGCGATTGCTCTCTTCTGTATCCATTCCAGATTTTGTTAATGGATCATAAGTACATTGAATTTCAATTACATTTCCATTTTCATCTTTAGTACAACTATTTGCTTTGATAAAATAAGCGTTTTTTAAACGAACTTCGCTGCCTAACTTCAACCTAAAAAACTTCTTATTAGCTTCCTCTTTAAAATCTTCTTTTTCAATATAAATTTCTCTAGAAAAAGGAACTTCTCTGCTACCAAAACCATCTTCATAATCATTATAATTGGCATCTAGCATTTCTTCTTTTTCCTCAGGATAATTTGTAATCACCACTTTTACAGGATCTAAAACAGCCATCACTCTTTTGGCAGTTTTATTTAAATCCTCACGAATTTTAAACTCTAAAAGAGCCACATCAATTACATTTTCACGTTTAGAAACACCAACAGTTTCAATAAAACTTTTGATAGATTCTGGTGTATAGCCACGTCTTCGTAAGCCAGAAATTGTAGGCATTCTTGGGTCATCCCAACCAGCAACAATTCCTTCTTCAACAAGTTTTAACAACTTACGCTTACTCATTATAGTATAACTCAAATTTAAACGAGAAAACTCACGTTGTTTTGGTAATAATGGGAATTCTTTTTCGCTAAATTTATATACATTTTCTTTAAACCAATCATACAATTCTCTGTGTGGTTTAAACTCTAAAGAACATAAAGAATGTGATATTTGCTCAATATAATCGCTTTCACCATGAGTCCAATCATACATTGGGTAAATACACCAATCATCGCCAGTTCTATGATGCTTTTTGTACATAATTCTGTACATTAAAGGATCACGTAGTAACATATTTGGAGATTCCATGTCAATCTTTGCACGCAAAGTATGTTCTCCTTCTTTAAATTTTCTGTCTTTCATTCCTTGAAATAATTCCAAGTTTTCTTCCACAGATCTGTTTCTAAAAGGACTATTAGTTCCAACAGAAGTTGGTGTGCCTTTTTGAATACGCATTTCTTCGGAAGATTGCGAATCTACATAAGCTTTTCCGTCTTTTATCAACAAAACAGCCCAATCAAAAAGTTGCTGAAAATAATCAGAAGAATAACATTCATTCGCCCAAGAGTAGCCCAACCAAGAAATATCTTCTTTTATAGCATCTACATATTCTTGCTCCTCTTTTGCTGGATTTGTATCATCAAAACGCAAGTTTACAGGCGCATTATATTTTTGTCCCAAACCAAAACTGATTCCTATAGCCTTGGTATGACCAATATGCAAATAGCCATTTGGTTCTGGTGGAAAACGAAAACGCAAATCTTCTTTTGGCATTCCATTTGCCAAATCTTCCTCTATAATATGCTCTAAAAAATTGAGCGAATTCTTCTCTTCAGACATGAATAATTTTTAAATTTAATTCATTATTTATAATATCGGGCGCAGTCGAGATACAAATAAATTGAGGTACAAAATTACGTAAAATAACTTGTTTATTTTCATTTTGGGCGTTCCCAAGCAAAAAAGCTTGGTCAGGCTTTCCTCTATATCTTTTTATTTTGAAAAAAAATAAAAAGGATGTCGTTTCAATCCTTAACGCACGCTTAAATATCAGTTAAAGTTTTAATAAAAGCCAATTTAGTATTTATATTTTATCGTAATTTTGCTGCATGAAAAATGATGAAGCTAAAAAGCCAGATTTAGTTGTTTTTAACCAAGAAACACAAAAATATGATGCTGCTTTAAAACCTTATGGAACTTCTGCAAGTTCGCCAGTTATTAAGCCATTAAATACTGCAAGCTGGAAAAACGATGGAATTCAAAGAGTAAACAAACAATTAAAATCGAAGTTTGACGAGGTTAAAAAAGAGTATGAAACTTTAATGCAAAAGTTTCAATACAACGATTTAATTTACAATTCAAAATTTAGTTTCGAGCCCATTTTTGGTGAGAATTATCATTTATACAATAACAAAAATAACGAACCATTTTTATCAATTATAGAACCAGAGCAATGCAATTTTGAGTATTTAGGTTCTTTTAGATTGAACACAGATAAAATGTGGGAAAAGATAGAATCTACTTCAAATTTAGAAGATTAAATGGGAATAATTAGAGTAAAAAATATAAAAATCTATGCGTTTCATGGCTGCTTAGAAGAGGAAGCTAAAATAGGCTCTTGGTATAGAGTAGATGTAAAAGTAAAAGCAGATTTAAAAAAATCTTCAAAAACGGATGATTTAATGGATACAGTAGATTATGTCCATTTAAATTATGTTGTAAAGCAAGAAATGGCAATTAGGTCTAAATTGTTAGAAGAGGTTGCACAACGTATTTTAAATCGTTATTTCAAAGAATTTCCAACCATACAAAAAGCGAAAGTTGCTGTATCAAAAATAAACCCGCCAATTGGTGGTAATGTAGAAGAAGTTGTTATCGTTTTAACAAAAAAACGATAAAAATAAAAAAGACTTGCAATCCTTGTAAATTTGCGTAAATTTGCAGTCCAAATAATAAAAGGTGTCTTGGCCGAGCGGCTAGGCAATGGTTTGCAAAACCATGTACAGCGGTTCGAATCCGCTAGACACCTCAAAATTAAGAAATAAAACCCTGACATTTAAAAAAGTTAGGGTTTTATTATTTTTGTTTTATCCGACTTCTTTGCTCAAATTAAGGTTCAATTACAAAAAACTACTTTTAAGATCTTGACTATTCTGTAACTCCATTTTATATTGGGTAGCAAGTCAAAAAGCTGTAGGGTTTAAGAATTAAGCAAAAACTTTAGTAAGACTAAAGAGAAAGAAATTAATGTTTCTAACTCCTCTAAATTGAGCACTAAAAGTTTTTAAAAGCACTTTTCCTTGAAACTGGATGACTAATTTTCTAAAGCTTCATTCCTGTTGTTATACTTAAACAAATTTTAATAATATTGTTAATAATTGATATTGAAATTATTACCAAATTCGGTTATGAAATTGAAACATATTTAAACAAAAAAAGAGTGCTGACCCTAATCAGCACTCTTGGGATCAATAGTCGTAAATTAATACCCCTAAAAATTAATAGACTATTGATGTTTTTTAAAAAGACACCCAAACAGATTTGTTCGGGTGTCTAGTTATCATATAAATAAGTCCCCCAACTTGTTTATATTCTTAATTAAATTCTTATCTAAAGATCACTTTCGAGGTTCCAAAGTCGCTTTCTTTACTGTTTACTTGTAACAGCATTACTCCTGGTTTTACTCTAAAGTTGAACTCTAGTTCGT
>NZ_JBASWY010000015.1:0-105216 GCF_049276715.1 Polaribacter sp.
TTTAATTTAACAATAAAAAATAAATTTATTTTTTTTACTCTTTTTAACACTAACAAATAATGAACTTTTTTCCGAAACGGACTGCAAAGATACAACCCTTTTTTATTATCAACCTAATAAAAATTTAATAAATTATAATCTTTTTAACACACCCCTAAAACCAACCCTATAAATCAATTAGTTATGTGATAAATGAATCAGGAAAAATTAAAATAAATATTTAAATCGAAAAGAAAAACTCGAAATAATAAACTTGAAAATAGGCTTAAATTATACTATTTCCCTTTTTTTCTCATTTTAGAAAACATCAATTTATACTCTTCAACATTAATTTTTGCTTTCTTTTCTAGTATTATTTTGGCAAAATCAAATTCTAACTTGGAATTTTGATTCTTTAATAAATTATCTTGAAAAGCACGCTGAAGAATTTCTTCAATTAAAAAATCTTCGTTCTCAGATTCTGGCCTATATTCATCCTTTAGAGAAAGTTTAAAAAGATTGGCAGTTGTATTATACCAAAATGCCTTCCACCCGCTTCTGAGGCCTTTTATATTATCGAAAGCCGTTAATCCTGTTTGGCGATGAATCAATTTTATTAAAATTCGACCTTCAGTTTTGGTCATTTTCTTTAACTCGGTTGTGAATTCACCTTCAATATATTTTTGAATCTGTCTTGTGTATTTTCTTCTTTTACTTTTAGATTCTATTCTTTCTAGTCTGGCATTTAGAGAATCAAGTCTTTCTGAAGCTAGTTTAGCATAAGGATATGCTTTAAAAACTTTTCTACGAAACCATAAATAGTAACGAATATCTTCTTCTGAATTGAACTTTTGATTTGGAAATAATGTAAATTCATTCAATTGTACTGTAATTGTATCTCCTGGATTTACAAAAATATATTTGTCTGTATTAATGGGTAAAGAATCTAACACTTCCTTTTTTTGAGAAAAAGAAAAGAAAGAGAGACTTATTATATATATGTAGAATAGTTTTTTCAAATTTTTAATTATTCTTGCAATTAAATTAAACCAAATTAAGAAATCTTATCAATAAAATCTTGTTCAGAAATTATTTCGATTCCTAAATCTTGAGCTTTTGTTAGTTTTGATGGGCCCATATTATCTCCAGCAACTATATAATTTGTCTTTTTAGATATTGATGAACTTACTTTACCCCCATTATCTTCGATGGCTTTCTTCAATTCATTTCGACTCATTTGATGAAAAACTCCAGAAACTACATAAGTCTGATTTTCTAATTTATTGGTTTGATTCTCTAAAATTTCTGCAGAGAATTCTAATTTCACTCCATATTGCTTTAATCTATTTATCAATTGAATATTTCCTAAATCTGAAGAGAACTCAATAATACTTTTTGCAATTCTATCGCCAATTTCATCAACATTAATAAGTTCTTCAAAAGTTGATGTCATTAAATTATCTATCGATTTAAAATGTTTGGCTAATTTTTTAGCTACTGTCTCACCTACAAAACGAATTCCAAGTGCAAATAATACTTTTTCGAATGGAATTTCTTTTGATTTTTCAATTCCATCAATCATGTTTTGAGCAGATTTTTCTGCCATTCTTTCTAACGGAATTACTTGCTCAACTTTTAAATCATATAAATCTGCATAGTTTTGAATTAAACCTTCCTTGCGCAACAAATCAACGGTTTCGCCTCCTAAACCATCAATATCCATTGCTTTTCTAGAAATAAAATGTTGAATTCTTCCTGTTATTTGAGGTGCACAACCAAATTCGTTTGGACAATAATGTTTTGCATCTCCTTCTGTTCTGACTAATTCAGTATTGCATTCTGGACAATTGGTTGCGTAAATAGTTGGTGTAGAATTTATAAGTCTTTTTGAAAAATCGACAGCAATAATTTTAGGGATAATTTCACCTCCTTTTTCCACAAAAACAGTATCATTTACCCTAATATCTAACTTTTCAATTTGATCTGCATTGTGCAATGATGCACGTTTTACAGTAGTTCCTGCCAATTGCACAGGCTCTAAATTTGCAACTGGTGTTATTGCACCAGTTCTACCTACTTGATACGTAATTTCGTTTAAAACTGTAGAAACCTGTTCTGCTTTAAATTTGTAGGCAATCGCCCATCTTGGAGCTTTGGATGTGTAACCTAACTCTTCTTGTTGTTGTAAATTGTTCACTTTTATGACAATTCCATCAGTTTCGTAAGGCAATGTGTGACGTTTTGAATCCCAATGATTTACAAAGTTAAAAACCTCTTCTATTGTTTTTGTTAAAGCGATTGTTTTTGGAACTTTAAAACCTACTTTTCTTGCATTTTCTAAACTCTCAAAATGTGTTTTATATTTTCTTTCTTGGGTTACAACTTGATATAATAAACAGTCTAAAGGTCTTTTTGCAACCTCAGAACTGTCTTGCAATTTTAAACTTCCACTTGCTGTATTTCTTGGATTTCTATATTCTTCTTCATCATTTGCAACTCGTTCTTCATTCATTTTGATAAAACCATCAATAGGTAAAATAATTTCTCCACGCATCTCAAAATCTTTAACAAAATCTTCTTTAATTGATAGAGGAATTGAGCGAATCGTTTTTACATTATTGGTTACTTCATCACCTTGAAAGCCATCTCCTCTTGTAACTGCTTTTATAAACTGACCATTTTCATAAGTTAAATTGATGGATGCTCCATCAAACTTTAACTCGCAAGTATATTCAACTTCTGAAGTTCCTAACATTTTTTGAACTCTCTTTTCCCAATCTAACAAATCTTCTTTCGAGTACGAATTGTCTAAAGAATACATTCTATTCTTATGAACAATGGTGTTAAAGTTTTTTGTAATAGTTCCTCCTACTCTTTGAGTTGGGGAGTTTGCATCGAAAAACTCAGGATTTTCTTGCTCTAATTTTTCTAATTCTTTGAGTTTTAAATCAAACTCAAAATCGGAAATTGTTGCATTATCTAACACATAATAATTGTAATTATGATTGTTTAATTCATCACGAAGTACATTTATTCTTTGTTCAGTGGTCATATTTAAAGTTAAAAAAAGTTGTTTAATCTCTTAAAAATTTGTATTTTCAAATGATAATCAAAAATGATTTAAATAAATGAAATACGCTATAAAAATACATAAAATTTCTACAGTTGACGAACTTGAAAATGCTTGGAATATCGAAGATTTTAAAGAACTTTTAAGAAGATTTGATTTTGCAAACGATAATATAAACGATTACAAAGAATTAAAAGAGTTGCTTTTTATGGCAATTTCAGATCAAGATCCAAGTGAGGCTGCAAGAATTGTTTTAGATTACAAATTGTCTGAGCATTTAAACGAACATCAAATAGATTCTGTATCTTATGAAATGTTGGTTGATAAAATATCTGAAGAGTACCCAAAAATAGGGTTGCATAAAGATTTATTTTGCGTAAACCAATTATTATACAAAGCGTTTAATGGTAAATTCCCAAATACAAAAGCAACAATTATAGATTTTGAAATTACGCCTTTAGGAAAAGCCGAAACAACAATTACAAAAGAAATTGCTTTAAAATGTTTTGCACAAAATTTAGATAGCCATAATGTAATTAAAAGATTATTTAGCGATCAATTAAATGCTGAAGAAAAGTTTGTTGAAGCCAATGATATTATTTGGGAAATACAGAAAAAAGAAACGAATTACAGATTAATTACTTCTGATTATTTTATGAGCAGAGAAGAATTTATCAATGAAGAATTTGAAGCTGAAATTGAGTTTTTTGAGGAAGATTAAATTAAACTTCTACAAACTTTAGTTTTTCTAAAAGTTGGCAAACTAGTTTAGCCCTGATTGAGTGGCATGTTTGAGTTCTTTTTTAGTGTCAGTTCGAGTGAATTTGTGAAGAATGAACAAATTTGTATGGAGAACAAACTAAAAAAAACGAGTAACGAAAGCAGGAAATAGCTTCAAAAAAAAACCTGAAACAGATAATATTTCAGGTTTTTGTTATTTGTGTAAATACTAATAATAAGTATATCTTCTCACTTTTGCTATGTGTTTTGCCAAACGCATTACTTGATGAGAATAACCATATTCGTTATCATACCAAACATAAACTACAATAGTTTCTTTGTCTGTAATAGTTGCTTTACTATCGAAAATTGAGGGTGCAGTTGTACCAATAATATCTGCAGAAACCAATTCGTTGTCTAAAGAATATTTTATTTGCTCTACCAAATCGCCTTCTAGCGCATATTTTTTCATAATAGAATTTACAGCATCTGTTGTTACAGGTACTCTTAATTGTAAACTTAAAATTGCTAAAGATCCATTTGGCACTGGAACACGAATTGCATTCGATGTTAATTTACCTTCTAATGCTGGTAAGGCTTTTGCTACTGCTTTGCCTGCCCCAGTTTCTGTAATTACCATATTTAATGCTGCAGCTCTACCTCTTCTATATTTAGAGTGCATATTGTCTACCAAATTTTGATCGTTTGTGTAAGCATGAATGGTTTCTAAATGCCCTTTTTTAATTCCAAAATTGTCTTCTAAAACTTTTAAAACTGGTGTAATTGCATTGGTTGTGCAAGATGCTGCAGAGAAAATATCTACTTTATCAGGGTCATACTGTTTGTGATTTACACCATGCACAATATTTGGAATTCCCTTTCCTGGTGCAGTTAATAAAACCTTGCTTGCACCTTTCGATTTTAAATGTCTACTTAATTCAACATCATCTCTAAAAGCACCTGTATTGTCTATAATTAATGCATCTTTAATATTGTAGGCTGTATAATCTATATCTTCTGGCTTGTTTGCAGAAATCATAAAAACGGTGGTTCCATTAATAATCAATGCTTCATTTTCTATGTCTGTTTGTACGGTTCCTAAAAAATCTCCATGAACAGAATCGATACTTAAAAGTGATGCTCTTTTCTCTAAAACTGTTTGTGTAATTTCACCACGAGTAACAATGGCTCTTAAACGTAATTGAGAACCTTTACCCATTTTAGTCATTAACTCTCTGGCTAATAAACGCCCAATTCTACCAAAACCATATAAAACAACATCTTTTGGAGTAATGTCTTTAGCTTCTTTTACGTTTTTCAATTGTTTTGTTACAAAAGCTACTTTGTCTATACACCCTTTTGGATTTAAATGACATTCGTAAGCCAATTTACCAATATCTAATTTAGAGGATGGTAAATCTATTTGTTGAATGGCCTTTGCAATACTTAATGCATCCTGAATTGTAATAGGTTTATTAACAAATTCTTTAGCATAATTAATTAAGTTTAAAACTTCGCTAGCTCTTTTATCTACTAACGGATTTCTAAAAAGCACTAATTCTATGGATTTATCGTACCATAAATCGTTTACAATATTAATAAACTCTACTGTTGCTCTTCTAGTTTGTGCTTGTTCAATTACTTCTTCTTCGTAATTTAGGGTTGATGACATGGTTTTCTAAACATTTAAAATTTTTGCAAAAGTATTTCTTTTTTTGAAAACACGAAATCGATTTCGTGAAAAATTTAAACATAAAAAAAATCTTGATATTTCTATCAAGACTTTTCATTTATTTATTTGATCATTTATCTAATTGCGTATTTTTCTACTTCACCTTTTAAATTGATTAATTCTAAAAATAACGGATTGCCATTTCCAAAATTACTATCATCTATAGCTGCTTTTGCTTGAGCTGCATTTAATACAATTTTCTTATTTATTTTTGTAATAATAAAGCCTTCTTGAATGCCATAATAACTTAAAGATTTGTTTATATTTTGGGTGATTTTTGCTCCACCTTTAATATCAAACTTTTTCATTTCTTTATCAGATAAATCTTTAAACGAGATACCTAAACTATTAGAAATAAATGTGCTTTTTTTATTTAAAATGACTGTTTTTGTTATTAACTCTCCATTTCTTTCTATAGTTACTTCTACATTATCTCCTGGTCTTTTTGATGTTAACTGACCTTTTAATTCAGAAAACTTCGTAATTTTTACATTGTTTACTTTCTTAATAATATCTCCTGTTTTAAATTGAGAATTGCTAGCTCCATCTTCAAAAAAAACATCAGCTACTTTAACACCTTCATCATCATAATCCTCATCTACTCTGATTCCTAAAATTGCCTCTTGCACAGCTCCAAACTCTAATAAGTCATCTACAACTTTCTTTGCAATGTTAGATGGAACTGCAAAAGAATATCCAATAAAAGAACCAGTTCTAGAAGAAATTGCTGTATTAATTCCTACCAATTCTCCTCTTATATTTACCAAAGCTCCTCCACTATTTCCCGGATTTACTGCTGCATCTGTTTGTATAAAAGCTTCAATATTTCTGTTACCTTCCAAATCTCTACCTTTTGCACTAACAATTCCTGCAGTTACAGTAGATGTTAAATTATAAGGATTTCCAACTGCTAAAACCCACTCACCTATTTTTATATTATCAGAATTTGCAAACGGAGTAAATGGTAATTCCATACCAGCATCAATTTTTAGTAAAGCAATATCATTACCTTTATCTGAACCAATCAACTCAGCTTTATATTTTTTGTTATTATTTAAAGTAATTTCAATATCGTTAGCATTATCTATTACGTGGTTATTTGTAACAATGTAACCATCTGCAGAAATAATTACGCCACTTCCTGTACCAACTTGTTCAAATTGCCTAGTACCACTTCCATTTCCATAAAACAATTCTGCCCAAGGATTTGTTTGTGTTCTAATTGCTGTATTTTTTACATGCACTACAGAATGCACTGTCCTTTCTGCTGCAATAGTAAAATCTATAGTTTCTGCAGCTAATCCTGTTGAATTAGTATTAAATGCTGGATTAAAATTTGTTTGCACTGTTTGAGATGAATCTGGTATTGTTCTCTCTATAACTAAAGTGTCATTAAAAAGCAATTTGTAACCTCCTAAAGTAAGAGCTCCTCCTAAAATCGCCATTCCTACTAAACCGAAAAATTTCTTCATAATTATATTTTTTTTAATTAATCAAATATACAATTTTAACATTTTTAAAAAATCTGTTTAACTTGCTTTTAACTCTTTTTAACCACGTTTTAACAGACTTTTTTTATTCCCTAAATCATTACATTTGCATCATGGAGTTTACATTTTATAAATACCAAGGCACAGGAAATGATTTTGTTATGATAGATAACAGAGCAAAAACCTTTCCAAAAGAAAAAACTGACATCATTTCACAAATTTGTGACAGACATTTGGGTATTGGTGCAGATGGAATTATTTTGATTGAAAATGATGAAAACTTCGATTTTAAAATGATTTATTTTAATGCAGATGGTAGTGAAACCTTTTGTGGAAATGGAGGAAGATGTGCTGTAGCATTTGCAAAAAAATTGAATATAATTGATAATAAAACTTCTTTTATTGCCATTGATGGAGCCCATTTTGCTGAAATAGAAAATGATATTATTTCTTTAAAAATGATAGATGTTAATAATATTGAAGTAAAGCCAAATTCTATTTTTGTTTATACAGGCACTCAACATCATGTGGAGCTTGTAGATGATTTAAATGAGTACCCTGTTTTTGAAAATGGTAAAAAGATTAGATATTCTTATCCAAATCCTGGAAGTAATGTAAATTTTGTGCAACAAATTAGCAATGATACTTTTAGAGTAAGAACCTATGAAAAAGGTGTTGAAAACGAAACTTTAGCTTGTGGAACTGGAGTTACAGCAGTTGCTATTGCCATGCATAAAATTGGTAAAACTACAAGTAATTCAATTTCATTGCCTGTAGAAGGAGGAAATTTAGAAGTTTCATTCACGGAAGAAAATGGTATTTATAAAGACGTCTATTTAAAAGGACCAGCTACTTTTGTTTTTCAGGGTGAAATTGAAATATAACTATTACTTAAAAAAAACGACCACATAGTCACATAGATTTTATAACGGTTTAAAAAATTTAACTATATTATATAAAAATAGTTTTGAAAATTACTAAGCAATATTTGAATGACATTACATACTCATTTTTAGGATGCTGTATTAATGTTCATAAAGAATTAGGTCCTGGATTATTAGAAAATGTCTATCATAAATGTTTATTAGAAGAATTAAAATATGAACAAATTTCCTATATATCAGAATTAGAAGTTCCAGTAATATACAGAGGTAAACAATTAGAAACAAAGTTAAGAACAGATTTATTAATAGAAGGTTGCTTAGTGGTTGAATTAAAATCTGTAAAAGAAATTCAGCCAATATTTGAAGCTCAAATATTAACTTATATGCATTTATTAAGAGCTCCAAAAGGTATAATAGTAAACTTTAATTGTTTAAATATTTTTAAAGAGGGTCAAAAAACTTTTGTAAATAACTTTTTTAATGAATTACCGAAATAAAACTATGATCTCTATGTGCCTATGTGGTCAAATAATTAATTTAAGAGCTTTAGAACCAGAAGATTTAGAATTTTTATTTTCAATAGAGAATAACGAACTTTTTTGGGAAGTAAGTCATACACAAACTCCATTTTCTAGGTATATTTTAAAACAATATTTAGACAATGCACATTTAGATGTTTACGAAGCAAAACAATTACGCTTGGTAATTGAAGAAATTAAATCAAAAAAACAAATTGGAATGATTGATGTTTTCGATTTTAATCCTCAACATAAAAGAGCTGGAGTTGGTATTTTAATTCATCCAGATTATCAAAACAAAGGATTTGCAACAGAAGCATTATCACTGCTAATTTCTTACTGCTTTTCTCTTTTACAACTGCATCAATTATATGCCAATATTACATCAGATAATGCCAAAAGTATTACACTTTTCAAAAAACATCACTTTAAAGAAATTGGTGTAAAAAAAGATTGGATTTTATCTAAAGGAAAATTTAAAGACGAAGTTTTGTTTCAGCTTATAAAAGAGTAATTTTGCACAAGTTTCAAAATAAAAACAATTGAGTAAAAAAATAATTTACGGTATTTTAATTTTATTTTTTGCAGTAGCTTCAATAGCTGGCTATAATTTTTATCAAAAAATTTTTAGCAGAAATGTTATCGAAAGTGGGAATTTATATATAAAATCTACTGATGATTTTAACGATCTTACTAAAAAAATAACTCCTTTTATAAAAGATGTTGGCAATTTTGTTTGGGTTGCGAATAGAAAAAATTTCTCTGAACCAAAAGCTGGTAGGTACATTATTAAAGATAATATGACTAATAACGAACTAGTAAACATGCTAAGAAGTGGCAATCAAACAGCTGTAAATGTATCCTTTAACAATCAAGAAACCATTGAAAAATTTGCTGGTAGAATTGCAGAACAAATAGAAGCAGATTCTATTACTATTTTACAAATGTTTACAGATAAAGAGTTTTTATTAGCGAACAACTTAACTAAAAAATCGTCATTACAAATCTGCATACCAAATAGTTACCAGTTTTACTGGAATGTTTCTCCAAAAAAATTTAGAGATAAATTGCTTACAGAATATCATCGTTTTTGGAATTCTACTAGATTAGAAAAAGCCAAGAAATTAAACATGTCTAAAAGTGAAGTAATTACTTTAGCTTCTATAGTTCAGAAAGAAACTGCAAAAAAAGCAGAACGTCCAATAGTGGCTGGTTTGTACTTAAATAGACTAAAAGATGGCTGGCCTCTGCAAGCAGACCCAACTATTATATATTGTATCAAAGAAGTAAAAGGACAAGATTACGTTGTTAAAAGAGTGCTTTTAGTTGATTTAGAAATAAACTCACCCTATAACACTTATAAGTATAAAGGATTACCTCCTTCTTTAATTTCTATGCCAGATATAGAAACTATTGATGCTGTTTTAAATGCTGATAAACATGAATACTTTTATATGTGTGCAAGTATCGATAAAATAGGATACCATGAATTTGCAAAAAGCTTGTCTCAACACAACAGAAATGCTGCGAAATACCAAAATTGGTTAAATAAAAACGGAATTGGCCGATAATTTTCGTTTTTAGATTGCTTAAAATAGTGTAAAAATTTTACTTTATTCATAAAAAGAAACGATGTAGTTATTCATTTATAACAGAAAAATAACCTTTAAACAGGGTATCTGGTAATTTCGACGAAATTAACCTATTGACTGTCAATCATTTTAAAAAATACATTAAATTTGCATCGTAAAGCAATACGATTATTTATGATCAAAAAGTTTTTATTTTTAAGTGGAATATTTTTACTTGTAAGTGCTACTACTATTTCTATGAAAAAGAATTCGGAAAAAGAAGTTAAACTTCCTTCTTACGTAGATTATAATATTCCATATTTAGATAACAATTTCGTAGCATTTAAAGAAGCTCTGGCTTTTAAAGAATCTCAAGGTGATTATACAGTTATAAATACTTATGGTTATTTGGGAAAATATCAATTTGGCAAAAGCACTTTAGAGCGTTTTAGAATTTACGATGGTGACGCTTTTTTGAGAAATCCTGAATTACAAGAAAAAGCTTTTATTGCGCTTTGTAAAGTAAATAAATGGATTCTAAGAAAAGATATTAAAAGATTTGTTGGTAAAACAATTAATGGTATCAAAATTACTGAATCTGGCATATTAGCTGCAGCACATTTAAGTGGCGCAGGAAATGTAAAAGATTTTTTAAGAAGTAATGGCGAAGATATTTTTGAAGATGCTTATGGAGCAACTATACAAATGTACCTGAGAAAGTTTGCCAATTACAACGTATCTAATATTGTTGCAGATAAAAGCGCAAGTGTTTAGAATTACTTTTGTATAATAAAAATAGCCGGTTTTTTATGCAAATTTGGCTTTTGGTGTTTCCAATCTTTTACAAGCATTGTTTTTATGTATTCTGATGATAAAGTAATATCTGCAGCAATACACAAACTTGTTGTTGGTGAAAGTATAGATGTTAAATCCGCCAGCATTTTGTCATTTCTATAAGGTGTTTCTATAAAAATTTGAGCTTGATTTTTATCCAAAGAAATTCTTTCTAAATCTTTAATTGTTCTTTTTCTATCACCTTTATCAATTGGCAAATACCCGTTAAAAGCAAAATTTTGCCCATTCATTCCAGAACTCATCATAGCCATTAAAATAGAACTTGGCCCAACTAATGGCACCACTTGTATATTTTTTTGATGCGCCAACTTTACAATACTTGCTCCAGGATCTGCAATTGCAGGCACACCAGCTTCAGAAAGTAAACCAACATTAAAGCCTTTTTCGCATACATCTAAATAACTATGCGTTTCTTCTACCACAGCATATTTGTCTAATAACTTTAAGGTTAAAGTTGCTTGTTGTTTTTTTGGTGAAATTTTTTTGATAAATCTTCTTGCCGATTTTTCGTTCTCTACAATATAATAATCTATTTGTTCTACTACTTTTTTTACAGAAATAGGCATTACCTCCAAAGGTTCTGTTTCGCCTAAAGTTGTCGGAATTAAATAGAGTTTACCAATCATTATTTTATAGATTTAAGACAACTTTTTTGCTATCACAACGCAAGCCTTGTCTAACATATTATACACATTTTTAAAACCTTCTTTTCCTCCATAATAAGGATCTGGAACAGATTTGTTTAAATTTGGATGTATTTCGTTAAGTATCATTTTCACTTTATCCTTATCATTTATATTTCTTGCAAGCATCAAAATATTTTGATAATTGCTTTCATCCATTGCATAAATATAATCAAATTCGTCAAAATCTTTTTCGGTAAATTTTCTTGCTCTTTGGTTGGTGATGTTAATTCCGTTTTTACTAGCAACTTCTATAGAACGTTCATCAGGTAAATTTCCTATGTGATAAGCAGCAGTTCCTGCAGAATCTACAAAAATGGAATCAGAATTAATTTTTGATTGTAAAATACCTTCTGCTAATGGCGAACGACAAATATTCCCCAAGCAAACCATAAGTACTTTAATCATTTTAAAAAAAAGGAATTTTAGAAGGTTAACTTCTTCGTTAAATCGTCCACGTATTTTCTGAACTGTTTATCTGTTTCTGATAAGTTATCAACTGTTTTACAAGCGTGCAAAACTGTAGCATGATCTCTTTGCCCAATTTGATTTCCAATACTTGCCAAAGATGTTTTTGTTAATCTTTTTGCAAAAAACATGGCTAATTGACGCGCTTGAACAATGTGTCTTTTTCTAGTTTTAGATTGCAGTGTAGCAACATCCATATCAAAATATTTAGAAACTTCTTTCTGAATGTAATCTATAGAAACTTCTTTTTTTGTGTTCTTAACAAACTTATCTACAATTTGTTTTGCTAATTCTAATGAAAATTCCCTTCTATTAAAAGAAGCTTGTGCAATCATAGAAATAATAACACCTTCTAATTCTCTAACATTAGACTTTATATTCTGAGCAATATATTCTATTATATCTTGTGGCATTTCTACACCATCTCTAAACAATTTATTGTCTAAAATAGAAATTCTAGTTTCGTAATCTGGTGCTTGTAATTCTGCAGATAAACCCCATTTAAAACGAGAAAGTAAACGTTGCTCGATATCTTGCATGTCTACAGGTGCTTTGTCAGAGGTTAAAATAACCTGCTTACCATTTTGATGCAAATGGTTAAAAATATGAAAGAATACATCTTGTGTACCTGCTTTACCAGACAAGAATTGTACATCATCAATAATCAAAACATCGATCATTTGATAAAAATGAATGAAATCGTTTCTTGTATTCGATTTTACAGAATCTATAAATTGCTGTGTAAATTTTTCTGATGAAATATATAAAACAGTTTTATCTGGATATTTATCTTTAATATTAACACCTATTGCGTGTGCTAAATGCGTTTTACCCAAACCAACACCACCATAAATTAAAAGCGGATTGAAAGAAGTTCCTCCAGGTTTGTTGGCAACAGCCATACCTGCAGAACGCGCTAATCTGTTAGAATCTCCTTCTATAAAATTAGCAAAACTGTAATTAGGATTTAATTGAGATTCTATTTTAACTTTCTGTAAACCAGGAATTATAAACGGATTTCTTAATTCTCTTTTATTAGATTCTAGAGAAACTGTAACTTTTTGAGGCTTTAAAGGGTCTCTGTTAGAACTCGGAATTTTAACAATTTGCGGTCTGTTACTGCTGTAATTGTTTTCCATTTTTACATCGTAAATCAATTTAGCATCATTGCCTAATTTTCTTACCAATGCAACCCTTAAAAGTTTAATATAATGCTCTTCTAACCACTCATAAAAAAATTTACTTGGTACTTGAATGGTTAAAGCTTCACCAGAAAGTTTAACAGGCTTTATAGGCTCGAACCAAGTTTTATAAGCCTGTGGCTTAATATTGTCCTTGATAAAAGATAGACAGTCTGTCCAAACGGATTCAGCAGTATAATTCATTTATGGTTTTAGTATGTTATAAAGATAAAATCTTTAATTAAAAAAAACAGTTTTAGCTCTTTCTTTTTTGGTTTACAAAAGTGTGAATAAAATTCAGTATAAAAAAATGAAATCACTATAGGTTTTTAACTTTTTTTTACGTAAAATGCTTTCCTAAACTGTTTAAAAACATTGAAAAAATCATCAACAAAAACAAGAGTTCGTTATTCAGAAACAGATCAAATGGGGGTTGTGTATCATGGAAATTATGCACAATACTTTGAATTAGGTAGAACTGAATGGCTTCGCACTTTAGGTGTTACTTACAAATATATGGAAATTAGTGGGATAATGCTCCCAGTAATTTCGTTAACTTGTAACTTTATTAAATCTGCTATTTATGATGATGTTTTAACGATTGAAACTTTTTTAGTGAAAAAACCGATGGTTAAAATTGAATTCGATTATATAATTACCAACCAGAATAATGAAATTATTTGCAAAGGAAATTCTGTTTTGGCTTTTATGAACATGAAAACTGGAAAACCAACAAGATGTCCAGATTATTTATTGGAGAGTTTGGGGTTTTAGAAAATATGTGATATCACTTTAAATAAATTTCTTGTAAAAAATCAATCTAAAATTTCAATATCTACTTTATAAAAATTATCAAAAATTTCAAAAACAATATCTGCTTCTTTTTTTCTGATAGAAATTACATATTCACAACCTAGTTCCATTTTTTGAGTTACGATGTTCATGTTTTTCTCTTTGATAATTCGCATTACTTTGCTCATTAAATCATATTCAAAATTTAATTTATAAAAAACATCAATCGTTTTTTCTATAATTTCTGATGCTTCTAAAGTAATTTGTGCAGAAGTTTTATAAGCAGAAATTAAACCCCCAACCCCTAATTTGGTTCCTCCAAAATAACGTACAGAAACTATTAAAATATTGGTAACCTCAAAAGATTGAATTTGTCCATAAATTGGCATTCCTGCAGAATTATTAGGTTCACCATCATCATTTGCCCTATATTCTATTTGCTCCACACCTATTTGATAAGCGTAACAAAAATGCCTTGCAGTATGATGTTTTTTCTTCAATTCTTCTAAACAAAGTTTTACATCATCTTCATTTAACACAGGAAAAGCATAGCCGAAAAATTTACTATTTTTATCTTTAAACAGCGTTTCTTCAGAAGGTTTTAAAATTGTTTTGTAACTATCATTTTCCATTAAGCCAAAGCTACAATTACAATTCCTAAGATTGCTAAAGCAACCCCAATTTTATTTTTTAAACTAAATTTTTCTTTAAAAAGAAGTATTCCAACTATTGTCGATAATATTACAATACCCACATTATTAATGGTGAATAATGTAGAACTTTCGAAACCTTCTGTTTGTAAAGCTTTCAATAAAAAAATAATAGAAAAATAATTCGGAATTCCTAAAGCTAAGCCTGCAACAATATTTTTAGTACCAAAAGGTTCTCTTTTTTTGGCAGCTTTTATCAATAAAATTAGAAGTGCAAAAAGAGCAGCAATTCCAAATAAACTGCCAGAGAAAATAGATACGTCTTCTTTTGGCACAAACGATACTTCTATATATTTTAAGCAAGTATCAATTGCTCCAGAACCCAAAAAAAGCAGAATAGGAAAAAGTAAACCTGCATTGTTTTTTACGATTGATTTTTCTTTTACAGAAGCTAAATAAACTGCAATTAAAGCGATTATAATTCCGAATATTTTTAAAAAAGTTACAGATTCATTGTACAAGAAAACACCAAAAAAAACTGGAATTACCACAGACATTTTTCCTGCAACAGAAGCTACAGAAACTCCATTTTTCTGAGCAGTCATTGCCATAATAAAAAAGACACTTACAAACAAAGCGCCTAAAAAAATAGCTCCTAAAAACCATGGTTGTTTTGGAATTTCTACAAAACTAAAATCTCTTTCTGCCAAGGCAAAACCCATAACAAATGCAACAAGATAGTTTACAAAAATCGCCTTTAAAACATCAACTTTATAAATGCCAAAATATTTAAAAATAACAAATAAACCTGTTGATATGATTATGCTTAAGAGTAGAAAAATCAATGGAGTATATTTTTTATAAAAAGTTCAGAAACATCCTCTTCTTCTGGCATTAAATTCCAAACATGAATCCCTAATTTGTTTGCAGCCTCTGTATTTTCTTCTAAATCATCTACAAACAAAGTTTCGCTGGCAATTAAATTATTTTCAGTTAAAACATACTCATAAATTGCTGAATCTGGTTTTCTAAAATGAATTTCATGTGATAAATAAAATTGCTCAAAACAGTTTTTAAACTCATTGTAAAATTCATCCCCTAAAGATTCTTGAACCCATTTTATATGCAAATCGTTTGTGTTGCTCAACAAGAATAATCTGTATTTTTTACTTGCGGCTAATTTTTTTAAAAAGCCCAAACGTTCTCTGGGAAAATCTAACAAAACAGCGTTCCATGCAGTAATCAATTTCTCTTTAGGTATTCGAAACTTTTCATGAAAAAACATTAGAAATGCATGAGTAGTCATCAAACCTTTTTCATAGTTCTGATAAACCTCCATCATTTCGTTCGTAATTTTTGAAACTCCTAACTCAGCCATGGCTTTGTAAGTTCCTTGTTTATCTAAGTTGATAAAAATATCTCCAAAATCGAAGATGATGTTTTTAATCATTTTTATAAATTTTTAATATGTCGTTTTTTATTTTTTGTTCCAAAGCAATTCTTGCGGATAAAATGGGAGCTTTAATTCCATTTTGGAAAGTTGTATCTCCAATAAAAACGCGAGCTTCATCCCAAAGATTTGCATCTATAAAAGTTTGTAAGGTTTGTGTACCTCCTTCTATAATTACAGATTGAATTTTATGTTTTTGCAAAATAGCACAAATTTGTTTTGCAACATTTTTGTTAAAATCAATTTGTTCGAAAATCAAATTTTCTCTTGATTCTTGACTCTTGATTATTGATTCTGTCAATACAATTGTCCTCACACTTTCATCAAAAACCTTCCTGTTTTTTGGAATTCGAAGATCTTTATCCAACACAATTCTTATAGGATTATTACCAAACCAACTTCTAACATTTAATTTAGGATTATCTGCAATAACCGTATTTGTTCCCACCAAAATTGCATGCTCTTCACTTCTCCATTTATGCACTAATTGTTGCGAATATGGGTTTGAAATCCAAATGGGTTTTTGTTCGTTTTTTGATAAAGGAGCAATAAAACCATCTTTGGTTTCTGCCCATTTTAAAATAATAAAAGGTCTATTTTTTTCTTGAATCGTAAAAAATCTTTGGTGATGCTCTCTGCATTCATCCTCTAAAACACCAACAATAACATTAATTCCAGCCGATTTTAAACGCTCAATTCCTTTTCCAGCAACCAAACTATTGGAATCTACACAACCAATAACCACATTTTTAAATTGATGCTTTACCAACAAATCTGCACAAGGTGGCGTTTTGCCAAAATGAGCACAAGGTTCTAGCGTTACATAAATAGTGGCTTCTTTTAAAAGAGATTTATTTGCAACCGAATTTACAGCATTTACTTCTGCATGATTGCCACCATAATTAGAGGTAAAACCTTCACCAATAATTTTATTTTGATGCACAATAACAGCTCCAACACTCGGATTTGGATGCGTTGTTCCAATGCCGTTTTTGGCAATTTGCAAACAACGTTTTATGTAAGTTTTGTGATTGATATTTATTGATTTTTATTAGAAAAAGAAAAAGTGAATCTTATCATTTTATATTTATTTCTTTAGTTGTATCTACCAAAAAATCTTTCTTAAAACCAAAAACCGAATATTCTAAATTACCCTTTATTCTAAGGGTTACTTTGTTGGTTAAAATTGAATTTAACAAACCACCAAGAACGCCATTCTTATTAGAATTCAATAAGTTTTTGGTAGGTATATTTGCAGTTAAAGGTATCGAAAATTCCTTATTTGCTGGTATTTTAAACTCATCAGAAAACACCTGAGCAACTTCTATATCATTTACAAAAATAGCAACATTTTCAGTAGAAATTTTACCCCCAACAACATTCGGGTTTTCAAAAAAAGCATCTGCTTTTAATTTTATTGTATCTGCAGCAAAACTAATTACTTTTACATTATCAACTTTAATAAAAACAGGTTGTTTTTTAACAGAACAACTTAAAATTAATGCGAATAAACTTAAAAAATAGACTATTTTTTTCATCAATACTATTTAAAAAAATGGGTAACTTGCTCTTGCAAAAATACAGTAATAAATGACAACTCCAGATTTTATAATTAGAGAAATTAAACCAGTAGATAGTCCAGAACTTGCCATCGTTATTAGAAGCGTTCTTGTAGAAATGGGCGCTCCAAAAGTTGGCACTGCATATGAAGATAAAGCAACAGATAGTATGTTTGAAACCTATCAAAAAAAGAAAAGTAAATATTTTGTTGTAGAGCATAAAAATAAAGTTGTTGGTGGTGGAGGAATTGCACAATTAGACAACTTTGAAGGCAATACATGCGAATTGCAAAAAATGTATTTTCTGCCAATTGCAAGAGGCAAAGGTTTGGGTACAAAATTAATTTCTGTTTGTTTAGAAAAAGCAAAAGAATTAGGTTTCGAAAATTGTTATTTAGAAACGTTACCATATATGGAAGCTGCAGTAAAATTGTATAAAAAAAATGGTTTTATCAATTTAGATAAACCCTTAGGAAACACCTGCCATTATTCTTGTGATGTTTGGATGATTAAAAAATTGCAGTTGTAGCCTTAAAGTTTGAAGTCGGAAGAAAATATAGAATGAATGAATATCAACAAATTTAAAGAGTACTTTTTTTCTGAACTTACTGTAATTTATCCTAAAACAGAAATAGATTCTTTTTTCTTTATTTTAATGGAAGACTATTTGAAGTTAAAAAGAATTGATACGGTTTTAAAACCCGATTTTAAGATCGACGAAACGCTTTTATCAACCTTAAAAAAAGCCTTAGAAAGATTACAAAAAGAAGAACCAATTCAATACATTATTGGGCATACAGAATTTTATGGCTATCGCTTTTTAGTTGACAAAAGTACCTTAATTCCAAGACCAGAAACTGAAGAATTAGTAGAGTGGGTTTTGGACGAAGTTCAGAAGTTAAAAGCAGTTGAATTAACAATTTTAGATATTGGAACTGGCTCAGGTTGCATACCCATTTCTTTAGCTAAAAATTTATCAAATGTAATAATTTCTGCGATTGATATCTCTGCTGATGCTTTAAAAATTGCACAGAAAAATGCTGATTTAAATAAAGTTGAGGTAAATTTTGTGGAAGCTGATATTCTGAAAATAAATTCATTGGATGAGATTCTGAAACAAGTTCAGAATGACGTGCAATTTGATATTATTGTTTCAAATCCTCCTTATGTTCGAGAGTTGGAAAAAGTAGAAATTGATAATAATGTGTTGCAAAACGAACCTCATTTGGCTTTGTTTGTTTCCGATGAAAATCCGTTAATTTTTTATGATAAAATTGCAGATTTAGCAAAAAAACATCTTTCAAAAAACGGACTTTTATTCTTTGAAATCAATCAATATTTAGGAAAAGAAACTATAAAAATATTAGAAAAAAAAGGGTTTAAAAATATCGAATTGAAAAAAGATTTATTTGGCAATGATAGAATGATAAAAGCCAGTTTTTAACATCTGCTACTTTGATAAAAACACTTCATCTACTATGATAAAAATAAAGCTGATAATAATTTCCTTTAAAATTCAACATTTAAGTATTTTTGTAGTATGATAAAAGAACTTCAACTTCGCATAAATTTAATAGAAGAGCGTAGAGAAAACATATTGCTTTACAAAGCTTCTAAAGAATTAGGCGTTGATAAAAATGAAATTTCTGCTGTAAAAGTTTTACGAAAATCGATAGATGCTCGTAAAAAAGACATCATTTTTAATTATAAAGTGGCAGTATATATCAACGAAACTGTTCCAGAACAATCTGATTATATTTTTGATTATAAAGACGTTTCGAATGCGAAAGAAATTCACATCATCGGTTTTGGTCCTGCAGGTATGTATGCAGCTTTAAGATGTATAGAGTTAGGTTACAAACCAATTGTTTTGGAGCGTGGTAAAAATGTACAAGAAAGACGCAGAGATATACGTGCAATCAATCAAGAACATATTGTAAACGAAAACTCTAATTATTGTTTTGGAGAAGGTGGAGCAGGAACGTATTCTGATGGAAAACTCTACACAAGAAGTTTAAAAAGAGGCGATGTTCGACGTATTTTTGAAAACCTCGTTTTTCATGGAGCCACTGAGCAAATTTTGGTGGATGCACATCCTCATATTGGAACTAATAAATTGCCGAAAATCATTCAAAATATTCGTGAAAATATATTAAAATTTGGAGGAGAAATTCATTTTGAAACGAAAGTTACCGATTTTATTATCAATAATAATAAACTAAAAGCCATACAAATAAATAGCATCAATGAAATGGCTGTTAACTCTGTTATTTTAGCCACAGGCCATTCAGCCAGAGATATTTACGAATTGTTGCATAAAAAAAATATCGCCTTAAAAGCAAAATCTTTTGCAATGGGTGTTCGAGTAGAACATCCTCAAGAAATTATAGACCAAATTCAGTACAATTGTTCTGGAGAAAGAGACGAACTTTTACCTGCAGCTGCTTACAGTTTGGTAAATCAAATAAATAACAGAGGCGTGTATTCTTTCTGTATGTGTCCAGGAGGTTTTATTGTTCCTGCAGCAACTGCCAGTGGCGAAGTTGTTGTAAATGGCATGTCTCCAAGCAGAAGAAATAATAAGTTTGCAAATTCTGGAATTGTTGTTGAATTAGATATAAATAAAGACTTTAAAAAATACGAACATTTTGGAGCTTTAAAAGGTTTAGAGTTTCAAAAAGATTTAGAAAAAATTGCTTTTTTAGCTGGAGGAAGATCTCAAACAGCACCAGCCCAAAGATTGGTAGATTTTGTTGATGGAAAACTATCTTCGACTTTAAATGATTGCTCTTATCAACCAGGTTTAAACTCTGCTCCTTTACATTCTTTATTACCTAAAATTATTGGTAGCAGATTGCGCAAAGGTTTTGCTGCTTTTGGACAAAAAATGCATGGCTATTATACAAACGAAGCCAATATTATTGGTGTAGAATCTAGAACGTCATCACCCGTAAATATTCCAAGAAAAGAAAATTTAGAGCATCCAGAAATCGAAGGTTTATTTCCTTGTGGTGAAGGAGGTGGTTATGCTGGTGGAATTGTTTCTGCAGCTATGGATGGTGAACGTTGTGCAGAAGCTGCTATAAAAGTAACAAGGTAAGTTTGCAAAAATTAAAATTTTAAATTAAGTTTACCGACAGCAATTATGGATACAAAAGAAAAATACGAATCTAAAGACTTAGAAGCTAGAGATTTGCACTTTAGTTATTGGGGAGCCATGAACTATTTTATTGGTTTAATTCGTTCATCAGAATTAAAAGCTGGTTTAATTTTATCATTTTATGGCATCATTTTTAATTTTGTTTATCAAAATATAAATAGTGCCAAAGATGAATTTTCAACTTTTGGTATAAATCACGTTATTGCCATTCTTTGGTTAATTTCTACAATGATTTCTATGTTTCATAGTGTTCGAACTTTTATTCCAAGAATTGAAAAAAAATACGAGCCAAATGTTTTCTTTTTTGGAGATGTAATATCTAAATATGGTGATATTAAAGAATTTTCTAAAACACTTTTAGAAACTAGTATAGATAAATCTAAATTGTATGATCAATTAGGTCAACAAATTTACATCAATGCTAAAATCACAGCTGCTAAGTTTAAAAATGTAAATACATCTTTAAAATATTTATTAATAAGCTTGGGTTTATTGCTTATTTTAGTCATCGAACATATTTTAAAAACTATATTTTAAGTCTTTGAAACATACTAGAAACTCTTTTTTAAAACTCCCAAAAGCCGATGTTCACAATCATTTTCATTTAGGTGGTTCTCAAAAAAAACTACTTGAAAAATACCCAAATGCAACTATTTCTTTTCCAAAAAAATATGATGGTTTAGTAGGAATGATCGATTTTATTTACGGTAATTTAAATAAAATAATGGTCACTAAAGAAGACGTTATCACCTTTATGGAAATATCTATCGAAAGCAGTATAGATGATAATATTTCGCTTTTAGAAGCAAGTGTAGATACCAATTTAGCTCGTTTTTTTGATGGTTCTATTGATTCTGTAATTACAGAAGTAAAAAGGATTAAAGAGAAATATAAAACGAAAATAGACTTTAGACCAGATATAGGAATTAATAAAGATTTACCTCTAGACAAAGTATATGAATATGGTAACGCTTTTATAGAAAGTGGTATTTTTAATGGAATTGATATTTATGGGAAGGAAGACAATCAGAATTTAAAACCTTTTCAAGAATTATTTGAAACCGCAAGAAAACACAACATAAAAACCAAAGCACATATAGGTGAATTTTCTGATTACAAAACCATAGAAGAAACTATTGAACTTTTAAATCCTGATGAATTACAACATGGAATAAATGCAGTCCAATCAGAAAAAACGATGGATTTAATTTTGGAGAGAAACATTCGATTAAATACATCACCACAAAGTAATATTGCTTTAAGAGCTGTAAGAAACTTAAAAGAACATCCTGTAAGAAAATTGTTTGACAAGGGCATAAATGTAACCGTAAACACCGACGATTTAATTTTGTTTGATGCCACTGTTTCTGATGAATTACACAACCTTTATAAGGAAAACATTTTTTCTTGGGAAGAGTTGAAAACGATAAGAATGAATGCTTTTTAAGTAGTTCTTTTTACAAAATACATTTTTATTTTACCTTTTCCTTTGGCCTCTATAGATCCTCTTTCTTCGAATTCGAAAGCTCTATTATTTTTTAATAAATTGTAAGTACTTTCACTGATGTTAATTTTGCCAATTTCTCCAGAACTTTCCATTCTACTTGCTGTGTTTACAGTATCTCCCCAAATATCATAAGCAAACTTTTTAGTACCTACAACACCAGCAACAACAGAACCTGAATTTATACCCACTCTAATATCGAAACTAGCCTCACTATTTAAACTCATGGTTTCGTTTACAAAATCGACAATATCAAAAGCCGCTTTTACCATTTTAAATGCGTGGTTTTTAACTGGAAAAGGCAAACCACTCGCACACATATAGGCATCTCCAACCGTTTTTATTTTTTCTATACCATGTTTTTCCATAATTTCATCGAATTTAGAAAAATAATAATCGATGGTTTTTACCAATTCTTCTGGTGATAAAGTTTCCGAAAACTTTGTAAATCCTTTAAAATCTGTAAATAAAACAGAAACTGAATCGAATCTTTTGGCTTCTACACTTCCTTTTTCTTTTAATTCTTGTGCAGTTTCTTCTGGTAAGATATTTTTTAACAACTCATCTGAACGCTCTTTTTCTTGCTCAATCACTTTACTAGTTTCTACTACTAACTTATTTCTTTTATATAAGAAATATGCTAAAAAACCTATTAAAATTAGGACGATACCAATACCTATATTTAAAATAAATTGTGTCTTTTTTTCTTGTTTAAGTATTTCCTTTTCCTGTTCCTTTTTTGCAAGTTCAAACTTAGAACGTTCTTGCTCCACATCTCTAACAGCGCTTATATTGTTAACACTATCTCTATAAACAATGTGTTTTTCAAAAGCATCTAAGGCTCCTTTATAATTATTAAAAGATTTATAGATTGTTGCAATTCTGGCATTCGCATCACTAATCTGCTGTTTGTATCCAAATTTTTCTGCTAAGCTTAAACTTCTTTGCGCATATTTTAAAGCTTGTTTATTTTTACTTCTTGCTATATATACATCAGCCATACCAATTAAAAATTCGGTAATAGGATCATAATCTTCATATTCTTCAAGAATTTCAATTGCTTCGTTTAAGCTGTTTTCTGCTAAAGTATCATCGTCTAATTGAGCATATACCAAACCTTCACTACCTAATATATAAGCCAAATATTGTTCATACCCTAAGCTTTTAAAATCGTCTGCAGCCTTTTTGTAATAATACAGTGAAGAGTCTAATTTTTGTTGACTATAATATTCATCACCTAAGTTGTACTTTGCTGAAGCAAGATTTATAGAATCATTTATTTTTTCAATTTTTATTTTTTCATATAATAAAATAGCCTCTTTATAATTTTTGACTGATAATTTAGAATCTCCCATCTGAGAATAAATATCAGCAATTGCAACTTTAATTCCTGCTTTACTGCTTTTTAAATCGTTATCATTAGCTACTTTAGCCGCCTTTAACAAATTGGTTAATGCCGTTTTTAGGTCTCCTTTTTGTCCATAAGCTTGCCCTAATTGAAGATAACCTGAATATTCAAAATAAGCTGTATCCCTTTCTATGGCAGTAGCAATTAATTCTTTGCTGTAAATAATAATTTCATCTATATCAGTTTCATAATAAGCGATATCAGCTAGATTCTTAAGTTTATCTTTTCTATCATATAAATTTTTTCTGAGTATATTTTTTAAGCTATCTGCTTTTTTTTGGTCTTGAGAAAAAGTAAAAAAGCTAAACAAACAAAAAAAGCCTATTAAAAAATAGACTTTATAAGTTTTGTATGTAAAGCTTATAAATTGCATTAATTATATATTAGATTAGAAATTTTCAGGTATCTTTTGATTCGAAACATGACCTAAAGTATTGGCTTTTCAAATATAAACATTAAAAGAAAAAGAAAAAATTAATCTTTTAAAATCTAAAAATCTATTTTTTAGAAACTTTTTTTAACCAATAACTATCAGTAATTTTACTAGCAATTAAATTTAAAAAATGAAGATTACAATAGGTAGAGTTGATAAGGCAGATTTTCCAGGTTTGTCTTTAGTAGATATTGATGTAAAAATAGACTCTGGCGCTTACACATCTTCCATTCATTGTTCTAATATTAAAGAAGTTACAGTAAACAATAGCAGTTTTATAGAATTTAATTTATTGGATCCAGAACATACTTTTTACAATAATAAAAAGTTTACTTTTAAAAATTACAGTTCTAAAATTGTAAAAAGTTCGAATGGTATTTCTGAAAAAAGATTTATGATTCAGACAGAAATAGTGATTTTCAATACAACTTTCCCTATATTTTTAACCCTAAGTGAGCGCAAAGACATGACATTTCCTATACTATTGGGAAGGAAATTTTTAAACAAAAAATTTGTGATAGATACCATTAAAAAAAATCTATCCTATAAATTAAAATATTTAAAAAAATGAGAATTGTAATTCTATCAAGAAATCCGAAATTGTATTCTACAAGAAGATTGATTGAAGCTGCAGAGAAAAGAAAACATGAGGTACTTGTTGTAGATCATTTAAAATGCAATATAGAAATAGAAAGAAGAGCTCCAAAAATATTTTACAAAGGTGAGTATTTAGAAAACATAGATGCGATTATTCCGAGAATTGGAGCTTCTGTTACTTTTTATGGGACAGCTGTTATTCGTCAATTTGAAATGATGAAAGTTTTTACCTCAGTTAGTTCTATGGCCTTAACAAGGTCTAGAGATAAACTAAGTAGTTTACAAATTTTGGCTAGAGCAGGTGTTGGTTTGCCAAAAACTGTTTTTACCAATTACACAAAAGATGTAGAACATGTTGTAGATTCTGTTGGTGGTGCGCCTTTAGTATTAAAATTATTAGAAGGAACTCAAGGTTTGGGAGTTGTTTTAGCAGAAACAAAAAATGCTGCAACTTCTGTTTTAGAAGCTTTTAATGGTTTGGGAGCCAGAGTAATTGCTCAACAATTTATTAAAGAAGCTGGTGGTGCAGATATAAGAGCTTTTGTGGTAGATGGTAAAGTTGTTGGAGCAATGAAACGTCAAGGAAAAGAAGGTGAATTTCGTTCTAATTTGCATAGAGGAGGAAATGCAACTGTAATTCAATTAACAGACGAAGAGGAGAAAACTGCTTTAAAAGCAACCAAAGCTTTAGGTTTGGGGGTAGCTGGTGTAGATATGCTACAATCTTCAAAAGGTCCTTTAGTTTTAGAAGTAAACTCATCACCTGGCTTAGAAGGAATATGAAGTTGCTACAGGAAAAAACATCGCAAAAGAAATTATTAGATACTTAGAAATTCATGTCGAATAAACCATTGATTATATTAGGGAAAAATATTCCAGAAGGAAAACGAACAATTTTAGATATAGAAGTTGCAAAATTACACACTAGAACAACTGTAAAAGTTCCAGTAATTGTAGAGCGTTCTTTAGAAGAAGGACCTGTTATATTGTTATTGGCAGGAGTTCATGGAGATGAGGTAAATGGCGTAAGTATTATACGTGAAATAATCAACCAAAAATTAAACGTACCCAAAAAAGGAACAATTATATGTATTCCTGTTTTTAATATTTTTGGCTATTTAATTCAAACTAGAGAATTTCCTGATGGTAGAGATTTAAACAGAATGTTTCCAGGATCTTTAAATGGATCTTTAGCTAGCCAGTTTGCATATCAATTTACAAAAGAAATTGCGCCATTCGTAGATTACGTTATCGATTATCATACAGGAGGTGGAGAACGTGATAATATTGCGCAAATAAGACTAGAAAGTTCTGAAGAAAAAACATTAGAATTAGCCAATGTTTTTAATTCTCCTTTTGTGGTTAACTCTGGCTACATTGCCAAATCTTTGCGTGAATCTTTGAATAAAATGGGTAAAACTGTTTTACTTTTTGAAGGTGGGAAATCTAAAAATTTAAATCCTACAGTTATAAATCATGGAATTAGAGGTACAAAAAATGTTTTAATTCATTTAGGTTTTATTGATGGTGAAATTACCTTGACTGAGAAACCTATCTTTATTAAAAAAGCAAAATGGATACGTTCTAATTATTCTGGAATGTTTAAAATTTTGGTTACCAATGGCTCTCGTGTAAAAAAGAAAGATATTTTAGGTGTAATTCAAGATCCTTTTGGAGAATTTAAAAAACGAATTTATGCTACTGCTGATTGTCATATTTTCTGCATAAATAAAACGCCTATTGTAAATAAAGGTGAAGCCTTGTTTCATGTTAGCGTGGAAGAAGAAGAGGAATCAATTTGATTTTTAAACTTATCTTTTTAGATATAAAATAACTTCTCATACACTTACTAAAACGATTTTAATATGTATTTACTTTTGTAGTAAAACTAAAAAAAAGCATCTCATAACTGAGATGCTTTTTTATAATATAGAAACAAGTTTTACTTATTCAAGTACATTTTACGTCTTGCATATAAATCATAAAACTGGTCATCTTTTAAACTATCAATAAACAAAATACTTTCTCCTGTAGATTTCATTTCTGGTCCTAGTTTCTTGTTTACATTAGGAAACTTGTTAAATGAGAAAACAGGCTGTTTAATTGCATACCCTGTTAATTGTGGGTTAAAAGTAAAATCTGTTACTTTATTATGACCTAACATTACTTTTGTTGCGTAATTTACATAAGGCTCTTTATATGCTTTTGCAATAAAAGGTACAGTTCTAGAAGCTCTTGGGTTAGCTTCGATTATATAAACGATATCCTCTTTAATGGCAAATTGAACATTTATCAATCCAACAGTTTTTAAGGCTCTTGCTATGGTATGTGTATGATCTTTAATTTGTTGCATTACAAATTCACCTAAATTAAAGGCTGGTAAAGTTGCATTAGAATCTCCAGAATGAATTCCACAAGGTTCTATATGTTCCATAATTCCGATGATGTAGACATTTCCATCAGCATCGCAAATCGCATCTGCTTCTGCTTCTATTGCACCATCTAAATAATGATCTAACAACAGTTTATTATTTGGCATTCTACCTAATAAATCTACTACATGTTCTACTAATTCTTCTTTATTGATGACAATTTTCATTCCTTGCCCACCTAAAACATAAGAAGGTCTTACCAAAATTGGGAAGTCCAATTCATCTGCTAATTGCAAAGCTTCGTCTGCAGTTTCTGCAATTCCGAATTCTGGATAAGGAATATTGTTATCTTTTAACATCGAAGAAAAACGTCCTCTATCTTCTGCAATATCTAAAGCTTCGAAAGAAGTTCCGATAATTTTAATTCCGTATTTGGTTAACTTTTCGGCTAACTTTAAAGCAGTTTGTCCACCTAATTGTACAATAACTCCTTCTGGTTTTTCATGACGAATAATGTCATAAATATGTTCCCAAAAAACAGGTTCGAAATATAATTTATCTGCAGTATCAAAATCTGTAGAAACCGTTTCTGGGTTGCAGTTAATCATAATAGTTTCATAGCCACATTCTGCAGCTGCTAAAACTCCATGCACACAACAATAATCGAACTCAATTCCTTGTCCAATTCTGTTTGGTCCTGAGCCTAAAACAACAATTTTCTTTTTATCAGTTACAATACTTTCATTTGCAATAACAATTTCTCCATCTGCAGTTTCAATTTCATTTTCGAAAGTTGAATAATAATAAGGTGTTTTTGCTGTGAATTCAGCAGCACACGTATCTACTAATTTATAAACACGCTGTACTTTTAATTCTTCTCTTTTGTTATAAACTTCGCTTTCCAGACAATCTAGCATGTGTGCTATTTGTCTATCTCCATATCCTTTTTGTTTTGCTTCTAATAATAAATCTCTTTGAATTGTGTCAATAGAAAAGGTAGAAATTTCTTTTTGAAGTTGAAATAATTCTTCATATTGTTTTAAATACCACATATCTATTTTTGTGATATCATATATTTTGCTCAAAGGAATTCCTATTGCAATTGCATCATATATAGCAAAAACTCTGTCCCAACTTGCATTGGTTAACTTATCTATAATTTGGTTATAATCTGTATATCCTTTTCCATCTGCTCCTAAACCATTTCTTTTTATTTCTAAAGATTGTGTTGCTTTGTGCAATGCTTCTTGAAAAGAACGACCTATTCCCATCACTTCTCCAACAGCTTTCATTTGTAAACCCAAAGTTCTGTCTGAACCTTCGAATTTGTCGAAGTTCCAACGTGGAATTTTTACAATTACATAATCTAAAGTTGGTTCAAATAAAGCTGATGTAGATTTTGTAATGCCGTTTTCTAATTCGTCTAAAGTATATCCAATTGCTAATTTTGTTGCCACTTTTGCAATTGGATAACCTGTTGCTTTACTTGCTAATGCTGATGAACGAGAAACCCTTGGATTGATTTCAATGGCAATAATATCTTCTTTTTCGTCTGGTGAAACTGCAAATTGCACGTTACAACCACCTTCAAAATCACCAATAGAACGCATCATATGAATTGCCATATCACGCATTTTTTGATACGTTTTATCAGAAAGTGTCATTGCTGGAGCAACTGTAATCGAATCTCCTGTATGAATACCCATTGGATCCATATTTTCGATAGAACAAATAATAACTACGTTATCATTTTTATCACGCAATAATTCTAATTCATATTCTTTCCAGCCCATCATAGCTTTGTCAATCATCACTTCATGAATTGGTGACGCTTCTAAACCTCTACTTAATAATTCGTCAAAATCTTCTGCTTTATAAACGATAGAGGCTCCTGCTCCACCCAAAGTATAAGAGGAACGAATTACTAATGGAAAACCAAATTGTTGCGCAATTTCTTTTCCTTTTAAAAATGATGTTGCAGTAGCTTGTGGAGCCATTGGTACTCCAATTTTTAACATCAATTCTCTAAACTGTTCTCTATCTTCAGTAACATTAATTGCATCAATATCAACACCAATTAATTTTACATTAAAATCTTTCCAAATTCCTTTATCATCTGCCTCAATACAAAGATTTAATGCAGTTTGACCACCCATTGTTGGCAACACAGCATCAATTTGTGGATGTTCTTTTAAAATCTGAATGATAGACTTCGTAGTTAATGGCAACAAATATATATGATCAGCCATGGATGGATCTGTCATAATAGTGGCTGGATTCGAATTGATTAAAATAGTTTCAATTCCATCTTCTCTTAAAGATCGCAAAGATTGCGAACCAGAATAATCGAATTCACATGCTTGACCAATTACTATAGGTCCAGAACCAATAATTAAAATGGATTTAAGGTCTTCTCTTTTTGGCATAATATTTATAGTTATTGTTCTTGTTATTCTTTATTAAAAATTATTTAAAAATGCTCATACTTTCATCATAAATAGGACTTTCTATCGCTAAAAAATCTAAAACACTATGAAAAACATTATGTTGTGATGCTTCTCTATTACTCTTTAGCTCTTTAGAATTATCTGAAAGCCAGACAATAAATGGAATTTCTAATTGCTCTTCAGGTGCTATACTTGCTGGTATTCCATGCATATATAAGTTATTTTCTCCTAAAGATTCACCATGATCTGAAATATAAAACATAGCACTATTATACGTTTCTAATTGTTTTAATTGATCAATTAAGCTCGATAAAATATAATCTGTATACACAATCGTATTATCGTATGCATTTAATAATTCTTGTTGTGTACATTTTGCCAACTCAACACTTTCGCAAACTGGTGTAAACTTATTAAATTTCTCTGGATATTTTTTATTGTAAGTAGGCCCATGACTTGTACTCGTATGCAGAACTAGTAATATTTTATCTTTTTTACTAGCTAATATTTGTTCTTTTAAACCATTTAGTAATATCTCATCATAATTGCATCCATCTCCTTCACAATCTTTTTCTAAATCACCTCTTTTAAAAAAGTTTTTAATGTTAACAGTAGGTTCTCCCCAATTCGTAGTTCTCCAAATTACCTCTACATCGTTTCTATATAAATAATTAGGTAAAATTTCATACAATTCATTGCTTTTCTTATGTTCTAAAATACACTTTACACCTGCTGTAGTATAAGTTGCGCATGAACTAGCCTTGTAGGTATGTACATTATTTTGTTTTGCTAATAATGGGTTAGTATCTTTCTCATAACCGTACAAAGAAAAGTTTTTACTTCTTGCAGATTCCCCTATTACTAAAACTGAAATAGATTTTTTAGTGTCTTTTATCTTCGCATTTGGTAACAGAATTTGTTGTTTATTTTCTTGATTTTTATGAATATAATATCGAGAAGTATTTACCACATAAGACCAAGGCATAGCCAAGGCTCCTAAAGATTTTGAATTTTTATCAATCCATAACCAATTCGTAGAATTGATATAAACAAAAGCTAAAATAAATATAAAAGTAAGTGCAATATGTATCAGAAATTTTTTAAATTTTACCCTTACAACTTTTGTTTTAATGATTAGAATGCTTGGTATGATTCCTAACAAAACAAGATACATTACCAATCCAAAAGAAAAGAAACTACTTGATTCTTCCAAGTTGGTATTCAATATATTACCAATCATTGTTTTATCAATAATAACACTGTATGTGTTTATAAAATAGACGGCTATGGAATTTACAATTGCAAACACAACCAGTAAAAACTTACCAACAATTGGAGAGATGTACAAGCCTATGTAAAAAAGGAAGGTATTTAATACCAATGCTATTAAGACTAAACTACCAATTAATAAAATACCACTTAAACTGCTAGAATCTAAATTATTTGTTACAAATCTAAAAAATGGTAAATGATATAATAATAAATTGAAAAAACTTATTATTAATGCAAAGTAGCTTATTTTAATGTTATTTTTTAGCATAAACTTTTATCATTACATATAATGTTGAAACTATTGCAATTAATGGAAAATAAAAAATTATCAAATTAGTTTCAGATATTTTCTTTACAATAGCAACTCCACAAATTATTAAAACCAATATAAAAATTGGATAATATTTCTTATTTCCAATCCAATTGAACCAATTCACGTTATTGTTTATGACAATACCTAAAACTGCGGCTATAAAACCTATTGTACTACCAATAACAACATCAATAGGATAATGAGCGCCTACAGCAACTCTAGAAAACACAATAATAAATCCTAAAGAAAGCATAAAAATAGACCATAAAATTTTTGACATAAAATCTTTAGGCATCAATGCAAATAATAATAATGTAATTATTGAAAAAGCAGTTATTGAATGTCCAGAAGGTAAACTTGTATGTCCAGAAAGCGTTTTTCCTACAATTACAAAACGATCAGTATCAAAAAAAGCAGCAGGTCTTGGAACTGCAAATAATCTTTTTAATACATAAGATAAAATAAGTGATATAAAACCCGATGTTAAAACTGCTCCCCAAATTTTAGGTGCATAGATTATAAAAATAGATAACAGAGGAAAAATAATTAATGCATCACCTAATTGGGTTAGGTTAAACTGTAAAATTGGTAATTGAGATAATTTGCTATTCAAAAACAAAAATAAATTTTCTTGAATTTTAATGTATCCATCAATAGAAAAAGCGTTTTTTATTAATAAAATAAGCACTATAACAAATAATAATAAAAAAGGTAAAAAAAGGGATTTTAATCTTGTATTGCTAAGATTGTTACTCACTTTAATATCTAGTTTATCAATAAATAACATCCTAGATTTTATCTTTTAAAATTATTGGTTGTGGTTTTCTTTTTAGCATGTAGTTTGCTCGCCTTTTTAATGATACAAAAATAGTTACTCATTGGGTAAAAAAAAAGGTGTTACCTTAAAAGTAACACCTTATATATTAACAATTGTTAATCATTTATTTTTTATGTCTTGGTTGAGAAGAAACTGTTAAACTTTTTCTTCCTTTAGCTCTTCTACGTGCTAACACCTTTCTACCATTAGCAGAAGCCATTCTCTCCATGAAACCATGTTTGTTTCTTCTTTTTCTTTTTGATGGTTGGTAAGTTCTCTTGCTCATTTTTATATGTCTTAAATGTCTTCTTGCTTAATTTGATACTTTTAAAATTGCTTTCTAAAAGCGTGTGCAAATATACAACTGTTTTTATTTTTGACAAATAGTATTTAAAAAAAAATGAAATTATTTTTATACTTTTAAAAAACACAAAGTTATAAATGTTTTTTATGATTTTTATTTGACGTAAAATCTTTAGTTAGTACTTTTGCCCAAACCTAAAGTAACCATGTACAACACTAAATACGTTTTTGTAACAGGAGGCGTAACTTCATCACTTGGAAAAGGAATTATTGCGGCTTCTTTGGCTAAATTACTCCAAGAACGAGGCTTTTCTGTAACTATTCAAAAACTAGATCCATATATAAATATAGATCCAGGAACTTTAAATCCTTACGAACATGGAGAATGTTACGTTACTGATGATGGTGCAGAAACCGATTTAGATCTTGGGCACTATGAACGTTTTTTAAATATTCCAACAAGTCAGGCAAACAATGTTACTACAGGTCGAATTTATCAATCTGTAATTGATAAAGAAAGAAAAGGAGAATTTTTAGGAAAAACAGTGCAGGTAATTCCTCATATTACTGATGAAATAAAACACCGAATTCAAATTTTAGGTGAAACTGGCGATTATGATATCGTAATCACTGAAATTGGTGGAACTGTTGGAGATATTGAATCTTTACCTTACATAGAGTCTGTTAGACAACTTCTTTGGGAAAAAGGTGAAGAAAATGCCATTGTTATCCATTTAACTTTAGTGCCTTATTTAGCAGCTGCAGGTGAACTAAAAACGAAACCAACTCAGCATTCTGTGAAAATGTTGATGCAAAGTGGAGTGAGCCCAGATATTCTAGTTTGTAGAACAGAACACGAAATTTCTGATGACATTAAACGCAAACTAGCATTATTCTGCAATGTTAAGAAAGAAGATGTTATACAATCTATTGATGCAGAAACTATTTATGATGTTCCTAATTTAATGTTAGAACAAAATTTAGATACTGTAGTTTTAAATAAATTAAAACTTTCTTCTAAAGGTGAACCTGCTTTAAAAGTATGGAATAATTTTTTAAGAAAACATAAAAATCCAACTTCTGAGGTAGAAATTGGTTTGATTGGAAAATATATAGAGTTACAAGATTCTTATAAATCTATTACAGAGGCATTTATTCATGCAGGTTCATCACATGAAACAAAGGTAAAAGTACGTTGGATACATTCTGAAAGCTTATCTCCTAAAACTGTTGAAAAAAAATTAGAAGGTTTGCACGGAATTTTAGTAGCACCAGGTTTTGGAGACAGAGGAATTGAAGGCAAAATAAAAGCGGTAAAATATGCACGTGAAAATAACATTCCTTTTTTCGGAATTTGTTTAGGAATGCAAATGGCAGTTATTGAGTTTTCGAGAAATGTTTTAAACTTAAAAGGAGCAAGTTCTACAGAAATGAACAAAAGCACCAAACATCCTGTTATTAATTTAATGGAGAGTCAGAAAAATGTAGTTAATAAAGGTGGTACCATGCGTTTAGGAGCTTGGGATTGTAAAATTACAAAAGATTCTAAAGTATATAAAGCTTATAAGTCTGAACTAATTAGTGAAAGACACAGACACAGATACGAGTTTAATAATAAGTATTTAAACCAAATAGAAAAAGCAGGCTTAAAAGCAACAGGCATCAACCCAGAAACAGGTTTGGTAGAAGTTGTAGAATTAGATAATCATCCTTGGTTTGTGGGTGTACAATACCATCCAGAATATAAGAGTACTGTTTTAAAACCTCATCCTTTATTTGTAGATTTTATAAAAGCGGCTCTAAAATATTCGAAGATTTAAGGTTTAGAGCTTACTATCCAAAAAATCTATTATGATATCTTTCCTACGTAAGCAGGAATCTAAAAATATTAAAATTTAGACATTAAAAAAATTAGGAATACTAATTGAACTATAAAAAAGTATATAATAAAAGGTAGCAAAATCATAATAAAAAAAGGTTTTTAACTACATTTGTCGCGTTTTTATCAGAAATAATTTTTGATTTAATGACAAATTGACATCAATACATATGGAACAAAAAAAATTCGATTATAATTCTTTTATTGGTATGATTCTTCTAGGAGCAATCATGCTTTGGTATTTTAACACCAACAAACCTGCAGATTTAGAGGAAGTTTCTAAAGAGCAAGTTACAGATACTACAACAACTATTACAAAGCAAAATACTGTTTCTAAGGAAACCGAATTTTATGAAAACGATTCCATAAAACAAATTGCATTTCAAAATAAATTAGGTGCTTTTGCACAAAGTGCTATTACTGGAACTGAAGGAACTACAGTTATACAGAACAGTCTTGTAAAATTAACGATTGATAATAAAGGTGGACAAATTGTAGAAGCTTTAATTAAAAATTATAAGACCTACGATTCTCTTCCTTTGCATATGATAAAGGATAACAACTCGTCTTTTAACATCAATTTCGGAACTACAGACAACAGAATTTTAAATACCAAAGATTTATTTTTCGAACCCACATATACTAAAAACGGAGACAATCAAGTATTGTCTATGAAATTAAAAGTTTCTGAAACTCAGTATTTAGAGTATAGATATGAAATGAAACCAAAGAAATATATGGTCGATTTTTCTGTTCGTTCTCAAGGTTTGAACTCTGTAATAAACTCATCTAATCCAATAAATTTAGATTGGACTTTAAATGGTTACAGACACGAAAAAAGTATTCGTACAGAAAACACAATGTACTCTTACTATTATTATAAAACAGAAGGTGAAGTTGATTATTTAAATGCTGGTAAATCTGAGATTGCGAATGATGTAGATTGGGTTTTTTATCAACAACACTTCTTTTCATCGAGTTTATTAACAGATACACCTTTTAACAATGCCACTGTAACTTCTACAGATTTGGTAAATGATGAAGAAATTGATACTGTTTTTACGAAAAAATACGAGTTAAAAACACCTTTAGCTTTATCTGCTGGCGAATTAAATTATAACATGAAATGGTATTATGGACCAAGTGATTATAATTTATTAAAAAAATACGAAGGCACAGATTTAGAAGAAACTGCAGATTTAGGTTGGGGAATTTTTGGTTTTTTAAACAAAACTATCTTTTATCCTGTATTTAATTTCTTAAAAGGGTTTTTAGGTAATTTCGGATTGATTATCATTTTAATGACGATTGTTGTTAGAATTATCATGTCTCCTTTGGTTTACAAATCTTATTTATCGAGTGCAAAAATGAAGGTTATTAGACCTGAATTAACTGCCTTAAATGAGAAATATCCAGGAAAAGAAAATGCAATGAAACGTCAGCAAGAAACTATGGCAATTCAGCGAAAAGCTGGAGTTAGCATGATGTCTGGTTGTATTCCTGCACTATTACAAATGCCAGTTTTCTTTGCCTTGTTTAAGTTTTTTCCTACAAACTTAGCTTTAAGACAAGAAAGCTTTTTATGGGCACCAGATTTATCTTCTTACGATACTATTTTCACCTTGCCATTTTCCATTCCTTTTTATGGAAATCACGTAAGTTTATTTCCTATTTTGGCTTCTATTGCCATTTTCTTTTACATGAAAATGAATCAGAGTCAGCAAGCAAATATGCAAGCTCCACCTCAAGAAGGCATGCCAGATATGAGCAAAATGATGAAGTATATGATTTACTTCTCGCCTATTATGATGTTGTTTTTCTTTAACAATTATGCAAGTTCTTTAAGTTTGTACTACTTTACATCGAACTTATTAACGATAGCAATTATGTTGATTATTAAAAACTTTGTGATAGATGAAGATAAAATTCACGCACAAATAGAGGAAAACAAAAAACGTCCTGAAAAAGCAAAAAGCAAGTTCAGACAACGTATTGATGATGCTATGAAACAAGCACAAGAACAACAAGCAAAACAGCAAAAAAAGAAATAATAGGCAATGCCTACAAATAATTATAAAAACCCAAAACTTAATTGTTTTGGGTTTTTTGTTTTAAATTAGTTTTTAAAAAAAGGTGTTTTTCTTATTGATTTTCTGCCTAAAAATATAGAAATTCGCTAACGACTAACATCAAAGTAAGTTATGCGTCATTACCAATCAAAAACTTTGAGTTGAAGAATTAATACTAAAAATTGAGAAAAAACTTAATAATATTATTTTTTTTAATAACTACAATATCTTGTGGTATAAAAACATTTAAATTAAAGAATGGTTATTCTAGAGCCGCAATCAACGAAAGAGTATACAAAAATAAAAAGTATTTTGAAAAAAGTATTTTAAGAGATATTGAAACTCAAATAATTTATGAAGAATATAATAAAACATTTTATAAAGGGAATAAACCTATTAATGTTTTAGCGCGGAAAAATTATGAAAATCCTTACAGTTATTATCAAGTTTATAAATTTTATGATAATGGGAATTTTAATTTGTTTATTTTAAACAGGAAAGAACCTGAATTGAAAAGCAATATGTTTGATCCTGAATTTACTGGTTGGCGTGGAGTTTTATATTCTGAAAATAATAAAATAAAAGGAGATTTAATAACTCAAATTTCTGGAACGGGTACTATTGGAGTAATAAAACAAACATTTGAATTTAAAGGAGATACTCTATTTATAGACAGAAAAGGAAATTCATTTGAAAAAAGAGTTTATATAAAGAGAAAAGTACCAATCGAATTATTGAAAAACAATGCTGAATGGTAAAAAAACGAACGTACAATACCTTATAAACTTAGCCAAAAAACTAAACTTTTTTACTCTTAAACCTCCCAAAAAACAAAATATAACCATAACACAAAATCGTTAAAATAAAAGCTGTTTTAAAGCCAAAACCATCAATTAAACTTCCAAATACCAAAGGTATAATTGCTCCACCCACAATTGCCATACAAAGTAAACCAGAAGCTTGTGCTTTTAAATCTCCTAAACCTTCTAAACTTAGTGTAAAAATGGTTGGAAACATAATAGAGTTAAACAAACCAACTGCCAAAACAGACCACATAGAGAGCAAACCTGTGGTGTTTATAGAAATCAAAATCATGGTAATTGCTAAAAAAGCAAAGATGCTTAGCACTTTGCCTGGAGCCATAATTTTGGTTAAATACGCTCCTATAAAACGTCCAATCATTGCTCCTCCCCAATAGAAAATCACAAAAATTCCTAACAAAGATTTTGGGTCAGAATCTGTAAATGATTTATTAAAGGTATTCGCAATAGTGTTAGCAATGTTCATCATGGTTTCATTTTGTGAAACGATGGTTGCTAAATTCATATCAGAAAAATAGTTGACCAAAAAACTACCAATGGCAACTTCTGCTCCCACATAAACAAAGATTCCGAATGCACCCATGAGCATTGCTTTGTTTTTTAATAATTTTATATAGCCGCCTTTTGGAATTTTCTCCATCACTTTTGGTAAGTTGATAAATGCAAAAATGGTTGCTAAAATGGCAATTGAAAAAGCAATCCATAAAAAAGGAGTTTGCACTGTAGAAGCTTCAGCAACATAATAATCTGTTTTTTCAACTTCGCTTAATACATTTATTTCTGCGGATGTTTTTACAGAATCGCTTAATAAAAACAAAGCACCCACAACTGGTGCAATTGTAGTACCCAAAGAATTAAATGCTTGCGATAAATTTAAACGACTGCTTGCACCATCTTCAGTTCCTAATAAAGCTACATACGGATTTGCAGCTACTTGCAAAATGGTAATACCACCTGCCAATGTAAAATAACCAATTAAAAAGACTGAAAAAGTTCTATATTCTGCTGCTGGATAAAATAATAAACAGCCTAAAGCCATGGTTAATAAGCCTAAAACAATTCCTTTTTTATACCCAATTTTAGACAACATAAATCCTGCTGGAAGTGAAAAAACAAAAAACGCTAAAAAAAATGCAAATTGAACCAAGACTGTTTTTGCATACGACATTTCGAAAACATCTTTTAATCTTGGTATTAAACTATCGACCAAAACAGTGATAAATCCCCAAAGGAAAAATAACGTTGTTAAAAATATAAAAGCACTTCTATAGGATTTATTGGTTGTTGATGTTGACATAATTACGCTTTATTAAAATAATCTGATTTTATATTTTTATTCTCTTTGTCTTTATAGATATTGTAACTGAACCATTCATGAATGGAATACGCCCCTGTTTTACCTTGTTTGTTTACTGCGATATAACCTACTTGAAAATCTTTGAAATCTTTACCTGGTTTATTTACAATTCTACCAATAGCCTCTTCACAGGCTTCTTGTGGTGATTTTCCTTGTCGCATTAATTCCACAATTAAAAAACTACCTACCGTTTTTAAAACTTCTTCTCCTAAACCTGTTGCTGATGCTCCTCCAATTTCATTATCCACAAATAAGCCTCCACCAATAATTGGAGAATCTCCTACTCTACCTGCCATTTTATAAGCCAGACCACTTGTGGTGCAAGCACCAGAAATATTGCCATCTTTATCAATAGCCAACATTCCAATGGTATCATGATTTTCGATATTAATAATAGGCTTGTACTCTGATGTTTCTTTCCATTTTTCCCATGCTTTTTTGGATGCTTCTGTGAGTAAATCTTCTCTTTCAAAACCTTTTGAAACAGCAAATTGTTCTGCTCCTTCTGCAACCAACATTACATGAGGTGTATCTTCCATGACTTTTCTTGCCACAGAAATTACGTGTTTTATGTTTTTTACGCCCAAAACTGCTCCATAATTTCCTTTTGAATCCATAATACAAGCATCTAAAGTTACATTTCCATCTCTATCAGGTAAACCTCCTTTTCCAACAGATTGTCCTTGTTCATTGGCTTCTTCAATTCTGCATCCTTGTTCTACAGCATCCAAAGCTGAGCCTCCTTTTTCTAAAACTGCAGCAGCAGTTTCTACTGCCAAATCTGTTTTCCAAGTTGCAATTACCAGAGGTCTAATAGATTCTAAAATTGACGGAACAACTTTCTTTTCTGATGATTTTGAGTCTGAATCACAACTTATTAAGGTTGATGAAATAGCTACCAAACCTAAACCAGTAGCTGATGCTTTTTTTATAAAATTTCTTCTTTTCATTTTTCTACTTTAAATTCTGTGATTCCTGCGAAAGCAGGAATCTTAATTTCATGAGTTCTAGGTATACTTAGATTCCTGCTTTCGCAGGAATCACAACTCTATTATTTTATTTGAATTTCATCCACAAACAACCAACTTCTTCCATCGTGTTTATAACCCAAATGCCATTCTGGAAGTTTGCCTAGTTTTTTTGCGATGATTTTTATGTATCTCACTTTAAAAGTTGGTGGATATTTAAATATAAATTCCTGAATTTTCACAGTTTCATTCTTCCTTTTATTTTCAACATTGAAACTCCCCAAAGACCTATATTTTTTCCCATCAGAAGAAACTGAGATTTCAACTTCACTTGGCAGAAAAATCCAAGAACGTTGGTCCTCTAAGAAATTAATTTCTAATCTACCTTCTTTATTATCTTCTTTCCCTAAATCAACAATAACAATTAAATCTGTATCAAAATAACCTTGCCAAGTTCCAGTTCTAAAATCCTCAGTTCCAATAATCCCATCAATTAAAGCATTATTTCCTCCAGCATTGTATTGATTTGCATAGTTAGTTTTTAAATCGATTTTAATATTGGGATCTATTTTATAAAAATCGGTGGTAATAGTTGCACTTTTTACTCCGTTTTTTTCAGCATAAACAGAAAGATTGATAAATTTATCTAGCACTAAAGGCTGTTCATACTTTTTAAAACCTCCTTTATAGCCTATTCTGTAAAAAATATTAGCATCCTTTTCTGCACATTTTAACTCAACTTCTGTACTTCCTTTAAAAGCTATATCGCCTTTTGCAATAAAAGGCGCAGCTACAATTAGGTTTTCATTAATTTCTGTGGATGGAATAAATTCGTCTTTAGTTCCCCAATTTGAAGGTTGATTTGTCATGTCAAAAACTAAATTTCCACCATTGATAATATCTTGATGATTGATGTATGAAAACTCATAACTCTCTCCATTTAAAGTTACAGATTTAATATATTTATTCTCTTTGGATTGATTTTTAGCTTCAACCATAAACGATTTTCCTGATTCTAAATTGATACTCGCTTTTTCAAACAAAGGACTCCCAACAATGTATTGATTAGAACCTGGTGTAACTGGATAAAAGCCTAAAGAAGAAAAAATATACCATGCACTCATTTGTCCACAATCTTCGTTTCCTGAAATTCCATCTGGAGAATTTGTATATAATTCTGTTAAAATCTGACGAACTTTTTCCTGAGTTTTAGATGGTTTATTTACAAAATTATACAAATACGCCATGTGATGACTCGGTTCATTTCCGTGCGCATATTGCCCAATTAAACCAGTAATATCTACTTGATGACGACCTGAAGTTTTATCTTCTGCAACAAATAATTTATCTAATTGATTTTCTAATTGTTGCTTTCCTCCTAACAAGTTCGTGAAACCAGTAATGTCTTGAGGAACATAAAAACTATACTGCCAAGAATTTGCCTCTGTATAATTAAAATTCACTTCATAAGGATCAAAAGGTGCAAACCACGTATTTCTAAATCGCCCTCGCATAAATTTAGTTTCTGGATCAAAAACGTTCTTATAATATTGCGCTCTTTCAGAATAGGTTTTAAAATCTTCTTCTTTGCCTAAATCTTTTGCCATTTGTGCAATTGTCCAATCATCATAGGCATATTCTAAGGTTTTAGAAACGGATTCAGATTCTTTTTCAACAGGAATAAATCCGAATTTCTTATAAGAATCCAATCCTAATTTATCACGAGTAGCAGAATGTTTCATCGCTTTAAATGCTTTTTCAACATCATAATTTTTGATACCTTTTAAATACGCATCAGCAATTACAGGCACTGCATGATACCCAATCATACAACCTGTATAATTTGCGGATAAATCCCAAATGGGTATAATTCCACCTTCATCATATTTTGCCAAAAATGTATTGATAAAATCGTTGGTTTTTTCTTGCTCAATAATCGTATATAAAGGATGTGCAGCTCTATAAGTATCCCAAAGTGAGAAGACAGTGTAATAATCAAAATCTTTTGTTTGATGAATTTTTAAATCCATTCCTCTATATCTTCCATCTACATCTTGATACAAATTTGGAGCTAAAGCAACATGATACATTGAAGAATAAAAATTGGTTTTATGATCAATATTTGAATCTTCAACCACAATTTTCTCTAATTGTTTTTCCCAGAAATCTTGCGCTGTTTTTTTAACTTGCTCAAAAGTTTGATTTCCTATTTCTGCTTCTAAATTCTTTTTGGCTCCTTCTATATCAACTGCCGAAATTCCAATTTTGATATAAATAGGTTCATTTTTTGGGTTGATAAAATTCAATGCAATTTTTTGCGCGCCATTCATTCCTTTTTTTGGAGGTGACTGTAAAACATCTGTAAATTTATGTGATGTTTTAATCGTAAAAAATAAGCGCTGGTCTTTTGCCCAAGCTTCCGAAAAACGATACCCAGAAAGTTCTGTGTCAGAAATCTTATTAATTTTTGCATCTAACACTTTGTCACGATGCAACAAATCTAAAATCACAAATTGGTTTTCAGAAGAAGGAAAACTGTATTTATGAATGCCACTTCTCTTAGAAACCGTTAATTCTACATCAATATTTGTATCGTTTAAATGTACTTTGTAAAAACCTGGCTCAGCAATTTCTTTGTCATGAGAAAATTTAGATTTGTAACCTTCTTTTCCTGAGCCTGACGAAGTATCAGCTCCATTATTAAAAATTGGTTTATTCGTTGGCATTAACAAAATATCACCATAATCAGAAACGCCTGTTCCACTTAAATGCGTATGTGAAAATCCGTAAATTTCATCATCAGAATAATGGTACCCTGAGCAACCATCCCAACCATCTAAACGTGTGTCTGGAGAAAGTTGCATCATTCCAAAAGGCAATGTTGCTCCAGGATACGTATGTCCATGACCACCTGTGCCAATAAAGGGATTTACATACGAAATTAAAGGTTTATCTTTTTTTGCTTCAGAAACTGATTCTTTTTTACAAGCTTGAAAAAACAGCACGAAAAAGATTGAATATTTAAAAAAGTTGTAAGAAAAATAATTCATTCTCAAATACTTATTGTACTATTAATTTCCATTTATATCCTTTGTTATTCGTCAAGATATAAATGCCAGCTGACAAACCTGGAAATTGTAATGTTGTTCTTTGTAAAGTGGCATCAAATTGTTGATAAATACTAAATGTTCTTCCATTAATATCAGATAGAAAAAACAGCTCTTCTAGACTTGCATTTGATATAAAAATTTCATTTCCAGCAATTACAGGATTTGGAAAAACAATACTTTTATTAAAAGATTCATTTGTATTTACTGAAAGTACATTTTTATTGCTAAAGTAAGGAATTGCAAAATCAAAAGCCTCTACTCCTATTTTTTTGCCAATAATTCTCCCAGGAATATCATCTGCAGGAGGATGAATTCCTCCCCAAATTCTAGACAAACTGCATTGATCTGAAGCATCTCTATAGGTTGCCCATTGCAAAACAATATCTACAGAAGGCCCTTGTTCAAAAACTAAAAACTCGTCCTTTTTTGCTGTAAATTCTCCCATTCCACCAGGAAAAAAAGCGTCTCCAGTAAGTAAAGTCATAACTTCTGCTGCTGTTCTTGAATAGGTTGAATGCCCAGAAACAAAACCAGCAAAAGGTGGCGTTACAAAACTTGGTCTTTGATAAGGCCACCAATTTTCTGCAAGAATCCAACCAACTCCAGCTTGATCAGTATTTGGATTATTTATTTCAGTATGTCCTCTCCATGTAAATAATTTAATTTTGCCTATATTTTGAGAATTACCTAAAGCTAGTGGATCATCTTCAGTAACCAATTCAATATAGCCAGGTTTCAATAGAATCCCATTTGCATGATAATTAGGCAAAGAACTATTTGAACTTTGACCCAAATCTGCCATATAACGAATTGCAGAAATTGGGCGAATATAATCGTACCAACCTTTAATACTCCAAGAAGCAACAGCAGCATCGTGCATTGCACCTGCTAAAATAAAATATGCTTTTACATCCCATTCTAAAGGATTTAAAATTTCACCTGTTCCAGATATTTTTTTCACAAACTGCGGGTGATCATTCACATAATTTAAAATAGTAAACCAATGTCCAGGAGGTGTTTCAGAATCTGGGCCATCTGCCCAAAACTCTGCTAAAACTCTTGTATAATCTCCTCTAGGAACGACTTGTGATTCATAAGAAGCATTTGTTTTTGGATTTAAATCATGGCCTTTACCAATATCACCACCTTCTAGCAGCTTATAAAAATTATCATAATCGTTATATTCTGTAGGAAATGAAGAGGAAGCAATATTACCAATAGATTTTGGAGAAATATCCCAAAGAACTCCATCTTCAGGATCTAAATGACTAGACCAAATTGCAACTTGAGAAAAACCTTTTTTATACGCTTCTGAAGACGTTGCATTTGAGGAATCTAAATAAGGAGGATTGGATGGATTATGGTATACATTATATAGATTTCCTTCTCTTTGATACGTTTTTTTATGGCTTTCATTCATAGAAAAAGGCCAAACATTTCCCCATTCTGGGCTTAAAAAATCAATAACCTCTCCTGAAATTAAATTTCCACTTTGATCTATATAAGTTTCTAAACTTAATGACTGCCAACGATTTGGATTACTTAAATTCGGATTTCCTGAGATGACAGGCACCATTGGAGAATTTATAGGTGAATAATAAGCATTATCATAACCTGTTTGTTCTCTTGCTCCATCTAAATTACCATAATCTATAATCGTTTTTGCTATATAATTTCCGAGTGCAGCAGCATTCCCATCTTCATATTGCAAACTTGTAAAATTAGTATCATATCCAAGTTGATTCATTAATATGTTGAATTTTGCTAATGTAGCTGAAGTGCTTGGAGAGTTTTTAAATCGATGAGACAATAAGCGATAAGCTGCATAACTAATTGCTTTTTTTCTTGAAATTTCTACATTCTCTTGAGGAGTAAAGTTTGATAGTGTACTTGTAAAATTATGAACTTTATAACCTAAAAGATATGTGGAAGCCTCATCACTATAAATTGCCCAAGCATCATACATAGCTATACTTGTATGAAATAAGTTTCTGGCATGAATTGTCGGTCTTGCAAAGTCACCTCTAATGGCTTCTAAAAGGGCTTCATTCCAAATTCTGGCAATTGATTTATCATCAGAAATATTCTCTAAACTTAAAGTAACATCTAAACTAATTTCTTCACTTTTACATAGATTATTTGTAACCACAAGACTTACTTTATTCACTGTTTCGAATTCCCATTTCACTGTAATTGTGGCTGTTCCTTGTCCAGAAATAATTTCACCTCCTTCTACTTGCCAATTTATAGAATAACCTGATGCTAAATTGTATGAATAGTTTTCTGTACTGAAAAAACTTGCATTTTTAGATCCTATAATTTTACCTGTGGTAGCTGCATATGCGCAAGAACCATCGTTAACAGTGGCTTGTGGATTGTAGTTACAAGAATTTGGATCTGTACATCCAACAATTTTAGATGCTGGTGAAATAGTAAGTTTTTGGTAAGAAATATTCTCTATAGCTTTCCCAAATGTATTTAAATCTAAATCAGTGTAAATATCAATATGACCAGAAGGCCATTCTATCTGTAATTCTTCAATAATTGTTGAATCTGCCAAACCAAAATGAACAGGTTTTAAACTTTGACCCAAAAACCCAACTCCAGAATAATATCTGATATAAGTATCTTTATCCGTTTTTAGTTTAACAATGGTTCCAATAGCATCTCTATTTGATAAAGTACCCTGCAATGAAAGTTGAAACCAATTACCATTTTGCTCTTCTGTTATATTGATTGTTGTATTCTCGTAGAAAAAAGAATTATTAGTGCTATTGGTTATAAACACATCTAAATCTCCATCAAAATCATAATCAAAATCCACAACCTCCATACTTTCTGTTAAGGCTTTTAATCCTTGATTATTGGTATTTGAAAATGAAGCTATTCCATTAGTAAAGGTGTTTTCAAAATAATAATTGATATCTACATTTTCGGCTGTATTTTGAAAACCATTAACCACAATTAAATCTTCATCACCATCCAAATCGAAATCAGCAAAAGTGGTTCCCCAAGACCAACCCGTATTTTTTAATTGCATTTCTGATGCTTTTTCGTCAAAAGTACCATCTGGTTTGCCAGTTAATAATGAGTTGTTAGAAATAGTGGTAATATAAAAATCGAAAATGCCATCTTTGTTATAATCGCCAACTGTAATCCCCATATCATTATAATTTATAGCTACATTATAGGTTGCTGCTTTTTCTGTAAATGACACTCCATTATTATTGATAAACAACTGATTAGGTTTTAAAAAATCGTTTGTTACATACAAATCCATCCAACCATCTTTGTTAAAATCGAAAGGAAAAGGATTGTACCCAGGGAAATCTACCAAGGTTTCAATATTTGTGGTTTTCGTAACATTTTCAAAAGTTCCATCGCCATTATTTTTATATAAAGTATTGGTATTACAACCTTTCCAATCTGCTATATAAATGTCTAAAAATCGATCGTTATTGTAATCGAACCAAATAGCACCCGTATTTTCACAATTGTTTTTTCCAACAATACCAGCTGCATTTGTTACATCAATGAAAGTACCATTTCCTTGATTATTAAAAAGTTGCACTTTACTTAAATGTGTAAAAAATATATCTGGATCACCATCATTATCGTAATCACCCCAATAAGCGCCAAATTTGAATCCTTTGAGTCCCAAGAAATTGTTATAAGAAGCATCTAATTCATTAAATAGTAATAAATTCTCAAGCCCTGAACCTTTAGTTACATCTGTGTAAGTTCCATTTCCATTATTTCTAAAAAGTTTACTTTGGGTGTTTTCTTTACCTTGTTCGTCTTTCCAAAGTGATACAACAAACACGTCTAAATCAAAATCTCCATCATAATCTGCCACTGAAATACCATTATTCTCCATCAAATTACCAAAACCTACTAAGTTTTCAATACGCTTGAAAAACTGTTGAGATACTAGTTTTGTTTGAAAAATAAAGAAAAACAAAAAAGATGCTAAAAAAGCTTTAGAGATTCTTATTTTCATTTACTTAATGATTTTTTGCTGCTCATATTATAGATTATAAATATAAATATCTTTAAAACGAATAGAAAACTTTTGTAACTATTTTAACTGATAGAAAACCACAATCAAAAAAATTAATTCTTTTTTGTGAAAAACTGACTTTTTAAAAAACCCAAACCATAACCCAAAAATTGAGTAAAAGAAGTTATTAGACTTAACCAAGCAATAAAAGGGTTTAAATAATTTTTTAAAAAAGAATCCGATAACAAGATAAACATATAGAGAAAATATAAATCAAATAGAATATGATAATCAAAGTACAAAAGAAGTAAACTCAATACCCAACCTAAAATAAATAAACTTGGAAACCAGAATGTAATTTTTGCGCTTTCAGGGTATTTTCTATTTAAAATTGGTCTTGCTTTTCCAAAAGAATACGTCTGTTTAAAAAACTGCTTTAATGAGCTTCTTCGCTTGTGATAAACAAAAGCTTGAGTTATTAATTGAGTTTCCAAGCTATTTTCCCATAAACGAAAGGTTAGATCTATATCTTCTCCTGTTTTCATTGCTGAAAAACCTTGAGTAACTTCGAATGCTTTTTTTGACAACCCCATATTAAAACTTCGAAGTTGAAACCTGCCTACTCCATTTTTCTTACCTCTAATACCTCCTGTTGTTAAAAAACTAGTCATAGAGTAGTTAATGGCTTTTTGAAGGGCAGAAAAATTTTTATGAGCTGCATCTGGCCCACCAAATGCATCTGTGAAATTTGACTCTAACGTGTTTTTTATTACTGATAAATATTGATTAGGTACAATAACATCTGAATCTAAAATGATAAAATAATTTCCAGTCGCTTTTTGCATTCCGAAATTTCTACTTTCTCCTGCTCCACTATTTTCTTTAAAAAAATATTTTAAATCCAGTTGCTTTTTATATTTCTCTGCAATTAAGTCACTTTTTTGGTTTGAACCATCTTCAATAATTAAGACTTCGAAACGATCAGAAAAATTTTGTTTTGTAAGACTTTCTAACAACTCGTCTATTTCTTGTGGACGGTTGTAAACTGGAATTATTATGCTAAAGTTTATTTCTGAAGGTTTCAAAGTTTCAAAGTTTCAAAGTTTCAAAAGTAACGAATAAAAAAATTGAAAGCTCTTAAATAAAGAACTTTCAATTTTGATGTTTATATAAAAGCTTGTAAACAAGTTTAGCCCTGATTGAATGATTTGTTTGAGCTCTTTTGAGGTACGAAAAAAGCGAGTAGTGAAAGCAGGAAATAGCTTCAAATTAGTCTACTCTTCATCAACAAATTTATCCATCACTGGATCTGAAACGCCCATATTTGAGAAACCTCCATCATGAAATAAGTTCTGTAAGGTTACTTTTTTAGTTAAATCTGAGAACATGGTAATTGTATAATCTGCACATTCTAAAGCTGTTGCGTTTCCTAAAGGACTCATTTTTTCTGCATATTCCATAAAACCACCAAAACCTTTTACACCACTTCCAGCAGTTGTTGGTGTTGGCGATTGGGAAATTGTATTTACACGAACCTTGTAATCTCTACCAAAAAAGTATCCAAAACTACGTGCAATACTTTCTAAATAGGCTTTATTGTCGGCCATATCATTATAATCTGGAAACACTCTTTGAGCAGCCATATACGTTAATGCAACAATAGAACCCCATTCTGACATTGCTTTTTTGTTGTATAAAACATTCATTACTTTATGAAAAGAAACTGCAGAAATATCCCAACCTTTTGTGGTAAAATCGTAATTAGAATCTGTATAATGTTTGCCTTTACGAACGTTTACAGACATACCAATTGAATGCAAAACGAAATCTATTTTTCCGCCTAAAATTTCCATAGATTTTTCAACCAAATTGTTTAAATCGTCCATAGAAGTTGCATCTGCTCCAATAACTTGAGAACCTGTTTTTTCTGCTAAAGCGTTTAACTCGCCCATTCTTAACGCAATTGGTGCGTTTGTTAATACAAAAGTTGCACCTTCTTCATGTGCTCTTTCTGCAACTTTCCAAGCAATCGATTGTTCGTTTAAAGCTCCAAAAATAATTCCTTTTTTCCCTTTTAATAAATTATACATATTATTTGTATTTAGTTGTTGGTTTTTGGTTGATGATTGTTCGTCTTTTAATTTTAAAATTGACAAACTCAACTACAAATATAACCTTTAATTTAATAATTGTTTTGCGTGCGTAATTGCGCTATCTGATATATTTTTACCACTCAACATTTCTGCAATTTCTACAATTCTTTCTTTAGAAGATAATTGCTTTAAGTTGGTTGTAGTAATATTATTTACTTCTTCTTTGTATACTTTGTAATGATTTTTTCCTTTGGATGCAATTTGTGGCAAATGAGTTATGGCAATTACTTGCATATTTTTACTCATTTCCTGCATAATTGCAGCAATTTTATTGGAAACTTCTCCAGAAACTCCTGTGTCAATTTCATCAAAAATAATGGTTGGTAATTGGGTGTTTTCTGATAAAACCTTTTTTACAGACAGCATTATTCTAGATAATTCTCCTCCTGAAGCTACTTTTTTTAGCTCACCAAAATTACCTCCTTTATTTGCAGAAAACAAAAAATCTAATTCGTCTTTTCCGTTTGAAAAATAGTTTTTTGTGGGTTTAATTTTGATAGAAAAACGAGCATTTTCCATACCTAAATCTGCTAATAAAACCTCTAATTCTTTGGTTAATTTTGGTATGGAACTATTTCTACTCGTAGAAATTAAGCCTGCAACTTTGTCTAGTTTTTCAGAAACATCATTTACCTCATTTTTCTTTTTATTGATGGTTTCTTCTGCGTTTTCTACTTGACTTACCTTTTCTGATAAAATCTCTAAAACCTCTAATAATTGAGCATTCGAAGAGACAGCATGTTTTTTTTGCAAGTTGTAAATAAGCTGCAATCTGTCGTTAATTTCTTCTATTTCATTAGGGTTGAAGTCTACATTTTCATTGGCATCTTCTAACTCTGAAACAATGTCATCGATTTCTATTTTTACGCTTGTAATTCTCTCTGACAACTCTTGATATTCTTTAGAAAACGAAGCAATTTTAGACAACCTGTTTTCTAAAGTGTATAACAAATTTTGAACACCAATTTCATCGTTTGCAGAAATTTCTAAAGCTTCAGATAAATTGAGTTTGATGTCTTCTATGTTGTTTAGTTTCTCTAACGTTTCTTCTAATTCTTCTTGCTCATCAACTTTTAATTTTGCCTCTTCTAACTCATTAAAAAGATGCAAATTATAATCATATTGTTGGTTCGCTTCTTTCTGAATTAAAACTAATTCTTCCAACTCTTTTTTAAGTTGATTCAGTTTAGAAAAACCTCTTTTGTAAGAATCTATTTTATCTTGATTTTTTGATAAAGCATCTACGATTGCAAATTGAAAACTATTATCTGATAATTGCAAAGTTTGATGCTGCGAATGCACATCTATCAATTTCTCTCTTAAATCATTTAAAGCCGACAAATTAACAGGGGTGTCATTTACAAACGCACGTGATTTGCCTGATGGTAAAATCTCTCTTCTAATAATGGTAAGATCTTCGTAATCTAAATCTGCTTCAGCAAAAAAATCTTTTAAATTGTAGTTAGCAACTGAAACTTTAGCTTCTACAACACATTTTTTTGAGGTATCTTTTAAAGATGACAAATCTGCTCTGTTACCCAAAACCAAACCTAAGGCACCTAATAAAATAGATTTTCCTGCACCAGTTTCACCAGTAATTATAGACAAACCAGAGGGAAAATCAATAGTTAATTGATTGATTAAAGCGTAGTTATTTATGGAAAGTTGTGTAAGCAAATTCGCTAATTTTTATAGGTTAAAATTAGTGAAATAAATTCAGAAAATTACAAGAAATTTCTACTCAATATCTCTCCATTTAGAATTATTGTTTGGAGAAATTTTTCTTAAAGTAGAAGACACCTCTGAACTATTTTTAGTTTTTGGACCCTCAGAATAAATATTAACTATTTCATCTGCTTTTGCATCAAAAAAGACTCGAATTAAATAATTACCAACGGTTTTATTAAAAATAGACTGTAAAGATAAAACACTATCTTCTATAGTTTGTTTTCCAAAATCTTTGTTATTTGCGAAATTATCCAAGCCTTTTATATGATAACTATATAAAGCTTCTCTGTATGCTTTTAAGTTTGGAGATAACATATCGTCTATTAACAAAAATCTATTTTGTTTACCAACTACATTTTGCCAAGAAGCCAAACCACTTTGCTGCGCTTGTAACATGGCATTTTCTGCTTCTTTTAATTCGTATTCACCTCCAAATTGCGAAAACGAATCTGCATCAACCCCTAAAATTGTATATACATAAAAAACAATGGTAGAAATTAAATTGCTATCAAAAGAGTTTCTGTTATAGATTAATGGATCGAATTCATTGTATCTGAAAGTAAAATCGTCGTCTTTTAAATTTAATAATGGACTTGAATAACTCGAACCATAAATAGGTCTTGTAGATTGCACTTGGAGAGTAGCTGTAAATGTATTATCGTTTCTAGAAGTGATGATAATATTCATGGCACAATCTACTTTCTCTTCATTTTTAACAACTCTGTCTGTCCATTTTGTTTGATTGATAAACTCTTTCAATGCAGTTTCTAAAGTGGTAAAAACTTGTCTATTAGAGCCTCCAATTTGTTCGTAATTTATATTGACCAAACAATTTAACTCTTGCGAATTTATATTCGTAGTAAATAAGAATAAAGTGAAAAGAAAAATAATTTTACGCATCTAATTTTGATATAATTTCGTTGATAATATCTTTAGCAACTTCTGTTTTCGATTTTAATTCAAATGGTTTTTCATTCAAATTTTTATCAATAATAGTAATTTTATTTGTGTTTGTTGCAAAACCAGCTCCTTTATCTTGTAAAGAATTTAAAACGATGGCATCTAAATTTTTACGTTTTATTTTACTTTTTGCATTTTCTATTTCGTTATTGGTTTCCAATGCAAAACCTACTAAAAACTGTTTTTCTTTAATTAACCCTAAAGATGCTAATATGTCTTTTGTTGGTTCTAGCTGCATAGTTAACGAACTTGAATCCTTTTTTATTTTCTGATTGGCTATATTTTTTGGTTTGTAGTCTGCTACAGCTGCAGATAAAATAGCAATGTCTACATCTTTAAAATATAAATGAGTGACATTATACATTTCATCAGCAGAAACGACGTTTATTCTATGAACCAAAGAATTTTTAATTTGCTGCTGACTTGGTCCTGAAATTAAAAACACTTCTGCACCTAAATTTGCAGCTTCATTTGCTAAAGCAAATCCCATTTTACCAGAAGAGTGATTACCAATAAAACGAACAGGATCTATAGCCTCGTAAGTTGGGCCAGCAGTAATTAATACTTTTTTCCCTTTTAATGGCAATTTAGAGAGAATATCTTTTTCTATAAAAGAAACTATATCTTCTGGCTCTGCCATTCTTCCTTCACCAATTAAACCACTAGCTAATTCTCCAGAAGTTGCAGGAATTATACTATTTCCAAAAGATTGTAATTTATGCAAACTTGCTTTCGTTGATGGATGTTTGTACATATCCAAATCCATAGCTGGTGCAAAATAAACTGGGCATTTTGCTGATAAATAAGTTGCTAATAACAAGTTATCGCAAACTCCATTTGCCATTTTAGAAAGAGTATTTGCTGTGGCTGGTGCAACTAAAAAATAATCTGCCCAAAGACCTAAATCTACATGATTGTTCCAAAGTTCGTTTTCATCTTCTTTATCATAAAAAGTAGAATGAACTGGGTTTTTTGAAAGTGTAGAAAGTGTAAGAGGTGTTATAAAATCTTTAGACGCAGGCGTCATAATTACTTTGACATCTGCGTCTAATTTTATAAATAAACGAACTAAATTGGCAGTTTTGTAAGCGGCAATTCCAGCAGTGATGCCTAGAAGTATTTTTTTACCACTTAAAACAGACATTTATTCGGTTTCTGGATTTCTATGATATATTTTGCCTTTTAACCATTCTTCCACTGCTAATGCTGTTGGTTTTGGTAAACGCTCGTAAAACTTAGAAACTTCTATTTGTTCTTTATTTTCAAAAACTTCTTCTAAACTATCATTATAAGTAGCAAATTCTTCTAATTTGTCAACCAATTCAATTTTTAAATCGTTGTTAATTTGCTCAGCTCTTTTAGATATAATAGAAATTGCCTCATAAATATTTCCAGTAGGTGCTTCTATTTCATTTTTGTCATAAGTAATAGTACTTATAGCTGCTTTTGTATCTTTATAGTCCATAATTATTATTTCTCGGTTGTATCTTCTAATTCTTTAAACTTTTCTATAAGAGCTTCTACCCTTACTTTTTCTTTTTGCAAAGTTGCCAGCATTTCGTTTGATTCTTCCATGTATTTAGATTCTGGAAAATTCCTTTTTAATTTATCGTAAGCCTCTATAGCATCTTTAATTCTTTCTAATTTTCTTCTATCATAACTTTTTAAAACAAAATCATGAGCCGCTTTTAATCTATAATATAATGCTTCTTCTTTAAATTCAGAACCTAAATAATCTGCTAATAAATTATCGAAAGCTTGAATAGATGCTTTATAGTTTCTTAAATCGTAATCTGCAGTTGTATAGTATACTTTTGCTATTTCGAAGTATTTTTTTTGTAGTATGTAGCGTATTTCCTTGTAGTGCTTATTCGCTTCTTCAAGCTTATCAGAATCTGGATATGTGTTTATAAAACTCTGAAATGACTCTAAGGCTTTATTAGTATCTGTTGGGTCTTTGCTGTAAACTGGAGATGCTAATTTATAACTGTAAGCAGATAAAAATGCTGCTTCTTCTTTCTTAGAACTACTTGGATAATTACTTACAAAACGATCAAAATAATAACCAGCTAAACTGTAATTTTTTTCGTTAAAATTAGATTGAGCAACCATAAATTGGATACGTTCCATTTGTGGCTTACCTCTGTAAGCAGGTGTTATTTTTTCGAACAAACGCAAAGCTTTACCGTATTTTTTACTTTCGTACATTTTTACGGACATTTTATACTGGTCTTCAATAGTACCTTTATTTAGTACTTTTTGATATTCTCCACAAGAAAATAGCAATAAGCTAAACAGTACTAAAAACGCTAAATTTTTAATTTTTTGCATCGTGCAAAATTATGAATTAATTATGGATAATAAAAGCATTTATTTTTAATCAAAATAAATCTTTTTACTTCACAAATATTGCTTATTTAAAAGCTTAGATTTTATCATGACGCTTTATAAAGTATTTTGTAATATCTGTTATGCAAGTATCAGCCAAAAAGCCTTAATTCTTTTATAAAATGATGCTAAATGTTTGTTAAGAAAATTTAGAAAGATTAAAAACTTTCTACAAAAGATGCAATTTTATCCTGTAATTGCTTGGTTGCTTTTACCAAAGGAAGTCTTACATCATTTTTACAAATAGCTAACTCTTGCAAAACTGCTTTAATTCCTGCAGGATTATTCTCTTCAAAAATGTAGTCGATAATATCCATCATTTTAAAATGAATAGCATACGCTTCCTTATTTTTTCCTTCTAAACCTAATTGAATCATTTTAGAAAATTCTTTAGGAAAAGCCTGCCCAATAACAGAAATTACTCCAGAACCACCTGCTAAAGTTACACCTAAAGCTAAATCGTCATCTCCAGAAATAATTAAAAAATCTGCTGGTTTATTCTTTAACAATGTATTGTATTGTTGTTGGTTATTTCCAGCTTCTTTAACTGCCACCACATTCTTAAAATCTTTTGCCAAGCGCAAAGTAGTTGCTGGCTCCATATTTTTTGCTGTTCTACCAGGAACATTATACAAAATTACTGGCAAAATTGTAGCTTCTGCAATGGCTTTATAATGCTGATAAAACCCCTCTTGTGTAGGTTTGCTATAATAAGGAGCCACAGATAAAATTCCGTCAATTCCTGTAAAATCTCTTGTCTTTAGTTCTTTTACAACTTCTAAAGTATTGTTGCCTCCAACACCTAAAACCAAAGGTAAACGCTTATTATTTACTTTTATAATAGTGTCTATAATTAACTGTTTTTCTTCTTTAGAAATAGTAGCACTTTCGCCAGTTGTACCATTAATAACTAAATAGTTTGTACCATTGTTAATGTTATAATTTACCAACTTAATCAGCGCTTCAAAATCTACACTTAAATCTTCTTTAAATGGGGTTATTAAAGCAACACCTGTACCAATAAATTTTTGCATGTTCTTTTATTTTTCGGGGTAAAATTACGATAATCAAATTGAATCTTTTATGAAAAATTAATTTCAAATAAATAATTCACAATTTTTAACAGGAAGTTTAATTTTTAAGTTTTTTTAAAATTAATAAGTACTTTTTTAATTCTAGTAAAAAACCATCTGTATTTGTTGGATATTCTGAAATTTCTAAATCATATAAATCTTGATTTACTTTAGAAATCCCCGTTTTAAAAGTAGCCTTCGATTTTAAAACTGAAAACTGATTATACAGATTTTCTTTATTAAAATAACCGATAAGTAAATCGAAAGGTTTTTCTAAAAAAGCATTAAAATGTGGCTTTTTAATTTCTCCTTTCCAAGAAATATCTTTTTCAGTAAAATGGGATAAACTTGCTTTATCTTTTTTTTTGAAAGGTCTATAACTGTAAATTTCAACATCTTCAACTCCTAAAATAGTTTGCACCTCTTCTTTTAAATTAATCCAATTGGTAATTTCATCAGAAGAAATAATACCAACCGTTTTAATTTCGTTTTTACTTACAACTCTACTATTTTCGCTTTCTATAAGTAGTTTTCGGAATCTTTTTTTTAAAAATACTTTTTTCAGAAGTTAAGGTTTTTAAAGATTTATATTATTTATTTCGTAAAAATACTATTTATTTTCTTTTATTTCTAAAAGGATAAATTGATTCAATTGTTTTCCGTAAATCTGAAAATTATCATCAGAAATTAGAATTAAAGATTTATTTCCATTTGATAAGGTTGGACCAAAAGTAATGCCTTCTATGTTGTCTATAATTTTATCTGTTAATTTATTTTTGATAACATCAAAATCGAGCAATAATCTTTTATTCAAAGTTTTAAATTTGGTTGATTTTAAACTATCAATTTCTAAAATATTTGTGGTAGCTTCATCAATAATTGCTTCAAAAATTCTGATTGTATTTCCATAACTTCCAAATTCGTTTTGATAGGCTCTTTCTAACACAAAAAAATGATTTTCTTTAAATTCTAAAATAGCTGTAACTCCATTTAAATTAATGCTTCCTGAAGAAGGTTTCGAAATATGTTCTAATTGATAGGCGAATTGTTTTGTTGCCTTTTTAGAAGATTTATCAAAATAAGTAATTCTAATGGGCGATGATTGCTTTTTAAAACTAGGTTCTTCTCCATCTACTTTTAAAGGAGCTTCCATAGTTACCCAAAATCCTTTACTATCAAAGCTTTTAGATGAACCTTCGAAAACTGCATTGTGTTTTATGGTATGTAAGTTCGATAAGTTTTTCGGCAACTCAAAACTCTCTAAAAACTTGCCATTTTTATCAGTTTTAAAAACAGTTGGTAGCTTTTCTTTATTGATAGAACCTTCGCTAACCAAATAAATCTCTTCGGTTTTTTCATCCATAAAAACCGATTCTAAATCCAAAATATTTTGGCTGTAAAATTTTGATAATGTATCATTTAACAAAACAACTTTACTAAAACCTACATTTAAAATTTTATCATTTTCTATATTGATATTTCCAATTAGTATTCTCGGATTTCTAGCATCATCGACAACAAAATAATATTGATTGTTTGTAAAATCTAAGCCAGACAAACCTCCAATAATTGTGTTGCTAAAACTTAATGAATCTGCTAAAATATATTCGTCTAAAAAGTTTAACTCAACTTTTTCTTTGTTTACAACACAAGAAAATAAAAAAATTATGAGTACTAAAAAAACGAAATTTTTCATCATTAAAAGCTAATAACCACAAAGATATATTTTTATTGTATTGTAAGCACCTTTAGATTGGTTCGTCTAAAAAAGAAATCAATCCAAAATGAAAAAACACATATTAACTGCATTAAAAATTGTAGCAGTAATTATAATGCTACAAACTTTATTTTATAAATTTTCGGCTGCAGAAGAAAGTGTAGCTCTTTTTACAAAATTAGCTGGCGAAAATGAAGCTTATTTAAGAATTGGAACAGGAGTTTTAGAACTGATAGCTTCTATACTTTTATTTATCCCTAAAACCATTTGGTTCGGAGCATTAATGACTATTGGTTTAATGTCTGGAGCTATTTTAGGGCACTTCACAAAACTAGGAATTAACCATAATAATGATGGTGGTTTGCTATTTGGAGCTGCTGTTTTTATTTTTTTAGTAAGTTTATCTATACTTTATGGAGAACGAAGAAATATCCCTATAATTGGCAAGAAAATAGGATAAAAAGAAACGCTTAAAATTAGAATTTTAAGCGTTTCTTTTAGTTATAAACTATCGAATTAAAATCTCTTTCTGTTATCTGCAGATTGTGTATCTATTAATTTATTATAGGGATCTACACCAACTTCTATTGGTTTTTTATCCACAATAATTGTTATTTTATTATGTATTTGAGTTATTTTATGTTTCTGCAAATACAACTCTATTTCTTTCTTTTCGCCATCAATTTCTTCTTCTCCAAAAATACCAACATCTATATAATCGATTAATTTTACAGATAAAGTTGCTTTTTTCATTTTATCGGTTTTATAGGTTAAAGTATCCCCTACTTTTTCACCATAATATTTTTTCCCTTTTTCATCATTTCTATATTTAGAAACTTCAAACTCAATATCTACTTGATATTTTCCGTTTTCTAAAGGAGTTACTTTGCTTTCTTTTATTGAATTTTGATACAAAGTAATGGTTTCAAACATATCGTGAATTACATATTGCAAAGAATCTGGTGTAACCTCTTTTATATAATTTACCATTTCTATAGATGTTGTGTATGGAGGTTCTTGAAATTGCACTTTTTCTACATACTTTTTTAGTGCTCCATTTAAGTTTTCTTCACCTATATAATCGCTCAAAGCATATAAAACTAAAGAGCCTTTTTGGTAATGAATATACCCTTGACCATCATTGTACATCAATGGTTTTTCACGTTTACTTTCAAATGTTCTTTGCATTAAATAGCCATCTAAAGCATCCTTTAAAAAAGTGCGCATTTTAGTTTTTCCATTCTGATGTTCCAAGACTTTTAAAGACACGTATTCAGACATACTTTCTGATAGTAAAGTAGCTCCCAAAACATCAGCTCCAATAACTTGATGTGCCCACCATTGATGTGCAACTTCATGCACAGTTACTGCAAAAGGATAATCTACACCATTGTCATTTTTATCATCTACATCTGCAATAAAACCTATACCTTCAGAAAAAGGAATGGTGTTTGGAAACGATTGCGCAAACGTTCCTGCTGTTCTTGGAAACTCAATAATTCTGGCTTGCTTATGTTGATAAGGACTAAAGTTTTTAGAATTATAATCTAAAGAAGCTTTCATACCTTTCATCATTCTATCTAAATTATAAGTATGTGGTTTATGGTAGTAAATTTCTAAACTTATGCCTTTATACATTTCTTTTTTAACCTCATATTTTGCTGATATAAAAGCGTAGAAATTTAAGATTTTACTATCCATTTTATAGTGATAATATTTCCGATCATTTTCCACCCACTCTTTTTGCAAATATCCAGGAGCAATAGCTATTTGATCTTTTGATGTAGAAACTGTTGCTTCAAAATCAATCCAATCAGAATCTTTAGATATATAGGTATTTCCTAAAGCTGTTGAATCTGATGGATGAGGACGTAAATCATTTGGAGGTAAATCGTACTTTTTACGCGTTTTATTATCTCTCAATTCTCCTTGTGAAGAATACCCTAAAGAAGGAAACATGGAGAAATTATTAATAAAAGTTCCATTTTCTATCACAGGAGATTTTTGCTGAAACATCGTATTTTCTTTACTTTTTACATTGATGGTTAATTGCAAAGTATCTCCAGGTTGTATTTTTGTATCAAATTGGTAAATATCAAAATTAAAAATAGTGTCTTCTAAAACTAATTTGTTTGGTTTATTAAATTTAAAAGTATTTTCTAACGAATTATGATTTAAGAAAATACTGTCAATTTCTTGATTTGTTTTATTTACCAAGGTATAAAATGCAGTGGCTTTGTAAGTTCTTTCTTTTGGATAAATATCTACATCCGTTTTTACAGCAACAATTCTTGGCTGTAGATAATTTTCATATTTCTTATAGGTTTTCTCCCATTTTACGGCATCTAATTCTGCTTGTTTAGAAGAAGAATTTTCACTGTCTGATTTTGTTTCTAAATAAATCGTAACTCCTAAAGTTAAAAAAGCAATAAAAACAGAAGTAAAAACAACTATTTTAGGCAGGGTAAAACGTTCTTTTGCAATCTGAATTCTTTCTGCAAAAGAATTTGGTAAACCTCTTACCCACATTAAAATACTTAAAATTAAGAGCAATGATCCTCCTAAAACCCAATAAGCTTTGTACCATAAATATCTTGACAAATCAGAACCATATCCATTCATGTCTGAATAACTGTAACCTGGCCCCTCATTATATTTAAAGATGGCTAACTCAATGCCTATAAAAGATAAAAATGGCATAGCTGATGCGATTATCAAAATGATAAAAAAGCCTAAATATTGGTTTTTTAACAATGTCTGTATAAAAATGGATAACAATGCCCAAACCAAATAATTTAAAAATTTTAGACCAAAAAGTTCTTTTGCATAATGCCCAATTTCAAAATTATAATAACCTTGATAAGTTTGATATAACATACCAGCAATCATAATAACTGCCAACAAAACAATTTGCATTTTTAACAAAGCAATTAATTTAGAGAACAAAAATGTCCAATTTGGAACTGGAGTGCTATCTACTAAATGATTTATTTTGGCTGTTTCTGCTCTTTGAATTAAAATACCAGCATATAAAAAAGTACAGATATTAATTACTAAAAAACTAAAAACACCACCAGCTGTCAACATTTGCCAAGTTACAGGAAGTGTATCTGTTCCAAAAATTTCACCAGCACTAAATAAAGTAATCATCAACATTAAAAGACCCACAATTAAAATACAAATAAATGGTATGCTTTTTAGGATGTATTTAAAATCGATATTAGATAACCTCCACATCGTTTTTAAATTCTGTAAAAAAGAATAGTTGTGCACTACTTTTGGCAAGGTTATTCTTGTAATGCCGCTAAAATTTCTTTTTATCAATCGCTCTGATTTCGATTTTCTAAAAGAAATAACAATTGCATTCTGACTAAATTGAAAATATCTATAAACCAACCCAAATATGATGGAAGAAATCGATAACCAAAACAATCTGTTGTAAATAACCAATTCTTTTATTGGTATTTGCATTTCATTTTGTTCAGACATTGTCCAATATTTGGTATAAGTATTCAAAGCAGAAAACCCAAAAGGATCTAAAATTGCCAACCAAGTTTCTTGTTCTGGGTCAGAAAGTATACCACCAATTGCTCCTTGAAAAAACAATAAAATAATAACTGTAATAAAACCTGCACCAATGTTTCTAGAAAAAGTTACTACAGCAAAAACCACTGCACCAAAGAATAAAACATTTGGCAAAATAAAAACCACATAAGACTTTAAATAAGCCATTAAACTTAAAGAACCTACAATTTCTGAATTGGTTCCTGGAAACCTGAAACCAATCATCATTCCAAATGCAATCACCAATACAATAGCTGATACCACAACAATACCGCTAAAAAACTTTGCAAATAAATAATTAGCTTTTGTAAAAGGATAAGAATATAAAATGGTATGCATTTCGCTTTTAAAATCTCTGTAAATAGAAACTCCAATAATAGATGGAAATAAAAAGAAAATAAAAATGGTAAATGCATTAAAATTACCTAAAATATTTATGGGCGAATTCACTATTCTAGAGGAACCAGTAGTACCTGTTATGGAATCCCAAATACCTGCTGATGTTGCTGAGATAAAAAAAGCCAATAAAAAAAATATAGCACAGTAAATATAAAATGTAGGTTTTTTAAACCAGTACTTTAATTCTTGTTTGAATATTGTTGAAAACATACTTATTTAAGTTATGAGTTTTGAGTGATGAGTTTTGAGTTTTGAGTTTTGAGTTTTGAGTGATGAGTTATGAGTTATGAGTGCATAAATTAACTTAAGATTTCGTCCAGATTTTTACTCTGAACTTTTAACTAAAAACTCTTAACTTGTTAAAACTGGTTCATCTTGTTTTAAAGCAATAAAATACACATCATCTAATTGTGGAGTAACTGCCACAAAATCTTCAGAAGGTTGCACATCAGCATGTACTCTAATATTTAATGTATTATCCTGATTGTAGTTTGATGATAAAATTGAAAACATTTTTTCGTTTTCTTCTAAATCATCTCTATTGATTACTTTTCTCCAAATAGTGCCTTCCAATTCTTTGGTTGCATTTTGTGGAGTAGTATGATTTAATATTTTTCCTCCATTTAAAATAGCCATTTCATTACATAACTCTTTAACATCCTCAACAATATGTGTCGAAAAAATTACGGTACAATTGGTACCAACTTCGCGTAAAACATTTAAAAAACGGTGTCTTTCAGCAGGGTCTAAACCTGCAGTTGGTTCATCAACAATAATTAATTTTGGATTGTTTAAAAGCAACTGAGCAATTCCAAAACGTTGCTTCATTCCTCCAGAATAACCTGCAACATGTTTGCGTCTTACTTCGTATAAATTTGTAATTTCTAAAACTTCTTTTACTAATTTTTGTCTATCAGTTTTACTCGCAACTCCTTTTAAAGTTGCAAAATAATCTAACAATTCTTCAGCAGACATTTTTGGGTACACTCCAAAAGATTGAGGCAAATAACCTAACACTTTTCTTAAAGACATTTTGTCTTCTAAAACATTAATATCACCAAAAAAAATAGACCCAGCATCTGGACTTTGTAAAGTTGCAATAGTTCTCATTAAAGATGATTTTCCTGCTCCATTTGGCCCCAATAAACCAAACATTCCTGTGCCAATTTCTAGGTTTAAATCGTCTATAGCTTTCACGCCATTTTTATAAGTTTTCGTAAGATTTTTTATAACTAACTTCATTTTGCTGGTTTTATCGTAGATTTTTATTTTTTAGATGAGTGTAAAAATACGGACTTTTGTTACACTTTTTTGTGATTATTTTAATGTTAATCCTAAAAAAGAGTTTTATTTTTACATCAAAATAGAAAATACATTATGTCAAAAAAATCAATCTTAAATAAAAAATCATTAGACTTTTTAGAAAAATATTTAAACAATGCAGCTCCAACTGGTTACGAGTGGGAAGGTCAGAAAATTTGGATGGACTATCTAAAACCTTACGTAGATACCTTTATAACAGACACTTATGGTTCTGCTGTTGGTGTAATTAATCCAGATGCAAAATACAAAGTAGTTATAGAAGGACATGCAGATGAAATTTCTTGGTATGTAAACTACATTTCTGATAATGGCTTAATTTATGTGATTAGAAATGGTGGTTCAGATCATCAAATCGCGCCAAGTAAAATTGTAAATATTCATACAAAAAACGGCATTATAAAAGGTGTTTTTGGCTGGCCAGCAATCCATACAAGAGACAAAGCAAAAGAAGAAGCCCCAAAACCAGACAATATTTTTATTGATACAGGTTGTGCAACTAAAAAAGAAGTAGAAGATTTAGGAATTCATATTGGTTGCGTAATTACGTATCCAGATACTTTTCATATTTTAAATAGTAACAAATTTGTTTGTAGAGCTTTAGATAATAGAATGGGTGGTTTTATGATTGCAGAAGTTGCTCGTTTATTAAAAGAAAACAAGAAAACGTTGCCTTTTGGTTTGTATGTAACCAATTCTGTGCAAGAAGAAATTGGTTTACGAGGTGCAGAAATGATTACGCACACCATTAAACCAAATGTTGCAATTTGTACAGATGTTACCCATGACACAACCACACCAATGATTGAGAAAAAAACGGCTGGTCTTTTAGAATTGGGTAAAGGTCCTGTTGTGGCTTATGCACCTGCAGTACAACAAAAATTAAGAGATTTAATTACAGAAACTGCAGAGAAAAATAACATTCCTTTTCAACGTTCTGCATTGTCTAGAGCAACAGGAACAGATACAGATGCTTTTGCATACAGCAATGGAGGTGTTGCTTCTGCATTAATTTCTTTGCCTTTAAGATACATGCATACCACAGTAGAAATGGTTCATAGAGAAGATGTAGAAAACGTTATTAAAATGATTTATGAAACTTTATTGAATATAAAAGATGGGGAAACTTTTTCTTATTTTGAGTAATAAGTTATAATTCTGTCAGTTCGAGTGATTTTGAGATTATCGAAATCAAAATATATTTTGATTGAAGATAGCTAACGAAGTTAAAAATTTGTATCGAGAACTCGTTAATACAAAAGGTTAAAAGTTCTCGATACAATTTTTATTTACATTAACATTTCAATAAAAATAACTCGAACTGACATCTTTTTAAATCATTAAAAATGAAATTAACCAACCAAAAACATCTTTTTAGCATTCCAGAAGAAATTATTTACTTAAATATTGCGAGTCAATCTCCATCTTTTAAAGCAGTGGAACAAGCAGGAATTAAGGGCGTTTTGGAAAAAAGTCATCCTTATAAAATTGTTGGTGATAGTTATTTTGAACCTGTAAAAGAGGTTAAAAAATTATTCGCAAAAATTATTGATGTTGATGATTACAATAGAATTGCAAACATTCCTTCTGCATCTTATGGATTAGCAACAGCTGCTAATAACATCATTTTAAAAAAAGAGGATGAAATTTTGTTAGTAGAAAGTCAGTTTCCAAGCAATTATTATGTTTGGGAAAAGTTAGCCAATAAATTTGATGCAAAACTAACGATAGTTTCCATGCCAAAATCCACAGAAAATCGTGGAAAAAACTGGAATACAGCTATTTTAAATTCCATTTCTGATAAAACAAAAGTGGTTGCTCTTGGTAATATTCATTGGGCAAATGGAACTTTATTCGATTTAAAATCTATCAGAAAAAAAGCCACAGAACATAATTCTTTATTAATTATTGACGGAAGTCAATCTATTGGTGCCTTGCCTTTTTCAGTAAAAGAAATTCAGCCAGATGCTTTAATTTGTGCAGGTTATAAATGGCTTTTTGGACCTTATGGTTGTGGATATGCTTATTTTGGAGAATATTTTGATGATGGAAATCCGTTAGAAGAAAATTGGTCTAATCGTTTACATAGCGAAAAAATGGTTGGTTTAACCGAATATCAAACAGATTATAAACCTTTGGCAAACAGATATTCTGTAGGTGAGCATGCAAGTTTTATTCATGTAAAAATGCAAATTGAAGCTTTAAAACAAATTTTAATTTGGACACCAAAAGCTGTACAAGAATATTGCGAAGAAATTACATCTGAGGCTGTTATCACTTTAAAAAATACAGGTTGTTTTGTAGAAGATGAAAATTTTAGAACACATCATTTATTTGGAGTTGAATTACCAAAGGAATTGGATATTCAATTGCTAAAATCAAAACTAAGAGAAGCGAATATTTTTATATCTTTTCGTGGAAATTACATCAGACTTTCTTGTCATTTATACAATACTAAAGAAGATTTTAAAAAATTAACAGACTGTATTTTAGCTTGTTTGTAAATGGATGAACTAATAGACATTTTAACTCCAGAAGGAAAACCAACAGGAAAAAGTGCTTTAAAATCGGAAGCACATAAAAACGGTTGGTTTCATGCAACTGTGCATATTTGGTTATTTACTGCTGAAAAAAAAGTACTCCTTCAAAAAAGAGCCATGACCAAAAAAGTATTTCCAGGTTTGTGGGATATTTCTGTAGCAGGCCATATTGCTGCTAGTGAAAGTGTATTAAGAGCTGCTAAAAGAGAGGTTTTTGAAGAAATTGGACTTGAATTACAAGAAAAGGATTTGATTAAAATTGGGACGAGAATTCATCAAGTTACTCATGATAATGGCATTATAGACAATGAACATCATCATGTTTTTATAGCTGAATTAAAAGTTCCTTTATCAACATTAAAAATACAAACAGAAGAAGTTGACGATATAAAACTCTTTGATTTATCAGTATTAAAAGATACAAAAAACCTCGAAAACGTTTTGCTTTCAAGGTTCCATGAGTATTATGTTTCTGTTTATGATAAGATTGTTGAGCACTTAAATTAAAATTGCTGCTTTCGCATGAATGACATCTCAAAATAACACTGCTCTATTTAGCTGGCTTTTCAAAAAACGAATCTGCTAATTTACCTTGACTTAGTAATGGTAAAGTAAATTCTGTTGCTGGTCTTGCTGGTTCTGTTGGGTTTCCTTTTTCATCTTTTTGAAACCAAGTGATTTCTCGTGGCAAAATTAAGCCATTTACGTTTTCCCATTTGTTGTATTTTATGAGATTGTATTTTTCACTTGGCTCTTTAGAATTGAAAGTAACTGTATACGCTAACCATTCCATTTGAAACGTTTTTGGGTTGTAATAAATAATGTAATTATCTTCAGAAGAATTACCAATATTTGCTTTGTAGGATATTTTAAAACCTGGATACTCTATTCCTTTAAAAGAAATAGCTTTGGATTTTTCATAGATAATTCCATCATCTGCCAACACAAAAGGCATTGCATAAAAATAGAAATATAAGTTGTAGTAAAATATTGGATTCCCTTTATAAGTCCCTGCTTTTTCCTCATCTAGCCAAACCTCTTTGCCATCAAAACCCAAAGAATACGTTGGCGAATTAATTACTGTTTTTCTCGAATGCAAATCTGTTGTATGAATCTCTTCTCCTTTGTTAAATGACAAAATTTGTGCTTTTCTCCAAGTATTAATTCCTCCATGAGTTTGGAAAACTTTCCCCAATTCTTCTGGAAAATTTTCTTCTTGTACAGTTTTAATTTCCTCTTTTTCAATTTCATTTTCTGATGATTTTTTTGCATCATTTTTGCAAGAAATTATACTAAATAAAGCAAATAATAAAAATACTTTTTTCATTTTTGGTTTGATTTTATTTTTGATAAAGTCGTTAATCTTATATCAATATTACAAATAATTTAAGTTACTTTCTAGATTCTAGATTGATAGGTATACAAATCAAAATATCTACCTTCTAGGGCAATTAGCTCATCATGTGTTCCTCTTTCCACAATGCTACCAGCTTCTATCACTAAAATTTGATCTGCTTTTTTAATAGTACTTAATCTGTGGGCAATAACAATTGTTGTTCTATCTTTTACCAATTGTGATAAACTTTGTTGAATTAATCCTTCACTTTCAGTATCTAAATTAGAAGTGGCTTCGTCTAAAATAATAATTTTTGGATTTGCCAAAATAGCTCTTGCAATTGCCAAACGTTGTCTTTGTCCTCCAGAAAGTTTTACACCTCTTTCGCCAATTAAGGTATCTAAACCATTATTAAATCTGTCTGTAAATTCATTTACATAAGCTGCGTTTACAGCACTTTGTAATTCCTCTTCTGATGCATTTGGTCTTGGAAATAAAATGTTTTCTCTAATCGTTCCTTCAAACAAAAATTCGTCTTGTAAAACAACCCCTAAATTTTTACGATAACTATTTAACTTTACTTTAGAAATATCATGATTATCAATGGTAATTTTACCAGATTTAGGGTTTAAAAATGTTGCTGATAAACCTGCAATTGTACTTTTTCCAGAACCTGAACTCCCAACCAAAGCAGTTACAGAACCAGAAGGAACTTTAAAACTAATATTGTTCAATACTTCTTTTCCTTTTTCATAGGCGAAGGAAACATCGTCAAAAATAATTTCTCCTTGTAAATTTTCTAAAACAACTGTTCTGTTTTCATCATCTTCTTCAGCTGGCATATTCATTAGCTCTTCTGTTCTATCTAAACCTGCAAGTGCTTCTGTTAATTGACTACCAATATTGCTCATTTGCACAATGGGTGCAATCATAAAACCGAGTAATAATGTAAATGATAAAAAATCACCAACTGTTAAATCGCCAGTCATAATTTTATAACCTCCAATTCCCATAATTCCTGTAGAAGCCAATCCTAATAAAAAAGCAGACGAACTTGTCATTAAAGCAGTGGCAGTTAAACTTTTCTTCACATTCTGAAATAATTTTTCTACACCTTTTTCAAAAGTTTCGTTTTCTTGCGCTTCTGCATTAAAGGCTTTTATCACTCTAACTCCTGCTAAGGTTTCTATCAATCTTCCATTTACTTCTGCATTAATTACAGCTCTATTTCTAAAAATTGGTCGAATATATTTGAATGCTTTTAATGCTACAAAACCAAAAACTGCAACAGGTAGCAACACAAAAAATGTCATAGAAGGACTTATTCTTATCAACAAAACCATAGAAATTACTGCTGTAATTGTACCTCCAACTAATTGCACCAAACCTGTTCCTATTAAATTTCTTACACCTTCTACATCACTCATAATTCTTGAAACCAATGCTCCAGATTTTGTATTGTCGAAAAAACTAATAGGCAGAGATAGTACTTTTTTCTGCACTTGCGCTCTTAATTCTGATATTAAATATTGTGCTTGTACACTTAAAATTCGGGTTAATAAAAACGAAGTTATAGCTTGAATTAAAATTGCAATTCCTACAATTAACAATAAATTGTACAGTTGCTCATAGTCTTTATTCGGAATTACATCATCTAACAGCGCTTTACTTTTCCAAGGCAAAACTAAACTTGATAATCTGCTGATTACAATTAAAATCAACCCCACAAAAACCAAATTTCTTCTTGGCCAAATAATTGTTTTAAAAGCGGTTAGTATGGAAACTGAGGATTTTTTATCACTCTTTTTATTCTCTTTAAGATGTTGCATAAATTATATTGAAGATGAAAATCAAATAAGGATGTCAATTTGTGTGCCATTGAAACGAAGTATGACATAATTGCAAAGTTAAGATAATAAAAAAGACCTCACAGGTTTTTAAAATCTGTAAGGTCTAGAAATATGGATTAAAATTTTTGTTTACAATCGATTATCAATAATACTTTGTACAACTTCAGGATTTAAAAGTGTTGATACATCACCCAAATTATCAATTTCATTACAAGCTATTTTTCGTAAAATACGTCTCATAATTTTTCCTGATCGTGTTTTTGGCAATCCTTCTGTAAACTGAATTTTATCTAGTTTAGCTATTGGTCCAATTCTATCAGAAATTAATTGATTGATTTCCTTTTTTAAATTGTTATGATCTCTACTTTCTCCAATATCTTTTAAAGTAATGTAACCATACAAAGCACTTCCTTTGATGTCATGTGGAAAACCAACAATGGCACTTTCTGCAACTGCAGGATGTTCGTTAATTGCATCCTCAATAGGTGCTGTTCCTAAATTATGCCCAGACACAATAATTACATCATCTACCCTACCTGTAATTCTGTAATAACCAACTTCGTCTCTTAAAGCACCATCACCTGTAAAATATTTATTTTCATAAGCCGAAAAATAGGTTTCTTTATATCGTTGATGATCTCCCCAAATTGTTCTTGCAATGCTTGGCCAAGGAAATTTAATACACAATCTTCCATCAACTTGATTGCCTTTTAATTCGTTACCATTTTCATCCATTAAACAGGGTTGAATGCCAATAAATGGTAATGTTGCATAGGTTGGTTTTGTAGGTGTTACATAGGGAATTGGAGTAATCATCATTCCTCCAGTTTCTGTTTGCCACCAAGTATCTATAATCGGACTTTTCTTTTTTCCAATCGTTTCATTGTACCAATGCCAAGCTTCTTCATTAATAGGCTCTCCAACAGAACCCAATACTTTTAAAGATGATAAATCATACGTATCTACCAATTCTGTTCCATGTTTTGCCAAAGCTCTAATAGCTGTAGGTGCTGTATAAAATTGAGTTACTTTGTGCTTTTGAACAATTTCCCAAAAACGACCAAAATCTGGATAACTTGGCACACCTTCAAACAAAATAGTGGTTGCTCCATTTGCTAAAGGTCCATAAACTATGTAAGAATGTCCAGTAATCCACCCAATATCTGCTGTGCACCAATAAACATCATTTTCTTTATATTGAAAAGCATTTTTAAAAGTATAGGCTGCATAAACCATGTATCCTGCTGTGGTATGCACCATTCCTTTTGGTTTTCCTGTAGAACCAGAAGTGTACAAAATAAATAACGGATCTTCTGCATCCATAATTTCTGCTTCACATTCTTTCAAAGCTTCATCTAATAAAGGTTGCAACCATTTATCACGACCTTCTTTCATATTTATTTCTGATGAAATTCGTTTTGCTACCAAAACCGTTTCTACACAATGACATTTTTCCAAAGCTTCATCTACAATTCCTTTTAAATCGATAGATTTTGCTCCTCTGTAAGAACCATCTGAAGTAATAACCATTTTACAATTAGAATCATTAATTCTAGTTGCCAATGCTGTAGACGAAAAACCTGCAAAAACAACTGAATGAATTGCACCAATTCTGGCACAAGCCAAAGTAGCAATTGCCAGCTCAGGAATCATTGGAACATAAATACAAACGCGGTCTCCTTTTTGAATGCCCTGTTCTTTTAACACATTTGCAAACTGATTTACACGTTCATACAACTGTCTGTATGTAATATGTTCTGCTAACTCATCAGGATTATTTGGTTCAAATAAAATTGCAGTTTTATTGGCTCTTGTAGCTAAATGCCTATCAATACAATTTTCTGTGATGTTTAATTTTGCACCTTGAAACCATTTGATTTCGGGTTTTGTAAAATCCCAATTTAAAACTTTATCCCATTTTTTTCGCCATAAAAAATGCTCTTCTGCTATTTCTTCCCAAAAATTCTCAGGTTCACGAACCGACTTTCTATAAACTTGAAAATATTCTTCTAAATGTTTAATGTGATAATTACTCATTTCTGCTTATTTCTTGATGGTTATTGATTTTTAGTGAGTAGCTTCTCCTGCTCCACTAGGAATTCTAATATTTTCTACAATTTCTTGCACTTCTAAAGGTGGTGCTGGTGTAAATTTAGAAATAACTATTGATACTAAAAAATTTGCACACATAGCAATGGTACCAAAACCTTCTGGTGAAATTCCAAACCACCAATCTTCTTTAGAGCCACCACCAAACCAATCGAACTTAAATTTTAGCATGTAAAAAAGCATCAATAAAATACCTACTACCATTCCTGAAATGGCGCCTTCTTTGTTCATTCTTAAGCTAAAAATCCCCAAAACAATGGCTGGGAAAAACGAAGCAGCTGCCAAACCAAAAGCCAAAGCAACTGTGGCTGCCACAAAATCTGGTGGATTAATTCCAAAATAACCAGCCACACAAACTGCAACCACTGCAGATAATCTTGCAGCGATTAATTCACCTTTTTCTGTAATATTTGGGTTGATCATTTTCTTGATTAAATCGTGAGAAACTGATGATGAAATTACCAATAATAAGCCTGCTGCTGTAGACAAAGCTGCTGCCAAACCTCCTGCAGCAACCAAAGCAATGACCCAATTTGGCAAACCAGCAATTTCCGGGTTTGCTAAAACCATAATATCTTTATCAACAGTTAGTTCGTTTTTAGAAGCATCTGCTACATATTGAACTTTACCATCATTATTTTTATCATCAAAAACAATTAAACCTGTTTTTTCCCAATTAGAAAACCATTCTGGTAAACTTGAATACTCTTGATTACTAACAGTTTCTATTAAATTGGTTCTAGAGAAAACCGAAATTGCTGGAGCTGTTGTGTATAAAATAGCAATAAACAATAGTGCCCAACCTGCAGATTTACGTGCATCTGAAACTTTTTTAACAGTAAAAAAACGAACAATTACATGAGGTAAACCTGCTGTACCTACCATTAATGCTGCTGTAATTAGAAAAACATCTAAAGTAGATTTACTACCAGAAGTGTATTCTGCGAAACCAAGTTCTTTGTGCAAGCCATCTAATTTATCTAATAAATAAACACCACTTTCGTCTGCACCACCAAAACCTAATTGAGGAATAGGATTCCCTGTCATTTGAATGGATATAAAAATGGCTGGCACCATAAAAGCAAAAATTAATACACAATATTGCGCAACTTGGGTGTAGGTTATTCCTTTCATTCCTCCTAAAACCGCGTAAAAAAGCACGATTATCATTCCAATAATAACACCTGTATTAATATCAACTTCTAAAAAACGTGAGAAAACCAAACCAACTCCACGCATTTGACCTGCAACATAAGTGAACGAAATTAAAAGTGCACAGAAAACAGCTACACTTCTAGCTGTATTGGAATAATAACGATCTCCTATAAAATCGGGAACTGTAAATTTTCCAAATTTTCTTAAATATGGAGCTAATAATAATGCTAATAATACATAACCACCTGTCCAACCCATTAAATACACAGAACCATCATAACCATTAAAAGAAATAATGCCTGCCATAGAAATAAAAGAAGCTGCAGACATCCAATCTGCTGCTGTTGCCAAACCATTTGCTAATGGAGAAACTCCACCACCAGCAACATAAAACTCTTTTGTAGATCCTGCCCTTGTATAAATAGCAATACCTATGTATAATGCAAAAGTTATTCCTACTAAAATCCACGTCCAAACTTGAATACTCATAATTTTATGTTTTTATTTTTCGTTAAATCCGTATTCTTTATCGAGCTTATTCATTAGTTTTATATACACAAAAATCAGAATTACAAACACATAAATTGAACCTTGTTGCGCAAACCAAAAACCAAGTTTAAATCCTCCCATTTTTATGGTATTTAGCTCATCCACCAAAATAATTCCGAATAAAAAGGAAACTATAAACCAGATACTTAAAAGAATAATTAAGTACCTCACATTTTTTTTCCAATATTTTTTTTTGTTTTCTGATGCCATATTTAGTTGTGATTATTGTTAATTTGTTGCAATATAAATTAAGTTGTAAATTTTTAAATATCTAATTCTACCAATTTCATGTTACAATTATACATTGATTTATTTAGTAACTATCTGTATATTATACTTTTATTTTTTGTCATTTCTACCCTATACTCGTCTGTTGGTTTTGGTGGTGGCTCGAGTTATTTAGCTATTTTGGCATTAACAAGTATTGTTTTTACACAAATAAGAGCCACAGCTTTATTGTGCAATATTGTGGTTGTTTTTGGAAACGTAATTTTATTTCATCATCAAAAAAAATTAGATTGGTTAAAAATAATACCAATTGTTTTATGCAGTATTCCATTCGCTTTTTTAGGTGGATATATAAAAATAAGTCAACAATTCTTTTTTATTTTATTAGGTTTTACACTTTTATTTGCTGCGATTACTATGTGGAGTTCTAAACGAATTATTTCTTCAGATATAAAAAACATACCGCAAAATATTATGAAAAATGCAAGTTATGGGGGGCTAATAGGTTTTATTTCGGGGGTTGTTGGAATTGGTGGTGGTATTTTTTTAGCGCCACTTTTACACCTTACAAATTGGGATACACCTAAAAAAATAGCAGCTACTGCAAGTTTTTTTATTTTAGTTAATTCCATTGCAGGGTTGTTGGGGCAATACTCAAATCCTGATTTTGAAATTGATTGGACGTTAACATCAACATTAATGATAACAGTATTTATTGGTGGACAAATAGGAAGAAGAATAAGCAATAAGTATTTTACCCCTATTCAACTAAAAAAAGCAACAGCAATCTTAATTGCAATAGTAGGTTTAAAAATTTTATGGAAACATTTAATTTAAATTGATAAAAGTTAAATTTTATTAAAATTGATTGTTTTATTCTCATTGAACAAATATCTTTGAAATCAACTACAAATTAATTACTTAAATATGTTAGAAAATATTTTTACTCTTTTAATGTTGGTAATGCTTCAGGCTGTTTTGGGCTTTGACAACTTGCTTTATATTTCTTTAGAATCTAAAAAAGCGCCTGTAATTGAGCAACAAAGAGTCAGAAAAGTTGGTATTTTAGTAGCAATCGTTTTAAGAATTGTACTATTATTTTTATTAGTTTCTATTATCGATTATTTTAAAGAACCTTTTTCTTTTTTAACAGGAGGTATAGAAGATGTTGTAAAGTTTGCTTTTAATGGACATAGCATTATAGTTCTTTTAGGAGGTGGATTTATTATATACACAGCCATAAAAGAAATTTGGCATATGATAGGAACACCTAATTTAGAAAAATCTAATATGGTTGATACTGGCAGTAAAAAAACTGCAAATGCTGCAATTGTTAGCATTGTAATAATGAATTTAGTTTTTTCTTTCGATTCTATTTTGGCTGCAATTGGTCTTACTAGCGAAATTAAAAACTCTACTACAGCTTTTGTAATAATGGCAATTGCAATTGTAATCAGTGGCTTGTTAATGTTATTTTTAGCTGATAAAGTTTCCTCGTTTTTAGCAAAAAACAGAATGTATGAAGTTTTAGGGTTGTTCATCCTATTTATAGTGGGAATCATGTTAATTACGGAAGGAGGCCATTTAGCACATATAAAACTTTTTGGTGAAGAAATTGTGCCAATGAGTAAAACTACTTTCTATTTTGTAATTGCAATTTTAATCATTGTAGATATTGTACAAGGCAGATATCAGAAAAGATTATCATCTGAATAACAAATTATTACTTAGAAAAAATTAAAACCGCTATTCAGCGGTTTTTTTTATTTAGAAAACTTTAAGTTTTTGTTTATTTTTTTTAACATAATATTAAACAAGATTAATCAAAAGCTAAACTACTTTTGTAGAAACTTAAAACAAAAAATTATGAATTTCAAAAAATTAATTCCATCAACATTATTCGCAATTATGATTTCAGTAGGTAGCTATGCAATTGACACCGATCCTAAAAATGATAAAAAAAATAATGAAGAAAAAACTATTGTTGGTGTAGCTGCTGGCAATGAAAACTTTACAACTTTGGTTGCTGCAGTGAAAGCAGCTGGTTTAGTAGACGTTTTAAATGGAGATGGACCTTTTACAGTTTTTGCTCCTGTAAATGATGCTTTTGCAAAATTACCTGAAGGTACAGTTGGCACTTTGTTAAAGCCAGAAAATAAAGAATTATTGACTGCTATTTTAACATACCATGTTGTTGCTGGAAAATTTGTAGCAAGCGATGTGATTAAGGCTATAAAAGCTAACAATGGTAAATTTGCTATTAAAACAGTACAAGGTGGTATAATTACTGCTTCTTTAAAAGACGGTAAGGTTATTTTAACTGACGTTAAAGGAAATGTTTCTACTGTTGTTATTGCTGATGTAGCTGCTTCTAATGGTGTAATACACGCTATTGATACTGTTGTAATGCCTCAATAATTAATAGATTAAATTATCTTATAGAACCTATAAATAAATTTAACTATTGTTTATTAATTTTAACTTTTTATTAAACATATTTATAACTATATTTGTAGTAAAAGTTGAAAAAATTATTTATAATATACTTCTTATAGTTCTCGCTTTTGAGCGTATTTACAACAGGAAGTTTTTTGGTTGATTGATTGAAACCGCTGCAATTTGCAGCGGTTTTTTATTTCAATTCTAAAATAGAATCTTGTAGCCTTTGAATTATTATTTTGGTAATTCTTCTATTAAACTCAGATGAATTCTTATTGTAAGCTTCATATTCATCTATAGTAAAATGCCCCAAAACACTGCCAATAATAGTATTTTTAAACTGAATATCCTTTTCCAAAACCGATTTAATTTTGGCTCTTTTCTTTTGTTCTGATAAAACTATAAAATCAATTTTTCTTTTTTCTAGATAACTCTTAAAGAAAGCAATTAACAAATCGTGTTGCATTTTAATAATAGGTCTTAAAACCTCATTTTGAAATGTTTCAGTTTCTGTTGTATTTGCATTTATTAAGTTCGGTAAAATTGGTCTTTCTTTAGTCATTTTCTAATAAATTGTCTAATTCTAATTGATAATCGTATTGTAAATCTTCATGCAATTTATCAATCGCTTTTTTAATCATTCGAACTTGTGCATCAAAAACATTCTGTAAACGCTGACTTCTTTTTATAGAAGGCTTCATTTCCATTAATTTTTTACAGAAATACAGTAATAACTCAGTCTCTGTTTCTTTCTTTTTAGAGTATCTGATGTATTTTTTTGTGAGTGATAAAATTTTACGAACACTCTTTCTAATGTAAAAATAACTTTTTGTGTTTATCTCATAAAATTGTTCATCCATTTGGTTTTTTATGGATAAAATATATGAATCTTCATCATGAGATTCAAACAACAAATAGGTAAGTAATTCTTTATTCTCTTTTTTAAACCTAGATAAATGTAAGCACAACTCTTTTAACTCGGCTCCAGATTTATGGGAAAGCTCGTCTTTGAGTTGTTTAATAGTTACTGCTTTCATTTATATAGATAAAAAATCTAAAACATTTTTTTCTATTCTATTTAAAACATTTTCTGTTTTTGCTTTTATAAACTCTTCTCCTGTAATTTGTTCATACAACTCAATGTATCTATTCGAAATTTCGATAATTTTTTCATCTGACATCTCTGGAATTTGTTGCCCAGTTTTTCCCTGAAAACCATTTTCTATTAGCCACTGACGCACAAATTCTTTCGATAATTGCTTTTGCGCTTCTCCTGTATTTTGTCTTTCTTGATATCCATCTGCATAAAAATAACGAGAAGAATCTGGTGTGTGAATTTCATCAATCAGTACAATTTTACCATCTTTTGTTTTACCAAATTCGTATTTTGTATCCACCAAAATTAAACCTCTTTTTGCAGCAATTTCTGTTCCTCTTTTAAAAAGTTTTCTGGTATAATCTTCTACAACTAAGTAGTCCTTTTCTGAAACAATTCCTTTTTCTAAAATGGCTTCTCTAGAAATATCTTCATCATGTTCGCCATTATCTGCTTTGGTTGATGGAGTAATAATTGGTGTTGGAAATTTATCATTTTCCTTCAATCCTTCAGGCATTTCTACGCCACACAAAACTCTTTTTCCTAATTTATATTCACGAGCTGCATGACCAGATAAGTATCCACGAATTACCATTTCTACTTTAAAAGGTTCACACAAATGACCAATTGCGACATTTTCATCAGGATTTGCTATTAACCAATTTGGAACAACATCTGCAGTATCTTTCATCATTTTTGTTGCAATCTGATTTAAAATCTGACCTTTAAAAGGAATTTGTTTTGGTAAAATAACATCGAAAGCAGACAATCTATCTGTGGCAATCATCACTAAAAGCTGATTATCTATATTATAAACCTCCCTAACTTTACCTTTATAAATTGATTTTTGATGTGGAAACTGAAAATTTGTTTCGTTAATTGTGTTCATGAATTCAGAATTGCTGTTTAGGCAAAAATAAGTTAATTTTTAGGATATTATTTTCTTAATAAAGAAAAATTGCCATGCAAAACTTCACCTGTTTCTGTAACTACTTTAAAATAATAGTTTGATGATTGCACATTTTTACCTTGATAAGTGCCATCCCAAAAACCAGAAGAACTTTTGAATTCTTTTATTAATTTACCATATCTGTTATAAATGTATATGGTATAATTTACATCTGGAAAATCTTTTAATCTCCAAACATCATTACTTCCATCGTTATTTGGTGTAAAAAAACCTGGATACGATTTTACAAAAACCGTTTCTGTATAGTACTCACAGCCATCAACTCCTCTTATATAAACAGTTTGCTCACCTCCTTTTATTTGGTTAAATATATTTTCTATTTGATAATTAAAACCATCAATTGAATATTCGTATTCTCTATCAGAAAAAACCAAAACTTGTATAGAATTATTTTTAGAAGAAAAATCGTTTACTTTAATTGAAACGTTATTTAAAGAGGAATTTGTTAAAACTTCTACTTCTACAATTGATGTTTCACTGCCACAAGCTCCATTATCTATAGTGTAAGAATAGTTGCCTGAAACGTTAAGGCTTGGGTCGAAAATACCATTTGGTAAAGATGGAAACCAAGTTCCGTTTGCATCTGGGTTACCTTCTAAGAGATCAAATAAACTAAAACTCGGTACATATTCGCAAACTTGAATTTTTGTACCAATTCCTGCATTTGGTTTGGTAATGTTTTTTACTGTAATTTTTGATGAAATTTCTCCACAAAAATCATCAATTACAGTATAGGTATATTCTGTATTTAAGTCTCTTTGTGGATTAAAAATATTTGTTGTGCTTTCTAATTGAGGAGCCCAATAACCCCCTTTGCTTGGATTTCCCTCGATAAAATTAAAAAGATCAACTTGTGTTATTTGATTGCAAAATACAACTTCAGTATCTTCTCCAGCAGTTAACGTTGATGGAATATCTACTAAAACCTGTGCACTTCTCTGGCCACAAGTTGGGTCTGAATGAATGTAAGTATAAACACCAGGTTTATCTTTTAAAGGATTAAATTCTCCTGAACCACTTGCCAAACTTGGAACCCAACTTCCACCTCTGTCTGGGTTTCCATTTAAAACAGTAAATAAATCTTTAATTGGAGAGTTTAAACACAACTGAACCAATCCATTGCTTCCAGGATCTGTATTACTTGCCTCTTGAAAATCGAAAATACCATTATTATTCTTATCTGTTGGTGTTGTATAACCAGTCGCTTCATTGGTAATTAAACCATTTATATCTACATTATTGGGTAAATCTCCTAAAATTCCATCTGAATTTTGATCTTCAAAACCTGCTTCAATTACATCAAAACATCCATCATTATCACTGTCTAAATCTTTAGAATCTGGGAAACCATCATTATCTGAATCTGTAATTCCATTTCCTTCTACTGTGTCTAATATTCCATCATTATCATCATCAAAATCGATTACATCTGCTACTCCATCATCATCAAAATCTGGATCACATATTTCAATAATTTTTGCTGCAGTTAAACAATCTCCTAAATTATTTTGGATTATTAAATCTTTTGTTATTTCTCCATTATTGATAATATTACACAACCAAGAACAGTTTTGTAATAAGATGTTATTTTTAACTTCGAGGTTTCCATCTACAAAAATAAAACTGCCAAAACCTGTTACCTGGTTTAATTTTGAGTTGTTAGATAGAATAAACCAATCTTCTAAAAAATTTATATTACCAACTTTTAAAAGTTTATTAAAACCGTTTATACTTTTAATATCTGTATTCGCTATTCTAAAACCGGCACCAACTTCTTCTAAGTTATTAAAACTTGGTATTTCTTCCATACCTAAGCCTCTTAAATCAAAGTAATTGCCTATTCTTTCTAATTTATTAAAACCAGAAATTACTTTTGTAGCTTCTATATTTAAATCGTTACCAATGCTTATTAACTCGTTAAAACCATCAATTAAATTTAAGCTAGGATTGGATGTAAAGTTTAAATCATCTACAATTTCAATTAGATTATTAAAGGATGGAACTTTAGTTAAAAAAGGATTTTCACTTATATTTAATTCTTCTTTTATTATTTTTAGATTCTCGAAACCACTTACTTCTTTTAACTGATCTCCAAAACCAATTTTTAAACTAAAAGTAATTGTTTCGATTTCTTTAAAACCCTCTACTCTTTCTAAAACAGGATTTAATGCAATAACAACATCATGTGCGAATTGCAATTTATTAAAACCAGAAATTGATTTAAGGAATTTACAATTGGTGATTTCTAAATCGCCTCTTACTTGTATTAAATTATTAAACCCAATAAGTTCGTTAATATTCGCTGTAATTTTTAAATTACCATTAACATTTTTTAAAAAATTTAAAGGTGTTAAATCTGTAATTTCAGAAAAAACTTCACTATTGTCTTGAACAAATCCAGAAAGAATTATTACATCTCCAGTAATAACATTACAAGTTCCGTAATTGGCAGCGAACTCATTAACATCGGTTTGAGATGCTAAAGTAACAGTTCCTGGAGGTGGACATTGTGAATAATATCTAGAAAACCATAAAGAAAGTAACAGTAAAAAAATGGCTTTTTTCATTAGAAACAAAAATACAGAATCATTATTATATACAGTCTGATTTCTATGTGAATACTAACAAAAATCGTATCAAATTCTAAGTAATTCGTAAAATTTTACTTTGGTAATAATTTTATCTGTTTTAAATTATCTGCAATTGGTGTTGCAGTAATTACTTTTTCGCCAGGAATAAAATAGAAGAAATAAGCAGAATTCTGCCCAATTTTATGCACATCTAATCTAGAGTTATCTTTAAAAATTAAAGTGTGATTTGGGATTATTTCTTTGTTTGCAAACTTATATTTCATTCCTATTCCCATGCCAGTTCTCATAGAAACAAACAACAGAAAAAAGATAAACATCATGCCAGGAAATATGTTTTTTTTCTTGCCTAACTCTTCATATTTTTTATCCCATTTTTCTATATCATATAACTTTTTATACCATTTTTTTGTTCTTAAATATGCATAGAATTTAAACATCCATTTGGTAAAATACAAGTACATAATCCAAAACATGAAACCTAAGAATAAAGAAATTTTCCAGTTATTTGTTAATAAACTTATGGGTGAAATTAATGCATCTAAAATGGTGGTATAGTTTAGATAAGAGACTCCAAAAATCCCATAAAATATGGCATCACTTACTATGCCTAAAATTATTAAATAAAGATAGCCAATGTAAAAATAATCTTGTAAACCTAATTTACTTTTTTCTATGTGTATCATTCAGTTTCTATACTTTTATAAGCACTAATAATTTCTTTTACTAACCTGTGTCTAACCACATCTTTATCGTCTAAATACACCTGTGCAATTCCATTTATATCTTTTAAAGCCAATAAAGATTCTTTTAAACCCGAAACTTGTTTTCTGGGTAAATCTATCTGACCTGGATCACCTGTAATAATAAACTTTGCGCTTTTACCCATTCTTGTTAAAAACATTTTCATTTGATTGTGGGTTGTATTTTGCGCTTCATCCAATATTACAAAGGCATTATCTAAAGTTCTACCTCTCATAAAAGCTAAAGGAGCAATTTGTATAATCCCTTTTTCTAAATGAGATTCTAATTTTTCGTGAGGTATCATGTCTCTTAAAGCATCATACAAAGGTTGCATATAAGGATCTAATTTCTCTTTTAAATCTCCAGGTAAAAAACCTAAATTTTCTCCAGATTCAACTGCAGGTCTTGTTAAAATGATTCTTCTTACTTCTTTCTCTTTTAAAGCCCTAACTGCCAAAGCAACAGCTGTATACGTTTTTCCAGTTCCTGCAGGTCCAACAGCAAAAAGCATATCATTCTTGTCCATCAAAGTAACCATTTTACGTTGATTTTCGGTTTGAGGCTTTATCAATTTTCCATTTGTACCATGCACTAAAACATCTTTAGTACTTTTTGCAATACTCGTTTTTTCCTCAGTTCCTGTAGATGTTAAAATACGTTCAATACTGTTATCATCCAATTTATTGTATCTATTAAAATACTTTATTAACCGTTCGAAACGAATTTCGAATTCGTTTAAAAGTTCTGCCTCTCCATAAATTTTAAGCTTGGCTCCTCTTGCAACAATTTTAATTTTTGGGAAGTATTTTTTTAACTGCTCTATGGTACTATTTTGTGTTCCAAAGAAATCTTTTGGATTAATTTCCGTTAACTCTATAATGCGTTCGTTCAAATGATTAAATTTATATCTGTTAGTCTAAGAATTATTAAATTAAAAATAGTAATTAAAACTGCTAAATTGATTAGATTTGCTTAAAATAGTTAACAACTTTTACACAATTAATTAACAGTCGAAAAAGCAATGTCTTTTATAACATTAACAACCGATTTTGGAACAAAAGACCACTTTGTTGGTGCTGTTAAAGGTGCTATTTATTCGGAATTAGCAGACGCAAAAGTTGTAGATATTACCCACGAAATTTCTCCATTCAATATTACAGAAACTGCTTATATTTTAAAAAACTCATACAAAAGTTTTCCAGAAAAAACGATTCATATTGTAGGTGTAGATTCAGAATTGAGCGAAACCAATAAACACATCGCTTTAGAACTAGACAATCATTTTTTTGTTTGTCCAGACAATGGTTTAATTTCTATGATTGCATCAGAAATTCATCCAACAAAAATTGTAGAAATTAATATTCACGACAGAATAGAAAGTAGTTTTCCTGTACTAGATGTTTTTGTTCAAGTGGCTTGCTTTATTGCACGTGGAGGAAACCTAACAGTTATAGGAAAAGAAATATACGAATTTAAAAAACTCGTTGAAATACAACCAAAAGTAAATCAAAACCAAACCCAAATAATTGGTGGTGTTTTATATATAGATAATTACGGAAATGTAATTAGTAACATTAGTAAAAAGATGTTTAATGATATTGGTAAAGGACGAAATTTTAAAATAAATGCATCTCGTTATTCTTTTAATAAAATTTACGATAAATACAATGAAATTGTTGGTAAAAACACTAATGATTCTAGCCAATTTGATGGTAATAAGCTAGCCCTTTTTAACTCTGCTGGTTTTTTAGAAATTGCAATTTATAGAAGTAATTTAAAAACAGTGGGTGGTGCAGCTTCTTTATTAGGTTTAGAATATAGAGACCCAATTATTATTGAATTTTTTACAGAATCTAAACCAGAATTTACCTCAATATCTTAATAAATATGTTTGTTAGAATTGTAAAAATGAGTTTACACTCAAAATTTATAGCCGAATTTCAACATATGTTTGATGAAAAAAAAGCCAAAATTAGAGCGAACAAAGGCTGTACATTATTAGAATTATACCAAGATAAAAACAACCCAGAAATCTTTTTTACCTATTCCTATTGGGAAAATGAAAGTGATTTAGAAAATTATAGAAATTCTGATTTTTTTAAAGAAACTTGGCAACAAACTAAAACTTATTTTAATAATAAGCCAGAGGCTTGGAGTGTAGCTAAAAAGGTTAGTTTATTATAATGAGTTTTAATTTTGTAACATTTCCAATCTTAAAAACAGAAAGATTAATTTTAAGAGCTCTTAATTTTGATGATGTTGGAGCTATTTTTGATTTACGCTCAAATGAAGAAGTTCATAAATTAATTACCAGAAAAACGCCTAAAAACTTAAAAGAAGCTGAAGATTTTATTCAAGTTTGTCATGAAGAATTTGAAAATAGAAATCGTGTTTTTTGGGCTATGGAATTTAATGATAAAATGATTGGAACAATTGTATATCACAGAATTGATTTAGAAAGTAATTATGCAGAAATTGGTTATGAATTAAATCCTGAATACCATCAAAAAGGTTTCATGTCTGAAGCAATGAAATCTGTTCTAAATTATGGTTTTTCAGAAATGAATCTAAATACAGTAGAAGCTTTTACACATAAAAATAATACGCCTTCCATTGCGTTACTAGAGAAATGTAATTTTATTTTTCAACCAGAAAGAAAGTGCAAAAATGTTGAGAATAATAGTATTTATAAATTATATAAAGTATAAATGTTTCCAATTTTAAAAAAAGAATTTAACTCATTTTTTGCAAGTCCAATTGCCTATTTAGTGATTGGAGTTTTCTTGCTCATTAATGGGTTATTTTTATTTATTTTTAATGACGATTTTAACATCTTAAACGCAGGTTTTGCAGATGTAACTCCGTTTTTTTATTTAGCTCCTTGGGTTTTTCTTTTTCTGATTCCTGCAATCACTATGAAAAGTTTTGCAGATGAATTTAACACAGGAACTATAGAACTTTTAAAAACAAAACCCATTTCTGATTGGCACATTGTTTTAGGTAAATTTTTAGCCTCGCTCCTACTGGTTTGTATTGCCATAATTCCGACTGTTATATATGTTTACACAGTTTATCAATTAGGAAATCCTGTTGGAAATATCGATTTTGGCAGCACAATTGGTTCTTATATTGGTTTGCTTTTTTTAGCAGCAACTTATACTTCAATTGGTTTATTTACATCCACTTTATCAAAAAATCAAATTGTTGCATTTATTTTTGGGGTTTTTATTACGTTTTTTCTTTTTTATGGGTTTGATGCAATTGCAACTTCTTTTGGAGATAGCAGGTTGACAATCAATAAACTAGGTATTAATGAGCATTTTAAAAGTATTTCTAGAGGCGTTATCGATACTAGAGATATAGTCTACTTTTTAAGTGTTACTTTTTTCTTTTTGTTCATTACTAAAACTCGATTAGACAATGAATAAAAACATTAAAAACATAGGACTTTTATTGATTGGAATTATCGTTTTAAACTTTGCAAATCAATCGTTTTACAAACGTTTCGATTTAACTGAGGATAAAAGATACACCCTTTCAGAAACTACAAATACCATTTTATCAAAAGTAAAAAAACCGCTTTTTATTACGGTTTATTTAGAAGGCGATTTTCCATCAGAATTTAAAAGACTGCAAGTTGAAACGCGTCAATATTTAGAAGAATTGGCTGTAAAAAATAGCAACATTAAAATCCGATTCGAAAATCCTGATGAACAACGTGAAGACTTGATCAAAAAAGGAATGATGCCAAGTCAGTTAACTGTGGAAGAAGATGGAAAACTCTCAGAAGCTATTATTTTTCCTTGGGCAGAAATCAATTTTGAAGAGAAAACGAAAGTAGTTTCATTATTGCCAACATCAATCGTGGCAAGCCAAGAAGAACAGTTGCAAAAAGCGATTGAAAATTTAGAATATAGTTTTAGCGAAGCCATTAATTCTATCATTCAAAATAAAAACAAAAGTGTTGCTATTATTACTGGAAATGGCGAATTACAAGACATTTATCAATATAGTTTTTTAAGTGAAGTTGCTAAAAAATATAAATTAGCAAAATTTACTTTGGATTCAGCTGCAAGAAATCCGCAACAAACTTTGTTAGATTTAACATCATTAGATTTGGCAATTATTGCAAAACCGACTGAAAAATTTACTCCAGATGAAAAGTTTGTTTTAGACCAGTTTATTACAAATGGAGGTAAAACTTTGTGGATGTTAGACAATGTGCAAGCAGAGCAAGACAGTTTAATGTCTTCTGGAAAAATGTTGGCTTACCCAAGAGATTTGGGCTTAACAGATTTATTGTTTGCTTACGGAATTCGCATCAACACAACTTTGATTAAAGATTTATATGCTGCCCAAATTTCATTGGCTACAGGAACTATTGGCAACCAAACTCAATATAAAAATTTAGATTGGTTTTATCATCCTTTGGTTGGTGGAAACCCAAATAGTGCTATTACAAAAAATGTAGCTCCTGTTCGTTTGCAGTTTGCAAATCAGATTGATACCTTAAAAAGTAACATTAAAAAAACGCCATTATTAATGAGTTCTCCTTTAACCCAAAAAATAGGAACTCCAACAATTATTGAGTTGCAATCTATTGCGAATGAGCCTGAAGAAAAAGACTATATTTCTGGAAATCAATTATTTGCTATTTTATTAGAAGGTAATTTTAATTCGGCATATAAAAATCGTATCAAACCTTTTAATACTTCGCTTTTTAAAGAAAATGCAACTCAAAATAAAATGATTGTAATTGCTGATGGTGATGTTGGTAAAAATCAAATTTTAAAAGGAAAACCAACTGATTTATCTCATGATAAATGGACAAATCAAAGCTTTGGGAATAAAGATTTTTTAATAAATTCGGTTGATTATTTGTTAGACGACTCTGGTTTAATGGAGTTGCGAAACAAGACTTTAAAAATTAATATTTTAGACAAGCAAAAAGCATATCAAGAAAGAACCTTTTGGCAGTTTTTAAATGTAGTTTTGCCTTTGATATTCTTGTTTGCTTTTGGATTTGTATTTAATTATTGGAGGAAAAGGAAGTATAGTTAGTTGTTGGTTTTTAGTTTTTAGCAAAAATGGAAAATTATCAACTTTGAAACTTTGAAACTTTGAAACTTTGAAACTTTGAAACTTAAATAGAAAGCAAATCATCGTAAATAAATTCATATCCTAAAACATTTTGTAGTTTTTTAGAACTGATAATTTTCCACTCATAAACCTCATTTTCTTCAAATTCTGGAAGGTCGAAACCTTTGCTTAATTTAGCTAAAGTATAAAATTCTCTTCTTGTTGGATGATGATTAGAACATGCATTAAAAATTTCATTCCAACAATTTTGGTTGATAATTTCGTGAATAATTTCAATACAATCCTCTTGATGAATCATATTTACAAAACCTTTTGGTTGTGGGATTTTTCGTCCGTTTTTAAACCAATTTGCAGGATGTCTTTCACCACCAAATAAACCTGCAAAACGAATAATAGTGGTTTCGAAAAAAGTGTTTTCTCTAAATAAATTTTCTATTTCTGTTAATGGGCTTTTTACAGTTTCATCTTCTTCTGTCATCACTTTATTAATTGTTGCATAGACAGAAGTAGAACTAATAAAAATAACTTTTTGAATGGATGATTCTTGTATTTGAGCAATCAAGTTTTCAAAGCCATCGACATCTTTCGAAGTTATGGCTATGATTAAAATATCAGATTCTAAAAAAGTATCATATTCTTCAAATTCAGAGATATTTACCAAATAAGTTTCTATTTCTAAAGCTTCTAAATCATCAATTTTATCTTCTGAGGTTGTAGAACCTTTTACAGAAAAACCATCCTCTAAAAAAGAAACAGCCAAAGGTTTTCCTAACCAACCACAACCTAAAACACTAATTTTCTTCATAAACTAAATTTAAAAAAACTTTAATTTTTTTTCCAAAAAACCATAAAATTAAACTATAAAATTCAGGATTCTTAAAGAAATTTATAGTTCAAGAAATATTTAAGCCTCTATTTTTTTGTAATATTTTTTCTTAAACCAAAAAGAAACTCTAACCAATAAAATTAATGCTGGCACCTCTACCAAAGGACCTATAACACCTGCAAATGCTTGTCCTGAATTCAATCCGAAAATTGCAATAGCAACAGCAATAGCTAGTTCAAAATTATTACCAGCTGCAGTAAAAGCTACTGATGCAGTTTTATCATAAGTTGCTCCAGTTGCTTTGGTTACAAAAAAACCAATGATAAACATTACTGTAAAATAGATGAGCAAGGGTATAGCAATAATCAAAACATCCATGGGAATTTGAACAATTAATTCTCCTTTTAAAGAAAACATCACCACAATTGTAAATAATAACGCAATTAAAGTTAGGGGAGAAATTGTTGGAATAAATTTCTGTACATACCAATCTTCACCTTTTAATTTTACGAGTATTAATCTACTTAAAATTCCCATTACAAAAGGAATTCCCAAATAAATAGCTACACTTTCTGCAATGATTTCAATAGAAATATCAACAATAGCTCCTTCAAAGCCAAAATAAGGAGGAAGAACTGTTATAAAAATCCATGCATAAAAACTGTAAGCAAACACCTGAAAAATACTATTTAAAGCAACTAAACCTGCTCCATATTCACTGCTTCCTTCTGCCAAATCGTTCCAAACCAAAACCATCGCAATACAGCGTGCCAAACCAATTAGAATCAAACCAACCATATATTCTGGATAATCTCTTAAAAAAGTGATCGCTAAAATGAACATAAGTATAGGCCCAATAATCCAATTAAGTAATAATGAAATTGAAAGAATCTTTGTGTTTCTAAAAACTTTTGGTAAAAGTTTATAATTAACCTTTGCCAAAGGCGGATACATCATTAAAATTAAACCAATGGCTATAGGAATATTTGTTGTTCCGCTATTAAATGAATTTATGATGTTAGGAAAGTTTGGAACAAAATACCCAAGTGCTATTCCAACTGCCATTGCTACAAAAATCCAAATTGTTAAATTTCTATCTAGGAAACTCATTTTTTTTGACGTCATATTTTTTAGTTTTATTTGATTGAAAACACATCATAATTCAGTAATAATTTGCATGATTATTTTTCAGATGATAGATGTCTTAAGATCAAATATATTTAAGAATTTAAAGTGATTGGAATTCCTTTTTCTGAACAGAATCTTGTTTGCCGTGTTTTATTTTTTAACAACAATTTTCAATGTCAGAAATATCTTGATTTAGAAACTGAAATATTGTTGTTTTCATTTTTGTCCAATTTTCATGGTTGATACAATAACAAACGCTGGTACCTTGCACATTGCCTTTTATCAATCCTAAGTTTTTTAACTCTTTTAAATGCTGGGAAATTGTTGGTTGAGCTAACCCAATTTCATTGACTAAATCACCACAATAACAACCATCTATTTTAAAGAGTTGTTGTAAAATTGCAACTCTAGCTGGATGCCCAAGAACTTTTGCAAAAAGTGCTATTTCGTTTTGAAATTCAGTAAATATTTCGGTTTTAGTTAATCCCATTTTTTGATATTAATTAATTGCAATATTACGATTAATATTTAAATAGTTCAAAATTAAAAAACAGAATTCTTTAATGTATTTTATAATTTCGTTAACATTTGTCATTTTCTGAAATCGTAATTTTGATAAACAAATTAAATAACTAATTATCATGAAAAAAATTATACTATCATTATTTGTAGCAGCTTTTGCTTTTTCTACAAATGCACAAATTAAAACGCCAGCACCAAGTCCATTTCAAAAAACTGAACAAGTTGTAGGTTTAACAGATGTTACTTTAGAATATTCTAGACCAAGCATGAAAGGGAGAACCATTTTCGGAGGTTTAGAAGAGTTTGGAAAAGTTTGGAGAACAGGCGCAAATGCGAACACAAAACTTACTTTTTCTACAGATTTTATGGTTGATGGGAAAATGTTGAAGAAAGGCACATATGCTTTGTTCACAATTCCTGGAGAAGAAACTTGGGAGGTAATTTTATATACGGATGCCTCAAATTGGGGAGCTCCTGCAAAATGGGATGAAGAAAAAGTAGCTGTAAAAGTAACTGTAACTCCTTTCGAAATGCCAATGCCAATTGAAACTTTCACCATTACTTTTGATGATTTAACAAATAACTCTGCTGTAATTGGAATTATGTGGGAAAATATTTATGTACCATTTAAATTCGAAACACCAACAGAAAATATGGTTTCTGAGCAAATTAAAACAATAATGGCTGGACCTTCTGCTCAAGATATGTATGCATCTGCTGTATATTATTTAGAAGCTGGTAAAGATATTAAACAGGCACAAACTTGGATAGACAAAGCTGTTGCTATGACTGCTGATGCTCCTAAATTCTGGTATTTAAGACAACAATCTTTAATTCATGCAAAAGCAGGAAACAAAAAAGGTGCAATTGCTGCAGCTAAAATGTCTTTAGAATATGCAGAAAAAGCTGGAAATGACGGTTATGTAAAAATGAACAAAGCTTCTTTAAAAGAATGGGGAGCAATGTAATTTGTAATTCCTTTAAAATATTAAAATCTCAAGCTTTCGCTTGAGATTTTTTTTTGATTCTTAATAATTTTTAAAATTTATTATCTCCATCCAACAAATTTCCAAGACCTCCTAAAACACTTCCTTCTCCTCTGCTTCCATTTCCTGTTTGTGGAGCCATTGCTAAAACTCTTCCAGCCAATCTACTAAAAGGTAAAGATTGCACATACACAGTTCCAGGTCCTTGTAAAGTTGCAAAAAATAAACCTTCGCCTCCAAAAATGGTGTTTTTAATTCCGCCAACAAATTCTATATCGTAATTTACATCTTTTGTAAAACCAACAATACAGCCTGTATCTACTTTTAAAATTTCACCAGCTTTTAAAACTTTTTTGGCCATGGTTCCTCCTGCATGAATAAATGCCAAACCATCACCTTCTAATTTTTGCATGATAAAACCTTCGCCACCAAACAAACCTCTTCCTAATTTTTTAGAAAATTCTATTCCAATAGAAACACCTTTTGCAGCACATAAAAAAGCATCTTTTTGGCAAATAAATTTTCCGCCAAACTCGGTTAAATCAATAGGAATAATTTTTCCAGGATAAGGAGATGCGAATGAAATTTGCTTTTTTCCAATTCCGTCATTTGTAAAAACAGTCATAAACAAACTTTCTCCTGTTAAAATTCGTTTTCCTGCAGAGAAAATTTTACCTAAAATTCCTTTATCTTGATTAGAACCATCACCGAAAATAGTGTTCATTTTAATTTGATCGTCCATCATCATAAAAGTGCCTGCTTCTGCAACAACACCTTCATGAGGATCTAATTCAATTTCTACAAATTGCATTTCTTCTCCGAAAATTTTATAATCAATTTCATGAGCATTGATACTATAATTTCTTCTTGGCGAATTGTTTGGTAGTTTATCTTGAAACATAATTTATTATTTTATTTGCTATTTATAAGATGATTAGAATTTGATTTTGTTACAAAAACAACAACTAATTTTCAAATTTAATAATTTGTTAAAGCTTCACTTTAAAATAATCTTTATTTTTGAATCACAAAATTCTAATGGCTATGAAATATTTATCTCCAGAAATTGAAGCTTTATCGAAGCAATTTGAAATTACAAAATCGTTGGCACGCAAGAATCTTTCTTGTGGTATTTTTCAAGATTGCGATCCAAAAGAAGAAAGAGGTGAGTTATTTAAAAAGAAAGAATAACTTACGATTTTACTCTAATACTCCAATGAAAATGAAATTTAGAAACTACGACTCCATGTTCATTTTTTCCTTCAGATGTTAAAACAATTTTTTGTCCTTCAGTAGTTTCTATAGATTTTTGAATCGCTTCTCTAATTTCATTTCCACCAGTGCAAGAAAAAGTAATTCTACCAGTTGCTTTCTTAAAAAAATCTGCTTCTTGATGCGTTACTAACATCGAAACTTTACGCTTAGAATCGTCAATGGCTTTCATTACCAAAAGTCCTGTTGGTAATTCTGCAGCCATTCCTTGAGCCGCCCAAAACATGCTTTTAAATGGATTTTGATTCATCCATCTATGTTTTATTGTTACTACTACTTCTTTATCTGTTATAGATTGTACTCTAACACCTCCAAAAAATGCTAAAGGCAGTTTAAAAAAGTTAAAAAAATTGACTTTTGTAGGTGTGAATTTCATTAATTATGAGTTAAAAAAGTTTTTATAATATATTTTTATAAAAATATTTAAATGTTTGGGAAAGATAGTGAAATTTATTTAAACTCAACAATAACAGTACTTTTCAGCTTTTTACAATTCTATAATTCTTAAATATAAATGTTAAAAAAATGTTAATTTTAGTACTATGTATTGCACAATACCTTCTTTAGAATATATATTTGCATAAGAAAGTATTATATTAATTTTTACAAGATGAAACAAAATAAAGAAAATACAAACGCTTTTTTAATACATATTTCTGCTTTTGCAGGTTTTATGTTTCCATTTGGTAACATTATTACACCTTTAATTGCATGGCAAACTTTAAAAGATAGAAGTTTGTTTTTGGACGAACAAGGTAAAGAAGCTGTGAACTTTAACATCAGCTATACACTTTATGCGTTTTTAATATCCATTCTATTTATTCCATTTGCCTTGGGTTCATTTTTTAATAGGCACAATAATTTTGTAAACATTAGAAACTTGGATTTTGATATAGATATGCACAATATTTTTGGCTTTATAGGCATTGGCTCAGTTGCTGGAATTATTTATATAGTTGGAGTTGCACTCGTAATTATTGCATCATTAAAAGCGAAAGAAGGAGAAAATTATAAATATCCTTTCACCATAAAATTTATAAAATAAATCACAATATATGAAGATTGAAAACACAAAAGCGCAAATGCGAAAAGGTGTTTTAGAGTTTTGCATTTTATCTATCTTAAAAAATGGAGATGCCTATACTTCTGAAATTCTTTCCACGCTAAAAAGTGCAGAAATGATTGTGGTTGAAGGCACCATTTATCCGTTATTAACTCGTTTAAAAAACGCAGGTTTATTAACTTATAGATGGGAAGAATCAACCTCTGGACCACCAAGAAAATATTACGTTTTAACAGAAAATGGAGGCATGTTTTTAAAAGAACTAAATAAAACATGGAAAAATTTAATCAACTCAGTAGACCAAGTAACTAGTAAAAAATCGACTACAAATGAATAAGACAATCAACATAAATTTAGGAGGATTTTTCTTTCATATAGATGAAATTGCCTATCAAAAATTAAAAAGATATTTAGAATCTATTTCTAAATCTTTAAGTGATGATCCTCAAGGAAAAAATGAAATTATTGCAGATATAGAAGCACGAATCAGTGAACTTTTATCTGAAAAAATAACAGATTCTAGACAGGTTGTGAATGAAAGTGATATTGATGATATCATAAAAATTATGGGACAACCAGAAGATTATGCAGATGCTGAAGAGTCATTTAGCGATGCTAGTTATTCGTATACAAGAAACAATACCTCTGGTAAAAAATTATTTAGAGATGGAGATGATAAATTTTTAGGTGGTGTCGCATCTGGTGTTGCACATTATTTAGATTTAGATACTATTTGGGTACGTTTAGGACTTTTAGCATTGTTTGTTTTTGGAGGTTTTGGAGTACTCCTTTACATAATTCTTTGGATTTTATTGCCAGAAGCAAAAACAACTTCAGAGAAATTACAAATGCAAGGTGAACCTGTAAATATTGATAATATTGAAAGAAAAATTCGTGAAGAGTTTAACAATGTATCCGAAAATGTATCTGATTTTGCCAACAAAGCATCAGAAAAAATTAAAGATGGTGCCAACGAATTTTCTGATAAAATGAGTAAAACTTTTTCGGGAAAGACAAAAAAAAATAACGGAGCAAGCGACTTTTTTGATACTATTGGTAAAATAATTCTAGCCATTTTTAAAGTAATTGGTAAGTTTATTGGCATCATTATCATCTTTGTTTCTGCAGCTGTTATTTTATCTCTAATTATTGGAGGGTTTTCTGTAGGCAGTTTAGAATGGTTGAATGTAGATGGTAATTATTTGCAATATCCACCTTTCTTTTACGATGCAGTTATTCCTAAATGGGTGCTAACATTATGCGTTTTCTTACTAGTTGGAATTCCGTTTTTAATCTTGTTTATTTTAGGATTGCGTATCTTATCTAGCAACGTACAAAAAGTAAACAAACCAACCTCTTTAATATTATTAGGTATTTGGTTAGTGTCGCTTTTAGCAATTGTTTTTACAGGATTAGAGTTTGGAACATCACATTCAAATTATGGACAATCATCAGAAAAAAACACTTTAAATATTGTTGCCAACGATACTCTAAATTTAAAGGTTATTAATGATGATAATCTGCACTACAAACCTAATTTAAGAAGAAACACTTATAAAGAAGAAGTAGAAATTGATGGTGTAAAAATGGTGTACACTAACAATGTTAAAATTGATGTAAGAAAAAGTAATTCTGATGAAAACTATGTAATTATTCAAAAAGAATCTAGAGGTAAAAATAAAATCAATGCCAATGCAAACGCCGAGAAAATAAGCTACACATTTAAAGTTGAAAACAATACCATTATTTTAGATGCATATTTCTTATCAGAATATAAAAACCTTTGGAAAGACGAAGAAGTAAATGTTATTTTTTACATCACAGAAAATGTAGTTGTTTATTTCGATAATTCTAGCAAAAACTTTTTGTACAATGTAGATAATGAAGAAGATATCTATGATAAAGAAATGGGAAATCATTATTTTATAATGACAGATAAAACCTTAAAATGTACAGATTGTATAGAAGAAATTGAAGAAGAAATCATAGAAGATACTGTCAAAAAAGTTCAAGTAAAAAAGGTGGTGGAGACAATTGAAGAAACGATTTAAGCACAATTCAACCTAAAAAACCAACAACTGAGTAACCATTCTTTCTTTTCAAACGTCAATTGTAAGACATTTGAAGAATAAATAAAAAAATTAATCATCATGAAAACAATCGCATCAAAATTATTAACAATTCTTTTTATCGCAACTTTATTTAGCTCATGTAACATAAACATGTTTAACAGAGTTAATGGTAATAAAAATGTAACTACTGAAGATAGAAAAGTATCCAAAGACTTTACCAAAATTAAAGTAAGTACAGGTTTAGATTTATATGTAACCCAGGGTTCTAAAAATAAAATTACTGTAGAAGCAGATGAGAATTTGCATGATATTATTATTACAGAAATCGAAGATGGCACTTTAAAAATTTATTCTGAACAAAGTATTTGGCAAGCCAAAGCAAGAAAAATTTATGTTACTATAAAAACGTTAGAAGAAATTACTGCAACAAGTGGCGCTGATGTGTATGCTGAAGAAACCATTCAAACGGATGCTATTAAAATTAATGCAACAAGTGGTGCAGATATTAGAATTTCTGTAGATGCCAATTCTGTAGAAACGAACTCAACAAGCGGCTCTGATATCGAAGTTTCAGGAGTTGCAAACAACCATGCTTCAAATGCTACAAGTGGCTCATCTATTGATGCTTATGGTTTACGTAGTAAAAATGTTACTGTAAAAGTTACAAGTGGAGCAGATATTAATGTATTTGCAACAGAAAGTTTAAATGCGAATGCAACCAGTGGTGGAGACATCGATTTTAAAGGAAATCCTAAACAGATTCAGAAAAAATCTTCATCTGGCGGAAGTGTTTCTGCCAAATAATTAACAAACAAAATCAATCAACCAAAGATTTCTTAGGGCTGGAAACAGCCCTTTAGATTTCGTTAAAAATTAACTATGAATTCATTTTTAGAGCCTTTTAAAGAAAGTATTGTTTTAAAACTATTACTTGCAATTTCAACTTTACTTTATAGTTTGATAACTACTGCACAAGTTGATAAAAACACGCAATTATATAAAACACTAAAATCGAAAGATAGTATTATTTTTGAAAGATCTTTTAATAATTGCGAACTCGAAAAATTAGAACCTATTATTGCCACGAACTTCGAGTTTTATCATGATGTTGCTGGCATACAAAACAGAGAACAATTTATAAATGCTGTTAAAAATAATATCTGCTCAAATCCGGGAAATCATACAAGACAATTGGTAGAAAACTCTTTAGAAGTATATCCTTTAAATAATAATGGAAAATTATATGGTGCCATTCAGAGAGGAAAACACACGTTTCAAGAAAAACAAAATAGCGTTTTAAAAACAGTCGGAATTGCCAATTTTACACATCTTTGGCTTTTAGAAAATAACGAATGGAAATTAAAAAGGGTATTAAGCTACAACCATTTACCCTACACAGAATAAAAATTTATTAGAATAGCTAACTCTAATAATTATACTAATACTTGGTTTTATTAGTTTACTTGGTAAGACGTCGTTTTGTAAAAAACGGCGCTTACTTTTTTTATTTAAACTTGTTTTTAGTTTTTGTTGATAAAAAAGGTGTTTTTCCTTTTATTTACAGCTTGACTTTTTGCTCAAAAAAAGCTAACTTAGCTAACTACGAATAAAAGTTACTTGTGCTTAACTTGTTTCAGCATTAAAACGAAACTTATTCGTGTAAGAAGTTACCCAACATTAAGAACGAATGAACTCTAAAACAAAATATTCAATAATTTTAATTGCTTTATTTGGACTTATATCTTTAATATTTAGTTCTATAAAATGGATGTATTGGGAACTTGAATATCTTCTGATTGCAAAGGTTTTATTTATAATCGGAATTATAAGTTTTATATTATATTTCTTGGCTAAAGATTGGCGAAAAGTATTGACAAGAATAATGTTATTTTCTTTTTCTATTTCACTAATGTTTAGTGTTTACTTATCATACGCATACTTTGAACGAGAAAAATCAACTGCAATAATGAGTAAATATGAACGTGCGAATTGTGAGAGTCTTAAAGAATTTTTTGCGACTGATTTGAAAAATAAACAAATAAAATTCTTTCAATATGGAATGGGAACTGATATTGAATTACACGAAAAACTGAAATCAAAATACGGAATTGAATCCTTTGGAATGGGTTGTATGAAATTATCAACGATTGATTGTTATAATGATTTGGTTAATAATTATCTGATAGAAAAACATAATGACTCAATTGTAAATGGAAGATAAAAACGTTGGGTAACACCGTGTAAAAAAAATTGCTGGTAAAATCCTACTTACGAAAATCCTAACGGATTTTCTTGGTTCGTGTTTTATTTACTAACTTTATTGCTTAAACCACGCAACTTTACTTACACAACAACGTTAGCGAATCTTACCCAAACAACTCCAAACTATCAATTTCTAAAGAAGTAATAAAATCTGAGGCTTTTATAACATAATCATGTAATACTCTGTTTTTTTCATTTGTAGCTCATAATAAATCAGAATATAGCTCAAAACAGGTTATTTATGAGCTAAAAAATGTATATTTATGAGCTCAAAAACAAGAAATGATTACTAATAGAGAACAGCTAATAATTAATTTTATAAAGAATACGCAAGAATGTTCTTCAAAAGAAATTTTCGAAAGCGTACCCATTTCTGTTAGTTACGCCACCTTAAAAAGGATTTTATTCTCATTAAAATCAGAGGGTTATTTAGTAATAAAAGGTAAAGGAAAGGGAACTAAATATCTAATATCTTCTGCGTTTGAACTGATTCAACCCATAGATATTGACAAATATTACGAAAAAGAAATTGATGAAAGAAAAATTATAGGGTCTTTTAATTCGAATGTCATTACAGATGTTTTAAAGAACAATAGTGCATTCACTGAAGATGAATTAGAAAAACTTGCTTTTCTTCAGAAAAAATATACAGAAAATATTGCTGAACTTTCTTTAAATGAATACCAAAATGAATTAGAAAGACTTGCTATTGATTTGAGTTGGAAATCTTCTCAAATTGAAGGAAATACTTACTCTTTACTAGAAACAGAAAGATTACTTAAAGAAAGGGAAACTGCCTCAGGCAAAACAAAGGAAGAAGCAACAATGCTTTTAAACCATAAAGATGCTATTGATTTTATTATAGAAAATAAAGATTATTTAAACCCTTTAAGTGTTTCTAAAATCGAAGATATTCATAGTATTTTAACGAAAGAATTAGCAGTTGAAAGAAATATAAGAAAAAGACGTATTGGTATTTCTGGAACCAATTATAATCCTTTAGATAATGAGTTCCAGATACTAGAAGCTCTAAAAAACACTTGTGATGTTATTAATAGTAAAGATAATATTTTTGAGAAAGCCTTACTGACACTGGTTTTAATATCTTATATACAACCATTTATGGATGGAAATAAAAGAACAGCAAGAATTGTAAGTAACGCAATTCTGATGAATTATAACCATTGTCCATTGTCTTTTAGAACTGTAGATTCAATTGATTATAAGAAAGCCATGCTGCTTTTTTATGAGCAAAATAACATATCGAATTTTAAAGATATATTTATTTCTCAATTTGAGTTTGCTGTAAAAACATATTTTTAGCTACCCAAACAACTCCAAACTATCAATTTCTAAAGAAGAAATAAATTCTGAGGCTTTTATAATGTCATAATGCAATACTCTGTCTTCTTCTACAATGGTTACTTCTTGTCTAAAAGCACTCACAATACTTTCTAAAAAAGGAGAAGTTTTTTCATCTCCAAAACTCAATGCTTGAGAAGCTGTAAACAATTCAATGGCTAAAATGGTTTGTAAATTATCTACCACTTTTTTACATTTTGTAGCTGCATTTGCACCCATAGAAACATGGTCTTCTTGCCCATTGCTAGACTCAATGGAATCTACACTTGCTGGTGTTGCATATTGTTTATTCTGACTTACAATACTTGCTGCTGTGTATTGTGGAATCATAAAACCAGAATTTAAACCAGGATTTGCAATTAAAAAAGGAGGCAAATGTCTGTGACCTGAAACCAATTGATAGGTTCTTCTTTCTGATATATTTCCTAATTCTGATAAAGCAATCGCTAAAAAATCTAAGCCCAATGCCAAAGGTTGCCCATGGAAATTACCTCCAGAAATAATTTCATCTTCCTCTACAAAAATATTTGGGTTGTCTGTAACCGAATTTATTTCCGTTAAAAAAGTCTTGGTTACAAAACGAATGGTATCTTTTGTAGCTCCATGAACTTGTGGCATGCATCTAAAAGAATATGGATCTTGCACATGTTGTTTTTCTTGCTTTATTAATTGGCTATCTTCCAAAAAATCATTAATTCTTTGTGCTGTTTTTATTTGTCCATTGTGTGGTCTTGCCAAATGAATTAGGGCGTTAAAAGGTTCTATTCTGCCATCAAAACCTTCTAAAGAAATGGTGCCAATAACATCTGCTAAATACGATAATTTATGTGCTTTTAATAAACAATCAATTCCGTAAGCAGCCATAAATTGGGTTCCATTTAAAAGTGCTAAACCTTCTTTCGATTGCAAACTTATTTTATCCCAAGAAAATATTTTTAATAATTCTTCTGATGCAATAATTTCGTCTTTATAATACACTTTTCCCAAGCCAATTAATGGCAAAGCCAAATGTGCCAAAGGCGATAAATCTCCTGAAGCACCCAAAGAACCTTGTGTATAAATTACAGGAATAATGTCGTTGTTATAAAAGTCTATCAATCTATTTACGGTTGCCAATTGCACTCCAGAATGTCCATAACTCAATGCTTTTACTTTAAATAAAATCATCAGTTTTACAATTTCTTTGGGCACTTCATCACCTGTTCCACAAGCATGACTCATTACCAAATTTTCTTGTAATTTTTGCAAATTATCATCGCTAATCTTTACATTATACAAAGAACCAAAACCAGTATTGATTCCATAAATTGGTTTCGAAATCGATTTCGTCTTTTGATCTAAATAAGCCCGACATTTTTCTATTTTTTGAATCGCATTTTCTGATAAAGCTATCTTTTTATCCGAAGAAATAATTTCTTGAATAGCTGTTAAATCGAGGGGTTTTGTGTCTATAAAATGTATAGATTCCATATGTTGTTTGATTGAGCACCAAAAGTGCAAATTCACAGCTGTTTATACAAATGATTTTAACTTTATTTATGCTTTTTAAATTTCTATATTTGCATAAAATTTTAAAATTTTAGAATGAAAAAGTTGAGTACAATTGTTTTTAGCCTATTAATGATGGTGGCTTGTAGCCAAGAGCATCCTAAAAATTATCTAACTTTATCTGGTAAATTAGAAAATAATAAAGATTCTATTCTTTCTATTGCAACTAGGCAAGGTATTTTAAAAAAGATCAAAATAAATAAAGAAGGTGCTTTTAAAGATACTTTAAAGTTAGAAAGTGCTAAAGGTGAAATTTACACATTACAATTAAGTAATAAAGCTGCTCCAATTTTCTTAAAAAACGGTTATAATATTGTTTTAAATGGAAATGCTGATGAATTTATGACAAGCTTTAAATTTTCTGGTGAAGGCGCTTCTAATAGTAACTTTGTGTTGGCTCAAATAGCTAAAAGTCAAACTATAGGAAATCCTCAAGACATTTTAAATTTAGAAGAAAGTGCATTTAGAAAAAAAGTAGCTTTATTAAAATTTGAGTATGATAGTATTTTAAATTCTTACAAAAATTTAGATAGCACCTTATATGCTTCTGTAAAACAGCAAAACGAACAATTGGTTACTTATTTTAATAATGCTTATGCTCAAACTCAAATTATGGGAGTTGGAAAGCCATCTCCAAAATTTGAAAATTATATTGATATTAAAGGAGGAAAAAAGTCTTTAGATTCTTTTAAAGGGAGTTTTGTTTATATTGATGTTTGGGCAACTTGGTGTGGACCTTGCATACAGCAGATTCCCTATTTACAAAGTTTAGAAAAAGAATACCACAATAAAAACATCGCTTTTGTAAGTATTTCTACAGATGAATCTCAAAGAAGTGGTGGTTCTTGGGAAGCTGCAGAAAAAAAATGGAGAGATTTTGTTCAAAAAAGAAACATGACTGGTGTTCAATTGTGGTCTGGTCAAGATTTTTCTTTTCAACAAGCCTATCAAATTAACGGAATTCCTAGATTTATTTTGGTAGATACAGAAGGTAATATTGTAGATGCTAACGCACCTAGACCATCAGATCCAGCATTAAAAACCTTATTAAATTCATTAGGAATTTAATAAGGTTAAAAAATATAAAATAATTTTTATTTTATTATGGGCGTAAAACCCCTAATAATTTGCTAGTTAATCTCGAGAAATAATTTATAAAAAGTATTAACGAAACAAAGAAAATTATCATAATTCCAAAATCTGAAAAACTTTTAATGTCGTTTAAAGCTATAATTTTCTTTCCAGTTTGAAAAAAAATCACAGAAGTAATGATAAAAAGAATAATCTGTTGAATAGTGCTTTTGTACATGGGGTTGAATTTAAGGGTTAAAGATACTTTCGAATCTGATGTAAATATAGAAATTTTATTTTAATAAGACTTTTATATTTAGATGAAATGCAATTTTTGAAAGATGAAAGTAATTTTTTAAAAGATGAAATTATTATTTTTTTAAATAAAAAGAGTCTCACAGAAAGGTTTTGTCTAAAGCTAAGTATAGTGTTTTAATAAATAAAAAAGCGAAATTCAGATTTGAGAATTTCGCTTTTTTATTTTAGTTTTATATATAATAGTGGTTACTCTTTATAAACACCCATTTCTGCATATTTATCCATTCTTTTTATCACTAAATCTGTATCAGATAAATCTTTTAATTCTTTAAATGCGTCTAATATTTGACTTTTAACCGCTTTAAAAGCTCCCTCTCTATCAGTATGTGCGCCTCCAACAGGTTCTTTAATAATGCCATCTATTAGCTTTAACTTTTTCATGTCATTACCTGTTAGTTTTAAAGCTTCTGCTGCTTGTTCTTTAAACTCCCAACTTCTCCATAAAATAGAAGAGCAAGATTCAGGCGAAATAACAGTATACCAGGTGTTTTCCATCATATATACTCTATCACCCACTCCAATACCTAAGGCACCTCCAGAAGCTCCTTCACCAATAACAATGGTTATAATTGGAGTTTTTAAACGGGTCATTTCAAAAATATTCCTTGCAATTGCTTCACCTTGTCCACGTTCTTCAGCTTCCAAACCTGGATAAGCACCTGGAGTATCTAATAATGTAACTACAGGAATTCTAAACTTCTCTGCCATTTTCATTAAACGCAAAGCTTTTCTATATCCTTCAGGATTTGCCATTCCAAAATTTCTAAACTGACGAGTTTTAGTATTGTAACCTTTTTGCTGACCAATAAACATAAAAGATTGATCGCCAATTTTACCCAAACCACCAATCATTGCTTTGTCGTCTTTTACATTTCTGTCTCCATGAAGTTCCATAAAAGTATCACCACAAATAGCTCTAATATAATCTAAAGTATAAGGTCTGTTTGGATGTCTAGAGAGTTGAACCCTTTGCCAAGGAGTTAAATTTTTATAAATATCTTTTCTAGCTTCTTCTAGTTTCTTTTCAATTTTTTTGCAAGTAGCTGTAACATCAACTTCGCTTTCTTCACCAATAATTTGACATTTTTCTAATTGATCTTCTAGTTCTTTTATTGGCATTTCAAAATCTAAATATTCCATTTTGCAGTAATTTTGAATTGGTTAATTCGAGTAACAAACATACTATAAAATTTACTTTATTCTATAAAATGAAGTTACTTTTTTAGTTTTTGAATCTGTTGAAATTTATTTTTTATGGCAGATTTGTTTTTTATAATTCCATTTACTAAAACTACTCCAAGCACAATAAAAGCACCTAAATAAAATTCTGGATTCATTTTTTCTTTATCTCCAAAAATTAAAAGCGCAAAAACTATTGCATATATAGGCTCTAAATTTACAGTAAGCATTACAGTATATGGAGAGATATATTTTAACACCTTTACAGACATTATAAAGGCAAATGCTGTACAAATACTACTTAAAATAATTAGGTAAACCCAATCCATCACTGGCAAATTAAAAAAAGCTAAAGAGAATTTTTGCTGATAAAATAAGTACAAGGCCACAAATAAAGTTCCGAATAAAATTTGATACAAAGAGATTCTTTCTGCATCGTATTTTTTAATAAAAAGGCCATTAAACACGGAAAATAATGAACCTAAAAAAGCAGAAATTAGAGCGTAAATAATACCTAACTTATACTGACTTTCGAAATTGAAAATTATATATAAACCAACAATAACCAGTAATCCTAAAATAATTTCTAGTGGTTTTATTCTTCTCTTAAAAAAAACAGGTTCTATTAATGATGTAAAAAAAGCTCCAGTACTCATAGTTACTAAAGCAACTGAAACGTTCGAAACTTTTATTGCTTTAAAAAAGAAAATCCAATGTGAAGCAATAATTATCCCTGTAGCTAAAAACTTAAATAAAGCTCTTTTATCTATCGAAAAATGTTTCTTTTTGATAATAAAATAGATGGCTATAAACAAAACAGCCATTGCCATTCTATAAAAAACTAGTGGTATTGCATCAATAGTTATTAATGCCCCAAGAATTGCTGTAAAACCCCAAATAAAAACTATAAGGTGCAATAAAAGGTAATTTTTTAATTTATTTTCTTGCATAAAAATACAGGTAAATGGCTAAACAGCCGAAGAAAATATTGGGCATCCAAACATATAATAAGGAGCTTACTCCTGCAACTGCACCTAAAACTTCAGAAATTTTCATTAAAAAAACATAGATAAACATGATGCCAATTCCTATTGCTAAATTTACTCCTGCACCTCCTCTTCTTTTTCTAAATGCCAAAGCAACAGCAATAATTGTAAGTATGTAAGATGCTAAAGGCAAACTTGTTCTTTTATGAAATTCTACTAAATAGGCATTCAAATTTTTAACGCCTCTTTTTCTAGAAATACTAATGAATTTATATAGTTCATCTGAAGGCATTTCTTGTGATAATTCAGATTTATAAATTAAATCTCTTGGAGTAAAATTAAAAACAGTATCCATTTTATTGCCAGAAAATATACTATCTCTATCCTTATAAATTTTTCTTAACCTCCAATTTTGGATACTAAAAGTAGAATCTTCTACATTGTATCTAATATTATCTGCAACTAGTTTTGATTTTAATTTTAAACCATCATAAACTTCGGATGTAAAATCATATCCAGAATTGCTATCTGTGTTGTAGTTTCTAATAAAAATATAGGTACTATCTGTAAGTTGAAGGCTAAAATCGCTTACAAACTTTAATTCGTTTTTTGCTCTTGCATTACTAATGTATTCTTTCTCGAATTTATTTCTTATTTTACTACTTTTTGGCACCACAAAATGGTTCATTAATAATGATAAAATTGTAACAAAAGTAGCTCCTAAAAAATACGGATATAAAAATCTTGTAAATGAAACTTTTGCATTATTAATCGCAATTATTTCTGTATTATTAGATAGTTTTGAGGTAAAAAGAATTACTGCAATAAACAATGCCAAAGGCATAAATGTGTTTGCATAATAGATGGTAAAATTCTTGTAATATTCTTCTACAATTTGATAGATACCTAAATTTGGGTGTTCTAAAAAATTATCAACTTTTTCAGAAATATCAATCGCAATTGCGATGGGTATCAATATTAGTAAGGTAAAGAAAAATGTTACCAGAAATCGTTTTAATATGTACCAATCTATTATTTTCAAATTATTCTTGTTCGTTTTATGTTGTTGGTTTATGTTTTTTAATGCTTACTAATAACCACCGACCAAAAACTATTTACTATAGTCTTTTATCCATCTGTTTTACCATTTTATCTTTCCATTCTCTAAAATCTCCAGCCAAAATATGCTTTCTTGCTTCGCGAGTTAACCAAACATAAAAGCCCAAATTATGAATAGATGCAATTTGCTTACCCAACATTTCTTTTGCAGCAAATAAATGACGTAAATAAGCTTTAGTGTAATAAGTATCTACTCCTGTTATGCCCATCTCATCAATTGGAGAAAAGTCATCTTCCCATTTTTTATTTTTAATATTTATGGTTCCATGAGCTGTAAATAACATTCCATTTCTTGCATTTCTGGTTGGCATTACACAATCGAACATATCAATTCCTAATGCAATGTTTTCTAAAATATTTATAGGCGTTCCAACGCCCATTAAATAACGAGGTTTGTCTTCTGGTAAAATTTCTGTAACAACTTCTGTCATTGCATACATTTCTTCAGCTGGTTCACCCACAGAAAGACCTCCAATTGCATTAGCTACTTGATTAGAGTTTGCAATATATTCTGCAGATTGTCTGCGTAAATCTTTGTAAGTACTACCTTGAACAATTGGCATAAAAGTTTGCTCAAATCCGTATTTAAAAGGTAATTTTTCTAAATGGTTTATGCATCTATCTAACCATCTATGAGTCATATGCATAGAACGTTTTGCGTAATTATAATCACAAGGATAAGGAGTACATTCATCAAAAGCCATAATGATATCTGCACCAATTGTTCTTTGAGTTTCCATCACATTTTCAGGCGTAAAAAAATGCATAGAACCATCTATATGACTTTTAAACTTTACACCTTCTTCGTTAATTTTTCTTCTTCCAGAAAGTGAATAAACTTGATAACCACCAGAATCTGTAAGTATATTTCTATCCCAGTTCATAAACTGATGCAAACCACCTGCTTTTTCTAAAATATCTAAACCTGGTCTTAAATATAAATGATAGGTGTTTCCAAGAATAATATCTGGATTTACTTCATTTTTTAATTCTGATTGATGAACACCTTTTACAGTTCCCACAGTTCCAACAGGCATAAAAATTGGAGTTTCAATTACACCATGATCTGTTGTAATTGTACCAGCTCTTGCTTTGCTTTTTGGATCAGTAATTTTTAAGTCGAATTTCACTCAATTAAATTTTGATGATTTTTGTAATTAAAATTAATTACAATTTTTTCATGTCATTGCTGGCAAAGATACTATTAATGTAAGAAGCTAAAAACTAAAAGATTCTTAAAGATTTGATTAAAATCTTCGCTTCTTTTTTGATAAAAAACTAGAATTGGATTTCTTATTTTTTGGCGAAGATTTTCTAAAAGACGCACTTTTTTTATTGAAATCGTTTTTTTGAGGTAGGATATTTCTTTTTGGTTTCGAAGATTTTGGTTTATCTTTTATTTCAGATGCTTCTTCTGTTTTAGAGGATGATGAAATCATTTTCGTAATTTCTTTCATCTCATCTTCTGTCAATTCTCGCCAATCACCAGTTTGTAAATACCCTAATTCTACATTCATAATTCGGGTTCGTTTTAACTTGGTAACTTCGTAATCTAAATATTCGCACATTCTGCGAATTTGACGATTTAGGCCTTGGGTTAAAACAATTTTAAAAATTTTATCGCTTATTTTTTCAACGTTGCATTTTTGAGTAATTGTGCCCAAAATAGGAATTCCATTGCTCATTTTAGAAATAAAATCCGGTGTAATCGATTTGTTTACGGATACAAAATATTCTTTTTCGTGATTATTGCCTGCTCTTAAAATTTTGTTGACAATATCACCATCATTTGTTAAAAAAATTAAACCTTCAGAAGGTTTATCTAAACGCCCAATAGGAAATAATCTTTCTGGATGATTAATGTATTGAACTATATTATTTGGTTCTTTTTCATCTGTAGTAGAAACAATACCTATAGGTTTATTTAAAGCGATGTAAAGAGTTTCTGGCTTTCTTTCTAAAACTCTACCATCTAATTTTACAACATCCTTTTTACCAACCCTATTACCTAATTGTGTTGCTTTGCCATTAACAGTTACACGCCCTTCAATAATAAATTTTTCTGCTTCTCTTCGCGAGCAAATACCAGTTGAACTTATAAATTTATTAAGATTGATGGTTTGTTGATTATTGGTATCCAAGAGATAAAATATTTGTACAAAAATAATTAATATTTATTAGGATTTGGCCTTAAATAAAGAATGAAACAGTTGATGAAGATTTCCTTGAAGAATTTTCTTTCACTTTTAAAAACTCATACATAATCTGTAGGTTAATTCTATACTTATACTACAATTCAATAGTTCTAAAAGTTAAATTAACTCTTGGAGAATTTACCTTTTTAGTTGGAGGCAACCTATGCAACCAATTTGTTTGTGTATCTTCTTTCATTACCAAAAGACTACCTCTTTCTAATAAAATATCTATTCTTTGCTTATTCTGTTTGTGCTTAAAAGAAAATTTACGCTCAGCACCCAAGGATAGTGATGCAATTGCACCATTTTTTTTCATCATTTTTTCTCCATCAGAATGATATGCCATTCCTTCATCACCTGAATGATACAAATTTAATAAACACGAGTTATAGGTTTCACCACTTTCTTTCTCAACAATACTTTTGAGTTCTAACAACTCCTTGATCCAGATATTTGCTGTTTTAGTAACTTTAGAATAAGTATAAGAATATTCCGATTCTCCATACCAAGCCACTTTTCTTTTGGTGATAATTTTTTTACCAAAAATAATGGCTTCATCATTTTTCCATTGAATGTTTTCCAATAATTTTTGAAAATAAAAATCGGATTGTTTTTTATTTAGAATTGCGCCATAATAAATTGTAATACCATCAAAAGGTAAAATATTTACGATTTTTTCTGAAGAAAATAAATCCATTAAACTAAAATTATAAAAAAACCCCACTTTAAAAGCGAGGTTTTTGCGGAGAAAGAGGGATTCGAACCCCCGGACCTGTTACAGTCAACAGTTTTCAAGACTGCCGCATTCGACCGCTCTGCCATTTCTCCAGAAGTCTCATCAGATATCCTCTGAATGCGGATGCAAATAT
>NZ_JBASWY010000016.1:0-174755 GCF_049276715.1 Polaribacter sp.
GTATTTACAATCCTAATACTTTTAGTAAAAATTATTTATTCAAAAAATCGATACATAAAACTGTTGATAATTATAAATTCGAAGAATACACAGTTGACATATATGATTATGTTGATTATTACAAGTCTTTGTAAAAAAACTAACCAACCCATATTGGGTAGGTTTTTTCTCTCTTTTAACGTAAAACGTATCTTCTTATCTCAATTCAAATGAGATGTTTTTAAGACAGAAAAATTCCAACTTTTAAACTCTTTAGGATTTTACTATTCGCTCAAATTTTAACTAGCCTCTACTCTACTTATTTCAACCTCAACAAGATCTTAAAAACTAATAATTGTATTTAATTATAAATAGTATATTTGTTAATATAAACAACTCACAGAGTTGTATTATTTACTTAAAAAATATAGTTGCGGGTGCAGACAAGGGTGCTGAAAAAAAGAATCCCTCTCAAACTTAATGTTTAAAAGGGATTTAAAGTTACTTTCGTTGGCCTACAAGGACTCGAACCTTGAATGGCGGTACCAAAAACCGATGTGTTACCAATTACACCATAGGCCAATGCTTCTTAGCGGATGCAAATTTAAAGCAAAGTTTTAAATTCACAAACATTTTTATGCAATTTTTGAATTTAACAAACTTTTATGAGCATAAATACCTCTAGAAAAGCACTGTTAAATCAATTTTATTCATATTTATTAGTAAATTCGCCCAAGATTATCAGAGAACTTATGACATCAGAAAAATTTAAAAAATGGAACATCATTTTAGGATGGGTTACATTTGCAATAGCTTTAATAACCTATACACTAACTCTTGAGCCTACAGTAAGTGCTTGGGATGTAGGTGAATATATTTCTACAGCAGTTAAGCTAGAGGTTGGACATCCACCAGGAGCACCTCTTTTTCAAATGCTAGGTGCATTTTTTGCCATGTTTACTTCTGATGTCACTGAAATAGCAAAAATGGTAAACTTTATGTCTGCATTAGCAAGTGCATTTACCATTTTGTTTATGTTTTGGACGATTACCAATTTAGCAAAAAAGTTAGCTTTAAAAACGGGTGAAATTTCTGAAGGAAAATACATTGCAATTTTAGGTAGTAGTATTGTGGGTTCTCTTGCTTATACCTTTTCTGATAGCTTTTGGTTTAGTGCTGTAGAAGGCGAAGTGTATGCAATGTCATCATTTTTAATGGCTTTACTTTTTTGGTTGGGTTTAAAATGGGAAAGCGAAATACATCAACCAAGAGGAAACAAATGGTTAATTTTAATCAGTTTTGTAGTAGGTTTATCATTTGGAGTTCATATACTCTCGTTGTTGGTTATTCCTGCAATTGTTATGTTATACTTCTTTAAAACATATAAAAAGATCAACTTAAAAACCTCTGCTATTGCCACTGTTGTATCTGTTTTTGTTTTAATATTAGTTTTTAAATTTATATTCCCATTTACGTTAAAGTTCTTTAGTGCGTCAGAATTATTTTTTATTAATTCTATTGGATTACCATACAATTCTGGTAGTGTAATTGCAGGCCTTATTCTAATTGCTTTGTTTTACTTCGGATTAAACTACACCAGAAAAAACAATAAAATAACCGCAAACACTTTAATACTTTCTGTATTATTTATTGTGCTTGGTTTTTCTTCATGGATGATGTTACCAATTAGAGCCAATGCAAATACAACCATAAACGAGAACAATCCATCAAGTGCTCGTGAATTATTGGCTTACTATGAACGAGAACAATATGGAGATGCTAATGTTTTTTACGATACTTATTATTCGAATACCTATAGCAGAGATCAAGATGCAAAAAATCCTACAAGAGATGATAAACCAAAGTACGAAAAGAGAAATGGTAAGTACGAAATTGTAAATGTTTACAAAGATGTTTTGCCAAATTATTCTGATAAACACAAGGGTTTTATTCCAAGGATGGTAAATCCTGCATCAGAAAAAATGTACAAAGCCATTGCTGGTATTCCAGAAAATAGCCAAAGAAGACCAACATTTGCCGAGAATATTAAGTTTATGATGAGCTATCAGTTTGGCTATATGTATGGCAGATATTTTATGTGGAATTTTGCTGGGCGTCAAAATGATACACAAGGAAATTTAGACATTTACAATGGTAATTGGTTAAGTGGTTTTGATTTTATTGATGAACCAAGATTAGGCTCACAAGACAAATTGCCTCCTCAAGTTTTGGAAAACAAAGGAAGAAATATCTATTATATGCTCCCTTTTTTATTGGGGATTATTGGCTTGCTATTTCAAATAAGATGGGATAAAGAAAACTTTTTCACTTTGTTATTGTTTTTCGTGTTTACAGGTTTTGCCATTATTTTTTATACAAACCCAAAACCATTTGAGCCCAGAGAACGTGATTATGCAGTAGTAGGTAGTTTCTATATTTTTGCCATTTGGATTGGTTTTGGAGTGCTTGCTCTATATGAATATTTAAAAAACTTTGCGAACAAAAAAGCAATCGCAGTTGCAGTTTCTTTGATATCACTTTTAGCTGTACCTTCTTTAATGGCTTTCGAAAACTGGGACGATCATGATCGTTCTAACAGGTACACAACTCACCTAAATGCGCAAGCCTATTTAGAAAGTACAGACCCAAATGCAATTATGTTTACCATTGGCGATAATGACACCTTTCCTCTCTGGTACATGCAAGAAGTAGAAGGCATTAGAACTGATGTAAAACTAGTAAATACAAGCCTTTTTCAAACAGATTGGTACATAGACCAAATGAAAAGAGCAACTTACAAGGCTGGTCCTATTCCATCTCAATTAACTCATGATGAATACAAATATGGTAGTTTAGATCTAGCGTATTATTTTGCTGAGTTGTTTCCTCAATTAAAAGATTCTGTGCTAGATTTAGATGATTTTATGAAATGGATCAGAAGCGATAGCAAACGTACTTTTTACGATTTAGATGATGATGGTAATCCTGAAAAAATATTACCAGTAAACAAAATCAGAATTCCTGTAAACAAAGAAAATGTTTTAAAATATGGCATTGTAGCGCAAAAAGATGCTGATAAAATTGTGCCATATATAGACATTAAAATTGATAGAGCAATAGCTAAAAACACCATTTTAATGTTAGATATTTTAAATACATTTAATTGGGAACAACCAATTTATTTTACAGGAGGCTCAAATACAGACAGTGAATATATCTGGTTGAAAGACTACCTTCAATTAGATGGTGTTGCTTTTAAATTTGTTCCAATTAAAACACCTACTAAAATTTACAGAAATGGTGAATTACAGAGAGAGTTAAGTTTGTTTGACATTGGTAGAATTGATCCTGAGAAAATGTATGCGAACATTCAAAAATGGAATTGGAGAAACATTAACGATGGTAAAATTTATATAGATGAACAGACAAAAAGAAATGCCATTTCTATGAGAAATAGTTTAATGCGTTTGTCTAGAGCATTTGCCATGGAAGGTGATACTTTAAAAGCTATAGAAGTTTTAGATTTATCTTTAGAAAAAATGCCTATTGAAGATTTTGATCATTACAGCCTTTCTTTAGAATACCCAGAAATGTATTACGATTTAGGTGAACAAGACAAAGCAAGAGCTAGTGCAAAAACCTTAATTAAACTATTTAAAGACAAGTTAGTTTGGTTTAGTACTTTTTCTGCAGATGATTTTGATATGGTTTTTGAAGAATTCGATTTAACCTTTAGATATTTATACAGAGGTGTTTTAGATCAAGTTGCACAACGTGATTCTGATGAAAAGTTTATAACAGATTTACAAAATGAATTTAACGAAACCTTAGATTTGTTTCAACACATTATACCTCAAGAAGAAATTAAATAATAGACAAAAGTAAAAACCACAAACTTAATAGTTTGTGGTTTCTTATTTTTATAAAAATACTAAACGTATTGTTGCACTAAGCCAATTAATGTATTTGCATCTTGATATCCTGTTTGGCGCCATTTCATTTCGCCATTTTTATAGATCATAAAAGTAGGATTTCCTTTAACTCTCAAGGCTTCTGCTAAAGTCTCGTTTTTCTTGATATCTATTTTTATCACTTTAGCTTTATCTCCTAAAGCTGCAGCAACATCTCTTAATGTATCTAAACTATTTTCAACTTCATCCCAATCAGCATAAAAATCGATAAGAACTGGCTTATCAACACTAATTAATTCTCCAAATTTTGTCATAATAAAATGTTTTTAAAGGGAAAAAACTTATAACTATTCTATTTTTATTGATACAAATATACTAAATCTTATTAAATAAGCTGATTATCAAGCTTTTTTCAATTCTATAACTGTAATCTCTGGCCAAATACCAACTCTACCAGGAAATGCATGATAGCCAAAACCTCTATTTACATTAATATATCTGCCAAATTCTTCATACAACCCTGCCCATTGTTTATACACATATTGAGATGGACTCCATTTAAAAAACCCAGGAATTTCAATGCCCATTTGCAAACCATGTGTGTGCCCACTTAAGGTTAAATGATAATTAAAATCGTCGTTTTTTACTTTGTATTCCCAATGACTTGGATCGTGACTCATTAAAATTTTAAAATCTTCTTTTTTTATTTTTGATGATGCTTTTGCTAAGTCTCCTGCTTGATTAAATCCCTTTCCCCAGTTTTCTACTCCTAAAAGTGCAATTTTTTGTCCGTTTTTTTCTAAATATCTATGTTCATCTAGCAGTAAATCGAAACCTATTTTTTGATGAATTTCTTTTACTTTCTGAAAATTATCCTTTTTATCTTGCGGATTTTTCCAATCCATATAATCTCCATAATCATGATTTCCAAGAATTGAATACTTGCCTTCTTTGGCTTCTAATTGTCCAAAAACATCAATCCAATTATCCATTTCATCAGCTGTATTATTTACAATGTCTCCTGTAAATAACATCAAATCAGATTTTTGCTCATTAATTAGATCGACACCATATTGTATTTTTTCTTTGTTGGTAAAACTCCCTGAATGAATATCAGAAATTTGAGTAATGGTAAAACCGTCAAAAGCATCTGGCAGATCATCAAAAGTAAGTTGATATTTCACAACCTTATAATTGTACTTTCCTTGAATAATTCCGTAAATAAAAGAAGCAAAAGGAATGGCTGCCAAACCCAAAGCAATTTGTGATATAAACTTTCTTCTACTTTCTAAAGGTTGAGTTTCTGTATTCGAAATTATAGAGATTCCTTTTACAATCCATCTGTACATATCTTCTCCAAAAAGGACTAAAAAAAATACCAATTTCGGAATTATAAAGGTTAGCAATAAACCCATTGCCATTTGAAATTTTGGTGTTTGACCATCACTTCTAGAATAGGTTAAAATGGTGATAAAAAAATTGATATAAACAGCAATACTTACTAGTAAAAATCCCAATCTCAAAAACTTATTTTTAGAGATTGTTTTAAGAGCATTAAAAGTATAAATCTCAAGAATTACGATTAAAAAAGTAACAATTATCAGTGGAAAAATCCAACGTAACATAAATTTATTTTTGGGTATTTGCAAAGGTAACTGTTAAAAAACGAATGAATTTTAACAACTTGTTAAAGTTTTTAGTAGTTTTAGCTAATAATTTTTAAATACATATGGATTCTATTGTTACTTTTTTTGAAAATCTAACCAGCTTACAAAAGTTTATTTGGATTGTTGCTTGCTTATCTGTTTTCTGGATTTTAGAAGGCGTTTATCCTTTAAAAAAACATCAATACAACAAATGGAAACACGCTAAAACAAACTTCGTTTTACTCTTCTCTACAATGATTATTAATGTAGTTTTTGGCTTGATTACTGTTGGCGTTTTTTTATGGATAGAAACCTCAAACTTCGGTTTATTAAACATGGTTGATTGGCCTGTTTGGGTAGAAATTATTTTAGCAATTATGATTTTAGATTTCACCTCACAATATCTAGTTCATTTTTTATTACACAAAATACCATTTATGTGGCGTTTTCATACAGTACATCATAGTGATACACATGTAGATGTTACTTCTGGCACAAGACATCATCCAATCGATTTTATTTTTAGAGAAACCTTTGCTTTAATTGGAGTTTTAATTGCAGGCTTGCCAGTTTCTTACTATTTAATGTATAGAATTTTAACAGTACTTTTTACTTATTTTTCGCATGCTGACATTAGTTTGCCTACTAAATTAGACAAAGCCATTAGTTATGTTTTTATTTCGCCAAACACGCACAAATTCCATCATCATCATGTAATGCCTTGGACAGATACTAATTTTGGAAATATTTTTTCTTTTTGGGATCGTATTTTTGGCACTTTTATTTACAAAGACACTAAAGATATTGTGTATGGAGTAGATATTTTAGATGCAGAAAAAGCAGATGATATTCTTTATCAATTAAAAGCTCCTTTTAAAAAAGGATTAAAATCGGCAACATATAAAGCTTAAATTATTTTTGTTTTTTGTAGTTTTATCTTTTTACAATTTCAGATAAAATGGCAGATCAAAAAAGACTTTTTTTAGTTGATGCGTATGCATTAATTTTTCGTGGATATTACGCTTTTATAAAAAACCCAAGAATCAATTCGAAAGGATTAGATACTTCTGCAATTATGGGTTTTATGAACTCACTCTTAGATGTTATAAAACGTGAAAGACCCGACCATTTAGCTGTTTGTTTTGACAAAGGTGGCAGTGCAGACAGAGTAGAAATGTTCGAAGCTTACAAAGCCAACAGAGATGCAACTCCAGAAGCTATAAAATTGGCTGTACCTTACATTCAAGAAATCTTAAAAGCCATGCACATTCCAATTATGGTAAAAGAAGGTTTTGAAGCGGATGACGTTATTGGTACACTTTCCAAACAAGCAGAAAAAGAAGGCTATAAAACATTTATGGTAACACCAGATAAAGATTTTGCCCAATTGGTTTCCGAAAATATTTTTATGTACAAACCACGTTTTGGAGGTGGTTACGATATTTGGGGAGTACCAGAAGTTTTAGAAAAATTTGAAATTACAAATCCTTTACAAGTGATTGATTTTCTTGGAATGATGGGAGATTCTTCTGATAATATTCCTGGTTTGCCTGGAGTTGGAGAAAAAACCGCAAAGAAATTTTTAGCAGAATATGGATCTATGGAAAACCTATTAGCAAATACCCATGAGCTAAAAGGAAAAATGAAAGAAAAAGTAGAAGCTGCCAAAGAATTGGGTTTGCTTTCTAAAAAATTGGCAACCATAATGTTAGATGTTCCTGTTACGTTTGACGCTAAAGATTTTACCTTAGATCAACCAGATGTAGAAAAAGTAACCGAAATTTTTAATGAGCTAGAATTTAGAAATTTACTCTCTAATTTTTTAAACACTTTTGCAGATGAAAATGCAACTGCTACAAATAGTTCAAATGACACTTCGCCTGAAAAAGAGAAACCTCAGCCTAAAAAACCAACTCCAAATGTTGGTGGCCAATTCGATTTATTTGCAGCTCCTGGAACAGGAAATCTCTCAGAAACTGAAACTGCTTCTGGTTTTAAAACCATAGAAAATACCAATCATTTTTATCAACATATAGATTCTCCTTTATCAAGAAAATTATTAATTAATAAGTTAATGCAACAAACTTCTGTTTGTTTCGATACAGAAACTACAGGTTTAAAAGCGCTGGAAGTTGAGTTGATTGGCATCGCGTTTTCTTTCGAAATTGGCAAAGGATATTATGTTTCTTTTCCAGAAAATCAAGAAGAAACCAAATCCATTTTAGAAGAATTTAGACCCTTTTTTGAATCATCAGAAATAGAAAAAATTGGACATAATTTAAAATATGATATCAAAGTTTTATCAAACTATAACATGCCAGTAAAAGGTAAATTATTTGATACCATGATTGCACATTATCTAATTAACCCAGATATGCGTCATAATATGGATGTTTTGGCAGAAACGTATTTAAATTATCAGCCAGTTTCAATTTCAGAATTAATTGGTAAAAAAGGCAAAAATCAGCTTTCTATGAGAGATGTTCCTATTGCAGATCAAACAGAATATGCTGTAGAAGATGCAGATGTTACCTATCAATTAAAAGAACATTTTACCAAAGAATTACAATCTGGAAATGTGACAAAATTATTTAATGATGTTGAGTTACCATTGGTTTCTGTGCTAACAGCTATGGAAATTGAGGGCATCAATATCAATACAGAATTTTTGCAAGAACTGTCTGTGGCTTTAACTGATGACATTAACAGATTAGAAAAAAATATTTACGAATTGGCTGGAGAGGAATTTAATATCGCTTCTCCTAAACAATTGGGAATTGTATTGTTCGAAAATATGAAGTTGGTTGATAAACCCAAAAAGACGAAAACTGGGCAATACAAAACAGGTGAAGATATTTTATCTTACTTAGCAAAAGACCACGAAATTATTAGAGACATACAAGATTATAGACAATATAAAAAATTACAAAGCACTTACGTAGATGCTTTGCCAAATGAAATCAACCCAAAAACAGGCAGAATTCATACACAATATATGCAAGCTGTTGCAGCTACTGGAAGGTTGAGTTCTAACAATCCGAATTTGCAAAACATACCTATTAGAACAGAAAGAGGTCGTGAAATTCGAAAAGCATTTATTCCTAAAAGTCAAGAATATTTATTGTTGGCTGCAGATTATAGTCAAATTGAATTAAGAATAATTGCTGCATTAAGTGAAGAAGAAACCATGATCAATGCTTTTAAAAATGGCGAAGATATTCATGCATCAACAGCATCAAAAGTTTTTAATGTGGATATTAAAGATGTGACTCGTGAACAGAGAAGCAATGCAAAAACTGTAAATTTTGGAATTATTTATGGGGTTTCTGCTTTCGGTTTGAGCAATCAAACCGATTTAAACAGAAGTGAAGCAAAAGAATTGATTGATACGTATTACGAAACCTATCCTAAATTAAAAGCCTACATGTCTGCACAAGTAGATTTTGCAAGAGAACATGGTTATGTAGAAACTGTTTTAAACAGACGTAGATATTTAAAAGACATCAATTCTAGAAATGCAGTAGTTAGAGGAGCTGCAGAAAGAAATGCTGTAAATGCACCTATTCAAGGTTCTGCTGCAGATATTATAAAACTAGCAATGATTAATATTCACAAGCGTTTTGAAAAAGAAAACTTTAAATCTAAAATGTTATTACAAGTGCATGATGAATTGGTTTTTGATGCTTTTAGAGATGAATTAGAAACCATCAAACCAATTATAAAATACGAAATGGAAAACGCTTTTAAAATGACAGTTCCTTTGGATGTAGAAATTGGTGTGGGTTATAATTGGTTGGAGGCGCATTAAGATAAATTATGGATCTAGATTACATAGAAGATTACAATGGACATGAAGAAAATATTGTACGATTATTTAATTTTGATAAAGCTGAAGCAATAAAATTCAGAGATTTATTAAAAGATACCATTATTGATAAAAAACAGAAACTAGATTTAAGTCAAGTAGCTTTTATAAATACAGATAATTGTAATTTAATTTTTGGCTTGTTTAAAACTGATGAAGGAATTCTTACGAAAGATAACCAAACGTTTTTCTGCATTTTAACCCTAGAAGGTTTCAGAAAAATGATACACCTTTTGGAACCTTTTTGCAACAAAGAAACCAAAGGATATCAATATTTATATGATATTGACAATCCAACTGATTTATTATTTTCTCCCTCTGCTAATTAATTAGCTGATTCTCCTTTGTGCGAACGCCATAAAATTTAATGAAATAAACCATTTTAATAAAGGCCTTATTTAATTATATATATAAACTAATTATCTTTGAATATTACTTTATAAAATTGATGCACTTTTTACATTTTAAAACCAATGTTTCTGAAATACAACTTCCAGAAAAATTCACGTTTCCATTTTATTACAAACCACACTTATTAGCAAAAATTGCTATTAAAGAATTACAGGAATATTTAGAAAATCAAACCGATTTTAAACACAATTTTGGTTTTATTAAAAATTCTGATGAATTACCAATTGGAAAAATGTTTGGAGTTCTAGTGGTGCAAAACAACCAAAATGAAATAGGTTATTTAGCTGCTTTTTCTGGAAAGTTAGCGGATAAAAGCTTGCCCAAAAAATTTGTCCCTCCCGTTTTTAATATGAGAACAGAAGGTAGTTTTTATATTAAAGGCGAATTAGAAATTGATGAAATAAACCATCAATTAACAATTTTAAAAAAGGATGAAAACTACCTAAATTTAAAGAAAAAAGTAAAAAAACTTGAGAATGAAATAGCTGAAGATTTAGAGTTGCAAAGAAAAAAAATGAAGCTTTCTAAAAACAACAGAAAACAAAGAAAGAAAAATGCAGCTTCGCTTTTAAGTGATAAAGACTTTGAAAAATTCACGCAAAAGCTTACCCAAGAAAGTTATAATGATCAATTTTTTTACAAAGAATTGGTTGAATATTACCAATCTAAAATAGATAAAATTCAAAATAAATTAACTCCTTTCGAAGATAAAATCTTGACCTTAAAAAAAGAGCGAAGAGAAAAATCTAATATTTTACAACAAACTTTGTTTAGTAAATACGCATTTTTAAATCAAAAAAAAGAACTTAAAAACTTGTTAGATATTTTTGATGATCCTGCAATAAAACCTCCTGCAGGTTCTGGAGAATGCGCTGCACCAAAGTTATTAAATTATGCTTTTGCAAACGATTTAAAACCAATTTGCATGGCAGAATTTTGGTGGGGAATTTCGCCAAATTCAGCAATTCGAAAACACAAAAATTATTATCCAGCTTGCCAAAGTAGATGCAAACCAATTTTGGGTCACATGTTAAATGGTGTCAAAATAGATGATAATTTATTGCTCGAAAACTTATCAATAAATAAAGAACTTGAAATTATTTACGAAGATGAAGTTTTAATTGTGATTCACAAACCTGCCGAATTTTTATCTGTACCAGGCAAAGAAATCAGTGATTCTGTTTATATCAGAATTAAAGAAAAATATCCAAATGCAACTGGCCCTTTAATTGTACATAGATTAGACATGTCTACTTCTGGAATTTTATTGCTCACAAAAACTAAAGAAGCCAATAAAGTTTTACAAAGTCAGTTTATAAACAGAACCGTTAAAAAAAGATATGTGGCTTTGTTAGATGGAATTTTATCCGAAAATAAAGGAAGCATCAAACTTCCATTAAGAGTAGATTTAGATGACAGACCCAAACAATTAGTAGATTTTGTTCATGGCAAAAATGCAGAAACAACTTGGGAAATTATTAATAGAGAAAATGGCAAAACTCGCGTTTATTTTTATCCAATTACTGGCAGAACACATCAATTAAGAGTGCATGCTGCTCATAAAAACGGTTTAAACTCGCCCATCATTGGTGACGATTTATATGGAAAAAAAGCAAACAGATTGCATTTACATGCAGAATTTATTGAGTTTTTACATCCATCAACTAACAAAAAAATGAGTTTTACAGTTCCTGCTGATTTCTAAAATAGAAATCATTTTTATATGTAATTTTGCAATTATATGAGCATTATTTCTAAAGACATACAAAAAGCAATTTCGTTATTAGAAAACGAAGAATTGGTTGCCATACCAACAGAAACTGTCTATGGTTTGGCAGGGAATATTTTTAGCGAAAAAGCCATTAAGAGTATTTTCGAAACTAAAAAACGCCCTTTTTTTAATCCTTTAATTGTTCATATTTCTTCTGTGGATGAATTGGAAACCATCGTTTCAGAAATTCCTAAAAAGGCACAAAAATTAGCCAATGCTTTTTGGCCAGGTTCTTTAACTTTGGTTTTAAAAAAGCAACCTTACATACCTAAAATAATTACTGCTGGTAAAGATACAGTTGCAGTTCGTGTGCCAAATCATCCAGTAACTTTAGAGTTGTTAGCGCAATTATCTTTTCCTTTGGCTGCTCCAAGTGCAAATCCGTTTAACAATATCAGTCCTACAAAACCAGAACATGTAGAACGCTATTTTAAAGATGATATTAAAATGGTTTTAGATGGTGGAATTTGTAAAAACGGCATAGAATCTACCATTATCGGTTTCGAAAACGATGAACCTGTTATTTATAGACTAGGTGCTTTGGCTCTAGAAGACATCGAAGCTGTTGTTGGAAAGGTAATTATTAAAAATAAAAAGGAAGAGAATCCTGATGCTCCAGGAATGTTAGAAAAACATTATTCGCCTTTAACCGAAACTATTCTAACTACTGATATTGCATCAGAAATTAAAAAATATCCAACTAAAAAAATAGGAATTTTAGCTTATAACACCTCTTGTAAAAGTGATGAAATTGTATCAGAAATTATTTTATCGAAAGCCAGTAATTTAAAAGAAGCAGCATCAAATTTATACAATGCTTTACATGAATTAGATCACAAAAATTTAGATATAATTATTGTTGAAAAAATGCCAGATATTGGTTTGGGGAAATCTATGAATGATCGTTTGCAAAGAGCTTCTTATAATTCTTAGACTTCTTTTTTATCATTTAAAAAAGAGAACAAAAACGATCTAAATATTGATAATAAAATACTAAAAAGTAAAGCTGTCCAAAAACCTGGGACCTTAAAATCATCAACTAATTTATCTGCCAATAAAATTATGATGGCATTTATTACAAAAATAAATAATCCGAAAGTTACAATCGTTGCTGGTAGTGTAAAGAAGATTAAAAGTGGTCTTACAATCATATTTAACAAGGCAATAACTACAGCAACAAGTATTGCAGAAACATAGCCAGAAACTTCTACTCCTGGCAAAATATTAGCCAAAATAACCACTGCTAAGGCAGTTAATAAAATTTTTAAAAAGGTATTCATATGTGGTGTTTTATTATTTTAAGTTACCAAAATTATACCAAAGACAAAAAGATACATTTTTGGCAGACTGCCTTAAATTAATAACTTTTTAAGGTAAAACCAAAACTTAAAATGCTGTCTTCTCTTTTTTGATTTTCTATAACAATACTCTCAAATGTATGTATATAATTAATTTTAAAGTTTAGGTACTTCCAAATTGGTAATTCTAAGCCAAAATCTGCTTGCCATCTATAATTATTAATTTCTTCTAGAGAAGGTTGGTAGTAGCTTTCATGGCTTACAATCATCTTATTTTTAAAGAGATGATATTTACCACTCAACCAAATTGTACCTCTAAAAGTATTAATATTGTTATTTCCATTATATTCATCAAGATTAAAAAGTGCTCTATCGAATTTTGTTTGTTCGTACTCGCTTGTAACAGAAAGTTTGAGCCAATCTTTTTCTTTGTTATAAACTTGAAAGGATAAACCTGCTCCAAACATAGAACGAATATCTATTTCTCTTCTAAAGTTAGTGCTTACAAAAGCAAGTAGTAATGGATATATTTTTTTATCTGGATTTAAGTATAAAAAGTTTAAACTTAGCACATCTTCATCTGCTTTTACTTTACCAAACTCTTGATATATATAAGAATTCTGAGTTTTAAAAACCATTCTTTTCGATGCTTTAAAACTTAGGTCAGATTTTGCTCTAAAAATAAAAGTTTCTACATTACCATCTTGCCAAAAACCCGTTAAAGAAAGTTGTGCTTTTAGTTTTAAAGTATCACTTTCATTAATTTGCGCAACAAGAAAAGTTGGGAATAATAAGAAAATAAATAAAATATTTTTCACTCTATTTTATTTTCAAGAATTACTTATTCTGCTGTTCTGCAGCTTTACGTTCTAATTCTGCTTGAAATTCTTCCATCACAGGTTTTACAGTGCTTTCTGGAATGTCTGAAACTTTTATATACATTAAACCATCTACAGCATTATTGAATTTTGGATCTACATTAAAAGCAACCAAACGTGCATTTTGTTTTACGTATTTTTTAATTAAGACAGGTATTCTTAGAGCACCAGGTTCAATTTCATCGATAATTTTATCGAACTTTTGCATATCCGCTTTTGTAGCATCAAATACAAAATCTTTGTCATCGTCTTTTAATTTTACCTTAAATTCTTTCTTCGGATGAATATATTGTGCAATGTAAGGGTCGTAGTAATGCGATTTCATAAACTCTATCATCAACGATTTTGAGAAATCAGAAAACTGATTGCTTATAGAAACACCACCCATTAAATATTTGTATTCTGGGTAACGTAAAGTTACATGTACAATTCCTTTCCACAACAAAAATAAAGGCATTGGTTTTTGCTGATATTCGTCAATAATAAAAGCCCTACCCATTTCTATGGTACTTTGCATCATTTGATGCAATTCTGGTTCAATTCTAAACAACGTCTGAACGTAGAAACCATTAATGCCATATTTTTTATAAATTTCTTTTCCAAGCCCCATTCTGTAAGCGCCTACTAAGCAATTTGCTTCTCTGTCCCACAAAATTAGATGGTAATAATACTTGTCGTATTTATCTAAATCTATTGCTTTGTTCGTTCCTTCTCCAACATTTCTAAAAGTAATTTCTCTTAATCTACCTATTTCGTGCAATAAATTAGGAATGTCTTTTGCGTTGGCAAAAAATACTTCGTAATTTTTACTTTCTATAGATCTACAACCATTTTCTCTTAAAGCATCTACTTCCTTGATAAATAAATCAACGTTTTTCTGAGCAATTATTTTTTTAACTGATTTCTTTATTTTTATTTTTTCAGTTGATAATATATTCTTCTTTTTCTCAAAAGGATTCGCCAACATGTATGTTTTTCTTCGAATAAACTCGTAAAAAGCGGGTATTTCTTTATACTCATCCTGGTCTGCTACAGAAATAGGTTTCCCTATTCTTACTTTTATTACTTTTCCATTTTGTGAAATTGCTTCAGATGGCAATTTTGCAGTTCTTAAGGTGTCGCTAATTCTAGATAAAAAATAAAATAAGCGACTATTTTTTGCGTGAAAATAAATTGGAATTACTGGTACATGTGCTTTTTTTATCAAACGAACAGCACCTTCTTCCCAAGGTTTATCTACTTTTAACCTACCATCTTTATAGGTAGAAACTTCGCCTGCAGGAAAAATACCTAATGGTTTTCCTTCTTTTAAATGTAACAAAGCACCTTTAATTCCAGCCATACTAGATTTTGCATCCTTTCTGTTTTCAAAAGGATTTACAGGCATTACATAAGGTTTTAATGGCTCTATTCTATGTAATAAAAAATTAGCAATTATTTTATAATCTGCTCTTTTTTCTATCAATAATTTTAATAAAAGAACACCATCTATTCCTCCTAAAGGATGATTAGAAACTGTAATAAATGCGCCTTCTTTTGGAATTCTTCTTAAATCTTCTTCTGGAATTTGAAACTCAATATTACAATCGTCTAAAACTCCGTTTAAAAATGCAAGATCAGTCTTACTTCTATTGTTTTCGTAGATTTTGTTAATTGCAGAAATTCGTAAAACTTTTATAAGAAACCATCCAACAAGCGTTCCAAGAAAACCAAATTTCTCTAAGCCAATAACTTGTGCAATTTCTTTAGATGTTACTAATGCCATAAATTGTGATTACAAACCATGGCAAACTTACTAAAAAAATCAAAACAAGTCTTTTCTTAATGCTATTTAATAATTATTTGTGATGTTTCCTTATTTACTTGAGTTAACAACGATGTTCCTTTTTGTTCAATCATTTTTATTGCAGCTTCGTTAAAATGACGAACTGTAAATAAATCTACTCCTTTTTGAACATCAATCTTAAATTGTGTTTTTAACTCGTTGTAAAAATCATCGAATTTATTAAATTTATTGTCAATACAAACAGAAAAACTAATGGCAGAGTTTTGTATTAAATTTACTTTTAGTTGATAATCGTGTAATTTCTGAAAAATAAAACTAATGTTATTTTCTACCATAAAAGAAAAATCTAATGCAGAAATAGATACTAAAATCTGATCTTTTTTTACAATAAAACAAGGTGTTTCTGGCACTAATCTTGCGCCTTTAGAAACTTTAGTTCCTTTGGCTTTTGGGTTTAAAAACGAACGAACTAATAAAGGAATTTCTTTATTTTCTAAAGGTTGTAGTGTTTTTGGATGAATTACAGAAGCACCATAAAAAGCCATTTCTATAGCTTCTTCATAAGAAATTTGTTCCAATAAAGTTGTCTCAGAAAAAACTCTTGGATCTGCGTTTAAAACTCCAGGAACGTCTTTCCAAATAGTAACACTTTCTGCATTTAAGCAATATGCAAAAATACCAGCAGTATAATCTGAACCCTCTCTACCTAAAGTTGTGGTATTTTCTGTGTCGTTTGCAGCAATAAAACCTTGTGTAATGTTTACTTTATTAATGTCTACTTTCGCAGAAATAAGTTCTTCTGTTAATTGCCAATCTACTTTTGCATCTCTATAATTGCTATCGGTTTTAATATAATTTCTCACATCAAACCAAACATTTTCTTGTCCTATTTTTTCTAAATAGGCACTTACTATTTTGGTGGATAAAAGCTCTCCAAAACAAATAATTTGGTCATAAACATAATTATATCTCTTTGAGGAGTTTCTTGCTAAAAACCAACCTAATTCTCCAAAAAGAATATCTATATCTTTATAAATAGCATCTGTTTTATCAAAAAGATCATTCATGATTTGTTTATGATATTCTTCAATAAAACTTAGCTTTTCAGGCAAATTATCCTCTTTATTGTAATATGCTTCTACAACTTCTTCGAAAGCATTGGTTATTTTTCCCATGGCAGAAATTACTACAAGTGTATTTTCTGCACCTTCCGTTTTTATAATGCTTGCAATATTTTTTACACCTTCTGCATCTTTAACGGATGCTCCACCAAATTTAAAAATTTTCATTTCTAATTATTTTGAATAAATTTTGCTAAATTTTCTCTGTTCATTTGCACAACAGACCAATTATTTAAATAAGTTGCTCCTGTACTTTTATAAAAATCAATTGCGTTTGTGTTCCAGTCTATTACCTCCCAAGCAACCCTATTAAAATTATGTTCGTAAGCATAATTTAAAACAGCTTTATAAAGCGCTTTTCCTGCTCCAATTTTTTGTCTGCTTTTTGTTACTATTAAATCTTCTAAATGAATCGTTTTTCCTTTCCAAGTAGAATAACGCTCGTAAAATAATGCAATACCAATAATATTATTTTCCTCTTCTGCAACAAAAAGATGAAATTTTGGATTTTTAGAAAAGCCATCATTTAATAAATCTTGCTCTGTAATTTCTACAGCATCTGGTTCTTTTTCGAAAATGGCTAATTCTGTAATTAAATTTAGTGCTGCTTTAACATCTTTTTTTTCACCTTTTCTGATAATAAAACTCATTTTTATAAATTTTGCACAAAGATACTTGATTTTGTAATCGTTAAAAATTAATGATGATTTTTGACAAAAAAACGAATTTTGTTCAAAATTTTAAACACTTAAGAAATCGTTATCGAATACAAAAAATTTAATTTGAAAACGTTGTAGTTCGTGAAAAAAGATATCATCTTTGCAGAATCAATCAAAAATCAATCAAAATGGCAAAAAAAAATCAGACTTTAGGAGAATTTATCATCGAAAATCAGAATGATTTTAAATATTCTTCTGGAGAATTGTCTCGATTATTAAACTCAATAAGATTAGCAGCTAAAGTTGTAAATCACGAAGTAAATAAAGCTGGTTTGGTTGATATTACAGGCGCTGCAGGAGATACTAATATTCAAGGTGAAGACCAACAAAAGCTGGATGTTTATGCCAATGATGTGTTTATTGAAACCATAAGAAATAGAAATATTGTTTGTGGAATTGCCAGTGAAGAAGAAGACGATTTTATCATTATTAATAGTCAAGATAAAAATCATCAAAATAAATATGTCGTTTTAATGGATCCTTTAGATGGTTCATCCAATATTGATGTAAATGTTTCTGTAGGAACAATTTTTTCTGTTTTTAGAAGAGTTACTGAGGTTGGAACACCAGTAGAACTTAAAGATTTTTTGCAATCTGGAGACAAGCAAGTTGCTGCAGGATATATTGTTTACGGAACATCTACAATGTTAGTTTATACTACAGGAAAAGGCGTTAATGGTTTTACATTAAACCCAGCTTTAGGAAGTTGGTATTTATCTCACCCAAACATGAAATTCCCAGAAGATGGTAATATTTACTCTGTTAATGAAGGAAATTATTTAGATTTTCCTGCTGGGATAAAAATGTACATAAAATATTGCCAAGCAGAAGAAGGTAATAGGCCCTATACAAGCAGATATATTGGTTCTTTAGTTTCTGATTTTCATAGAAATATGATTAAAGGTGGAATTTACATGTATCCAAAAGGCTCTAAAAATCCGAAAGGAAAATTACGATTACTGTATGAATGTAGCCCAATGGCTTTTTTAGCAGAACAAGCAGGAGGTTTAGCAACTGATGGCACTAAAAGAATTATGGAAATCGAACCAACAGAACTGCATGAACGTGTACCTTTTGTTTGCGGTAGTAAAAATATGGTAAAAAAAGTAGACGAATTTATGAAAACATTTGGGGAATAAATCCTTTCTATTAAACTATAAGTTAACAAATTCTTAAACTCTTGTATTTAGAGTTTTTAATGGTTAAATTTGTGAAACAAAAATTAATTGAATTAATAAAAATATAAAGTTATGGCTTTTGAATTACCAGAATTAGGATATGATTACAACGCATTAGAACCAAATATTGATGCTAGAACTATGGAAATACATCATAGTAAACATCACCAAGGTTATACAAATAATTTAAACAACGCAATTGCAGGTAAAGATTTAGAAGGAAAATCTATTGAAGATATTCTTACAAATTTAGACATGAGTAATAGCGCTGTTAGAAATAATGGTGGTGGTTTTTACAATCACTCTTTATTCTGGACAGTATTAAACCCAAATGATAGAGGCTATTTATCTGGAGAATTAAAAGATGCTATAGAAGCTGCTTTCGGTTCTAAAGATGCTTTTATTGAAGCTTTCTCTAAAGCTGCTGCAACTCAATTTGGTTCTGGTTGGGCTTGGTTATGTGTACATAAAGGAGGGAAAGTAGAAGTTTGTTCAACACCAAATCAAGACAATCCTTTAATGCCAGGAGTTACTTGTGGAGGAACACCAATTTTAGGTTTAGATGTTTGGGAACATGCATATTACTTAAATTACCAAAACAGAAGACCAGATTACATTAACGCTTTCTTTAAAGTAATTAACTGGAATGAGGTTGAAAAAAGATATGCAGCTGCTAAATAAAGTCTTAGCAATTTTTTAAGTATAAATAAAGCATCCTAAAATTAGGATGCTTTATTATTTTATTTAATTATAACTTTCTTGGAAATAGTACTTCCATTTTCGGTTTTTATATTTACAATATAAATTCCCGATTTTAAGTTTATACCAATTTTAGCATTTCCATTAGAGGTGAAATTTATTTTCATTTGTTCTTTACCTAATATATCATAGATTTTTAAAGTTGATTTTTGAGTAACTAAACCTTTAATATTAATTGTATAATCTGTAGTATAAATTAAAACATCCTTCAAAGAATTACTTGTTGCAGTTGCTGTTGCAGTTTCATATTTAAATAATTCTCTTCCTGTTTCGCCTCCATCTGCACTAAAAAATAAAATAGAATTATGGTCTGCAAATCTTTGTGGATCTGCATTTAAATTTCCAGCATGTAAATCTGCAATTAAAACTGTTCCTGCTTCTGTACCATCTCTTTTATACAATTCTTTACCTAATTCATCTGTATAGGCTTCAAAAAACAATTCATTATTAAATATAAAAAAATCGTTAGGATTTCCATGATCATTTCTATCACCAGGACTAATATCTTTTAACATTGTGGTATTTTCTGGTGTGCCATCAGAACACCATAATTCATAACCAAAATCTCCATCTTTTGCAGCAAAAAATAATTTATCTTTAAAAACAATTGAACTAAAAGTGGTGTTATTTAATTCTAGATCTTTAAATAAGTTAGTGCCTGATTCTGTTCCATCAGAAACCCAAAGTTTATTTCCTGTTCCAGAATTCGCTTGAAAATAGACTCTGTTTTTATATATTGTAAATTCTTTTGGACTCGAATTACTTGTCCCTGATCTGATGTCTTTTATCAAAATAGTTCCTTCTTCTGTTCCATCTGTTTTCCATAATTCAGAACCATTTTCTGCTGTTTTTGCAATGAAAAGTAACATATCATTTAAAATTATAAATTTTTCAGGATTTGAGTCTGAAGCTCCTGAATTTATATCTTTTACTAAAACAGTGCCAGCTTCTGTTCCATCAGATTTCCAAAGTTCGTTTCCGTTTTCAGAATTTTCACCACTAAAATAAAGCATATTATTGTACTCTATTTTCTCAGCTCCTGCTTGTACATCTTTTACTTTTACTGTGCCTGCTTCTGTACCATCTGTCTTGTAAAGTCTTTGTCTTGCTGAAAAGCTTTCTGTAGCAGAAAAGAAAAGTGAATTGTCAAACACAATAAAACCATTAACATCTGCACCAAAAACAGGGAAAATTTGTTTCACAACAGAAAAATTGGTTCCATCTGTTTTTATGAGTTGACCACCAGCTTTTGCTACAGCCCTAAAATACATGTCATTATTAAAAATAATAGGTTGCGAAAACCCAGAATAATCACCATCTACAAAATCATAAACTACTTCAGTTCCTGTTTCTGTGCCATCTGTAGTATATAATGCAGATCTTGCTAGTTGGTATGTTGCAGTAAAATATAGCTTACCATTAAAAGAAAATAATTGATTCGGATTTGCATCACCATTTCCAAAATTAATATCCTTTATTATAGCTATTTGAGCATTAATATTAAAAATTGTAATAAGTGTTATACAGATATAAAGTAGTTGTTTTCTCATAGCTTTGTTTTTTTTGATTCGTTAAAATAGATTTAATTCTGGAGCTTTTTAAGACTCCAAAACCAAATCAAGAGTTTTTATATTTCATCATTTTCTTCAGCAGCATCAATTAAAATAGCAACTTTCCCTCCTTTTCCTTTGGCAATAGCATGTACAATTTGTTGCCCTGTTTCTTCATCTGTAAAAACTTTAAAACTTTTAATAGTATATTCTTGACCAGCATATTTTTTATCCCAAGCGTTTTCTTTTACGTAACTTTCTGAAACTACTTTGTTTTGTAATGATGCAACAGAATTTTTAACTAAATCGTTACTAGCAATACTTTTTGTTGTATTTATTGCATTTTTAATTCCTTGAGTACTGTTAACATTTAAGTTAGAAACATCGTTTACATTTTTTACGGTCTTAACAATATTGCCAAAAGATAAACTCGATTTAAACTTGTAAACAAATGCATAGTTACCCTCATTACTTGCTTTTTTTAAAACAATTACATCATCTACTTTGTATTCTTTTCCTTTTTGTGAAGTGAATGGTTCATCAGAATTTTCTCCTTTAATTTGTGCTAAAACAAACATTGGTGCTAGCAACAATAAAATAATTACATTTTTTTTCATGATTTGGTTATTTTTAAAATTAAAAAAACAGCACCCATTTCTCATTTGTTAATTCATCCTAAAAAAGAATGTGAGATGGATACTGTTTTAAAACAATATTTTTAAATTTTTAGTTGCGATGAATTAACACCTCAAAAGTAGTACTGAAAGGAAAGCAAGAAAATAGAGTGATTTACGTATTTACCTAAGGTAATTACCGTAATTTAAGAAGTAAGTCCGTTTTGAAACGCAAATCTTATTAAAGAAGCCACATTATTCACATCAATTTTACGCATAATATTAGTTCTGTGGGTATCTACAGTTCTTGGACTTATAAATAGTTTTTCGCCAACTTGAGTATTGGTTAATCCTTGAGAAATGTATTTTATGATTTCTAATTCTCTAGTAGTTAATTCTTCTAAAAGCGGCGATTTTTTTGAATATTGATGAAAAGAGTTTGGTTTATCATCAGAAATTAAAGCTTTTGTAACATCTGCATTAAAATATTCTTTGCCATTATAAATATTTTTAATAGCATATAAAAGTTCATCACTTGGTATTGTTTTTAGCATATAACCTTTTACACCAATTTCTATTAAACTCTTAATAATAGATGCTTCTTGATGCATAGAAAGCATGGCAACTTTAACTTTCTTATGGTTTTTTAGAATTTGTTTTGCACAGTCAATCCCATCCATAATTGGCATATTGATATCTAACAAAGCAACATCTACCAAATTATTTTCAATAAAATTAATAGCTTCTTGTCCATTTTCTACAAATGCGACAACCTCGAAATCTGAATTGTTTTCGAACGTATTTTTAATACCTTCTGCAATTAATGGATGATCGTCTGCAATTAAAATTCTAATAGGCATTTAAAGCGGAATTTTTATAGTTACTAAAGTACCACTTTTAGTGCTTGGCTCAAAGTTTACATTGCCATTTACAAGATCTAATCTGCTAGAAATATTTAGCAAACCAATCCCTTTTTTACTGTTTTTTACCACAAAACCAACACCATTATCTTCTACAATTAAAATAATATTGTTGTTTGAATTAAAAAGTTGTACACTAACTTCAGTAGCTTTGCTGTGTTTTATAATATTATTGATGAGTTCTTGGGTAATTCTATAAATAGTAACTTCAATTTTTTGAGGCAGCCTTGCATTAATATTAAAATGCTCTAAATTGTAGTGTATGTCTGCAAATCCTAAACTACTTACAAGCAAATCACTTAAGGCAGGAATAATACCTAGTTCTTTTAACGCTCTTGGCATCATTTGATGAGAAATATTTCTTAATTCTTGATTAGAATTCTCTAAACTATCTAACAATTCGTTAGATTTTTTTTCATCAATTACGTTTTTTTTAGAAAATAAGTTTCGCGATTTTAAAATAATACTTCCTATTTGTTGCACAACCCCATCATGTAATTCTCTGGCAATTTTGCTTCGCTCTTCTTCTTGGGCTTCAATAATTGCTTTAAAACCCAATTCTTTTTGTTTTAAAATTGCTTCTTGATTTTTTCGCTTCGTTCTTTGACTAATGGCAAAAAAAATACCTGCTGCAATAGCTAAAAAAGTGAGTAAAATGTAAATCCAATTTTGAGTTTTAGACAAAGCAAGTTCTGTTTCTGCTTTTTCAGTTCTAGTTTTTAAAAGCTCTGTTTCTTTTTCTTTGAAATCATATTTAATTTGAAGTTCTGCAAATTTTTTGGCTTTAGTTTCATCAATTAAACTATCTTTTTGAATAATAAACTGATTGTAGAAATATAAAGCTGAATCTTTTTTATTTAAAAAGTCATAATTCTGGGCAATTATTTCATAGGCATCTACAACTTCTTCTCTTGTTTCAACTTTTTTTGCATAAAAAATGGCTTTTTTCGCAAAGTAATTAGACTTTTTATATTCCTTTTCTGTTTGATTTGCTTCTGCCAAGTTTTTGTAGGTTTCAGCTAAACCTAAATCGTTCTCCAATTTTAAATGAAAATCAACAGCTATATTAAAATTTTCTATTGCCTTTTTAGAATTATTTTCTTCTCTGAAAACCAATCCAATATTATTATATGCAAATCCTTTTGTTCTAAAATCTGCTTCTTTATTCCCTGAATTGGTAATTTTATTCAAATAAAATCGAGCTGAATCTTTAACTTTTAATAAATTATAAACGCCACCTACAGACAAATAAGATTGATAAATAACAGCAGAATCTTTTATTTTATTTCTTACTTCCAAAGCTTTTAAGAAATATTTTAAAGCTTCATTATATTGTTTTAAATTTTGATATAAGATACCTATATTGTGATTTGGATTTGAAATCGCATACAAATTATCTGTTTTTTCAGCAAAAAAAAGGGACGATTGATATTCGTTAATTGCATCAATATAATTGTCGGTATTTGTGTAAACCAATCCTTTTAAATTGTGAACACTTGCTTTTCCATAATTATCTTTATGTGGATACCAAACTTTTGCTGTATCACATTTTTTTAATGTTTTTTGATATTCGCCTGCATAATAATAAAATATGGCTTCATAATAATTTGCTTGAGCCAACCAAAGACTGTCTGGTTTTTTGAAAGCAATTTTTTTTGCTTCAGAAACTAATTGTAAGGCATTTTTATAATCGTCTTTAATTTCCCATGCATTTTTTATAATTCTGTAAAATTCAACAGAATCATTCCTAACATTTTTCTGTGCATAAGATTTAAAGCCGAGGAAAAAGAATACTCCTAAAATTAAGAATAATTTTATTTTCATCGCAAGTTTGATTGATTTAACAAATATCAAAAAAATTATTTGCTTTTTAAAGTCAAACACTTAAAAACTAGTAAGCAACAAAAAAAGCATCCTAAAATTAGGATGCTTTTTTTGTTTTTAAAACGTCACATTAGCTAATAATAAACTTCTAAAACTTTTGCATTCTTAGATGTTAATTCAACCCTTTTTATGGAAGCAGGTAATAAAAGTGTTTCTCCATAATTTATGGTGTAGGTTTTTCCTTGTGATACAAGGTTAACTGAACCCTCCACACACATATATATAATAAAAGAATCTATGGTTGAATAATCCTTTTTTACTGTTGTATTTATTTCTAAAATATTGGTCTTAAAATAAGGAGAATGAACTAATTTATTAGAAACATTTTTTTGGAGATTGTAAGTCGTTTTATAGTTGCTATGAACTTCATAATCTATTACGTCTATTGCTAAATCGTTATGTAATTCTCTTTTTTCTCCAGTTTTAGAATCTACTCGATCATAATCATAAATTCTATAGGTAATATTTGATGTTTGTTGAATTTCCGCCAACAAAACACCAGCGCCAATTGCATGAACACGACCTGTAGGAATGTAAAAAACATCACCTTTACTTACATTTTCATGGTGCATAGCATTTAAAATGGTGTTTTCTTTTAAATGATTTTTATAGGTGATTTTATCAATTTTTTCATCAAAACCAACAATTAACTCGGCATCTTTATCTGCATGCATTACATACCACATTTCGTTTTTACCAAAAGAATCATGGCGCTCTTTAGCAATTTCGTTACTAGGGTGCACTTGAATTGATAATGGAGTTTTAGCATCAATAAATTTTATTAGTAATGGGAATTCCTCTCCAAATTTTTCATAAACAGCTTTTCCAACAAAATCTCCTTGAAATTGGTTTGATAAGTCTCGTAAAGTTTTTCCTATTAAAGAACCTTCTGCAACTATTGTTTCATCACCTGAAACATCTGAAATCTCCCATGATTCTCCTATATTTTCTTCTGTGTAGTTTTTCTTTAATTCTGATTTTAATTTCTCACCTCCCCAAATTCTGTATTTAAAAAGTGGTGTAAATTTTAAAGGATATAGTTTCATATTTTAGGATATCTTTTATCCAAAGATAATCTTTATTAAAAAATAGACCAATATTATTTTCTTTTTGAAGAATCTCGAATTACCAATTCTGCTTCTAAAATAATTTTATTTAAAGATTGTTGTATTTTATTTTTCTTTGAATATTCCAAAAAAGTTTCAGCAGCAATTCTTCCTATTTTATAACTATGCTGGTTTACACTCGTAATTGTTGGAGTAACCATGGCTGTAAAAGGCTCATTGCCAAAACCAACCAAGGCAATTTCATTGGGCATATTTATTTTGTGTTCATTTAAAACCTGTAAAGCACCCAAAGCAGCAAAATCTCCAGCAGCATAAACAGCATCTGGTCTGTTTTTTAATGCCAATAATTCGAGCATTTTTTCTCTACCATCTTCTAAAGTAAGATTACATTCTATTAAAAGATCTTCTTCTAAAGGTAAATTGTGTTTTTTTAAAGCATCTACATAACCTCGAATTCTATTATTATAAATCCTAGTTCGTTTGTAACCTCCAATATGTGCAATTCTTTTACAACCTTGTTCCACTAAATGATTTACAATTAAATGACTACTATTATAATCATCTATTCCAATATAATCTACGTTCAAATCATTTTCTCCACGATCGAAAGTAATTAAAGGTATTCCTGCAGATTTCACTTTTTCAAAATATTCTAAATCAATAGTCTCATTTGCCATTGATGCAATAATACCATCTACTTGAGTATACAATAAGGTGTCTATATTTTTACACTCTTTTGCAAAAGATTCATTCGATTGGGTGATAATAATATTATAACCTTCTTCATCTAAAACCTCCTCAATATTATGTATTACTGATGAAAAAAAATTACTATTTGTTCTAGGCACAATAACTCCTACCAATTTACTTTTTCCACTTCTTAAAGCACTGGCTAAATGATTTGGCTGATAGTTTAAGTTTTTCGCAACCTGTCTAACTGCTATTTTCGTTTTTTCGCTAATTCTAGAATTATCATGTAAGGCTTTAGAAACAGCTGCTGCAGAAATATTTAGCACATTTGCAATATCTTTTATGGTAGTTTTCTTTTTATTTGCCAAATTTTTATATATTTGCTTAAACGTTTAAACAAATATACTTTGTTTAACAATACAATCAAAACAAATAGGTAAATATGGGTTTTGATTTTATTTTAATCATTTGCTTAAACGTTTAACCAAATTTAAAACAATAAAATTAAATTAATAAAAATGGGTAAAGTAGTAACTTTCGGAGAGATCATGTTAAGATTAGCTCCACAAGGATTTTTAAGATTTTCACAAGCCAATAATTTTGATGTAGTTTATGGTGGAGGAGAATCTAATGTAGCTGTTTCATTAGCAAACTTTGGAGTTTCTGTAGATTTTGTAACACGTTTACCAAAAAATGATATTGGTGAATGTGCAATGATGGAAATGAGAAAACGAGGTGTTGGTGTAGATAAAATAGTGTATGGTGGAGACAGATTAGGTATCTATTTTTTAGAAACTGGTGCTGTTTCTAGAGGCTCTAAAGTTGTTTACGATAGAGCGCATTCTGCAATCGCAGAAATAAAATCTGGAATGATTAATTGGGATACTGTTTTTGATGGTGTAGAATGGTTTCATTGGACAGGTATTACACCAGCAATTTCTCAAGGTGCTGCAGATGTTTGTTTAGAAGCTGTAAAAGCGGCTAGTGCAAAAGGTGTCACTATTTCTACAGATTTAAACTACAGAGCAAAATTATGGACTTATTGCGATGATGCTCACAGAGAAAAAGTAATGACAGAACTTACCTCTTATTGTGATGTTATTCTAGGAAACGAAGAAGATGCAGAAAAACATTTTGGAATTCATCCAGAGGGTTTAGATGTGCATAAACACGGACATGATGTAAAAGCAGAAGCTTTTTTATCGGTTTGTAAACAAATGATGGAAAAATTTCCAAGAGCTAAAAAAGTAATTACTACTTTAAGAGGCTCAATATCAGCTTCTCATAATACTTGGGCTGGTGTTTTATATGATGGTAAAAACATGTTAGAAACACGTCAATATCAAATTACAGATATCGTAGACAGAGTTGGTGGTGGAGATTCTTTTATGGGAGGTTTAATCTACGGATTATTAAAATATCCAGAAGATGACCAAAATGCATTAGACTTTGCAGTTGCTGCATCTTGTTTAAAACACACTATTAAAGGTGATGCAAACTTAGTAACAGTTTCTGAAGTAGAAAAATTAATGGGTGGTGATGCTTCTGGCAGAGTAGCAAGATAAAATCCCATCTTTAATTCTTCCCAAAGGGAAGAAAAAGGAATTTCTATTAAAATTCAGAATTCAAATAAATTATTAACTTAAAAAAAAGTCCTTTCCTCTGGAAAGGATTTAGGATAGGAAAAAATGGCACAATATTCAAGAATAGAAGTAGCACAAGTAATGAAAGATACAGGAATGGTTCCTTTATTTTTTCATGGCAATATAGAAATTAGTAAAAAAGTTTTAAAAGCATGTTATGATGGTGGAGCTCGTTTAATGGAGTTCACAGCAAGAGGAGATTTCGCTCACGAAGTTTTTGGCGAATTAACCAAATATGCAATTAAAGAATTACCAGGAATGGTAATGGGTGTTGGCTCTGTAACAGATGGTGCAGCAGCTTCATTATATATGTCTTTAGGAGCTAATTTTATAGTTACGCCTGTTTTAAGAGAAGATATTGCAATTGCATGTAATCGTAAAAAAGTATTATGGTCTCCAGGTTGTGGTACTTTAACCGAAATTGCGAGAGCAGAAGAATTAGGTTGCGAAATTGTAAAATTATTTCCAGGCGATATTTATGGTCCTGATTTTGTAAAAGGAATCAAAGGTCCACAACCTTGGACAAGCATTATGCCAACAGGTGGTGTTTCTCCAACCAAAGAAAATTTAAAAGGATGGTTTGATGCAGGTGTAACCTGTGTTGGAATGGGTTCTAAATTAATGGCAAAAACTGCTGATGGCAATTTTGACTATAAAAAAATAGAAGAAATGACTAGAGAAGCCTTAAATATCATAAAAGATTTAAGGAGCTAGTTTTTTATTTGATTTATTTAAAACGAGAGAAGCAGTCTATTTTAGGCTGCTTTTTTTATTATTTTTATATCGAACTAAAAGAATATGTAAAAAGCCTTTTTTTATATATTTGAAACTTAAAAATTTCTTTTCAATGGATGACTTTTTGCTTTATCTTAAAATGGGGCTCACTCACGTTTTAGATTTTACAGCTTACGATCATATTTTATTTTTAATTGTTTTAGCGGTTGTTTTTAGTTTTCATCAATGGAGAAAAGTTTTATGGTTGGTAACTTTATTTACAGTTGGCCATTCAATTACCTTGGCACTTTCTGCTTATGAAATTCTAAAAATTAGAATGGATTTAATTGAGTTTCTAATTCCACTTACTATCTTTATTACTGGGTTAATTAATGTTTTTATATCCAGTAGAAAATCGATAAAAAATAATAATATCAACTTACTTTTTGCATTGTTCTTTGGCTTAATACATGGTTTAGGATTTTCTAATTATTTTAAAATGATGATTGGACAAGAAGAAAACAAATTACTTCCTTTATTAGAATTTGCATTGGGAATTGAAGCTGCTCAAGTAATTATTGTTCTTGGAATTTTAATTTTAGGAATGTTATTTCAGAACCTTTTTAAAGTTTCTAGAAGAGATTGGATTTTAGTAACATCATCAATTGTAATTGGTTTTTCTATTCAAATGATGATAGACAGAGTTTTTTGGTAAAAATTTTGTCTTATTATTAACGCCTTAATTCTACAAATCTTTTTACTTTCGTTTTATGACAGAAAAAAAGCAGTTAAAATACGACAGAGCGTATTTAAAAATGGCTTATGAATGGGGAAAATTATCTCATTGTAAACGCAAACAAGTTGGGGCTTTAATTGTAAAAGACAGAATGATTATTTCTGACGGTTTTAATGGCACACCAACAGGTTTCGATAATTGTTGCGAAGACGAAAATGGGAACACAAAATGGGAAGTTTTACACGCAGAAGCCAATGCTATTTTAAAAGTAGCTTCCTCCACACAATCTGCAAAAAATGCTACTTTATATATTACATTATCACCCTGCACACAATGCAGTAAATTAATTCATCAAGCTGGTATTAAGCGAGTTGTATATGCAAACGCGTATAAAGATCCATCAGGATTAAATTTTTTAGAAAAGGCAGGTGTAGAATTAAAACAACTCTCTTATGAACAAGAATAACTTACCCATATATTTTGCAATTGCGGTTATTTTTGGCATTCTTATAGGTGTTTTTTTTGGTGGTAATTCTAACGAAATGTTGTCTTTTGCTAAAAATTCTTCGCAAGAAAGAAAAATAAAAAGACTTATAAATTTTATCGAAAAAGATTATGTAGATGATGTAAATACGGATAATTTGTTGGATGGTGCAATTACTCAAATGTTGGGTGAATTAGACCCTCATTCTGTATACATTCCTAAAGAAAACTTACAAGCTGTTACCGAAAATATGCAAGGCAATTTTGTTGGAATTGGTGTTCAATTTAGAATGATAAAAGATTCCATTACAGTTGTACAGCCCATAAAAGGAGGCCCAAGCATTAAAGCTGGCATTAAAGCTGGAGACAGAATTTTAATGGCAGACAAAGACACTTTGTATGGCAAAAAGTTCAGAAATATCTCTGTCCCAAAATACTTAAAAGGCAAACCAGACACAAAAGTTACCCTTCAAGTTTACAGAAAAAGCAACGATTCTTTGTTTTCTGTAAACATAACTCGTGGCAAAGTAAACATTAAAAGTGTAGATTTAGCTTACATGATTAATGATTCTGTTGGTTACATCAAATTAGATCGCTTTGCTAGAAATACCTATAAAGAATTCAAATCTTCACTATCTACTTTAATCGATAAGGGAATGACAGATTTGGTGTTAGATTTACGAGGAAATGGTGGTGGTTTCATAGACATTGCCAATAGAATTATCGATGAGTTTTTAGAAAACGATAAGCTTATGGTTTTTACTAAAAACAATAAAAATGAAATCGAAGAATTTATTGCTACTTCAACTGGCTCTTTCGAAAAAGGTGGTTTGTATATTCTCATTGATGAAAATTCAGCATCTGCATCAGAAATTGTTGCAGGAGCTTTACAAGACAATGATAAAGGAACCATTATTGGAAGACGCTCTTTTGGTAAAGGTTTAGTGCAAATAGAAATGGATTTAGGTGATGGTTCTGCTGTACGTTTAACAACTGCAAGATACTACACACCAACAGGACGTTCTATACAAAAACCTTATGATGGAAATGGAAATAATAAATACTATGAAGATTTTGAAGCCAGAGTTTCTAGTGGAGAATTATTAACCAAAGACAGCATAAAAGTAGTAGATTCTCTAAAATATAAAACGCCAAAAGGCAAAATAGTCTATGGAGGTGGAGGTATTATTCCAGATGTTTTTGTAGCAATAGACACAACTTCTTACATGTTTAATTTTTATTTTAATAGTGTAAATAATTATGCCTTTAATTATGTAGACACGAATAGAAAAAAACTACAAAAATGGAATTTAAGCAGTTTTATAGCAGATTTCGATACAGATCAAACTATTTTCGATTCGTATTTATCTAGCATAAAAGACAGAGCAAATCCATCATTTAAAACCAAAGAAAGTTTAAAAAAATATTTAAAAGCCTCGATTGCCAATGTACTTTTTGGCGATATTGGCTTTTACAGAATTATGCACCTAGATGATAAAATGCTGCAAAAGGTTTTAGAATTGGAAAGTAAAAAAGAATAGCTTTTCTTTGTAGCAATGATAACAATTACAACATCTAATAATAAGAACGTTTACTTTGCCTCAGATCAGCATTTAGGAGCCCCAACTCCTAAAGAAAGCATGCCAAGAGAAAAGAAATTCGTGGCTTGGTTAGATGAAATTAAAAAAGATGCAGAAGCCATTTTTTTATTGGGCGACTTGTTCGATTTTTGGTTCGAATACAAAACCGTTGTTCCCAAAGGTTTTATTCGTGTTCTAGGAAAGTTAGCAGAACTAAGAGATGCTGGCATTCCTATTTATTTCTTTGTGGGAAATCATGATTTATGGATGACTGACTACTTTCAAAAAGAGTTAAACATTCCTGTTTATCATAAACCACAAGAATTTATCATCAACAATAAAAAGTTTTTCATTGGTCATGGAGATGGTTTAGGGCCTAGAGATATTGGTTACAAACGCATGAAAAAAGTATTTACGTTTCCGCTTTTTAAATGGATGTTTCGTTGGTTACATCCTGATTTAGGAGTGAAACTAGGCCAATATATGTCTGTAAAAAACAAAATGATTTCTGGTGAGGAAGATTTTAAGTTTTTGGGAGCAGAAAATGAATGGCTTGTGCAGTATTGCAAAAAAAAGTTACAAGAAAATCATTATGATTATTTTGTTTTTGGTCACAGACACTTACCTTTAGAAATTGAATTAGCAGAAAATAGTATGTATGTAAATTTAGGTGACTGGATCAACTATTTTACTTTTGCAGAATTTGACAAAAACAGGCTGATTTTAAAAGAATATTAAACTTTTAAAGTTACAATTCTCCAAGTTTTACCTTGATAGTTATAATCAATAAGGTTTTTAAAACCAATAGCTTGGTGTGCATTTAAAGAAACTTGGTTTTTTAAATCTATTTCAGTTACTATCAAATCAAATTTACTTTCGCAAATATTGGTTTTCATAAAATTATAAAGCCCTCTAAAAACTCCTTGTTTTCTAAAGTCTTTATCAATACATATTTGCCCCATTACAATATAACTTTTTGACGTAACTATTTTGTTTATTTCTATAAACATAGGTTTTAAAACTTCAATATCATCAGAAAATTCCTTGGTCATAGAAAGTGCAAAACCCACTACTCTATCATTATATTTTGCAATAGTATGTGGGCATGCTTTGTGCATTTTTTCTAAAATTTCTAAAGTATGTTTTACAGTTACAAAGCCTTGTTGTTGTTTTTCTTCATCAGATAAATTTTCTAGAAGATTTATATTTTGAAGTGCTAAAATTTGTGCTAGCTCTTCTCTGGATGTTGTTTTACTATAGGTTATCATATTTTATTTTTTTTGCTACAACTACATAAGTATCAAAAGCATAACTCTTTCTATCAATAAACTCTAAAAGTTCAAAGTTGTTTAAATGTAAAAAAAGTTCCCATTCATTTTTTGTAAAAGCTCTTACTTCTGAATCATCTTGGGCTATTACTATTTTGTTATTATTTTCAATTTGATAGTATTCAGCACTCCAATTAAACATAAAATTTTCTGATGTGTTGGTGTTAAAAAAACTCGTTCTTTCATATTTTTTTTGATTAAAATTAGCAGTGTGTATTACTTCTTTTCCTCCTTTAATTTCTCTAAAAAAACGATTGGCATCGATAAAATCAAAACATAAAATACCATCGTCTTTTAAATTATTATAAATCGATTTTAAAGCATTATTTACATCTCTATTCGTTAATAAATAGCTGGAAGTTCTGCCTGTAATAATTACGCTTTCAATTTTACTATTTAGATTAAAATTTGTCATATCACCCAAAATAAAATCGTTATTCAAGTTTTTGGATTTGCACAAATTTATCATGTCTAAACTATAATCTAAACCTGAATAATTAAAATTGTTTTTAATAAAATAACTGGCTAAATTACCAGAACCACAGCCAATTTCTAAAACTTCATTTTTGTGATGTCTTCTTAAAATAGCACTGTAAAAAGAAAATTCGTCTTTATAATTGATAAATGTTTGATACATTTCATCGTAAATTGTTTCAAATCCTTTGGAGTATAGACTTTGCATAGGTTCTAATTTATAAAATAAAGATAAAAAAAATGCTACTTGAAAAAGTAGCATTTTTAAAAAATAAAATTTAATTTTTATTAAAACTGATAGTTTAAAGATAAATTAAACATTGTACCTAATTGACTAAAGTGATAACCATCATAGGTCATTTGAGAATAACGTTGGTTAAATGTAATTAAGTTAGATTGGTTTTTAACCTGAGCTGGATCTGCTAAGAGCGCTGTTCCAGCAGCATTTTCTGCTTTAAAACTCCATTCTGGTAAAATATTAAATAAATTATTAATGTTTAATGCAAGTGTTAGTTTGTCTGTTGCATTAAAGTTAATACCTAAATCTGTAACAATTTTAGGAGTAAATTCTGTTCTTAAATCTGAACTCATTCCTTGTTGTTTAAAGGTAGTTTTACCAAAATAGGTGTTATTTAAAGATAAGCCCCATTTACCTAAATCATATGTAGTCCCTAAAATCCATTTCGTTTGAGGTCTAGAAGTAAAAAACAATGCCTCTTGAGTAGCATTTACTACAGATTGTCCTGCAGCAGCAACTATAGCTGGATTTTTAACAGCTCCATCTCTTTCATTTTGTATGGTATAGTTTCCAGATAAATTAAAGCCTAAAGTTCCATTGCCAACAGCTAATTTGTCATAAGTTAAAACTACATCTAAACCAGAAGTTTTAGTATCTAAAGCGTTTACAAAGAAACTTAAATCACTTAAGTTGTTACTAGTTAAAATTTGATCTAATGCTGTATTTCCTGCAGCAGAAGCACCAATTTCTGTACTTAACACAATTCTATCTTCTACATTAATGCTATAATAATCTACTGTAAAGCTCAAATTTCTATTTACTTTACCCCCAAAACCTAAAGTAAAGTTAGTAGATGTTTCTTCTTTTAATTTAGGAATACCCAATAAACCTGCTTGAGAAGATACATTATTTACCAAACCACCAACTTGAATTCCTTGTCCAGGAACAAAGCTATACTGTGCTTTTTGTGTATAAATTTGGTGTAATGTTGGTGCTCTAAATCCGGTAGATAAAGAAGTTCTTAAAGTATACTTATCGTTAATTGTATAAGCTCCACTTGCTTTCCAAACAAATGCATTTCCAAAATCAGAATAGTTTTCAGATCTAATAGTACCATCTAAAGTTAAATTTTCTGTTGGATTCCAGTTTAAAGAAGCATATCCACCAAAGTTATAACGTGTAAAAACACCTGAATTCTCTGGGCTATTCCCTGCAAATGAATCTGCTCCACCACCATCGTAAGATGCTAATTCTCCTTCCACAACCTCAAAAGTTTCATATCTAAACTCTGTACCGAATGCAAAACTTAAGTCGTCTGAAAGAATTTTAGAAATATCAATATTTCCTACATTGTGTGAAAAACGAGTTCCTCCTGGATCAAAAGATTTTTTACTGTTTGCTCTGTACAATTCTGCCCCTTCAGTAATTTCTCCTGTATCTACAACTCCATTCCCATTGGCATCTACCCAAGTTGAAGGTGAATACACTACATTTCTGTTGTGAGAGTTATTTACTTTATAAGTTTGCGAGTTACCACCTGTAGTAAAACTTGCATCAATATTCCAATCATTAATAACAGATTTAAAACCTACTGTTGCATTATAATCATTTAAATCACCTTCAAATGTTGGCACATACCCATCATAACCTCCTGCATTTGTTGGATGATTCCCAGGAAAAAAGTCAGCTAAATATGGAAAAGCTGTAACTGTTCTCCAATAAGGTGTTCTATAATTTGCAAAAGAGTTTACTTTTTTATTAATAAAAGCAGCATTAAAATATAAATTAGATTCTTTACTTAAATTGTATTGACCATTTACTAAAAATTTAGCTGCAGCAGTTTCTGGTGATCCATTAATATTACCTGCATCTGGTCTTCTTCTTAAAAATTCTTGAACATCAGCAAGACTAGCTCCAAAATCAGCAGCTTCTCCAGCAGCATCTACAGTTCCTGGTCTGTTCGCTAAACTTGTTTTAGAAAAATCTACAGTATAATTTACAAATCCTTTATCTTCTCCTATAGTAGTTCCATTATTTACAGAAACTCCGAACATTTCTCCATCTCCTGCAGATGTTAAACCTGTTCTTAAAGTTGCAGAACCTCCATCTGGATTGTCTTTTAAAATAATGTTAATTACACCAGCAATTGCATCAGAACCATATTGTGCAGAAGCTCCATCTCTTAAAACCTCTACTGTTTTAATTGCATCTACAGGAATACCAGAAATATCTGAACCGGTTTCACCTCTACCTGGAGAAGTTTGCGTATATAATAATGCACTTAAATTTTTACGTTTTCCATTAATTAAAATTAAAGTTCTACTAGGACCCATATTTCTAATTTCATAAGGATCTAATAAAGAAGTAGCATCATTTACTGGAGTTTGAACCGTGTTAAATGATGGTATTTTAAACTGTAAAGCTTTATCGAAAGTAGTTTGCCCAGTTGATACTAAGTCTTTAGCAGAAACAATATCTATTGGTAATGGACTTTTAGTATTACTTCTAACGGGTGTTCTAGAACCTGTAACTACAATTTCATTAAGAGATTCGCCACCTTCAAGAATTGTAACATTTAAAAAAGATGCATTTGTAACATCAATTGTTTTGGTTGTATAACCAATAGAAGAAAAGGTAAGTTTTACTGGCAATTGTTTAACTGTAATAGTAAACTCTCCAGTATCATTTGTTGTTGTTCCATTTGTAGTACCTTTTACAACAACATTAATAAAAGGAATTGCTTCTCCAGAAGCATCTGTAACCTTTCCCTTAATTGTCTGCGCTACCAATGATAATGGTAAAAACAATAAAAAAGAAATCGTTAAAAGTTTAAATAAGTTTTTTTGTTTCATTTGTTAAGTAGTTTTGAATTTAGCACAAATATTGATGTTTTAATTGAATCTAACAAATAATTTTAACAATTTCTTAACAACAGAATTCTAAATCAACAAAACCAACAATGATTTAACAATTTTGCTACTAAAAATATATTTAAAATAGTTTATATCTTTAACCTTCTTTTAACAAGGAGATTTTTGTTAAAATTGTAGATTTGTTTTCTTGAAAATTAATAATTAATTAGAATATATAATGGAAGTAGATGTAAGAGCTATTAACGAAAAAATAGAAAGAGAGAGTGCTTTTATAGACATTCTTACCTTCGAAATGAACAAAGTAATTGTGGGTCAAAAACAAATGATAGAAAGTTTGTTAATTGGTTTGCTAGGAAATGGTCATATTCTTTTAGAAGGTGTTCCTGGCTTGGCAAAAACTTTAGCCATAAACACATTGTCTAAAGCAGTACAGGGTTCGTTTAGTAGAGTTCAGTTTACTCCAGATTTATTGCCTGCAGATGTTGTTGGAACTATGATTTACAACATGAAAGTAAATGATTTTTCCATAAAAAAAGGTCCGATTTTTGCAAATTTCGTGTTGGCTGATGAGATAAATAGAGCACCAGCAAAAGTACAATCTGCACTTTTAGAGGCAATGCAAGAGCGTCAAATAACAATTGGTGATACTACTTTTAAATTAGATGAGCCGTTTTTAGTCATGGCAACTCAAAACCCAGTAGAACAAGAAGGAACATATCCTTTACCTGAGGCGCAAGTAGATAGATTTATGTTAAAGGTAGTTATAGATTACCCAAAACTAGCAGATGAGCAAATTATTATGCGTCAAAATTTAACAGGTAATTATTCAAGTGTTAACCCAGTAATTTCTGTAGAACAAATTTTAAAAGCTAGAGAAATTGTAAACGAAGTTTACATGGATGAAAAAATAGAAAAATACATTCTAGATATCATTTTCGCAACTCGTTATCCAGAGAAATATAATTTAGCAGAACTTAAAGATTTAATAAGTTTTGGTGCTTCTCCTAGAGGAAGTATTAATTTAGCAAAAGCAGCCAAGTGCTATGCATTTATTAAGAGGAGAGGTTATGTTATTCCAGAAGATGTAAGAGCAGTTGTTTTTGATGTATTACGTCATAGAATAGGAATTACCTACGAAGCTGAAGCAGAAAATGTAACATCTGTAGAAATCATCAACTTAATTATAAACGAAGTAGAAGTACCTTAAAATTAGCTTTTAGCAATTAGCCAACAACCAACAGCAAATAGCCAACAGCTTAAAAAATGGATACCAAGGAAATACTTAAAAAAGTTCGCAAAATAGAAATTAAGACAAAACGTTTGTCTAATGATATTTTTGGAGGTGAATACCATTCATCTTTTAAAGGACGAGGTATGACTTTTTCAGAAGTACGCCAATACCAATTTGGAGACGATGTAAGAACCATCGATTGGAATGTTACTGCACGTTACAATGAGCCTTATGTAAAGGTTTTTGAAGAAGAACGTGAATTAACAATGCTTTTAATGGTAGACGTTTCTGGATCTGAATTTTTTGGAACTTCTACACAATTTAAAAAAGATACAGTTACAGAAATTGCTGCAACTTTGGCTTTTTCTGCAACTCAAAACAACGATAAAGTTGGTTTAATTTTATTTTCTGATGATATAGAGCTGTACATTCCACCAAAAAAAGGAAAAAGTCATGTTTTAAGAATTATTAGAGAATTAATTGAGTTTAAACCAAAAAGTAAAAAAACGAGTATTGCAGCTGCTTTAAAATTTTTATCCAGCGTTTTAAAGAAAAGAGCCATTGTTTTTATGCTATCAGATTTTATGGATGATGATTACGAAAAAACAGCAAAAATTGCAGGTAGCAAACACGATTTAACAGGCATAAGAGTCTATGATAAACACGATGAGGAAATCCCTAATTTAGGAATGGTACCCATGTTAGATTCAGAGACAGGAACAGTTGAATTGGTAAATACGTCATCGAAAACAATTAGAAATAACTACAAAGCAAATGCTTTAAGGCTTACTGACTATTATATAAATACTTTTAGAAGAAGTGGTGCAGGTACTATTAACACTAGAGTTGACGAAGGTTACGTAAAAAAATTATTAGGCTATTTTAAACATAAAGGAAGATAAAAAAAGCCCATCTTAATCTTCCCTAAGGGAAGAAATACTCAGATGAAAGAAAACTATAAAGAAGATATATAAAAGTTGAAAAGAGTCAATACATATAAAATATTTCAAAAAGTAAATAAAAAAGAACAAGCTAAACGTCCTCTTTCCTTTGGAGAGAGGATTGAGGAGAGAGGCTTATTTTTACTTTTTGTTTTTCTTTTTTGTACTTGTGGTTTATTTGGTCAAAATCCAGTTGTAAAATCACAAGTAGAAACTTCTAACATTCGAATTGGAGAGCAGTTTAATTACAGAATTTCTGTAAATGAAACAAAGAATGTAATTCTACCAAAATTGGTTTTAAAAGGTTTAGAAATAATTGATTCTGCAAAAATCGACACATTAGACAACATGCTAATTCAAAAGTATGTTATAACAGGTTTTGATAGTGGTTCTTTTTATATACCACAACAACAGGTTTTTATAAAAAATCAAGCATATTTAACAGATTCTTTATTAATAAATGTTGCTACAGTTGCTATAGATACTACTCTAGTTAAAAAATATCCAATAAAGTCTATCAAAAAAGAACCTTATGTTTTTGATGATTTTAAGATGTACATCTATTTACTTTTAGCAGCCTTACTAATTATAGGTTTTTGGATTTATTGGTTTGTAATTAGAAAAAGAAGAATTGTGGAAGATGAACCTACTTACAAAGCACTTCCTCCTTACGAAGAAGCTATTTATAGGTTAAATGAATTAGACGAAAAATTATTGTGGCAAAACAATAAAGTAAAAGAATATTACAGTGAATTAACGGAAATTATTCGTGTGTATATAGAGCGTGAATTAAAAGTGCCTGCATTAGAAAAAACTACAGATGATATTGTAGAAACTTTAAAAGATTTCCATGATTCAGCTTCTATTAGAACATCAAAAGAAACGATACTAAAATTAAAAGAGCTATTGCAAGAAGCAGATTTAGTAAAATTTGCGAAATCGAAACCTTTAGCTTTAGAAATTGAAGAAGACAGAAAAGATGCAGCATATATTCTTGCCAATTTAAAACCAAAACCAGTTATAAAGAATGATGAATTGGAATAATTTTGAGTTTTTGAATCCTGAGTTTTTATGGCTCCTAACAGTAATACCTTTATTAATTGTTTGGCATATTTTAATGCGCAAAAAAGATTCTGCAGTTTTAACGATACCTAGTATTAAAGGCTTTAAAACAAAATCTTCTTTAGTATCAAAATTAAAACCAATTCTATATATTTTAAGAATGCTGGCTTTAGCCTCTATTATTGTTGCTTTGGCAAGACCTAGAAATGTTTCTGTAAGTAAAAAAACAAAATCAAACAGAGGTATAGATATTGTAATGGCTATTGATGTTTCTGCAAGTATGTTAGCCAGAGATTTAAGACCTAATAGACTAGAAGCTTTAAAAATAGTTGCCATTGATTTTGTAAACAGAAGACCAAATGATAGAATAGGAATTGTAGTTTACGCAGGCGAAAGTTTTACACAAACACCTATTACTAGCGATAAAAGTATTGTAAAACGAACCATATCTGAATTACAATGGGGTCAGTTAGAAGGTGGAACAGCAATTGGAATGGGATTAGGTTCTGCAGTAAATAGATTAAAAGATAGCGAAGCAAAAAGTAAAGTAATTATTCTATTAACAGATGGTGTAAATAATTCTGGAAATATAGATCCAAGAACAGCAACAGAACTTGCAAAAGAATTAGGTATTAAGGCTTACACAATTGGAATTGGAACAAATGGAATGGCAGATTTTCCTTGGAGTAAAGATCCAAGAACAGGACTCTTAAACTTTAGAAAGCAACAAGTAGAAATAGACGAAGATTTGCTAAAAGAAATTGCCTCTGAAACCAATGGTAAATATTTTAGAGCTACAGACAATGAAAAGTTAGTAGAAATTTATAATGAAATTGACAAGCTCGAAAAAACAAAAATAGAAGAATTCAAATATTATAATTATCAAGAAATGTATAGAGATTTGGTCTTTTTAGCATTAGGCTTTTTAATGTTAGAATTTTTGTTAAGAAACACAATTTTTAAATCTTTTATTTAAAAATTATTGTAAACAGTTGTCAGTTTAAGTGATTTTTGAAAAATAAAAAAATATAAAGTAAAGAGTTTCTTCCCTTTGGGAAGATTAAGATGGGCTTATGTACAAATTAGAAGAACCAATTTATTTTTATCTATTAGCAATTATTCCTGTAATGATTGTTATCTTTTTATTGGTTTTATGGTGGAAAAAAAGAACGCAACTTAAATTTTCGAATCCAGAATTATTAAAAAAATTAGCACCTAATTCATCAACATTTAAATCAACTTTAAAATTGATAATGTTGCTTTTAGGGATCGCTTTTCTGGTTGTTTCACTAGTGAATCCTAAAATGGGTTCTAAACTGCAAACTGTAAAAAGAGAAGGTGTAGATGTTGTGTTTGCACTAGATATTTCTAAAAGTATGTTAGCAGAAGACATTGCTCCTAACAGATTAGAAAAAGCAAAACAAATTATCTCTAAAATTATAGATCAATTAGGAAGTGATAGAGTAGGTATTATTGTTTATGCAGGCAATTCTTATCCGCTTTTACCTATAACTACAGACCACGCAGCTGCAAACATGTTTTTGCAAAATGCAAACCCTGACATGGTTTCTAGCCAAGGAACCGCAATTAATGAAGCTTTAGAATTGGCAAAAACCTATTATAATAAAGACGATCAAACCAATCGTTTTTTAATTATAATTTCAGATGGAGAAGATCATCAAGAAGAAACAAAACAAGTGGCACAAAACTTGTCTAATTCTGGTGTAAAGATTTATACAATTGGTGTTGGTACAGAAAAAGGTGGCCCAATTCCTTTAAGAGTAAATGGCAATTTAGTTGGTTATAAAAAAGACAACCAAGGAGAAACTGTAATTACTAAAAGAGTTCCACAAATTTTAGAAGAAATTGCAGACATAGCAAATGGTAAATATATAGATGGAAATGCAACTGAAAACCCAGTTAAAATAATAACCGATATTATTGGAAATGCACAAAAAAGCGAATTCGAAACAAAACAATTTTCAGATTATAAAGATCAGTTTCAATGGTTTTTAGCCATTGGTATTTTATTTTTACTTTTAGACGTTTTCTTATTTGATAAGAAAACCAAATGGGTGAGAAAAGTTGATTTATTTAACGAAGAAAAAACGAAAAAATAATAAAGATGAAAATTTTAGTAAACTTTCTTATTGTTTGTTTAATGCTATTTAGTACTGTAGAAATTACAGCACAAATAGATTCTGTTGCCCAACAAAGAAAGGCAAGGAAAATGGTTAGACAAGGAAATAAATTGTATGAACAAAAGCAATATACAGATGCTTCTGTTGCTTATCAAAAAGCATTGGGTAACAGTGCTTTTTATGATAAAGCTAGCTACAATTTAGGCAATGCATTATATCAAAATAAAAACTTTAAAGAGGCTGTACCTCAATACGAATTAACAGCCAAAACCGCAGAAGATAAGTTCACAAAAGCAGAAGCATATCATAATATGGGCAATTCTATGATGGAAACAAAAAACTATCAAGGAGCAGTAGACGCTTATAAAAACTCTTTAAGAAACAATCCTAATGATGATGAAACTCGTTATAATTTAGCAGTTGCTCAAAAAATGCTAGACAAAGAAAATCAGGACAATAAAGACGATAATAAAGATAAAAAGGACAATAAAGACAAAGAGAACAAAGATAAAGACGACCAAAATAAAGACAAAGATAAAGACAATAAAGAGGGTGATGACAAGGATAAAAAAGATGATAAAGACAAAGATGGAAAAGGTGATGATGACAAAAAAGACCCTAAAAAAGATGATGATAAGAATGATAAACAAAAGCCAAAACCACAGCAAGGTAAAATGTCTCCACAACAAATTAAGCAATTGTTAGAAAGCTTAAATAACGAGGAAAAAAAGACCCAGAAAAAAATGAATGCCCAAAAAGCAAAAGGAGAAAAAGTAAAACAAGAAAAAGATTGGTAAGTTTAACTTTTTAAGAAGATGATGAAGTTGAAATTTTACATACTATTTATTATAAGCTTATTATCGCTTTCTGTTCTCTCTCAAGAACCAGAATTAACAGTTTCTGTAAGCAAAAATAAGCTGGGTTTAAACCAAAGACTGAGAATAGAGTTTTCTATAAACAAACAAGGGGCAGACGATTTTACACCTCCTAAATTTACAGATTTTAGAGTAATTCAAGGGCCAAGCCAATCTGTAAGTCAATCTTGGATCAATGGAAAAGTTAGCTTTTCTCAATCTTACTCTTACATTATTACTCCTCAAAGAAAAGGCGAACTTATAATTGGTGCAGCAAGTATAGAAATTAATGGAAGAACTCTCAATTCTGAATTGATTAAAATTATAGTTGTAGACCCTATAGACATTCCAGAAAATCCAAATGATCCAGATTATATAGCGCAACAAAATATTCATTTAGTTGCAGAAATATCAAAAGCTAAACCTTTTGTTGGCGAAGGCATTTATGTAGAATATAGATTGTACGTAAGTGAAAACGTTAGCGTTTTCGACACTTCAGTAACAGAAGCTCCACAATATATTGGCTTTTGGAATCAAGAAATAGATATTGATGGTTTTCCTGTAAAAATGGGAAAATATAATAATGAAAATTACAGATATATTGTGCTTAGAAAAGCATTATTAATACCAACAAAAACGGGTAATTTAGCAATTGACCCCATGAAAATGGATATTGTCATTGGTGTTCCAACTGGTAGAGCAGATTTTTTTGGAAATACAATTACAAAAAATATTAGAAAAGAATTTGCATCTGCTAAAAAAATCATCCAACCTAAATTTCTTCCTTTAGAGGGAAAACCTGATAATTTTACAGGTGCTGTTGGCGAATTTAAATTCGATGTTTCTTTAAGCAAAGATGCATTAAAAGCAAACGAATCTTCGCAAATTAACTTACAAGTTTCAGGAAAAGGAAACTTAAAATTGTTTGAATTACCAACAATAGAAACACCTGCAGAATTAGAAAAATATCAACCAGAAAGAAAAGAAAATGTTAGAATTTCTACAGATGGTTTAGTGGGTTCTGTTTCAGATGAATATACAATTGTGCCTCAATTTAAAGGAAAATACAAAATACCAAGCACTTCCTTTTCTTACTTTAATCCAGATACAGAAAAATATACCACAATTTCTACTGACGACTTATTTGTAAATGTATTAGAAGGAAAAGAGTTAAACACAACAAACGATCAAAATCAATTTACAAAACAAAGTGTAAATTCTAAAGGAAAAAACTTTAGATATATTCAAACAAAGAGCGATTTTGTAACTTCAGAAAATACTGACTTTTATAAATCGAATCTTTTTTACCTTTTATTATTTCTTCCTTTAATAGCAATTCCAATAGGCATTTTTATTGCCAAAAAGAAAAACGAACGCAACAGCGATGTTGTTGGGGCAAAACAACGTAAAGCAGAAAGATTAGCCAAAAAATATTTGTCTGAAGCACAAAAACAATTAGGCAAAAAAGAAGCCTTTTACGAAGCTTTAGAACGTGCTTTGCACAATTATTTAAAAGCGAAATTAGGTGTTGAAATTGCAGATATCAGCAAAGAAAATATTTCTAAAATTCTTGAAAAAAGAACTGTAAAAGAAATTACGATAACTCAATTTATTGATGTTTTAAAAGCGTCAGATTTTGCACGTTATACGCCTATTACAAACACAGAAATGAATCAAGAATTTGAAAGAGCAAAAAGTGTAATAGTTGAATTAGACAAACAGTTGTAAAATGAAAAAACTTCTTTTTTTATTGTTGATAATTACCAATGCTGTAATTGCTCAGAATGCCAATGAACTCTTTAATTCTGCAAACGATTTATATAAAAATGATAAATTTAATGAAGCTATAGAGCTTTATAAAAAAATTGAAGCAAAGAGTTTGGTTTCGTCTGAATTGTATTATAATTTAGGCAACTCTTATTATAAGTTAAACAAAGTTGGGCCATCTGTTTATTATTTTGAAAAAGCTTTAATATTAAATCCATTAAACGAAGATGTCCTAAATAATTTAATTTTTGCAAAACGTTTAGCATTAGACAACATCGAAGAATTACCAAAAACAGTTTTTCAAAAATTTAATATTAATTATTTACAAAAGCTTTCTTACAACCAATGGTCTATGGTTTTAATTGGGTTTGCGTTTTTAGCTAGTTTGTTATTTCTACTCTATTACTTTTCGCACACGCCCTCAAGAAAACGTTTCTTTTTTGTAACCAGTTTGCTCAGTCTTATTTTTTTGGCAATTACTCTTATCATCACAATTAATCAATATTCTTTTTTTATAAATAATAAAGAAGCGATTGTTTTTGCAGAAAAAACAGAAGTAAGAAACGCGCCAACATTAAATTCTGAAGAAGTTTTTACCTTACATGAAGGCACAAAAGTTATTGTGTTAGATGCCATTGATAATTGGAAAAAAATAAAAATTGCAGATGGCAAATTAGGTTGGATTATTTCAGATGAAATAAAACTGCTAAACGATTTTTAATTATAAATATCTGTTTTTTTAAATCTCTTTTACTATATTGCTTCGTTTAGAAATAAACGAAACTTTGAAAGTAAAAATTGTAATTTTCTTTTCCCTTCTTTTTTTAAATTTAATTATTGCGCCCACAATAATTTCTTTGGTTGATAATGCCCAAGAAATAGCTTTTTTTATAGATATAAATGAAGACGAAGAAAACAAAGGAGAAGAATCAACAAAAAATTTAGAGATTAAAAATCAAACCTCAGAAGGCATTTATACGTTATCTCTTGCAAAATTTCACAATCAGAGACAAATAGATTTTTATCCGAAAAAATATACATCCTTGTATTTCAGCATAAAAACACCACCACCAGAATTTACTGCTTAATTCTTTCATAATTAATTTATTAATCATTTTAAAATCAATCTAAAAAAATTAGATTACTATAAATAGATATGTTTAAATATATAAAAAACGATTTACCAGCTAGTATTGTAGTGTTTTTTGTGGCTTTACCACTTTGTTTAGGAATTGCCCTTGCAAGTGGTGCACCCTTATTTTCTGGGGTAATTGCTGGTGTTATAGGAGGTATTGTTATAGGTGCTTTGTCTGGTTCTAAAATTGGCGTTAGTGGGCCAGCAGCAGGTTTAGCTGCAATAGTTTTAACTGCAATAAGTGCTTTAGGAGGTTACGAAAATTTTTTAGTTGCTGTAGTTTTAGGAGGTATCATTCAACTAGTTTTTGGCTTGTTAAAAGCAGGAATTATTGCATACTATTTTCCTTCCTCAGTAATTAAAGGAATGTTAACAGGAATTGGAATTATTATCATTTTAAAACAAATTCCACATTTTTTTGGTTATGACACAGAGCCAGAAGGCGCAGACAGTTTTATTGAAGCTTCAGGAGAAAATACATTTTCAGCCATTTTACACATTGCAGATAATATTGCTCTAGGATCAACAATAATTGGCTTTATTGGTTTAGGAATTTTATTACTTTGGAGTAATGTATTGTCTAAAAAAGGAAAAATTTTTCAATTAATTCAAGGGCCTTTAGTTGCAGTAGTTATAGGTATTTTGTATTATGTTTTCACGAAATCTAACACTAGTTTAGGTATAGACCCAATACATCTTGTAAGTGTTCCTGTGCCAGATAATATAGACTCTTTTGTTGCTCAATTTAGATTTCCAAATTTCGGTGTTATTGGCAATCCAGAAATTTGGGTTACCGCTTTTACAATAGCTTTAGTAGCAAGTTTAGAAACACTACTTTGTGTAGAAGCTACAGATAAATTAGATCCTCATAAAAATGTAACACCAACAAATAGAGAATTATTGGCTCAAGGTACTGGAAATATTTTATCGGGTTTAATAGGTGGTTTGCCAGTTACTCAAGTAATTGTTAGAAGTTCAGCCAATATTCAATCTGGTGGAAGAACAAAATTATCAGCAATAGTTCACGGATTTTTACTGCTGATTTCGGTTATTTTAATTCCAACTTTATTAAACAAAATTCCACTTTCAGTTTTAGCTGCAATCTTATTAATTGTTGGTTTCAAATTAGCAAAACCATCATTATTTAAGCAAATGTGGAATTTAGGGTGGAAACAGTTTGTGCCTTTTACAGTAACAGTTTTAGGTATTGTTTTTACAGATTTACTTATTGGTATTGGAATGGGTTTAGGGGTTGGTATTGTAATCATACTTATTAAAAGTTATCAAAATTCTCATTTTTTACACATTGAAGATAAAAGTAATGGTAAACATAGAATTAAAATGACCTTAGCAGAGCAAGTTACCTTTTTTAACAAAGGAGCTATTTTAAATGAACTCGATACTTTGCCTAAAGATACTTATTTAGAGTTGGATGTTAGAAAAACAAGTTATTTAGATAACGACATTATAGAAATTTTAGAAGATTTTATTATAAAAGCCAAAGAAAGAAATATAGATATCAAATTAATCTCTGAAAGAGGTGTTTTAGAGAACCCAAATAGTTTTGTAGAATTTTTTAAATTAGAAAAAAAATTATAAAAACACAATATTATGCCACATAGAAATAAAGCAATCACAAAAGAAGTACAAGATCTATTAACGCCTAATAAAGTGTTACAAGATTTTATAGAGGGTAATGCTCGTTTTATAAGAGATGAAGTTCATACTATAGATCATAAGGCGCTTATTTCTCAAACAACAGATGGGCAACATCCAAAAGCAATTGTTTTATCTTGTATTGATTCGAGGGTTCCTGTAGAAATCATTTTTGATCAAACAATTGGAGATATTTTTGTAGCCAGAGTTGCTGGTAATTTCGAAAATACAGACATTTTAGGAAGTATGGAATATTCCTGTAAAGTTGCAGGAAGCAAGTTGGTGTTCGTTTTAGGCCATGAAAGTTGTGGAGCTGTAAAAGCTGCTTGCGATCATATAAAACTAGGTAACATTACTGCTATGTTAGACAATATTCAGCCTGCTGTTCAACTATCTGAAACTCAAATAAAAGGAGAGCATAATTCTTCTAATACAGAATTTGTAGACAAAACCATAGAAAACAATGTGAATTTAACTATCCAAAGAATTAGAGAAAAAAGCCAAATTTTAAAAGAAATGGAAGAAGATGGTGAAATTAAAATAGTTGGCGGTGTTTATCATATTAGCAATGGAAAAGTGGAATTATTATAAGGTAAATTTTTATTACACAATATTAAAAGAGAATACTGTTAAATAAACTTTAAAGAAGGATTTTCTTTATCCATAATAGAAGGAAATAAGGTAGGAATTATAGATTTTACTGGGCTGTAAAGTACAGATTCATCCAATGTTTTCTTCTCTACAAATGGTATGGTTTTATTAAACTTATCAAAAAGTAAAAATATAACACTTAATATTAAAGACCATTTTAGGGCACCAAAAATTGCACCTAAAATTTTGTTTAACAAACCTAAAGCTGTAATATCAGCAAGTTTAGTAAGTAATTTTCCTATAAAAATAATAGCAAGTACCACAACTAAAAACGTAACACCAAATGCCACAATTTTGTAGGTTTTACTTGACCATTCTAAAACTGAATCAAACAACATGTTTTCTACATAATAAGAAAAATGAATGGCACAAAATACACCAGCAATAATAGCCACTAAAGATGCCACAGAAGAGAATAGGCCTGTTATAAAACCTCTTATTGCAGCAAAAATTAATATTGCAGCAATTATAATGTCGATAACATTCATCATAAATAATTTTTGTAAATCTACATCCTTTTTTTACAAATTAAAAATTGACATTGTATCTTTACTTTTTTAAATCGTTGTATGGAAAAATTGAGCAGCTTAAAAGAGAAATGGGATTATTTGGTTACCAAATTAACAAATGATTTTTCTGAAGGAGATGAACTAAATGTAGATGGAATTATCTATTTAATTGGTGTGCAAGAATTAGGGCAAGGTCATCGAACTTTTAAAAAAGACGAAAAAATGAACCTCATGCACATTGCCATTTGCAAAATGCTAGAACCTTATGGTTATTACGAGTTCGATTTTTTTGATGATGATGGCTGGCCACATTACAAAACACTTACAGAATTACCCAACTTAAAACCTGGTGAACAAACCGTTTTAATGAAAGAAGCTATTGTTGCTTATTTTGAAAGTTTAGAATATTTTTAGATTCCTGTTTTCACAAGAATGACACTTTTAGTTGAAATCTAGAGAACATCTCTAGATAATTTTTTAAATTAAGTTACACTCATTTTACGAATCATTATAGAAAATATTTTTGGAAAAAAGCGTTTAACATACACCCCAAATTTCTCTTTTACACCAGAAATATAAATTTCTTCTTTCCTTTGTTTAATGGCCTTTGCCATTAGTTTTGCAAAACGTTCTGGCTGAATTCCGTTTTCTGTGGCAACATCCATTTTTTGTTGTGGAGTTCCATTTCCAGTTAAGGCATTTTTAGAAACGTTGGTGTATACAAAACCAGGACAAATTAAGGTTACTGCAATATTATTTTGATGATTTTCTGTGCGTAAACTATCAAAAAAACCATGTAAAGCATGTTTACTTGCTGCATAACTGGATCGTAAAGGAGTTCCTATTTTACCAACAATACTAGTAGTTACCACAAAATGTCCGGTTTTATTTTTTATAAAATGGGGTAAAATTGCTTTTGTTAGGGCAATAGTTCCTAGATAATTGATATCCATAATTCGCTTATCCACAGAAATGTGAGTGTCTTTTACCAAAGAACGTTGGCTAATTCCTCCATTATTTACCAAAATATCCACTTTGCCAAAAGCAGCAATCGCTTCATCTGCTGTCGATTGTAAATTGGTATAATTTTCCAAATCTAAAGTGATGATTTTTACATTTGCAGAATTTTTGCACGCATTCTTAACCAATTCTAAATCATCTTTTTTTCTAGAAGATAAAATCAACTTGGCATCTTGGTTCGATAATTCAATTGCTAATGCCTTTCCAATTCCAGAAGAAGCACCAGTAATCCATACAATTTTATCAGAAAAAGGCATAATTATTTAATTTAACGTTAAATATACCTATTTTAATAGAGAAATAGTATTTTTGGAATACTTCTTGAAAAAGAATATTAAAAGAATAAAATGCATCGAAAAATGATAAAAAAAATACTCCCTTTTTTACTCTTATTTGCTTCAATTACATACGCTCAGCATACCATAAAAGGTTTTATGAGTCCAAAAATTGAAAGTGATTGGGTTATTATATATAAAATTGAAGGTACGAAACAAGCTTTTGTAAATAATACAACTCTAAAAACAGATTCCCTTTCAATTGGTGGAGTAAATCAAGCTGTAAGAAGTTTCGAAATAAAATTACCTTCATCAGCAAAATCAGGCAGTTACAGAGCAACTTACAGATTGGAAGGTGCTGGATTTGTTGACTTTTTTTACAACAAAGAAGATATTTCTTTTATTTTTAATCCAGATTATCCTCAAGAGTCCATTGCTTTTACAGAATCGTCAGAAAATATTTTATACAGTAATTATATAAATCAAAGTTCTAATGCTCAGCAAAAACTAGATTCCATTCAAGTGGCTGTTTTACAGAATAATAATTTGAATTTAAAAGATGATTATCAAAAAGCATATATCAATTTTAAGGCCATTCAAACTCAATTTGAAAAAGAGGGGGTAAACAAATATGTGGAGCCGTTTATAAAAGCGAGCCCAAGAAAAAATTCTGAAAAATTAATAACTTCTGTGGATGACTATCTATTTCAAATGAAAAACACTTTTTTCGATAGATTAGATTTTTCGAATGAAAAACTCATTAATTCATCATTTTTAACCAATAGAATTTTAGATTATATATTCTACATTAATTATTCTGATGATTTAAAAGAACAGCAAGAACTCTACAAAACATCTATAGAAACTGTGCTTTCTAAAATTAAAAGTGATGCTTATAAGAGAGACATCATTCAATTTATAATAGAACAATTTGAAGCTTCTAAAAATTTAGAAATTATAGATTATCTGTTTGAAAATCATTACAGCAAGCTTCCAATAAGCATACAAGACCAGAAATTTAAAGAAGAAAAAATGGCTTTGTTTGCAACTGAAGTTGGCAGAATTGCACCCGATTTTTCTTGGCAAGAAAATGGTAAAACCCTAAAACTTTCTACTTTAAATGATGCTGAAAATTATGTTTTGGTTTTTTGGAGCACAAGTTGCTCTCATTGTTTAAGAGAAATTCCTGAATTGCACACTTACATGGCAAACAAACCAAATATAAAAGTAATTGCATTTGCCTTAGAAAATGATGCTTTTGTTTGGGAAACTTATCAAAAAACAAATTTAAGTGGTTGGCATAATGTTTTAGGTTTAAAGAAATGGGAAAATAAAACAGCAAGAACCTATCAAATAAATTCCACACCAAGTTATTTTGTTTTAGATAAGAAAAAGCAAATTATTGCAAAACCCAATGAAATTAAGGATGTAAAGGATTTTTTGGATAAAATGTAGTTTTAAAAATGCAAAAAAGCATCTTCTAAATGTTCGATTTTGGTTTGTTTTTTATTTTGGATAATGGCAATAATATCAAAACGAACCTCAACATCTAAATCTCTTTCAACCACATAATTGTCTATAGCAGAAATAAGTAGTTTTATTTTCTTCGGATTTACAAATTCTTCTGGATTTCCAAAATAGGCAGATGTTCTTGTTTTTACTTCAATAGCTGCTAAAAGCTCTCCTTTTTGAGCAATAATATCTACTTCAGCTTTTAAATATCTGTAGTTTTTTTCAAGGATTTTGTAATCGTTTTTTAGTAAAAAATCGATAGCCAATTGTTCTCCTTTTTTACCTAATTCGTTGTGATCTGCCATCTGTTTTAAAGTTGTAAAGTAGAAAGTTATACCGTTTAAAAGTTAGTGAAAAATAACTTTATATTTTTCTTTATCAACTTTTAATGCGATTTTTCTCCCAAAAATCAAAGCCCTATTATCTGCCTCATGACCTGCAGGAAAATCAAATAAAACAGGAATATCTTTAGGAACAACCCCTAAAATTAGCTCTTCAATAGAACTTCCCCAACTTGTAGAGTTCTTTTTTATTAAAGACATATTACCTACAATAACTGCTTTTACATTGTTAAAATAACCAGCTCTTTTTAAACTTTGCAACATTCTATCAATAGAATATTTATACTCCCCTATTTCTTCAATAAAAAGAATTTTGTTTTGAGTGTTTAACTGACTTTTAGAACCTAACATAGATGTTAAAATTGCTAAATTTCCACCAACTAATTGACCTTCAATTTCTTTAGATGACAAAGTTCTGTTATATTTTGATGTTGGAATTGTGTAAAAAATTTCCTCGCCAAAAAGTGCTTTTTTAAAAGAGGATATGGTTTCTATAATTTCTTCTGGTTTTTCCTCTAAACTTGTTGCCATCATTCCATGAATGGTTTCTACACCTAAATTATGAATGTGATTGTGAAAAGCAGTAATATCAGAATACCCAATTACCCATTTTGGCTTTTGTTTAAACTTGGTAAAATCTAATTTATCTAAAATTCTTACGGATCCATAACCTCCTCTTGCAGCCCAAATAGCTTTAATGTTTGGCTGATCTAAAGCATTTTGAAAATCTTTACAACGTTCATCATCTGTACCTGCAAAATGATTGTTTTGGTTATAAATGTTTTTCCCCAAAACCACCTTTAACCCCCAGCTTTCAGCTAACTGTTTTGCTTTTTCTATAGTTGCTATTCTGTTTTTTAAAATTCCTGCAGGTGCAACAATTGCAATGGTATCTCCAGCTTTTAAATATGGTGGAGTTCTTAATTTGTCTTGGGCTTTAATTGATGAAATAAACATCAATAAAAAAAATAAGAATAAATTTAATTTTTTCAAAATAATAGCTTTTTCCCTTCTCATAATACAGAATCAATTTTACTGTAAATGTATTTATTTTCAATGGTTTTAAAAAATTCCTTTTTGTACTTTTGCACTTCAAAAATCAGTCCAAAAATTTAGAGAAACACTATGAGTGCTCCAAAAAGATATACAATTACTGCAGCTTTACCTTATACAAATGGCCCCATTCATATTGGGCATTTAGCAGGTGTTTATGTGCCAGCCGATATTTATGCACGTTATTTACGCTTAACTGGTAAAGATGTTGCTTTTATTTCTGGTTCAGATGAACATGGTGTTGCAATACCAATGAGAGCAAAAAAAGAAGGTGTTTCTCCACAAAATATTATTGATAAATACCACACAATCATTAAAAAATCTTTCGAAGATTTTGGAATTTCTTTCGATAATTATTCTAGAACGTCAGCAGAAATTCATCATAAAACAGCATCAGATTTTTTTACAAAATTGTACAATGATGGTGAGTTTGTAGAAGAAATTTCAGCACAATTGTATGATGCAGAAGCAGATCAATTTTTAGCTGATAGATTTGTTGTTGGAACTTGTCCAAAATGCGGAAATGAAGAAAGTTATGGAGACCAATGTGAAAACTGTGGTACAAGTCATAATGCCACTGATTTAATCAATCCAAAATCTGCAATTACAGGCAATGTGCCAACCATAAAAGAAACCAAACACTGGTTTTTACCTTTAGATAAACACGAAGCTTTTTTACGAGAATGGATTTTAGAAGGTCATAAAAACGACTGGAAACCAAATGTTTACGGACAAGTAAAAAGTTGGATAGACGATGGTTTACGTCCAAGAGCAGTTACCAGAGATTTAGATTGGGGAATTCCTGTTCCTTTAAAAGATGCTGAAGGAAAAGTGTTATATGTTTGGTTTGATGCGCCTATTGGATACATTTCTTCTACCAAAGAATGGGCAGAAAGAGAAGGTAAAAATTGGGAAGATTATTGGAAAAAAGACGATACCAAATTGGTTCATTTTATAGGGAAAGATAATATTGTTTTTCACTGTATTATTTTCCCTGCCATGTTAAAAGCACATGGAAATTATATTTTACCAGACAATGTACCTGCAAATGAATTTTTAAATTTAGAAGGAAACAAATTATCGACTTCTAAAAATTGGGCAGTTTGGTTGCACGAATATTTGGAAGAATTTCCAAATCAGCAAGATGTTTTGCGTTACACATTAACAGCAAACGCACCAGAAAGCAAAGACAACGATTTTACGTGGAAAGATTTTCAGGCAAAAAACAACAACGAATTGGTTGCTATTTTTGGTAATTTCATCAATAGAGTTGTAGTTTTAACTAATAAATATTACAATGGAATTGTTGCTAAACCTTACGATTTTTCAGAAATAGATAAAGAGGTTTTAGCAGCTGTAAAAGAATTTCCAGCAATTATTTCATCATCCATAGAAAGATACAGATTTAGAGAAGCTAGTCAAGAATTAATGAATTTAGCAAGACTTGGAAACAAGTATTTAGCAGATGAAGAACCTTGGAAAGTAATAAAAGTTGATGAAGAACGCGTAAAAACAATACTATTTGTAGCGATTCAAATCTCGGCAGCCTTAGCAATTTTATCTGAACCTTTTTTACCTTTTACTTCAGATAAATTGAAGGAAATTTTAAATGTAAGGTGGAGCGATTCGACTCAGGAGAATTTTATCGAGAACTCTTGGAACAATGTTGCAAAAAAGGATGTTTTAATTCCAGCAAATCATCAAATAAATCAAGCAGAATTGTTGTTTTCTAAAATTGAAGACAGCACAATTACTGCCCAAATTGATAAATTAGAAGCTACAAAAATTGCGAATGAGCAAGAAAAGAAAGTGGTTTCCCCTCAAAAAGAAATCATAGAATTTGATGATTTTACAAAACTAGACATTAGAATTGGAACTATTTTAGAAGCAGAAAAAGTTGCCAAAACTAAAAAGCTCTTAAAACTAAAAGTAGATGTAGGAATAGATGTTAGAACCATTGTTTCTGGAATTGCAGAAAGTTTTTCTCCAGAAGAAATTATAGGGCAACAAGTTTCTGTTTTGGTAAATTTAGCACCTAGAAAAATTAGAGGTGTAGAAAGCCAAGGAATGATTTTAATGACAGATACACCCGATGGAAAATTGGCTTTTGTAGAACCAGAAAAGAAAGTTAAAAACGGACAGGAAATTAGTTAATCAAAAAAGTTTTAATTCTTACTTGTAAACTATTTTTTACTACTTTACCCTTTCAAACTTAAATTGATCTGTAAATTATGTCAAAAAAATTAGTATTTATTGCATTCGTAGTTTCACTTGGTGGTTTTTTATTTGGGTTTGATGCTGGTATTATTTCTGGAGTCATGTCTTATGCAGGTCCAGAATTTAATTTAGATGATATTCAATCTGGTTGGGTGGTTAGTTCACCTTCTTTTGCAGCAATGATTGCCATGCTTTTTTCGGGTAAATTAAGTGATAAAATTGGTAGAAAAAAGATTCTAATTTATGTAGCATTTCTGTACGCAATTTCTGCTCTTTTGTCTGCGTATGCCAACTCTTATGAAATGCTTTACATCGCTAGAATGATTGGTGGTTTGGCTTTTGGTGCAGCTTTAGTTTTAGCACCTATGTATATTGCAGAAGTTTCATCAGCAAAAAACAGAGGTAAATTAGTGGCTATACAACAACTAAACATTGTTTTAGGTTTTTTTGCAGCCTTTTTAAGCAACTACTTCTTTAACAAATACAATACAACAGGTAATAGTTTTCTAACAGATGCAAATGTTTGGAGATGGATGCTTGGTGTAGAACTAATTCCTGCATTGTTTTACTTTGTTGCGCTATTTTTTGTGCCTAAAAGTCCAAGGTGGTTATTTTTAAATGATAAAATTGATGATGCAAAGAAAGTTTTAATCAATATCCATGGAAAAGTTTCTGCAGAAATTGAGATTTTATCTATGGAAAAAAATGCAAATCAAGATAAAAACACGAATAGTTCCTCGTTAAAAAATTTAATAAAACCAAGCCTTCGTTTCATTTTTATAGTGGGTTTAGTAGTTGGAATTTTGCAACAAATTACAGGTATTAATGCCGTTTATTTTTATGCAACAAGCATATTTAAACAAACAGGTATTGGAACAGATGCTTCGTTTTCTTCTGGAATTCTATTAAGTTCTGTTACTGTTATTTTTACCATAATTGCTATGTATTTAATTGATAAAATGGGCAGAAGACCTTTGCTATTAATTGGTACTTTTGGTATTGCTTTTAGCCTTTTATTGTGTGCTTATGGTTTTAACCAAGCCACTTATAATTTATCTTCAGAAAAAATTGAAACCTTAAAATTTGAGGGTTCAGAAAAATTAAATACAATTGCCAACAAAGAATATACTTTTGATGTCGATTTTAAAAACGAACTAAAATCTATTTTAGGCAATCAGGTTTACAGTAAAAATGATGGCGCCATTTTAGAAGCTGCAACCACTATAAATGCAACCTTAGTTTTAGTTGGTATTTTAGGTTTTATTGCCTGTTTTGCTTTTTCTTTAGGGCCAGTAATGTGGGTGTTGTTATCTGAATTATATCCTTTAAAATATAGAGGTTTGGCAATTGGTGTTATTGCCTTTGTAAACTCGTTAGTTAGTTTTGTTATTCAGCTTATTTTTCCTTGGGAACTCTCTAATTTAGGCAATGCTATGTCTTTTTTCTTATTTGGTTTTGTGGCCTTAATTGGTTTCTTTATCATGCTTAAAATTGTGCCAGAAACCAAAGGAAAATCTTTAGAAGAAATTGAGAAAGAGTTTGTGAAAGCGTAAATTTGCAAATGCTTAAAATTGCTCATCACCCAATTTATAATCATCCTTTAAAAGAAGGGCATCGTTTTCCGATGATTAAATATGATTTCATTCCTCAGCAATTAATTTATGAAGGCACTTGCAAATCAGAAAATTTCTTTGCTCCAGAAATACCCAACAACAAACACTTTTTTACGGTTCATGAACCTGATTATTTTTTCGATTTATTAAACATCACTTTAAACCAAAAAGAAGCCAGAAAAATCGGTTTCCCTCTTTCTGAAGTTTTGATTAAAAGAGAAATGATTATTGCAGATGGCACCATGAAAGCAAGTGAATTTGCTTTAAAAAACGGAATTGCAATGAATATTGCAGGTGGAACTCATCATGCATTTTCTAACAGAGGCGAAGCTTTTTGCATGTTGAACGACCAAGCAATTGGGGCGAAATATATACAAAATAAAGGTTTGGTTGGTAAAATTCTAATTGTAGATTTAGACGTACATCAAGGAAATGGAACTGCAGAAATTTTTAGAAATGATACAACTATTTTTACATTCTCTATGCATGGAAAAGGAAATTATCCTTTTGTAAAAGAAAAATCAGATTTAGATATAGAATTCGAAAACGGAACAAAAGATGAAGAGTATTTATCAACTTTAAAAGACATTTTACCAAAACTCATCAACCAAGAAAAACCAGATTTTATTTATTATTTATGTGGTGTAGATGTTTTAGAAACTGATAAATTAGGTAGGTTAAGTTTAACAGTAGAAGGCTGTAAAGAACGAGATCGATTTGTTTTGCAAACCTGTTACAATTTGCAAATTCCTCTAATGTGCTCTATGGGTGGTGGCTATTCTAAAGACGTAAATATTGTGGTAAATGCACATGTAAATACATTTAGATTGGCGCAAGAAATTTATTTTTAAATAAAAAATTTATTTGTTAATATCCCTTAAAAAACAATTAATTTTTCATAATTAATTTTAAATTTTTGTTTTTTTTACATAAAATTGGCATAATTATTGGATTTAAATCAACAAATCTAAATCAAAAAAACTATGAAAAAAATCTATTTAAATTGTCTGTTAATTACTTTAATATTTGCGGGCTTTCAAAATTCTTTAACAGCTCAAAAAAACATTGATACTCTTTACAGCAATTACACCAAACTTTATCAAGAAGTTGTGTATGCCCATTTAAACAAATCTAAATATGTAAAAGGTGATATGTTGGGTTTTACAGCCTATGTTTTTGATAAGAAAAAGAAGGTTCTGTCCAACAATACAAGTAATTTATATTGCGTAATTACGGATACTGAAAATAATGTGGTACTTAAAAAATTAGTAAAAGTAGAAAACGGAATTGCATATGCCAATTTTATGATTGCTGATTCTCTTAAAAGTGGCTCATACATCTTTAAATCTTACACCAATTGGATGCGTAACTTTTCTCAGAATAATTATTACGCACAAAATTTTGAAGTTATTGGTGCAGAAAAAAATAATGATAAAAAAATTGCATCAAACTTTTATTTAGATGCCCAATTTTTGCCAGAAAGTGGTCATTTACTGCACAATGTAATCAACACAGTTGGTGTTGCCATAAAAGATACTTTGGGTTTTGGTGTTGCCAATATTGATGGAAAAATTTATGATGATCAAAACAATTTCATTACCTCTTTTCAAGTAAATAAAAATGGAATTGGTCGGTTTTCTTTTATTCCGAAGTTTGAAAACAATTATAAAGCCAAAATAAAATACAAAAATAAAGACTTAGAAATCCCTTTTTCTCAGAATGTAGAAAAAGCTGGTGTATTATTAAAAGTGGCTCAAAACAAAGAAAATGCCATAGTTTCTGTCGTTACAAATTCTGATATTTTAAAAAATAAAAAGTATTTATTAACCTTTCATGATGGCAAAAATTTAAATAATATCGATATTAATTTTGATAAGGAAATGACAATTACAAAAAAAATCCCTTTTAAAAATTTATCAAAAGGTATTACTATTTTTACACTCTTTACAGAAGATAAAACTCCAGTTGCAGAAAGGCTTTTTTTTAATCATCAAAAAATAAAAATTATTAAAAGCGAGAATTTTACAAAAACGAGCTTAAAAGACACCTTGTATTTATCTGCAAAATATGATTCAAAAGATACACTTGGGTTTAACAATGTGAGTGTTTCTGTATTGCCAGCAACTACAAAATCGTATCAAAAAAATTCAAATATTATTTCTCAAGTACTTTTACAGCCCTACATTAAAGGCGCTATCGAAAATGCGAATTACTACTTCACTGATATTAACGAAGAAAAAATGTATGAATTAGATAATTTACTAATTACACAAGGTTGGAGCAGTTATAATTGGAATTCTATTTTTACAAACGATAATAAACCTATTTATGAATTCGAGAAAGGTATTTCTATAAACGTAAATATCCCAAAAACAGAAAAAAACAGAAAATTTTTTATCCATAATCTTTCTAATAGACCACCTCAAATATTAGAATTTACTGAAGAAATTAAATCTTTTAATGCAAAAGGTTATTTTCCTATAAACGATGAAAAACTATTTATATCTAAAATTAATAAAAGTGGAAATATTGAAACTGCATCTCTTTACATTCAATACAGCCCAAATGATGTGCCAAATCTAAAAACTGGTAATTCACCTTTATTAAAACCAGATTATTATGAAGATGAAAATTATACTGATTTCTCCATTTTCGAAAAGCTAAATAAAAAAGACGTGTTAAATGAGGTTGTTATTAAAGCGAATCTAGAAAAAAAGAGAATATTAGAAATCAAAAGAAAGTCTATGGGAAATGTTTATTTTCCATCAGATTTAGATAAAAACTTTACACTTGCACAGTTTTTAAACTTTAAGCCAGGAATTACAGCAGAAGATGACTTTAGCACTAATACCTTTAGAGCATATAATAGAATTGCCCAAGGCACACCTGCTGTTTATTTAGATGGTTTTCTAGTAATGGATAGCTTTCAACTATTTAGTTTTAATATGCAAATTGTAGATTACATAGAAATTAACCTATTAGATGCTTCTGGAGGCTCTATTATGGGTGTTGGAGGTTCTATTAAAATATTTACAGACCCTTATAAATATGGAGTAGATAGAACTGTGGTAAGTGATTTCGAGTTTCCTATTTCTTTTTCTTCGGATAAAAAGTTTTATGTGCCTCAATACGAAAATTACAATGGTGAGTTTTATAAAAATTACGGAGTTATAGATTGGTTACCTGCAAATAAAATTGATGAAAATGGTAACTTAAACTTCAGCTTTTACAATCCGCAAAAAAATGATATCAAACTATTTATAGAAGGTGTTACAGAAGATGGAACCTTTGTTTTCGAAGAAAAATTAATTACACTTAACTAATTGTAAACCAATATAATATTAGTTTACAAATTCGCATTATCAAAGCATGATAATGCGAATTTTAATTTATAGAAATTATATAAAACGTTAATATTTCGAATAAAGTAACCATTATATCATTTAAGTAAATTTACTGTGCTCTTTTACTCGACCTTTACTTAAAAATAAGATACATATAATGAAAAAAATATTGATATTTTCACTTACGCTGCTGCTATTTTCTTGCGGAGCTTCTAAAAATGTAAGGTCGAAAGAAAAAACAATTAAAGGAAATTGGACTTTAACAAATGTAAACTACAGTAATCTTGGAAATTACAAAATAACACTATTTCAAGACGAATCTAAAGAATGTTTTGAAGGCAGTGAATGGAGATTTATACCTAACAATAACACAGGTACTTATTCTATTCAAAAAACAAACTGCAATGCAGGAATTAGAGATTTTGTTTTTGTAATTCAAGAAACAGATGCAGCAACTGGTTATTTCAGTTTTTTACTAAAACCAGATGACAATGAAAACAATATAGGCTACAAAGTAGAATTAAAAGAATTAACAGAAAACACCATGTTATGGCAACAAAACTTAACTGTAGATGGTAAACTTTTTCTAATTAACATGAAATTTATAAAACAATAATAAAGATGAAAAATTTAACAAAAAATATATTTTTAGCAGTTTTAGTATTGACTATTACTTTCACATTTACTAACTGTGAAGCTACAAAAAACGCAAATAATAAACAGAAAGGTGCTGTAATTGGAGCCGCTGGAGGAGCAATACTTGGAGCGATAATTGGCAACAATGTTGGGAATAAAAATAACAGTGAATTAGGAGCTGTAATTGGTGGTGTTTTAGGAGGAACAGCAGGTGTTCTAATTGGGAAAAGAATGGATGAACAAGCTAAGAAAATTGAAACTGAAATTCCTGGAGCAGAGGTAGAAAGAGTAGATGATGGTATTGTAGTTACTTTTGATGAAAATAGTGGGGTTTATTTTGATACGAATAAAGCCGATATAAACCCTAAATCTAAAGTTACTTTAGACAAATTAGCGAATATATTTATAGAATTTAAAGACACTAAAATTTTGGTTGTTGGGCATACAGATAACACTGGTAAAGATGATTATAATATGATGCTTTCAGAAAAAAGAGCAAAATCTGTAACCAATTATTTAGTTAGTGATGGTATTTCAAATTCTAGATTTGAAACTCTTTGGTATGGAGAGACACAACCAAAATATGATAATACAACAGCCACTGGAAGAGCAAAAAACAGACGTGTTAATGTTGCAATTATACCAAATGATAAAATGAAAAATGAGGCAATTAAAGATGCACAACAATAAAAAATAGTTGACAAATAAAAGAAGAAAAGCCGCTTTTAAGCGGCTTTTTTTATTCAAATAATTTTAAAGTTTTATCTTTATCCTCTTGCTTTATTTCTACCAATAGCTCTCTTAAACCTAAACTATTTACTTTGTATACTTTAGTACCCACACTCCAATTTTCTTTTCTGGTATAACCTGGCATCATAGGAAAACCATAACTAAATTTAGAACCATCTTTTTTAGGCCCAATTACAAAAAACTGATTTCTATTCCATGAGTTGTTTTTAATCTTAAAATTTATCCATGCAATATTAGAATTCCATTCGTTTTTTGAATCTGTAACCGCTTTTTTGGTATCTCCTTTTAAAATTAGTGGTTCATTGGTTAGTACTAGCTTTCCATCGTTTTTAAGAATAGAATCTACTTCATTTTCTACATTAATAATTACTTTCCCTCTACCCCAAATATTAACTCTAGCATTCTCTGCAATTAAATTCGAGGCATCAATCTCACCAATTTCTGCTCCAATATTTAGTTGATCTACTTTTCCAGAAACCACAACTTTACCCACAATTGCCATAATATTTAAACTTTCTGAGTTTACGTTTACAATTTGCAAAGTTTCATGAGTACCAGTTTCTATTCTTTTTAAATTGGGTGCACCAATTTTTATAATCACTTTTTGTGAAGATTCAATCCATTCTAACTGATTTAAATTTAGTTTACCATCAACAATTTCTGTATCAATTTTATCAAACAAATTACTATCTGTAATGATTGTCATTTTTTCTTCTGCTGTATAATCAATAATAATTTTTGCGTACAAATTGATTTTAATATCTTCTAAATTTTCAACTGAAAAAGTTCTAGATTCTATGTTTTTATTTCCTTTTACTTGTGCAACTATTGATGCGTTTATCAATAAAGCAATTATGATTAATTTTTTCATGTTATTATTTTTTAGTGATTTCTGATTTTGGATCGTTAAATGTGGCTTTATAAATAATGGTTTCTGGTTTGTATTCAAATACAATATTTCTATTATTCTTATCTAATAATTCAAACTCGTTTCCATTTTTTACAAACTTGAAGTCTATCCCATAAACTGCTGTTTTTTCGTTAAATGTTATTTCGTAAATACCATCTTTATTTTCATCAGTTAAAGCCATATTTTCCCTCCATTTATTTGGTAAAAAATCTCCTCTAACTCCAATAGATTGGACATTTTCTAATCCATTAGTATCTACAAACAATGTTATTTTTTTATCAAATTCTTTTTGAACACAACTAAATAATACTATAGTTGCAAGTGCTAATATTGTTATTGTTTTTTTCATTTTATTTAATTTTTTTTGAAATTATATAGTCGACTCCAAAACGTCCAGAACCTAAATACAGATGATATAAAGACACCCATAGAAAACCCATTGCAGGCAGCATTGCCCAAGTTCCTTGATTCCATTTTTGCATAAATATGGCTACTAACATTGTGCACATAATTAAAAAGGATGCAATTCTTGTTTTTAAACCTAGAGCTAAAAATAAGCCGCCAACTGCTTCTGCAAATGCACCCATCCAAGCAAAGAAAACAGGGAATAAAGCAAAGATTCCTCCATATTCAGCTACGTCTTTTGGAAACCAAGCTGCTACTTCAAAGAAACCTAAATTTGGAGTATTAGACCATGGCAATCCAAATTTATCTGAGCCGAAGCTTAAAGTAAGTAGCATGCCACAAACAAATCGTGGAATTGAAAAAATTACATCTGCAAACCAATGTTTTTGAATTACGGGAGTAATAATAATTTTTAATAATTTTAAAATTCTTGTTTTCATAATAGATAAAATTTATTAGTTTCCTGTTTACACAGGAATGATAGTTTAGAAGTATGTTGAGAAATTCTCAAAATACATTTTTAAATTTTTCGATGGTACAAAGTTGGGACTTATCTATTCTGTGAGCGACTTACAACGTATAATAAGGTATTAAATACGTTTTGAGACGTCTTATTCTGCTTGGGAATTCAGAAATTCTGATGGTGAAGTATGTGTGAGTTTTTTAAAAACTCTATTAAAAGTCGCTTTACTATTAAAGCCACAATCGTAAGCGATGCCAAGTAAAGAGAGTTGTTTGTGTTCTCCTATTTTTAACTTTTCTTTGAAAGTGTTTACTCTATATTCGTTTATAAAATCATTAAAATTTTTATTGAACCCAGTATTGATTATTTTACTTAATTCTGCACGATTCATTTCTAATAAATCTGCTAAATCAGATAAATTCAAGTCCGGGTTTAGGTATGGTTTTTCTAATTTCATAAAATTTGAAACTTTATCAATGTCTATTTTAGAAGCTTCCTTTTTATCATCTTTTACTTCAGGGATACTTTCTGGATTTGGAGAAAAACTAAAAGATAGTTTATTCAATTTTGTAGTATCTGTAAAATATCCTTTTATCCCAACAAATAAAACAACTAAAGCCATAAAAATATTTAGCCACCAACGTTGCTCGTAGTTCAATTCTATAATTAAACTGCCAATAACACTTTGCAAAGAACTGTATAAAAATAAAGCAGTAAAAACAATTAGAAAACTTAAAATCCAATTCAACTCTAATTTATAAGTGTTTGAAAAATAGGCAGTAATACGTTTTCTGTAATTATAGAAAAGTTGAAAAGTGAATGCTAGATACAATAACATTTGGGCAAAACTTACAAACATTAAAATTGGCAAAACGATGGCTTCATCAACAGAAAGTTTTAGAATACCATTTTGTGTTTCAGAAAAACCTGGTTGTAAACTGTCATAAATATAAATTGATAATCTAAAAGTGATTAATAAAAAAATAGGAGCAAAATGCCACCAATTTTTTTTGTCGAATTTAAAATTTGAAGTGGTAATCGATTTTACATAAAAGTAAATTAAAGGGGCAATAGCTATGCCCATATCAATTAAAAAGTAGTTGATTTTTGTATTTTTAAACACATCATACCAACCCATAAAACCAATGGTGTAGCAAATCTGTTCATAACAGATAATTAGCAAAATAAGTCCCAAAAGAAGATCTGAAATGTTTTTTCTTTTGATGTATCTAGATAACAATAAGCTTACAAATAGTAACCCCTGCACTACAAGAATTAATAGTGGAGTGCTATAAATATTAAAGTTTGGAAATAGAAAAAATGCTTGCATTACATTATCCTAAAACTATACTTTTTTTCAGCTCTTTATAAAAAGGTTGACTATAAATTCTATTTCCTAAAGCAGCATTAATTGCATTGGCTACTGCACCACCTGCAGGAGGTAAACCTGGTTCTCCTAAACCAGTTGGAGATAAATTATTTTCTACAAAATGAACCTCAACTTTTGGTGTTTCTTGCATTCTAATTAACCTATAAGTATCAAAGTTTTTGTCTTTTGGCTTTCCGTTTTCGAAAGAAAAATCGGCATACATTGCATGCCCAATTCCATCTAAAACTCCACCTTCTACTTGGTTTCTAGCTCCAGTTGGATTTACAACAATTCCACAATCTACAGCTGCAGTAACTTTCTGAATTACAGGAAAACCATCTTTTAAAATAATATCTGCAATTTCTGCAACGTGTGTATTATGACTGTAATAAGCTGCAAAACCTTGATAAACACCTTCTTTAGAATTGCCCCAATTTGCTTTTTCTCTTACCAATTTAATAGTGTCTTCCATTCTTTGTCCAGAATATTCTATTTTTTCATCTGTATTATTTTTTACATTTTGCAATAAATCTAAACGTAATTGAATGGTATCAATCCCTAACTCTGTTGCTAATTCATCAAAAAAACTTTGTTCAGCAAAGGCTAAAAAGTTAGTGTAAGGTGCTCTCCAAGCTCCAGTTGTTATATTACTATTATAACTACCAGTGTCTACTTTATAATTTGGAATACAACCTGCAGGAAAAAAGTTTGGAATTAAGCCATACATATTTCCATTAATGGCGGCTTCTTTTAAATGATAAGCTGTTACTTTTCCGTCTTTTAAAGCAGCCTTTATTCTGTATTTTATAGCAGGTCTGTACGTTCCAGCAGTCATATCATCTTCTCTCGAAAAAACAACTTTTATGGCTTTATTAGTTAAGCTAGAAATTTCTGCAGCTTCTAAAGCAAAATCGCCATACAAACGTCTTCCAAAACCTCCACCCATTCTTGTCATTTCGCAATGAATTTCTTCTGGTTTTCTTTTTAATAATTCAGCAACTCTGTTCACTGTCCATTGTGGAGTTTGAATTGGCCCCACTAAATGTACCTTTTCTGCAGTTACGTTTGCATAAAAATTCATAGGTTCCAAACAATTATGAGGTAAAAAAGGCGAATGATATGTTCTCTCTATTACCTTGTCTGCTTTTGCAAAAGCCTGTTTTATATCACCATCTTCTCTTTCTGTTTTAAATTTTTTACCATCTAAAATTTTGGTTAAAATTTCCTCGTGATTTTCTGTACTTTCTAATTTATCATCTGTCCATATTGCAGTTAAAGCTTTTTTGCCTTTCATGGCTGCCCAAGTAGAATTTGCCAAAACAGCAACTTTATCTCCGAATTTTATTACTTCTAAAACTCCATTTACATTTTTTGCATTGGTGTCATCAAAACTTTCTAGTTTCTGGCCAAATGCTGGAGGTCTTAAAACTGAGGCAATTATCATTGCATCTGCTTTATAATCCAAACCAAATAAAGGTTTTCCTGTGATAATTTTATCAATATCTACGTTTACAATTTCTTGCCCAATAATTGTATAATCTTTACTTTCTTTTAGTATTACATTTTCTGGAACTTGTAACAACGCTGCTTCTTTTACTACTTCTCCATACCCTAATGTATCTCCATTTCCGTTTGTAATAATTCCTTTTGATGCTTCGCAAGAACTTGGCACCACATTCCATTTTTTTGCAGCAGCATTTATAAGCATTTGTTTTGTGGTTGCTCCTGTTTGTCGAAAAGCATCCCAGCAAGAGCGTATAGATTGACTTCCACCTGCAACTTGTCGTGTAAAATTTTTAGTGTCTAAAGCTCCTTGCACGACAGTAACCATTTTCCAATCTACATCTAATTCTTCTGCAATTATCATTGGCATGGATGTTTTTACACCTTGCCCAATTTCTGGATTTGGAGAAAATATTGTTACATAGCCTTCATCAGAAATTTTAATAAACGCATTAAAATCGTTAAAATTTAGGTTATTTATATCTACAGGCATTACTGCTTCTGGCTTGCATGCAGATAATAAATTGAAGCCAACTAACATTCCTCCACTTGCTAAAACAGATGTTTTTAAAAAGTTTCTTCTGCTAAAATTTGTATGTATTTGAGATTTCATTTTTGTGTAGGTTTTAAGACATTTTTTCTGCAGCCACTTTAACCGCTTTTTCAATTCTGTTATAAGATGCACATCTGCAAATATTACCATGCATGGCTTGTCTTATTTCATCTTCTGAAGGGTTTTTGTTTTCGGCTAAGAATGCTGATGCTGTCATTATTTGTCCTGCTTGACAGTAGCCACATTGTGGCACATCAATTTCTTTCCATGCTTGTTGTACTGGATGCTTACCATCATCAGACAGTCCCTCTATTGTTACTATTTTTACATCGTCTAACATAGAAACTTGCATTTGGCAACTTCTAGTTGCTACACCATCAATATGCACTGTGCACGCGCCACATTGTGCAATTCCACAACCAAATTTTGTTCCTACCAAATTAAGTTCGTCTCTTAAAACCCATAATAAAGGTGTGTCTTCGTCTGCAGTTACAGAGCGTTCTTTTCCATTGATGTTTAATGTATAATTTGGCATAGAAAGTAGTTTAATAATTTAAGTTGTAAGTTACAAAAAATTAGAATTCAAATTTTGATTTGTTTCTAAATAGATTTTTTATGAAGTTTTTAACACAAATAAGACTATTTTTAAGGGATTTTTAGTGCGAATCTGAAACATATCAATAAAACTTTTAAATGATGAAAACAATAAAGCTAAGGTTGTTTTTTTTAACATTCATTATATCCTCAATAATTTACTCTCAAAAAAACCAAACTACAGATAATGTTTTTGTTGATAAAAAAGGTGTTATGCGTTGGCAAAAAACCAATGATGAAGTAAAAGGTTTTGGGGTAAATTATTCTGTGCCTTTTGCACATGCTTATCGCTCTGCAAAAAGATTAAATATTGATGTAAAAAAAGCAATTGATAATGATGTATATCACTTTACAAGATTGGGTTTTGATTTGTACAGACTGCATGTTTGGGATACAGAAATTAGTGATACTCTTGGCAATTTAATTAATAACCAACATTTAGAAACTTTTGATTATTTACTAAAAAAGTTAAAAGACAATAATATTAATTATGTAATAACTCCCATTGCTTTTTGGGGAAATGGTTGGCCAGAACCAGATTCAAATTCTCCAGGATTTTCAAATAAATACGGAAAAGGGAAATCTTTAACCAACCCAGATGCTATTAAAGCACAACAAAATTATTTATATCAATTTTTAAATCATATAAACCCATATACAGAAGTTGCTTACAAAAACGAACCCAATGTAATTGCTTTTGAGGTTAGCAATGAACCACATCATAGTGGAGATGCAAAAAAGGTGACCGAATTTGTAGAAAGTATGGTGAATTCTATGCGCAAAACAGGCACAAAAAAACCTATTTTTTATAATATTAGTCATGGTGTACATTTTGTTGATGCCTATTTTGAGGCAGGAATTAATGGTGGTACTTTTCAATGGTACCCAACTGGTTTAGGTTATGGGCAAGAATTGTCTGGTAATATGTTACCAAATGTAAATGATTATAACATCCCTTTTAATGAACAAATTAAAAAACACAAAGGAGCCAAATTAGTCTATGAATTTGATGCTGCAGATATTGGAAAATCTTACATCTACCCAGCAATGGCAAGAAGTTTTAGAACTGCTGGTATTCAAATAGGTACTCATTTTGCATATGATCCAACTTATATGGCGTATGCTAATACAGAGTATAATACCCATTATATGAACTTAGTATACACACCTCAAAAAGCATTAAGCTTAAAAATTTCTGGGGAAGTTTTTAGAGAAGTGCCAATGTATAAACAATTTGGAAAATATCCTTTAAATAAAACCTTTGATAACTTTACAATAGATTATGAAAATGATTTAGCTCTTTATAATTCTAATGAAAAATTCTATTACACAAACAGCACAAATTCAATTCCCAAAAACCAAGCCTCATTAAAAGAAATTGCAGGTTCTAAAAACTCCTCTGTAATAAAATATGATGGTTGTGGAGCGTACTTCTTAGATAAAATTGATGCTGGTATTTGGCGATTAGAAGTTTTACCAGACGCTGTTTGGGTTGACGATCCTTTTGGAAGAAATAGTCCAAAAAAAACGGTGGCTGTTATAAAATGGGATGAACATAATATGACAATTAATTTAAATGATTTAGGTGAAAATTTCAAGATAGAGGCAATAAACGATGGTGAAAATTACAAAACATCAACCAACAATAAAACTTTTATAATTAAGCCAGGGACTTACATTGTAGGTAAAAATGGAGCAGCCAAAAACTGGAAAAAGACGGATGCTTTTAAAACTCATAAATTAAATGATTTTTTTGCACCTAAAACAACTGTAGATAAAACTTGGTATACACACAATGCAAAAGTTGAAGTTTCTGAAAACTTAGAGATAGAATTATCGGCTCAAATTGTTTCTAATAAAAAAATTAAAGAGGTTACTGTTTTTGGTTACAATAGCTATAACCAGTATTTTAATGTAAAAATGGAGTTAAAAAATCCTTATAATTATGTGGCAAAAATTTCATCAGAATACGTAAAACAAGGTTTTATAAACTACAATATTGTGTTAAAAACAGTTGATGAAGAGCAAATAACATATCCTTCAGGAAAAGAAGGAAACTTGTATGACTGGGATTTTTACGCTCGTGAACCTTATAAAATAGCAGTGGTTGCCAATACAAATCCTATTTATTTATTTGACGCTATTACAGATGCCGATTTTTTAGTTAAACAGTGGAAACGTACTTTTAAATTAGTGCCAACAGACAAAAAAAATGAGGCAGAATATCAAATGAGCTTAGATCAATTGTTTTCTCCTGATAATGAAAACTTAAATGCAATACCCATATACGATTACTCTTTTAAACATTTTGTAAGCAAACAATTCAACGAAAGAAAAATAGATTTAAAAGATAAAAAAGAACTTGTTTTTTATGGGCGATCTTTACAAAATAAACCTGTAAAATTACAAATTGCACTCGTTTTAAAAGACGGTTCTTCATTTGGAAAAGTTATCGAAATTAACTCTAAAATGGATACCTATAAAATCTCCCTAAGCGATTTAAACCCAGTTAAAACAGTTACTTTACCTAGACCTTATCCCAGTTTTTTACCTTACTTTTTTGAGCATGAAAACAACTCAACTTTCAATATTATGAAGGTGGAAAGTGTTCAATTTTCTATTGGGCCAGAATTAACCAAAAAAGAGCAGCTAGGAGAGCATGGTTTGGGTTTTGTGAAATTATGGTTAGAGTAAAACTAAAAATGTTTTTACTATTTAACAAAATATTGATGAAAATAAATGAATAACATAAGCATTGGAAAACACTCCAATGCTTATGTTAACATTAAAAAGATCAAGTTATTTTCCTCCTAGCATTAATAATTCGTTACAAAGTATTTCTGTAACATATCTTTTTTCGCCATCTTTAGTGTCATAAGATCTATTTGTTAATTTGCCCTCAATTGCAATTTCTTGCCCTTTATTTACATAGTTTTCTACAACAGTTACAAGACCTCCTTTTACAACTATGTTATGCCAATAAGCACGCTCTACTTTATTTCCATCTTTGTCTTTGTAGCTATCGTCTGTAGCCATAGAAAATTTTGCCATTTTATTTCCATCTTGGAAAGTTACTATTTCAGGATCTTGACCTAATCTACCAATTAACTGTACTGTGTTTCTTAACGTATTCATAAGATAAGTTTTTAAAAAATTATTATTTTGTTTCGTCAATTCGTTTTGACACTGCAAAGATGAATCTGTTTGCAAATTTAAATTGGTTATTAAACATTTGTTTTCGTTTGTAAATGAATGCATTCGTTTAATTATTTTTAATATATTTGTAATCAACAAGTTAATAAATTTAAAAAATGAAAGAAAGAAGCTGTTTAGAGTGTTCAGACAAAGTAGTTGGAAGAATTGATAAAAAATTCTGTTCTGATTATTGCAGAAATGCTTACAATAATAACGTGAACAAGGAAAGTAAAAACTTAATTAGAAACACAAATAATAGGCTTAGAAAAAATTACAAAATCTTATCAAAATTAAATGTTTCTGGTAAAACGAAAGTATCTAGAAGAAAATTATTTGATAATGGTTTCGACTTTCAGTTTTTTACTTCAATATATACCACTAAAACCGGAAACACTTATTTTTACATATATGATGAAGGCTATTTAGCACTAGAAAATGAGACTTTCTTATTAATTAAAAAAGATTAAATCTACCTTTTACTAACTTAAACTATCTTTTCAAAAAATATTTCTTTGTAAAATCTTGTAAAAGATTATATCACAATTATCAAAATAAATATTATAACATATCATCTTAAAAATAAATTTAATACTTTAGCTATGTCAAGTATTAACTTATAATTCTATAAAAATCCAGTCCATAAAAATTAAAATCAAAAAATTATATCTGATGAAAAACACCAAAAAAATTACACGAAGTTTTTTAACCGCAACTATTTTTACCTTATTATTTGCATTCAATTTTTCATTTAGTTATGGACAAAGTGAAACTAGTAAAGGAGAAACCGATAAAGGAACTATTTACGGAGTTGGAACTAACGATCAACTTTATCTTTGGGAAGGCACTGGATGGAAACATATACCCAATACTGGCGATATTACTGATATCGCTGTAATGAATGATGGGACTCTTGTGGCTATAGGAAAAAACAAACAGCTATACACCAGAACAAATTCTAATTGGGTAAATGTGCCTAACAGTGGAGATGTTTTTTCTGTTGCTGTAGCAAAAGATGGAACTATTTTAGGAGTTGGAAAAAACAAAAATTTATATAAATGGACACAAACTGCTTTAGCTAGTTCTTGGACACTTATTCCAAATAGTGGAGAGATTAACGATATTACTGTAATGAATGATGGAACTATTTTAGGTGTTGGAAATAATAAAGAGCTTTATATAAGAAATGGAAATTCTTGGAAAAACATTGTTAACAGTGGTTTTGTTATAGATATTGCTGTTGCAAAAGATGGTAGCATTTTAGGCGTAGGTACAAACAGTAAAATGTATATTTGGGTGAAAACTGCCTTATATTCAGCTTGGGAAGAAATACCAAATAGCCAAGGAATTGTGGCTATTGCTGTGAAACACTAACCAAAATAATTTAACTTTTATAAAAAAAGGATTATTTTCTACAAGAAAATAATCCTTTTTTTAATTCGTAAAAATTTAGATAAAGATGTAATCGTTAAATAACGATACCGAAAGTTATACTACCAAGTATTTCCCTTTACTTTAATTGCAGCTTTTAAAACATCTTTCTGACTTAACTGACCAATCAATTTACCATTATCACAAACAGGAAACCTTCTTCTGTGCGAACTAATAAACTTAAAGGCAGCATCAAAAATGTTCATGTCTTTATCAATAGTATCAACATCTGTAACCATGTATTTACCTACAGTATTGTTAGTATCTGCAGGCATATTATAATATTTACTCTCAGAAATATGTTTGATACAATCTGTCTCAGAAATAATACCAATTAACTCGTTATTGTCGTTAACAACTGGTCCTCCAGAAATTTTATGTTTTATCAATAAATTAATTACATGGTCTAAAGAATCTTCTGCTTTAAACGTAATTAGATTTGTTGTCATATAGTCAGATACTAGAATTTGCTCTTCTTCTTTTGGTTGATTCGTATCTCTTTTTCCTTGAAAGCTTTTAATACCCATTTTGTTCGTTTTAAGTTGTTTTAAATTTACAGAATTTTCTGTTCTGTTTAACAATTATAAAAAGTTTTTTTTATTTACTACTTTTATAAAAACTTTTATATCAAATGAAAAGATTTTCCACTGCTTTATCTATACTCATAATTTTAGGCGTTATCTATTGGAGTTTTTCTGATTTAAAACCTTCTTTACCACAAGAAAAATCTACTTTAAAAACCGATTTTTCGATTGATAATACATTATTTCACTTAAAAAATATTAGTGAAAAAGCGCATTATGTTGGTTCTGAAGAACATAAAAAGGTGCAAAACTATATAGTAAATGAACTAAATAAATTAGGTTTTAAGACTGAAATACAAACCCAAACTGCTGTTAATAAAAAATGGTTTGCAGCAACTACTCCCGAAAATATTTTAGCGCGTTTAAAGGGTTCAGAAAATGGAAAGGCACTCATGCTTCTAACTCATTACGATTCTAACCCACATTCGTCTTTAGGTGCTAGTGATGCTGGTTCTGGAGTGGTAACAATTTTAGAGGGTGTTAGAGCTTTTTTAGCAAAGAACGAAACTCCGAAAAATGATATTATTATTCTAATTTCAGACGCAGAAGAATTGGGCTTATTAGGTGCACAAGCTTTTGTTGATGCACATTCTTGGGCAAAAGATGTGGGTTTAATTCTAAATTTCGAAGCTAGAGGAAGTGGAGGCCCAAGTTACATGTTAATGGAAACCAATGGAAAAAATAGCAAGTTATTATCTGAGTTTTTAGCTGCAAAACCCAATTATCCTGCAGCCAATTCTTTAATGTATAGCATCTATAAAAAACTACCAAATGATACAGATTTAACTGTTTTTAGGCAAGATGCGAATATAAATGGGTTCAATTTTGCCTTTATTGGAGATCATTTCGATTATCACACAGCACAAGATTCTTACGAACGTTTAGACAAAGAAACGCTTTTGCATCAAGCAGATTATTTAACAACTACTTTAAACTATTTTGCGAATTCAGATTTAGAAAATTTGAATTCTGATGAAGATTTTGTGTACGTGAATTTTCCTTTTATAAAAATGCTAACCTACTCTTTTTCTTTGGTTTTACCTCTGGTAATTGCAGCATTCATTCTTTTTCTAATTTTACTTTTCTTCGGATTTTCCTTGAATAAAATTACCATAAAAGGTGCTTACAAAAGTTTTATTCCGTTTTTAATTTCTGTGGTTTTATGTGGTGGCATTTCTTATTATTTATGGAAATTATTGCTAATAATTCACCCACAATACACAGACATGTTGCATGGTTTTACCTATAATGGTTATACTTATATTTTTGCATTCGCATTTTTGAATCTCTGGATTCTATTAAAAGTTTACAAATATTTTTCGAAGCAAGAAAAAACAGCAGATTTATTAATTGCACCAATATGTATTTGGTTGCTCATTAATTTTTTAATTCTTGGAGACTTTAAAGGTGCCAGTTTTTTAATAATTCCTGTTTATTGTGCATTGCTTATTTTGGCAATTTCCATTTTTCTAAATCTCAAAACTCATTTTAAACGAATACTATTTACTACTATATCAATACCCATAATCTATATTTTTGCGCCCTTAATTAAATTATTTCCTGTTGGTTTAGGGCTAAACATGTTGGCAATTAGTGGTGTTTTACTTGCATTAATATTTGGGTTGATGGTGCTCACATTTCATCAAAAGAAACCTAGTTGGATCTTAAAAATTACGGGAATTTTAGCTATTATTTTGTTTGGATATGCAGGTTATTCAAGCGGATTTTCTATAGATAATAAAAAACCAAACAGCATTGTTTACATTCAAAATTCTGATGATAAAACTGCTTATTTTGGCACCTACAACAACACCCTTGATACCTATACAAAACAAGTTTTTGATGAAACTTCCACAAAAGGAAGTATTCAAAATGCCGAAACAAAAAGCAAATACAACACTCGTTTCAAATATCATAAAAAAACCGATTTTAAAAATATTTCATCATCAGAAATACTTTTAGAAATGGATACAATTATTGGTGATAATCGTTTTTTAGAATTGAAAATAACTCCTAATAGAAAAATAAACAAATTGGAATTTATCACTAAAAATAAACTTATACTTCAGCAGTTTAAAGTAAATGATGCTTTAGTAAATAATGGTAAAAATTACCAAGTAAAGAGCGGCACTTTTTTAATTTATCATTTAGCAAATTCAGATAAAGAAGTTACAATCTCTTTTACAGTTGATAAAGATGTATCTTTAGATATTTCATTAAATGAAATATCTTATGATCTGTTAACGAACTCTAATTTTTCCATCATACCAAGATCAGAAGAAATGATGCCAATGCCTTTTGTGACTAATGATGCAATTATTGTTAGCAAAAAATTAAAAATATAATCACCAGATATTTACAATAAAAAAAGCGTTCTAAAATTTTAGAACGCTTTTTTTAAATATATACATATGCTTTTTACTCAATTTCAGAAACTCGAAGTGTATTTACCATTCCTCTAGCCTCTGCTGGCATAGAAGCAAGATTTATAATTATATCTCCAGGTTTTACAAAACCTTTTTCTTTAGCTATGTTATTAATATCTACTACAGTGTCATCTGTAGACAGATTTTTATCATAAAAAAATGCTCTAACTCCCCACAATAAATTTAATTTCCCCAAGATTCTCTTATCTGTAGAAAATGCTAAAACATGTGTTCTTGGTCTCCAAGAAGATATTTGAAACGCAGTATAACCACTATTTGTTAAGGTACATATTGCAGCTGCATCTGTATCGTTTGCCATTAAAGCTGCATGATAACAAATAGATTTTGTAACAAATCTATTGGTTCTAATATGTGGTGGTTCTTGTGGAACTTTAATCATTCTAGAGTTTTCAACGGCTTTAATAATTTCAGACATTTTCTGAATTACTTTAATAGGATGTTTTCCTACAGAAGTTTCTCCAGAAAGCATTACTGCATCTGCACCATCCATAATAGAATTGGCAACATCATTAACCTCTGCTCTTGTTGGTACAGGATTATCGATCATTGTTTCCATCATTTGAGTAGCAATAATTACAGGTATTCTTGCTCTTTTTGCTCTTCGAACTAATTTTTTCTGAATTAAAGGAACGTCTTGCATTGGTATTTCTACTCCTAAATCTCCACGAGCAACCATTAATCCATCACAATAAGGAATTAATGCATCGATATTTGCAACTGCTTCTGGTTTTTCTATTTTGGCAATTACTGGTATTCTATAATCTGAGTGTTGTGCAATTAAATCGCGCAACATTCTTAAATCTTCGGGAGTTCTTACGAAAGATAATGCAATCCAATCTACTTGTTGTTCGATTGCAAAAATAGCATCTTCCATATCTTTTTTGGTTAAAGCTGGTAAAGAGATTGCTGTATTTGGTAGGTTTACTCCTTTCTTAGATTTTAACGGACCCCCATCTATTACTTTAACTACAACTTCATCTTTCTTATTTGTAGATATAACATGGAATAAAAGTTTACCATCATCTACCATAATTCGTTCTCCAGGTTTTACATCTTTTGGAAAACGTTGATACGTCATATAAGCTTTTTCTTTAGTACCAATGCATTTTTCTGTGGTAAATGTAAAAGTGGCTCCGTTTTCTAATACAACACCATCTTCCATAACTCCCACACGTAATTTTGGACCTTGTAAATCTCCAAGAATAGCTACATTATAACCATTTTCTTTATTAATTTCTCTAATCAATTTTATTTTTCTCTTTACATCTTCGTAATCTGCATGAGAAAAATTAATTCTAAAGACATTAACTCCATGTCTTGCTAATTCCGTTAAAACTTCTTTAGTATCTGTTGCAGGTCCCAGAGTTGCAACTATTTTTGTTTTATTATTATTTGGCATATTTTTTAAAATATTAAAAAGTCTTTCGACTTTAATGAGTTTTTATCAATCAAATAAGAAGTAATTACTTGATCAATTTTTTTTATATTATCTACTGTATTTATAACAAAGTTATATTCTGCGTCTCCAGAAATTTTAATAAAAAAATCTACTTTCTTTTTTTCTGGAATTAAATAGGATTTTGTTTCTGATGTAAGTAAAAGTTCATTGGATTCTGTTTGATTTTCTCTTTTTGAACTATTAGCAATTAGAAACCAATCAAAATCGTACTTTTTACTTGAATAACTATAGATAGAAAAAGACGTTTTTTTTTCTTCTTTTTCAAAATTCAAATCTTTTCTAGATTTAGAGAAACTAATATTTAAATATTTATTCAAAAAATAGGCTAATTTAAAATCTTCTAAAGCAGTATGTATACCAATTAAAGAATACTCTTCTTCAGAAAAATCTTCCAAACCTAATGAATGAATTTGCATAAGTAATGTTTAGTTTTTAATTCATCTATTAAGTGCTAAATTACTAATAGTTTATGAGTTTTGGTAGAATATTAACGAAAACGTTGTCGTAGTTAACCTGCAGATATCTCACTTTGGAAAGCGAAGTACACTCTTTTAGAAGCTAATTCTTCTGCTTTCTTTTTAGAGGTGGCTCTCCCTTTTGCAATCTGAATGCCATCGATACTGACTTTTACACTAAAATGTTTAATAGTCTCATTTCCTGAATCTTCGTAAGTATCAAATCTGTATTTTTTCTTTTGCTTTTGGCACCATTCTATAATTAATCCTTTATAACTAGTTATTTTTCCTTCTAGTTTTTCTATATCAACATAAGGTACTATTACATTTTCATAAATAAATTTTTGACATGTATTGTACCCTTTATCTAAATAAATGGCTCCAACTAAAGCTTCAAAAATATTTCCATGTATATTATCTCCAATAGTTGCTTGGTCTACCTTACTTTCAATAAAACGTATTAAGTTTAAATCTTTTCCTAATTCATTTAAATGCTCTCTACTTACAATTTTAGACCTCATTTGTGTAAGATAGCCTTCAGAACCTGTTGGAACTTCTTTGTATAAATACGCAGCAATTACAGAACCTAATATAGAATCTCCTAAAAACTCTAATCTTTCATAGTTTATAGGATTTCCATCTGTATCTAATTTTTGTAAAGATCTATGAGTAAATGCTTTTTTATATTTATCAATTTTTCTTGGTGAAAAATTTAGAAGTTTTTTTAGTTCGCTTTGTAATTGTTTGTCTTCTTGTGATTGAGACTTAACTATTTTACGAATAAAATTCATATAGCTATTATTCCTCTAATTTCTTAAAGGCAACACATGCATTATGACCTCCAAAACCAAATGTATTGCTCATGGCTACTTTTATAACCCGTTTTTGAGCTTTATTTAGCGTAAGATTTAATTCTGGATTAATGTTATCATCAACAACAGAGTGGTTTATTGTTGGTGGCACAATGCCATGTTCAATTGCTAAAATAGAAGCAATCGATTCAATAGCACCAGCAGCACCCAATAAATGCCCAGTCATAGATTTTGTAGAGTTTATGTTAATGTTTTTTGCATGCTTACCAAAAACCTCTGATATAGCTTTTAATTCTGCAACATCTCCAAGTGGAGTGGAAGTACCATGTGTATTAATATGATCTACATCTTCTGGATTTATGCCTGCGTTTTCCAAACAATTCCTCATCACAGCAATAACCCCTAACCCTTCTGGATGTGGAGCTGTCATATGATAAGCATCAGAAGACATTCCTCCTCCAATAACTTCTGCATATATTTTTGCTCCTCTTGCTTTTGCGTGCTCATATTCTTCTAAAATAATAGCACCTGCACCTTCGCCTAAAACAAAACCATCTCTTTCAGCATCGAAAGGTCTTGAAGCTGTTTCTGGAGTTTCGTTTCTAGTAGATAATGCATGCATTGCATTAAAACCTCCAACACCAGCAATAGCAATTGCAGCTTCTGAGCCACCAGTTACAATAACATCACAATGTCCTAGTCTTATGTAATTTAAAGCATCGATCATAGCGTTTGCAGAGGATGCACAAGCAGATACTGTAGTATAATTTGGCCCCATAAAACCATTTTTAATGGAAATATTTCCTGGAGCAATATCTGCAATCATTTTTGGAATAAAGAAAGGGTTTAATCTTGGGGTTCCATCTCCAGCAGCAAAATCTAACATTTCGTTCTGAAAAGTTTCTAAACCTCCAATTCCTGCACCCCAAATTACGCCAACACGCAATTTGTTAATTTTGTCTAGATCTAATTTCGAATCTGCAATTGCCTCATCTGAAGCAACCATAGCATATTGTGTAAATCTATCCATTTTACGCGCCTCTTTTCTATCAATAAAATCGGTAGCGTTAAAATTTTTTAATTCACATGCAAAACGAGTTTTGAACTTGGAAGCATCAAAGTAAGTAATTGGTGCTGCCCCACTAACTCCGTTAATTAAAGCATTCCAATACTCATCAATAGTGTTTCCTATTGGTGTTAATGCTCCAAGTCCAGTGACTACTACTCGTTTTAACTGCATATAAATATTACTTTTTTGCTTCTTCTATATAGCTAACTGCTTGACCAACAGTTCCGATGTTCTCTGCTTGATCGTCTGGAATTTGAATATCAAATTCTTTTTCGAATTCCATAATTAATTCAACAGTATCTAAAGAATCTGCTCCTAAATCGTTTGTGAAGCTAGCTTCTGGTGTTACTTCATTATCGTCTACTCCTAATTTATCTACGATAATAGCTTTTACTCTTGATGCAATGTCTGACATAATTTTTCTGTTTTTAAAATTTAAAATCGGGGCAAAAATACGAATCTTAGCAATTAAAACTAATTTTTGCTCGAAATAATCATAATTAAAGGTAATTAAAAAAAATTAATCTCCTAAATAAAATCATTCAATTTGTTAATTATTATTCTTTTTTTTGTACTCTAGTTAAGTAAATATGAAACGAATTGTTGTTTTTGCCTCTGGTTCTGGAACGAATGCAGAGAACATTATAAAGTTTTTTAATCACATTAAAACTGCTAAAGTTACTCAAGTGCTTTGTAACAACGAACGTGCCAAAGTGTTTGATAGATGTAAAGCATTAAATGTTAATTGTTTACACTTTACTAAATTTGATTTTTATGAATCAGATAAAGTAATTAGCCTTTTAAAAGAGAAAGCAGATTATATTATTTTGGCTGGTTTTTTATGGAAAGTTCCCTCAAAACTTATTGATGCTTTTCCAAAAAAAATTATGAATATTCATCCAGCTCTTTTACCAAAATATGGTGGGAAAGGCATGTATGGAATCCATATTCATAAGGCTGTAAAAGCTAATAATGAAAAAGAAACAGGCATTACCATTCATTATGTAAATGAAAATTACGATGAAGGCGCAATTATATTCCAAGCAAAAACGGCTTTAAGTGTTGTTGATACTCCAGAAACAATCGCTGAAAAAATTCATATTTTAGAACAACACTATTTTCCTAGAATAATTGAAGATGTAATTATAAAAATAAATGAGTAAAAAAAAGTTTTATGTAGTTTGGAAAGGCAGAAAAACCGGCGTTTTTACTTCTTGGAACGTTGTAAAAAGACAGGTTGATGGTTTTGAAGGTGCAGAATACAAATCTTTTTCAAACTTAAATGAAGCTGAAATTGCTTTTTCTAAAAAATACGATGATTATAAAGGTAAAAATACAGCAAAACCAGTATTATCAGCTTTAGAAAAAAAGAAGTTTGGTAACCCAATTTTAGAGAGTATTTCTGTGGATGCAGCTTGCTCAGGAAATCCAGGAAAAATGGAATACAGAGGCGTTTTTACACATAATAAAAAAGAAATTTTTAAAAAAGGACCTTACTTAAAAGGCACCAATAATGTTGGCGAATTTTTAGCATTGGTGCATGGAATTGCACTTTTAAAAAGTAAAAACAAGGAAAATATTCCTATTTACTCCGATTCTAAAATTGCAATGAGCTGGATTCGTCAAAAAAAATGTAAAACCAATTTAATTTTTGATGATGCTAACATAGAGTTATTAGAATTGATTAAAAGAGCAGAAAATTGGTTAAGAGAAAATACCTTTAAAAACCCAATTTTAAAATGGGAAACCAAAGCTTGGGGAGAAATTCCAGCAGACTTTGGGCGAAAGTAGAAATTACTTACCTGTTAAAATTATGTTAATGCAATTTTATACCTTTGTATTTACTAATAGTTTGTAAAATACCAATGTCTAAAAAATACCTCTTTGGAGTCTTTTTTTCTTTTTTTCTTTTTTTTATTAGTTGTAAAAAAGAGCAAGAAATTGCGCCTCAAAACCATCTACTAAATAAATTAGCAAGCTCTAAAACAAACATCAATTTTCAAAATAACTTATTAGAAGATACAGAGCATAGCATTATTAATTACATCTATTTTTATAACGGTGGAGGCGTTTCTGCAGGTGATATTAACAATGATGGCTTACCAGATTTATATTTTACATCCAACCAAAATCAAAATAAACTATACATAAATAAAGGCAATTTAAAATTTGAAGATGTAACCGAAAAAGCAAACGTCGGTGGTGCTTCTAGCTGGAATACAGGTACAACCATGGTAGATATTAACAACGATGGTTTGTTAGATATTTACGTTTGTGCAGTTTCTGAATTACTTGATTTTAAAGGACATAATGAATTGTTCATCAATAATGGAGATGGCACTTTTACAGAAAAAGCGAAAGAATATGGTTTAGATTTTAAAGGATATTCCACTCAATCTTACTTTTTCGATTACGATAAAGATGGTGATTTAGATGTATACATTGTAAACCATGCTGTGCACACGAGTATCTCTCATGGAAAAGCATCTCAAAGAAACAATAGAGTGCCTTTAACTGGTGATGTGTTATTGCAAAACAACAACAATAAATTTACAGATGTTAGTGCTTCTGCCAATATTTTTGGAGGTGTAAATGGCTATGGATTAAGTGCCTCTATTGCAGATTTTAACAACGATGGTTGGGATGATATTTATGTTTGCAACGATTTTCATGAGGATGATTATTATTACATCAATAATAAAAACGGAACTTTTACAGAAACATTAGCAAACTCATTTTCTACCATCAGTCGTTTTTCTATGGGAAGTGATGCTGCTGATATAAATGCGGATGGTTATCAAGATTTAATAACCTTAGATATGTTGCCTAATGATGAACGCGCATTGAAAGAAACAGAAGGTGATGATGCAATGTTAAACATGCAAGCAAATCTAAAAAACTTAGGTTACAAAGATCAGTATTCTAGAAATATGTTGCAAATAAGTGAGCAAGGAACTTACTATAACGAAACTGCACTTTTTAATGGAGTTGCAGATACAGACTGGAGTTGGTCTCCTCTTTTTGCTGATTTTAATAATGATGGAAATCAAGATTTATTTATTTCTAACGGAATTTTAAGAAGACCTAATGGTCTCGATTTTAAAAAATATGTGTCTAGTACTTTTAAAAAGTACGGAAATAAAGATGGTTTAAAATGGCTTTTCAAATCGATTAACGAAATGCCAAAAGGTGCTGTACCAAATCAGATATTTCAAGGAAACTCCTTAAAATTTATAGAAAAAACTGGAGATTGGATCGAAAACACACCCTCACTTTCTAATGGTGCTTTGTATGTAGATTTAGATTTAGATGGCGATTTAGATTTGGTTACTAATAATGTAAATGAAGAAGCTGGTATTTTTGAAAACACGACAAATTCTAGCAAAAATTATAGTTCCGTTCAACTGATTTATAAAGATAGAAATAGAGAAGCCATTGGAGCTAAAGTGTTTTTATATGCTGATGGTAAAAAGCAAACCAAACAAATTTTTAAATCGAGAGGTTTTTTATCATCTACAGAAGCAAAAGTTCATTTTGGTTTAGATACGATTTCTAAAATTGATTCTATTGTGGTTATTTGGCCAAATCTTACAAGTCAGAAAATAGAAAATCCAGCTGTAAATAAATTGGTAAAAATTTCTTTTGATCAAAATTCCAAACCTATAAATTTTTCTCAAAATTCTGGAAAAGAATCTATTTTTAAGAAAGAAAATATTCTTTCCTTTTTGCACGAAGAAGACATTTATAACGATTTTTTTAACGAACGTTTAATTCCGTATAAAACCTCTACACTTGGTCCTGCAGTTGCCATTGGCGATATTGATAAAAATGGGTTTGATGATGTTTTTATTGGAGCAGCTTCTGGTAAAGCTTCAGAAATTTACTTAAATAATGGTGTTTCGTTCCAAAAATCAAAACAGATTTATCTAGAAAATAGCACCCCTTTTGAAGATAATGATGCTACGTTTTTTGATGCAGATAATGATGGTGATTTAGATTTGTATGTAACCTCTGGAATAAATTCTGAACGAAAGAAAAATTTTGAATTCGATCGAATTTACATCAATATTAATGGTGTTTTTGAGCCTTCTAAAAACAAAACCATTTACAACCCTTTAAACACCTCTTGTGTTGCTGTTTCAGATTATGATAATGATGGTGATGAAGATATTTTTATTGGCAATTTATCGAATGCAGATAACTTTGGAAGTTCTATAAGTTCTGCCATTTTAAATAACGATGGAAAAGGTAATTTTACATTAAATGAAGCCTTTAAATTAAACTCAAGAGTAACTCAGGCTATTTGGATTGACGTAAACAATGATGATGAAAAAGATCTATTAGTTGCTACAGAATGGGATGCTCCTAAAATTTACATCAACAAAAACGGAAAATTAACCTTACAAGAACTGCCAAAAAACATGAATGGTTTATGGCAAGCTATTTCTGCTTTTGATGTAGATTTGGATGGAGATTTGGACATTGTGCTTGGAAATTGGGGAGAAAACAATCGATTTACAAAATACATCCAAAATCCTATTTTGTTGTACGCTGCAGATTTTGATTCTAATGGAAAAAATGAGAGTTTAATTGCATACAAAATTGGCAATCATTATTATCCTTTAAATACAAAAGACGAGTTGGCATCACAAATGAATTTTATTAGTAAAAAGTTTGTAAACCATGCCGATTTTGCGATGCAACCTATCGAAAATATTTTTGGTGAAGATGTTCTAAAAAAAGCTAAAAAAAGCAGTATTGAAACACTTTCTTCTGGCTATTTAAAAAACGAGAATGGTAGCTTTAAAATCTTTATTCCTTTTAACGCAAAACTACAACTTGCACCTATTACTAATTTTACAGAAATAGAAATTAATCAACAAAAACAATTGTTAATTACAGGTAATTCTTTAAAAGTTAACACCTATCATGGAGGGTATACTTCTTTAAAAGGTTATTTTTTAAAATCTATAAATGATGTAAAACCTGTTTATAATTTTGGTATAGAACCTATGAATAACCAAATAAAAAAAACTGCCATTTTAAAAATGAAACACAAAAATCTATTGCTTGTTTTTACAAATAATGATAGTTTAAAAACATATTCATTTAAAAAATAACAATGAAATTTTCTATTCGAATTACAGCTATAATTTCCTTTTTTTTGTTCATTTCTTGTGAGCAAGAACTTATTAAAATAACTTCAGAAGATTATCATAATATGGTTGATCAATTAACTGAAGTAATGATTCATGATATTTTTTCTCCTCCAGTTGCAAGTAGAATTTATGCGTACCCAAATATTGCTGCTTACCAAGTTTTAAATGCAGAAAACGGAAAATATAAATCTTTAGAAAATCAATTAAATGGATTAAAACCCATTGAAAATCTAAAATTAGAAACTACAACAGATAAAAATCTAGCAGCCTTAATTGCTTATTTAGATGTTGCCAAAGAATTGGTTTTTTCAAAAGAAAAAATAGAAGTTTTTAGAGATAGTTTATATAAAAATTGGTCTTCTAAAAACGACAACCAATTTACAAAAGCGAAAGCGTATGGTTTGTCTGTTTCTAAGAACATTTTAGCATGGATGCAAAAAGATAATTACAAGGAAACCAGAACTATGGCAGAGTTTAATGTGTACTCTAAAGACTCTTCTAGATGGCAACCAACACCACCTGCTTACATGAAAGGTATTGAGCCAAATTGGAATAAAATTAGAACTTTTGTGTTAGATTCTGCAAGCCAATTTAAACCCATTCCACCTCCAAAATTTTCAATGAAAAAAGGAACTGCTTTTCATACGGAATTAATGGATTTATACAATTTAACCAACGAAATTATAAAAAAAGGAAACGATTCTGAAGAAGTTGCAATTGCACAATTCTGGGATTGTAACCCATTTGTTGCAGTAAATAAAGGGCACTTTATGTTTGCATCAAAAAAAATTACACCTGGTGCACATTGGATTGGAATTTGTAAAATAGCGACTCAAAAATCGAATGCAGATTTTGATAAAACCGTTTTTGCATATACCAAAACATCGATTGCCATAGCAGATGCTTTTATAAGTTGTTGGGACGAAAAATACAGAAGTAACCTAATAAGACCAGAAACTTTAATTAATGCTTATTTAGATGAAAATTGGTATCCATTATTACAAACACCTCCATTTCCTGAATATACAAGTGGACATTCTGTAGTTTCTGGTGCAGCATCCGAAGTTTTAACCAATATTTTTGGTGATAATTTTGCTTTTGATGACACCACAGAAATCCCTTATGGATTGCCTGTAAGAAGTTTTACCTCTTTTAGAAATGCAGCAAAAGAAGCTGCTATTAGCAGAATTTATGGCGGAATTCATTACAACTCTGCTGTGAAAAATGGGTTAACTCAAGGAATAAGTATTGGTAATTTTGTGATTGAAAATTTAGAGTTATAAAAAAATAAAGCCTGATAAAATATCAGGCTTATAATTTTATATATTTTATTAAGAATTTAGATCGATGCTTTCATCAACTCTCTATTCATTCTTGCAATGGTATCTAAAGAAATTCCTTTTGGGCATTCCACTTCACAAGCTCCTGTATTTGTACAGTTTCCAAAACCTTCTAAATCCATTTGAGCTACCATGTTTCGAACTCTGTCTGCAGCTTCTACTTGTCCTTGAGGCAATAATGCATATTGAGATACTTTTGCGCCAACAAATAACATTGCAGAACTATTTTTACAAGTTGCTACACAAGCTCCACAACCAATACAAGTGGCAGCATCCATTGCTGTATCTGCTGCGTGTTTAGAAATTGGAATTGAGTTTGCATCTTGTGTATTCCCAGATGTATTTACAGAAATATAACCTCCTGCATGTTGTATTCTATCAAAAGCAGATCTATCTACAACCAAGTCTTTTATTACAGGAAAAGCTGCTGCTCTCCAAGGCTCAATAGTAATGGTATCTCCATCTTTAAACATACGCATGTGTAATTGACAAGTTGTAACACGTCTGTCTGGACCATGTGCTTCCCCATTAATATACATAGAGCACATACCACAAATACCTTCTCTACAATCGTGATCGAAAGCTACAGGTTGTTCACCTGCGTTTACCAACTGCTCGTTTAAAACATCCATCATTTCTAAAAAAGACATATGTTCTGAAATTTCAGTCACTTTGTAATCGACCATTTGACCCTTAGATTTAGCGTCTTTCTGTCTCCAAATTTTAAGTGTAAGATTCATAATTTTATGATTAGATTATCAAAAAAGAATTGATTTAAAAATCAAAATTCATGTTTGATGATAATATTTTTATTTTACTATTCGATTTATCTTTTATATCATCATAAGCACTGAGGGCTTTGGTAATATTTTCTTCTTTTTCTTTACTTTTACTGGATGTTACAACATTTGCACTTGTATGTTTGTCTAAAGCTTTTTTAAACCTTTTTAAATGCGTTTTGTTATCTGGAGAATATGGGTCTAAACCAACAGCAGCAATAAGTAATCCTATTTTAGCCCTAAGGTCTATCACATAAACTTTACCTGCTTTTAATTCTGCTTCAACATAATCTCTATTCTCAGAAGCTGCCCAAAATAAATGCTTTCCAGGATTACATTCGTAAGCAAAATAGGTTCTATTAGGCAAAGCACCTAAAAAAATATCCTTGTCATAAACTCTGAAATTTAAAGCACTTCCTATTGCATTGCTTCTAATAAAATAGACTAATGCTTTTCCTTTTTTAGGCTTCTGAATACTTTGTCCGAAACTAAATAAACTTACTGAGAGTAAGCATAATACGATTAGTTTTTTCATATAATTATTTATAAGATCTTTCTTTAACTTCTATGTTCTCATACACCAAAGGTTCTTTGTGTAAAACAGCATCTTTTGGCTCTCCTTTATATTCCCAAGCAGAAACAAACTGGAATTCTTTCATTCTTTTAGCTTCTCCTTCTTCTGTTTGGTATTCTTCTCTAAAATGTCCTCCAGCAGATTCTTCTCTTTCTAAAGCATCTTTTGCAAACAATTCTCCTAATTCTAAGAAATCTGCAACTCTACCAGCTTTTGCCAATTCTTCATTAAATTCATTTTCTGTTCCAGGAACCGAAACATTTTTCCAAAAATCTTTTCTTAAATCAGAAATTTCTTGAATGGCTTCTTTTAAACCTGCTTCGTTTCTAGACATTCCGCATTTATCCCACATAATTTTTCCTAATTTTTTGTGGTAATAATCTACAGAATGTGTTCCTTTATTGTTTATAAAGAAATCAATACTCGCTTTTACAGCTTTTTCTGCTTCATCAAACTCAGGTGTATCTGTTGGTATTTTTCCTGTTCTAATATCATCAGATAAATAATCGCCAATTGTATATGGCAACACAAAATAACCATCTGCTAAACCTTGCATTAAAGCAGAAGCACCTAATCTGTTTGCTCCATGTTCTGAAAAGTTTGCTTCACCAATTGCATAACAACCTGGAATGGTAGTCATTAAGTTATAATCAACCCAAACACCACCCATGGTATAATGCACAGCTGGATAAATCATCATAGGCGTTTCGTATGGATTTTCGTCGATGATTTTTTCATACATCTGAAATAAGTTTCCATATTTTGCTTTTACAATTTCTTGACCTAATTCTATAATTTTTTCTTTTGATGGATTTATTAAGTTATGAATTTTAGCCTGCTCTGTTCCATAACGCACAAATGAGGCTGCAAAATCTAAATACACAGCTTCGCCTGTTGCATTTACACCAAAGCCTTCATCACAACGTTCTTTTGCAGCTCTAGAAGCCACATCTCTTGGCACTAAATTACCAAAAGCTGGATAACGTCTTTCTAAAAAGTAGTCTCTTTCCTCTTCTTTTAATTCTGTTGGTTTTTTCTTTCTTTCACGAATTAATTTTGCGTCTTCTAAACTTTTTGGCACCCAAATTCGACCATCATTTCTTAATGATTCTGACATTAAGGTTAATTTTGATTGATAATCTCCTGAACGTGGAATACAAGTTGGATGAATTTGAGTAAAACAAGGATTTGCAAAAAACGCTCCTTTTTTATGAATTTTCCAAGCTGCTGTTACGTTAGAACCCATTGCATTGGTAGATAAGAAATACACGTTTCCATAACCCCCAGAAGCAATTACTACTGCATGTGCAGCATGTCTTTCTATTTCTCCTGTAACCAAGTTACGTGCAATAATTCCTCTTGCTTTACCATCAACAATAACTAAGTCTAACATTTCGTGTCTGTTAAACATTTCTATTTTACCACGCGCAATTTGCCTGTTCATAGCAGAATATGCACCTAATAATAATTGTTGACCTGTTTGCCCTTTTGCATAAAAAGTTCTAGAAACTAAAACCCCACCAAAAGATCGGTTATCTAATAAACCTCCATAATCACGTGCAAAAGGGACACCTTGTGCTACACATTGATCGATGATATTTGCAGAAACTTCTGCTAATCTATATACGTTTGCTTCACGAGATCTATAATCTCCACCTTTTACAGTATCATAAAATAATCTGTAGGTAGAATCTCCATCTCCTTGATAATTTTTTGCAGCATTTATTCCACCTTGAGCAGCAATTGAATGCGCTCTTCTAGGTGAATCTTGATAAGCAAATGCTTTTACATTGTAACCTAATTCTGCTAAGGTTGCAGCAGCAGAGCCACCTGCCAAACCTGTACCAACAACAATAACATCAATGTGTCGTTTGTTTGCAGGGTTTACCAAGTTAATGTGGTTTTTATAATCTGTCCATTTATCTTTTAATGGACCTTGTGGTATTTTTGAATCTAAAGCCATAATGTTCTCTATTAATGGTTTAAGTGATGATATAAAGCAATAAAAATAAATCCTGCAGGAACTATAATTGCATATGCTTTACCTATTTTGTCTAATTTTTTTCTTAAAGAAGCTGCTCCAACAGATTGAAATGCTGATGTAAATCCGTGCGCTAAATGCAAGCCTAAAAACACAAATGCAACAACGTAAGCACCAACTCTTAAAGGATTAACAAATTTATGTACCAATTCTTCATGATATCTAAATCCTTCAACACCTTCCATTAAACCAGACCAATCGCCTTTTATAAATTTGGTGTTAATTTCTGGAAACCAAAAATCTATAAAATGCAAAACAATAAATGCTAAAATTGCAATTCCACTATAAACCATGTTTCTGCTCATCCAAGATGAGTTTGCAGCACCATTATTTTTAGCGTACGAAATATTCCTTGCTCTGGTATTTTTTAACTCTAAAATAAAACCCATTACAAAGTGAAAAACAACCGCAAAAATTAAAACAGGTTGCAATGCAAATTGTACCACAGGATTTGTACCCATAAAATGAGAAACTTCATTAAAAAGTTCTGGGCTAAAAACCGATAAAATATTTATTGATAAATGCTGTAAAAGGAAGAACATTAGAAAGAATGCAGAAAGAGCCATGGCTACTTTTCTTCCAATTGAAGATTTGAAAAATCCGCTCATTGTTAATTTAATTATAATTTTGGATACAAAAATACGTCTAAAGAATTCTGAAAGCAAAGAAATTACAACGTTTTCGTTTGTATTTAGAATAAATTTAAATAGTTTGGTTAAACGATTAATAAATGTTTAAAAATTAGTTGTTAGAATCAATCAAACATTTATTATTTTCCCATTTTCTTTTTAAAGATTCTATAGAAATGATTTTACCATCACAAGTTAAAAAATTGCCTTTTTTGTCTTTTTTGATGATTTTCATTTTACCAGATTTTATAGCATTTATAACTCTATAAATCAGCCCTTTCTTTAAAATTTCACTACTTTTCTTAATTAATTTTAAACCCTCTTCGTTATTGTACAAATCCATATCAGTAGATATTTTATCTGGCACAAGACCATCTTCTAACTGATTTTTTTTAAAGGTTAGATAATTTTCTTTTTCATGGGCTTTTCCTAAAGAACGTGCAGCAGATTTTCCAATTTCCTGACGCAAACGCGCCATCCAAAAAGCATGTCTAAAAGCGTCGACTTGACCTCCAGAACCATCACCATCTAACAAATTTGTGTTTTTAATAGAATCTGAAATTCTATTTACTTCTTGTGAAATTCTAAATGCTTTTTTTGCCTTAAAAGGATGAAATAAAACCCAACTTCTTTTGGGGCTAGAAAGTTCGAAAAAGTTTTTGAAATCGGATTGAGAATGCATCGTAATTGATAACATCAAGAATAATAGCATTCGTAATTTTTTCATTTTCTATTCAATATAAAAGCCCTTCGTTTTATAATACGAAGGGCTTTTGTTGATTTTATTTTATCTCAAACTCGCTTTTGGCATCACCAATTTTAACAACGTATTTTCCTTTTGGCAAGTAATAAACATCGTTTTCTGCTTTGGTGATTTCTAAATCTTTGTTTGCTTTCTGGAAATCTTTTAAACCGTTTTTAGATAAAGATAAATCAAAATTAAATTCATTGAAACCTTTATCAGCATCCACAGAAATAGAGTTTACTTTTATATCTCCTTGATAAATATCTAAAATTACTTTTTTATTACTATTTGCATAAAAAGGTATTGAAATTTCTGGTTCGTAAACGTCTCTCCATTGACTTCTAGAACGTCCCCAATTTCTATTCTCTCTAATATTATCAATAGCAAAAATATGTGTTGATTTTGATAAAACCTCGTCTGTCATTTTTTGAAGTGGAGCAATGGCTGCTTTATACAAACTGCGTCCATGTGTTCCTACAATTAAGTGTTTTGCAGTTGGCTGAATTACCAAATCGTGGACTGCAACATTGGGTAGGTTTTTGGTAAAAATCTCCCAAGAATTCCCTTTGTTAAATGAAACATACAAGCCATTATCTGTCCCTAAATACAACAGATTCTCGTTTTCTGGATCTTCTTTAATTACATTTACTGCAGCTGTTGGAATAGATTCTCCTAAGTTTTTCCAAGTCTGTCCATAATCATCAGACATATATACATAAGGCGTAAAATCATCAAATCTGTATCCATTTAAAGTAGCAAAAACACGTTCTTTTTTATGTGATGATGCAATGACTCTAGAAACCCATAAATTTTGTGGTAAATTATCAGAAATACGTATCCAACTTCCTCCTCCATTTTTTGTTAAATTTATGTATCCATCATCTGAACCTACATAAATTAATCCGAATTGAAAAGGGCTTTCAGAAATTGTGGTTAACGTTCCATAAGCAACATTTCCTTTTTTACCTCCAGTAGTTAAATCGTCTGAAATGGTTTCCCAATCATCTCCTTTATTTAAAGATCTGTGTAATTTATTGCTTCCTAAATATAAAATGTCTTGATTGTGTTTTGATAACAAAATTGGGGTTTGCCAATTAAATCGATAAGGGTTTTCGCCTAAAGTGTGCTTTGGCTGAATGTATTCGTTTTTGCCTGTTTCTCTATTTATTCTAAAATAATTTCCAAATTGATAACCAGTGTAAACAATTTTTGGATTTCTATCATCTACCTGAACTTGCATTCCATCTCCACCCATAATGGACTCATATGGATTTTGACCCGATTGTTGCCAACTTTTATCAATCCTTGTATTGTTGTCTGCTACCCAAACTCCATTATCTTGCAAACCACCATACACTTTATAATTTTCTTGATTGTCTGCATAAACCGAATAAAATTGCCCAACTGCAGGATCGTTTAATTTTATCCAATTTTCACCATCATCATAAGAAAGGTTTAAGCCACCATCATTTCCATTTAAAATGTGTCCAGATTTTTTTGGATTTACCCACAAAGCTTGATGATCTGAATGCACATTTTCTGCACTAATTGATGTAAAAGTTTTTCCTCCATCTTTCGATTTTATAATAGGAACTCCTAAAACGTAAATTCCGTTTTCATCTTGTAAATCGACTCTAATTTCTCCAAAATAATACCCATAAGAACTGTACACATCTTCTAAAAAATTATCGTGTGTTTTATTCCACGATTTACCTCCATTTTCAGTTTTAAAAACCTCTGCCCCAATTACTTCTGTATCAAAAAGCATGGCGTTTGCATCCTCTAAATAACTGGCTAAATCCATTGGTTTTACAGTACCAACTCTTACCATTTGTTTTACATTTTGAGCTCTGTATTTTTCTTGAAAACCGTTATTTTTTAAATACGAGTTTAATTTTTTATCCTCTAATTTTAAAAATTCTTCAGTGGACATTGTTTTAAAATCATCTTTTATCAATTCATTTGATGATTTTTCTTTTGCATTCTTTGGTCTTCTAAATTGGCTATCATGCAAAGCATACACTTTATTTTCGTTAAAAACAGCTAAGCCAATTCTACCAACTCCATCTCCAGTTGGAAATCCGCTTTTATCAGAAATCTTTGTCCAAGAAGTTCCAGCATCTGTGCTTTTGTAAATCGTAGAATTAGAACCATCGCCATCAAAATCCCAAGCTTTACGCTCTCTTTCCCAAGAAGCTGCATACATTACATTAAAATTTTCTGGAGCAAAGTCTACATCAATAATTCCTGTGTTTTCATCAATAAAAAGTGTTTTGTTCCATGTTTTTCCTCCATCTGTAGTTTTAAAAATTCCTCTTTCTAAATTTGATGAATATAAATGTCCAATAACACCCACAATAAGCTCATCTGAATTTTTTGGATTGAGGACAATTCTACTCACATGATGCGAATCTAACAACCCAACATTCTGCCAAGTTTTGCCCTTGTCTGTAGATTTTAGCAATCCAATTCCTGCATAACTTGAACGTGAAGAATTTTTTTCGCCTGTACCAACCCAAATCGTTCCAGAGTTCCAATCTACAGCAATATCACCAATATTCTGGGTTGGAGAATTGTCTAAAACAGGTGTAAAAGTTGTTCCATTATTGTTTGTGTACCATAAACCTCCAGAAGCATAACCCACATAAAATTCTATTGGATTGCTTGGATTTACATCAACATCTGCAACTCTACCACTCATAACTGTTGGGCCAATATTTGTAAAGTTGATATTTTTTACAAGAGAATTTTTAGCTCGTTTTTCTTTATCAATTAAAGCTTTCTGAATAATCGGAGCATTTGTTGACTTTTGTTGACTGAATACTATTGATGTAAAAAAAATGAAGCTGAGGAAAAATACTTTTTTCATGATATTTGGTAAATATTAATTACAGTTAAGATTGATTTTTTTAATAATTTTTACTAAAATATTGGTTTTTAAAGACTTCTTTTGGTATTTGTGGTTATTTTTTTTTAAATTGCTGTAATTAATCAATTAAATTTTAAAAGATGGGATTTTTATACACAATAATTATTGGAGCTATTTGTGGTTACATTGCAGATGTTCTAATGAGAGACAATGGTTTTGGCTTATTAGTTAATATTATTATTGGTATTGCAGGTAGTTTTGTAGGAGATTGGCTTTATGGACAATTAGGTTTAAAAATAAATGTAAGTCCATATTGGTTAGAAGACATCATAGTTGGTGCTACTGGTGCAATTGTAATTCTTTTTTTAGTAGGTGTTTTAAGAGGCACTCGTTCAAGAAGAAGATAATAATCTCCAACCCAGAATAAAACAAAAAGATGCTTAAAAGCATCTTTTTTTATTTTAACTATCCCAGTTCTCTATATAATTTATGAATACTCTATTTTAAAGAAAGAATCAACCTACATTTGCACTACTATTTAGAAGCAACATAAAGAGCGTGTTTCTTAAAAATTATATATGACATTTAAATCTTTAGGCCTATCTGATGCCTTTATAAAAGCAGTAGAAGAAAAAGGATACACAACTCCATCTCCAATACAACAAAAAGCAATTCCACATATTTTACAAGGAAAAGATGTATTAGCATCTGCCCAAACAGGAACAGGAAAAACAGCAGGGTTTACTTTGCCTGTTTTGCAATATTTAGTAGAAACTAAACATGAAAAATACAGACCTTTACGTGCATTAGTTCTAACTCCAACAAGAGAATTGGCAGCTCAAGTTTATGAAAATGTAAGAGAATATAGTAAGTATGTAGATATAAAGTCTGCAGTTATTTTTGGAGGTGTAAAACCTGCTTCACAAATCGCCACGTTAAGAAGAGGTGTAGACATTTTAGTGGCAACACCTGGAAGATTGTTAGATTTACACGATCAAAAAGCGGTTTCTTTTAAACGAATTGATGTGTTAATTTTAGATGAAGCAGACAGAATGTTAGACATGGGTTTTGCTAGAGATTTGAACAAACTCATCAGTTTTATGCCTACAAAACGTCAAAATTTGATGTTTTCTGCAACTTTTTCTGATGATATAAAGAAGTTGGCTAGTGGTATATTAAACAATCCTGTTGAAGTTGAAACTGCGCCACAAAATGCAACTGCACAGAAAGTTAGCCATAAAGTATATAAAATTGATAAAAAAAGAAAAACCGAGTTTACTATTAAATTGATTAAAGACAATAATATAGACCAAGTTTTAATTTTTACAAGAACAAAACATGGTGCCAATAAATTAACTCAGAACTTAGTAAAAGCTAAAATTTCTGCTGCAGCTATTCATGGGAACAAAAGTCAGGGAGCAAGAACAAAAGCCCTACAAAACTTTAAAGAGAATTCTATTAAAGTTTTAGTTGCCACAGACATTGCTGCTCGTGGTTTAGACATTCCTTTATTGCCACATGTAATTAATTACGAACTACCAAATGTACCTGAAGATTATGTACATAGAATAGGAAGAACAGGGAGAGCAGGAGCTGAAGGCGAGGCTATTTCTTTAGTTTGTAGTGAGGAAACAGAATACCAAAGTGAAATTGAAAAAATACTTAAAGAGCGATTAGAAACCTCTATTATAGAAGGCTTTGAGCCTATAGATACTGCACCACCAAAAAGGGCTGCAACACAAAGTAAAGGTTCTTTTGGGAAAAAGAAAAAAGGAGGAAATTCAGGTTCATCCAATGAAAACAAACCAAAAGGGAAGCCTCATTTTAAAGGCAATAAACCCGCAAATGCCTCTGGTAGCCGAAGAACTGGAGCTCCTAAAAAGAAGCGTTATTAATTTACAATTAAAAGTGTATTCTTAAGTTATTATACCTGCAAGGCTTTAAAAGTCTAGCAGGTTTTTTTTAGATTTAATTCGTCTACAAAAACTTAAAATTAACCTTTTAGAATACTATTTAAATCTCATTTTAAATTGGTGTTTATTATTGTTACCTTTGGTTTATAAACTTTTTTCGAAATGAAATATCACTCTATAAATTCAGCACTTTTTATTAAAAATCGTAAAAATTTTGCTTCTGCAATGCAACCAAAAAGTATTGCCGTTTTTAATTCTAACGACATTTATCCTATAAGTGCAGACAGTACAATGCCTTTTGAGCAACATCGAGATATTTTTTATTTAAGTGGTGTAGATCAAGAAGAGAGCATTTTAATGCTTTTTCCTGATTGCCCAAATAACGATTTAAAAGAAGTTTTATTTGTTAGAGAAACCAACGATCATATTGCTGTTTGGGAAGGTGAAAAACTAACCAAAGAAGCTGCTTTTAAAACTTCTGGAATTAAAACAGTTTATTGGCTGCAAGACCTGGAAAAAGTCTTGTTTGAAATGAGTTCTTATGCAGACACTTTTTACATCAACACAAACGAACATTACAGAGCTTCTGTAGAAACTGAAACTCGCGAAGACAGATTTACAAAATGGTTATTGGCAAAATATCCTGCACATTCTGTGGCAAAAAGTAATCCTATTTTACAACGTTTACGTTCTGTAAAAGATCAAATTGAGTTGGATTTAATGCAGCATGCATGTAATATTACAGAAAAAGGTTTTAGACGTATTTTAAACTTTGTAAAACCCAATGTTTGGGAATATGAAATTGAAGCAGAATTGGTGCATGAGTTTATAAAAAACAGATCTAAAGGTTTTGCATATACTCCAATTATAGCATCAGGAAATAATGCAAATGTGTTGCACTATATTGAGAATAATCAACAGTGTAAAAGTGGTGATTTAATCTTATTTGATATTGCAGCAGAATATGCCAATTATAAAAGTGATTTGTCTAGAACTATTCCTGTTTCTGGGAGGTTTTCTGAAAGACAAAAAGCAGTTTACAATGCTGTAAATCATGTTAAAAAAGAAGCTACAAAACTATTAGTTCCTGGCACTTTATGGAAAGAATATCATGTAGAAGTTGGTAAAATTATGACTTCAGAATTGTTAAAACTAGGTTTGTTAGACAAAGCTGATGTGCAAAATGAAGACCCAAAATGGCCTGCATATAAAAAGTATTTTATGCACGGAACCAGTCATCATATTGGTTTAGATACACATGATTATGGTTTGTTACATGAACCCATGCAAGCAAATATGGTTTTTACTGTAGAACCTGGAATATACATACCAAAAGAAGGTTTTGGTATTCGTTTAGAAGATGATGTTGTTGTTCAAGAAAAAGGAGAGCCTTTTAATTTGATGGGAAATATACCTATTGAAGCTGATGAAATAGAGGAATTGATGCAAGGTTAAACCTTGAAATAAGAAGTAAAAAAAGCGAGTTGAAGAACTCGCTTTTTTAGGTTGTATAAATTTTATCTTGTAAACCTACCTGTAGTATTACCATTTAAAATCGTCATCACATCTTTTTCGTTTGCGTAATTTACATCCCCTAAATAGGTATGTTTAATGGCGCAAGCTGCATTGCCAAACTCCATGGCTTTGTAATCATCAAAATGTTGTAAGCCATGAATAATTCCAGCAGCAAAAGCATCACCTGTACCAATTCTATCTACAATATGTGTAATGTCTAATTCATTCGTTTCTTTGAATTCAGTTCCATTCCACATTCTTGCTTTAATTTTATGCCAAGAAGAATTAATAGAAGTTCTTATTTTATCGAACACTTTTTCTATAGATGGAAATTGTTCCATTAAATGTTTACTTGCCTTTATAAAATCGTCATTAGAATACGAATAATTCGTTTCTAAAAGCTCGTTTATTTCATTAATTCCGCCAATATAAATGGTAGAGTAATTAATTAATTCTGATAAAACCTCCTTTGCGTTTTCGCCATATTTCCACAAACCAGCTCTATAAGTTGGGTCTGCAGAAACTGTCATTCCTTTTTTTCTAGCCAATTTTAAACCTTCTAATAAAGTTTGTTGACTACCTCTATTTAACGCAGGTGTAATTCCTGTCCAATGAAACCATGTTCCATTTTCTAATGCTGTTTTCCAATCCACCATTTCTGGTTTAATTTCTGAAAAAGAAGAATGAGATCTGTTGTAAGAAATAGAACTTGGCCTCATTACTGCACCAACTTCTAAAAAATAAACTCCTAAAGGTCTAGAAGAGCGAACTATAGACGAAGTGTCTAAGTCGAATTTATTTAAATAAGAAAGCGCTGTGTCACCAATAAAATCATCAGAAATGCAAGAAATGTGTTTTACTTTTCCACCAAAATTAGCAATAGAAATTCCTACATTTAATTCTGTGCCTCCAAAATAAAATTCAATGGCATTCGATTGCACAAACTTTCTATTTCCTAATGGAGATATTCTCATTAAAACTTCGCCAAAAGTGATGGTTTGATTCATGTTTTACTTTTTTAAAAAAGTAAATATAAAAGATTAAAACTGGTAAACCAATTAAATTCCTCTAATAAATTTAAGCAAGTGAAGAAATAAAGTGAATGGTCTTATTATTAAAAGCTTCCGGTTTTTCTACATTTACTACATGTCCACAATTATCCACTACAAATAAAGAAGATGTTAAGTGTTTAGCAACAATATTTTTTATAGAGGGCAAGAACAAGTGATCTTCTGCGCCCATAATGTAAAGCGTGGGAATTTTAATATCTTTAGCTCTAAAAAAACGCAATAAAGGGTTAATTTCTGAGGTTAATTTAAACCAGCGTATAAACTCTTTTTGGTATAATTTTTTAGCTTCGTTTACAAACAACAATCTCGATTTTTTATGATTTTTCTTTGGCATAATAATAAAAGCAAAGAGCTTATATAAAAGCATGTAAGGGACTACAGATTTAAAAATTACACCCAACTTCATTAAAATCTGAGAACGGAAATTTAGTTTAATTATGGCACCACCCATAATCATACTTTTTACCAATTCTGGTCTTTTTTCTGCTAAGTTTCTTATCAAAATTGTGCCTAAAGAAATACCAATAAAATGCGATTTTTCTATTTGTAAATGCTCTATCACCTCAACAATATCATTGGTTATAGAATCGAAAGTGTATTTAGGATTAAAAGTGTCTTTTAGAGTTGGCTTACTATTTCCATGTCCACGTAAATCTAAAATTAAAACATTAAACCGTTTTTTAAAATCGCGTACTTGTTTAAACCAAATAGAACTACTACCTCCTGCACCATGCACAAAAGTTACCCATTCTTTGGATGTTTTATGTGAATATAAATAGTAGTTTAACAAATGTTATAGCGTTTATGTATCTAAAAATCAGTATCAAAAATACCATTTTTTAATTTGAAATAACATGTTTGACTATTTCTTAACATTATTTAAAGAAATTTTACAAGAAAACCTCTTTGTTTTTTACCTCTAATTTATACCCAATTCCATGAATGTTTGTTAGTTTTATAGCTTCGTCTTTTTGTAGCTTTTTTCTTAGTTTAGAAATATACGTATCTAAACTTCTACCTACAAAAACACCATTATCTTCCCAAACCTTTTTAGTAAGTTCTTCTCTTTTTACAGTCTGATTTATATTTGCTACCAAAACTTCCAGTAACTCACATTCCTTTTTAGAAAGTGCGATTTCTTTTGCTTGTTGCATTAATTTATTTTGTTCTGGATAAAAAATAAAACCTCCTAAAACTGTCTTGTTTTTATCCTCTACTATTTCTTGTTTATGGTTAAAAGATTTTCTATAAAATAATCCTAATAGGATTATTGGAATTATCATATATAAAAGAAAATTATACTTAGATTTTGAAGAAGTTTTATCTAAAAATTGCACTTCAATTACATAACATTTAATTGGCAAAACTCTTCCTGCACAAGGAATAATCGTTTTTTCTTCATTTGTATTTATTTCGTAACTATAGGCAACTTCATTGTCTAAACATTGTAAAACCTCAACTCTATAATTTTTAGATAGTGCTATTTTTTCTATATTATCCTTATTAATTTGAACAATGAGATTAGGCTCAAAAGAAAGCTCTTTTTCAAATGAAATTCTGAATTTATTTTCAGCAATTTCTTGAATAGGTAAAATTAAAGAAGTCGAATCTTTATTAGAAAGCAACAACTTATTTCCAACTTGCCTCAAAACAATTTTGGCTTTTTCCGAAAAACCTTCAACTTCATTTTTTTGAGGAGAAAAACTCCAAACAAAAAAAACAGATAAAATTAAAAGGATGAGATAATAAAATTTCTTTTGATTCATACAGTTACAAATAACTAACATTTTAATCAATTTTTACATCTGTTGACACTTCTTTTACATTCTTTTGACACTTTTTTCAATGGTTCAGAATAGTTTTACATCAAACTTAAAACAATCCACATGAAAAAATTATTTTTACTACTTATTGCATCTATTTTATTAAATTCTTTTTCGTATTCACAAGAAAAACTGAACATCGACATTCAAAAAAGTACTATAAAATGGATGGGGGAATACACTTTTTATTTTGGTGGACATGATGGTTTTATCAACTTTAAAGAAGGATATTTTATAAAAACTGGAGATGTAATTACTGGTGGCGAATTTATTATTGATATGAATTCGATTACAAATACCGATATCAAAGAACAACAAGGAAAGGAAGGTTTAATAGATCACTTAAAAAATGAAGATTTTTTTGATGTAAAAAAATTTTCAAACTCACAAATTGTGATCACAAAAGTGGAATATGAAGATAAAAATAATGCTAGAATCGAAGCTGATTTAACCCTAAAAGGAATTACAAAACCTATAAATTTTAGAGCTACATTTAATTATGCAGAAAAAGAATTAAAAACACGTTTTAAAATTGATAGAAAAAAATGGAATGTAAACTATGAAAGCAAATTTAAAGACGGTGCCATTTCTGATGCCATTGGTTTTGAGGTTACTATAAAATTATAAGAATTATGAAAAAAACAATCCTGTTATATATCTTATTTTTTTATATCTATTCATTTTCAGCACAAGAAAATGAAAAGCTATCTCTTTTAAAAAACACGAAAAATTGGGATAGAGAAATTATAAAGTTTCCTATTTCTTGGGCGCCAAATCTAAAAGTTAATGGCTTTGAAGAGCTTTTATTTATGCCAAAAAGAGCCGACCCAAAAAGTGATGAGTTTTGGTCTTTGGTTATTGCTTGGAAAATAGAAGCTAAAAAACCGTTATCTAAAATAGAAATTGAAGGTAATTTAAAAAGTTATTTTGATGGTTTAATGAAACCTAACCACTGGTCTGCAGATTTCCCAGAACCTAAAGTTAATTTTACTAGAAATAAAGGTCAAAATTCTGATATTAATTTTATTGGAAAAATGACATTTTTTGATGGCTTTTATACAGGAAAAGTAATTTACGTAAATTTACTGATAGAACAATATTTTTGCAAAAAACAACAAGAAACCATCCTAATTTATAGAGTTTCTAATAAAAATTTTAACGAAAAAGTTTGGCAAGAATTAAATGAAATAACCTTAAATAATAATTGTAATTAAACTAAAAATATGAAAAATAAATTTATCATAACAATTTTTATATTGTTCTCTATTGTTACAATTGGACAAGAAGAAGAGCATACAAACCTAATTAAATTAGACTCAACTTGGGGACAAGAAATTTTTCCTTTTCCTATTCGTTTTGCACAAAACATAAAGTATACAGGCATTGCAGAAGTTCGATTTCCACCAAAAGGATGGATAAATCCAGAACACACTTTTTTTTGGTCTTATACCTATGCTTGGAGCATCAATTTAAATAGAAAAATTACAGCAAAAGAATTAGCTTTAGATTTAGAAACATATTTTGATGGTTTAAATAGCGTATCAGAAAACAACAATTTAGATCAAAAAGCAGCAGCAATAATTACTAAAATTAAGAGAAAAGGTGAAATTACTTTTTTTGAAGGAAAAGTTGATACTTATGATCATTTTGCAACCAACAAACGCCTTATATTAAACGTAAAAATAGAAAGTAGTTTTTGTAAAAAGGAAAAGAAAACTGTACTTCTTTTTACCTTTTCGCCAAAAGAATTTAATCATGAAGTTTGGAAAACATTAAATAAAATTGATTTGGTTGATGGGTTTTGTGAGAAATAATTTTTTAAATGATAACTAAATTAACAAAAGAATTCATAAAATATCTAGGATCAAATTTACAGGTGATATCAACATCCTTTTTAACATTAAAATGAAAACAACAGCAACCAAACACCTTAGAACATTAGTAGTAAAATTGATTGTATTACTTAGGTTTATAACCTAAAAAAGAAATGTTCTAAATACTTATTGTATTGTTTTTGTATTGGTTTATTTTCCTGGTTATCAATTTTCTAAAATTATCTTTGCTGAGCTATTAGTGTAAAAAATACTCAAATTTGCAATCTGAATTTCAACCAAGAAAAATGAAAAAATTTATTCTTTTTTTAAGCTTATTTACTTTTACAATAAGCTTTTCCCAAAGTCTACCAATAAACTTTGAAGGTGATGTTTCTACCTCAGACTTTGTTAGTTTTGATGGAGGAACCGCCATTGTAACAAATAATCCAGAAAAATCTGGAATAAACACCAGTAATTCTGTTGCTCAAATTATAAGAGATGGTGGAGCTGTTTGGTCTGGGGGTAAAATTCTTTTAACAGATAATCTTGATTTTTCAGAATTCACAAAAATCACAATGAAAGTGTATACAACTGCTCCTGTAGGAACAATTGTTAAATTAAAATTGGAAGGTTCTGGACCATCAGCAGAAATAGATGCTTTTACAACAGTTTCTGGCTCTTGGGAAACTTTAGAATGGGTGTTTTTAGGAATTCCAAATACACTTAATGAAATCGTTTTTATGTTCGATTTTGGAAAAGTAGGTGATGGTTCTGCTACCTCTACTTTTTATTTTGATGATATAGAACAAGTGCAAGGCCCAACAGCTCCAAAACCAACTGCTTTACCTCTTGATTTTGAATCAGATATTGTAGATACAGATTTTTTAAATTATTCAGGAGCTACAGTAAGTGTAATTGATAATCCTGAAAAAAACGGCATAAATACGAGTACTAAAGTAGGGCAAGTAATACGTGATGGAGGTGATTTTTTAGCTAGAAGCTCTGTGTTTCTAACAAACAATTTAGATTTATCTACTATGTGGCATATTTCTATGGTTGTTTTTACCACGGCTCCTGTTGGCACAAGAATTAAGTTAGAATTAGATGGCCCTAATGGAAAAACAAATTCAGACTATTTAACGACAAAATCAGGAGAATGGGAAACTGCTAGTTGGAATTTTAGTGGACAAACAAAACCTTTTAATAAAATAAGCTTTTCTTTCGATTTTGGAAAAGTAGGTAATGGTTCTGCTACTTCAACTTTTCTTTTTGATGACGTAAAACAAATTGTTGGAGCTGCTTTGCCTGCGCCAGTTCCAACTACTCTTCCTGTAGATTTTGAAACTAGTGTAGTAACCTCAGATTTTATAAACGAAGATGGTGGAATTACAACTGTCATTGCAAATCCGCATGTAAATGCAAATAATCCAAGTGCAACTGTTGCTCAATTTGTAAGAAGTGGTGGCGCTCCTTGGGCAAAAAGTAAATTAGTTTTAACTAGTAGTATTAATTTTTCTTCACAAAATTCAATTTCTATGAAGGTTTATACAGATGCTCCTGTAGGCGCTTTGTTAAAACTAAAAGTAGAAAGTATTGTTCCTAATCAGTTTGCGGACGAAAGAAATGTAAACACAACCGTTTCTGGAGAATGGGCAACCTATACTTGGAGTTTCCCTTCTGATGTTCCCCCTTTATACAGTGTTTTATCATTAATGTTGGGTTATACAACACCAAATGATGCATCTGCAAATGCTACTTTTTTAATTGATGATATTGTACAAACAAGTAGCACATTAAGTACAGAAGACAATAATTTATCTAACATAGCAGGAATTTACAGCTACCCAAATCCTGCAAAAGATGTATTAACCTTTAGTTCAAAAAATAAAACTATCAATAGTATTTCTTTGTATACAATTCTTGGCAATCAAGTTGCAGTAATACAACCAAATAGTTTAAAGGCAACTATTGATGTTTCTACTTTTGCTAGCGGAGTTTACATTGCAAAAATTACAACACCTTCTGGATCAGGAAGTATGAAACTAATAATAGAATAAATATTTCTGCTTTTTAAAACATAGTAAACAATAGTTTTATTAGTAAACCAAGCCAATTTTACAGAATAGAATTGGCTTGCTTTGTTTTATGCAGTTCGCTTTTAAGAGGGTAAAAAGTAATTATTTTTTGTTCATTAGAAAGTGGTTCAAATTTACTGCTAAAAAAGTGATGAAAGCAGGCAGCACCCAACCTAAACTATACTTAGCAAAAGGAATAACTTTAATGATTCCTGTTAAGTTTTCTCTAGGTATAATAAACCCTAAAAAATCTGGAACACTAAAAATAAATGTTACCAAAACAACACCTCTAAAAACTAATTTAGTGGCATATTTATCTGGTACAATATTTAGTAATATCAAAACAATTGTTATTGGATATAAAAACATTAAAGCTGGCACTGCAACATCAATAATAAAACCAACATTATAACTCCCTACAACAATTCCAATAATAGAAGAAATTGCAGCTGTAATAAAATAAGCTGTCTTAGAATTATTGCAAATTCCTTTGATATAATCTGCTGTTCCTGTTACAATTCCTACAGCAGTTGTAAAACATGCTAAAGCCACTAAAACACTTAAAAAAGTTGTTCCGAAATTTCCTAAAGTTTGCGTACTTAAACTAGATAAAATAGCTGTTCTAGAAGCATTTTCTGCAAATGTTGCACTAAATAAAGAGCCACTTAAAATTAAACCTCCATAAATAACCAACAAACCTGTTCCTGCAATAAAACCTGCTTGTCTTATTAATTTTCTTTTGGCATCAAAAGTTGTGTGCGTGCTGTAATTTAAAGAGATGATAATTACGGCTCCTACAACAACACCTCCAATTGCGTCAAAGGTTTGATAACCTTCTAAAACTCCGTCAACAAAAGGCGTTGTAAATGTTGATGGATTTATATTTCCTGGAGAAGTGAAAAATGCAATTCCAATAATTATCAATAAAATAATGACAATAATTGGCGTTAAAAACTTACCAATTAAACCAATAACTCTAGATCTATTTATGGCAAAAATAAAAACCAAAACAAAGTAAATCACACTTGTTAAAAGTGCTGATGTTTCAAAAAAAGGTTGAACAGTCATTTCATGTGTAACTGCTGCAGTTCTTGGTGATGGAATTGCTATTGCAATAATATAGATTAGAAAACAATAAATGGTGCTAAAAATGGGTGATACTTTTTTCCCAAAATCGTACAAAGTTCCTTGTAATTTTGCATGTGCAAAAATGGCTAAAATAGGAATTGTAACTGCTGTTAAAACAAAACCTAACACAACAATCCACCAATCTAAACCTGCTTTTGCGCCTAAACTTGGAGGCAAAATTAAATTTCCCGCTCCAAAAAAGAGAGAAAAGAGTGCAAAACCTGCAATCCAAATTTCTTTTGTTTTGTTCATATATTATTTGATTATTATTCTTGAAATATACATATTTTTGATTGATGCAAAAATCAATCATTTTTAAAAATGCGAACATTTCTTTTTCGGATATTGGAAAAGGAACTGCTGTTGTTTTAATTCATGGGTTTTTAGAAAATTCTACGATGTGGAAAAACATAGCTCCAGAACTTTCGAAAAGAAACAGAATAATTACTGTTGATTTATTAGGTCATGGAAAAACAGATTGCTTGGGTTATGTACATTCTATGGAGTTATTTGCAGAAGCTATTGAAGCTGTTTTAAAACACCTAAAAATTAGAAAATTTATTTTGGTGGGGCATTCTTTAGGTGGTTATATTTCTTTAGCTCTTGCCAAAAATAATCCTAATAAAATAAAGGGTTTGTGTCTATTAAATTCAACTTCTAATGAAGATTCCGAAGAACGAAAAAATTTAAGATTAAGAGCAAATAAAATGGTGCAAAATAATTTTGATAACATCGTTAAAATATCTGTTTCAAATTTATTTCATCAAGAAAATTTATCAAAATTTAAAGAAGAAATTGAGGCCATTAAAAAAGAAGCTTTACAAACACCCATTCAAGGATATATTGCTGCCAACGAAGGTATGAGAATTCGCTCAAATACAAATCATATACTATCAAAAAACAACTTTAAAAAGTTGATAATTATTGGTGAGAAAGATCCTGTTTTGGATTATGAAAGTAGTTTAGAAGAAGCCAAAAGAACAAATACTGAAATTGTGGTTTTTAATGGTGGACATATGAGTTATGTTGAAAATAGAGACGATTTGATTTCTGTTTTGAAAGAGTTTATAAAAGGTTGTTAAGCGAGCATTTTTCTAAAAATAAAAGCCGAAAATTTTAAATTTTCGGCTTTTTTATAATTTTATTATTTTTAATACTCTTTCAAAGCATTCCAACCCTGAGCTTTCAATTCAATTTCTTGATTTGCTCTTGTTATTAATTGCAAGCCTTGGTTTTCTGAAGTAATATGTCCAATAATAGAAAAATTAGGATTTGCTTTTACTTTATCAAAATCTGCAATGGGTACTGTAAATAAAAGTTCATAATCTTCACCTCCACTTAAAGCAACCATAGTAGAATCTAGTTCAAATTCTTCACAAGCAGAAATTACTTGCGGATCTAAAGGCAATTTATCTTCATAAATTTTACAGCCCACTTTACTTTGCGTACAAATATGAAAAAGCTCTGAAGAAAGTCCGTCAGAAATATCAATCATAGAAGTTGGTTTTACTTCTAATTCTTTTAAAATTTCTGCAACATCTTTACGTGCTTCTGGTTTTAATTGACGCTCAATTAAGTAGGTATAATTATCTAAATCTGGCTGATTATTTGGGTTCACTTTAAAAACCTGTTTCTCTCTTTCCAAAACCTGTAAACCTAAATATGCTGCTCCTAAATCGCCAGTAACCACAATTAAATCGGTTTCTTTGGCAGTATTTCTGTAAACAATATCTTCCTTTTCAGCTTTACCAATAGCAGTTATAGAAATTAAAATTCCTTTGGTAGATGATGTTGTATCTCCACCAATTAAATCAACTTTATACGTTTCACAAGCTAGTTGAATTCCTGCATATAACTCCTCTATAGCCTCTAAAGGAAACCTGTTAGAAACTGCTAACGAAACTGTTATTTGCTCTGCAACTCCATTCATAGCATACACATCCGATAAATTAACCATCACAGCTTTGTAACCTAAATGCTTTAAAGGCATATAGCTTAAATCGAAATGCACGCCTTCAATCAATAAATCTGTAGTAACTAAGGTTTGTTTTGCAGATGCGTCTAAAACTGCAGCATCATCTCCAACAGCTTTAATAGTCGATGCATTTTCAACTTTAAAATATTGTGTAATATGATTAATCAAACCAAACTCACCAAGTTCAGCTAACGATGTTTTATTCTGATTTTTGTCTTCTAACATACTGCAAAGATAGTTACATTCTTAAAATTGATAGAATTACTTTAACAGAGATTTTTTATAAAATCCGATTTTATGTCATATTTTTGAACAGCTAATTGTTTAAAATACTTAAAGTGTTAAAAGCACGTTTAAAAATAATTGTATTTCGACATTAAACTCTTTCGAATGATAAAAAAAATATGCCTCTTACTTCTTTTAATAGCAATTAGTTGCTCAAAAGACAATATAGAAACGGATGTAATCGTAGACCCTCCAATAGAAGAACCTATAGATCCAGTAGACCCTGTTGTGGTTGTAACACCAGCTAAAAAATGCGAAAATGGTTTTGCAGACGGTTATCCTTGTAATGGTTATGATTTATTGGCCAGAATAAGTTTGGCAAATTTAGATCATGTTTCTGCGAACCCAAGTGGTTTAAGTGGAAATGATTCTTGGGGATGGACAGACCCAACAACCAATAAAGAATATGCTCTAATGGGTTTAAATTCAGGTATTTCTTTTGTAGATATTAGCGAACCAACTGAACCTGTTGTGTTAGGTTTTTTACCTACATCAACTGTAAATAGCGATTGGAGAGATGTAAAAGTTTACAACAATCATGCATTTGTAGTGAGTGAAGCTAACAATCATGGAATGCAAGTTTTCGATTTAACAAAATTAAGAACTGTTACAAATCCGCCTCAAACTTTTACTGCAGATGCAACTTATACAGGTTTTGGAAGCGCACACAACATCGTTATAAACCAAACTGAAGGGTATGCATATCCTGTAGGAACTACAAGAAGTGGAACGTATAAAGGTGGCCCACTGTTTATCAATATTCAAAACCCTTTAAGCCCTATAGATGAAGGTGGTTTTTTAAACTATGCTCATGATGCACAAGTGGTTACCTATAATGGGCCAGATACAGAACACTTAGGAAAAGAAATCTTAATTGGTAGCAATGAAACTGAAGTTGTAATTGTAGATATTTCTGATAAAGGAAGACCAATAAAATTATCGTCAATCTCTTATCAAAATGTGCATTACACACATCAAGGTTGGTTTACAGAAGATTTTAAATATTTTCTTTTGGGTGATGAGTTAGACGAATTAAGAGCAGGTAATAAAACGAGAACTATTGTTTTCGATTTCACAGATTTAGACAATCCAAAACATCATGTAGATTATATTACCAATAATGCTGCAATCGATCATAATGGATATGTAAAAGGAAACCTTTTTTATCAAGCAAGTTATACAGCAGGTGTAAGAATTGTAGATCTTTCTAGTATCGACAGTAAAAACTTAACAGAAGTAGGCTATTTCGACACTTTTCCAGCAAGCGATGCAACTTCTTTTAATGGTGTTTGGAATGTATATCCGTATTTTGAAAGCGGAGTTATTGTAGTAAGTGATATAGAAAGAGGACTTTTCCTCATCAAAAAATCTGAGTAATTTTTAGATTTTCTTTATGAAAAAACTTTGCTACATAGCAATCCTTTTTTTACTATTTCAATGCTCTAAAACCGAAATAGACGATACTCTTTCAGCAAACTTTGCACAAGTAGAATTCGTTAAAATCTTTGGTGGTTCTAAAAATGATGTGTTACAATCTGTTGTAAAAACTACAGATGGTGGCTATGCAAGTTTAGGCTATACACAAAGCAGCGATTTCGACATTACAGATAAAACAGATGACAGTTTCGATTTTTTGTTGATGAAATTTTCAGCTGATGATGTTCTCATCTGGAGTAAAACTTTTGGAGGTTCAGATGATGATAGAGGTGCAGACATTATTACAACAAACGATGGAGGATTTGCTCTTTTTGGTTTTAGCAAAAGTTCAGATATAGATGTGACACAAAATGCAGGAGCTCAAGATTTCTGGATTGTAAAAATAACTGTAGATGGAACTATTTCATGGCAAAAAACATTCGGTTATTCAGGTGCAGATTCTGGTACAACTGTATTACAAACCAAAGACAATGGTTTTTTAATTACAGGTGTTTTAGATGTTACAGCTTCTGGTGGACAAGGAAACTCTGCTAAAAACTCTCAAAAACATGCAGGAGGAGATATTTGGGCAATAAAACTTAACACTATTGGAGATTTAGAGTGGAGCAGGTATTTTGGTGGCTCTTTTACAGACACGCCTTTTGGTGCTGTAGAAACCCAAGATAATGCCTATATCATTGCAGCTTCTTCAGACAGTGAAGATTTTAATATTTCGAATAACAAAGGCACATACGATTTTTGGATTCTAAAAATTTCTGCAGATGGAGATTTAATTTGGGAGAAAAATTTTGGAGGTTCTGAAGTAGATGAACCAAGAGGAATTACCACTACAAATGATGGTAATTTTATAATTGTAGGCGATACCAGAAGCTCAGACAAAGATGTAACAACCAACAATGGGGGTGCAGATTTATGGATGCTAAAAATTTCTACGGATGGGAATTTAATTTGGCAAAAAACATTTGGAGGAACTAATTTTGATGTGGCCAGATCCATTTCTAAAACACAAGACAATGGTTTTATCATTGCTGGAAATTCAAGAAGTTTAGATGCTGGTTTTACCAATCAAGGACAAAATGATGCTTGGGTTTTAAAAGTAGATGCGAATGGAAATTTAGTTTGGCAAAAATTTGTTGGTGGCTCTGAAAACGAATTTCTTTTTGATGCCATAGAATTAAACAACCAAACAATAATTGCTGTTGGAGAAAGCAATAGTTCAGATGTAAATATCCCTGAAAATAAAGGTTTTTCAGATGCATTAATTATCAAAATAAAGTAATCATGAAAAAGAGTTTTTATTTCTTGTTTTTAACATTTTTTGCCTTTATTTCTTGCAGTGAAGACAATGATGTTGAAGTTCAAAAAGTAGATGTCATTTTAAAATTTACCCATAATTGGGATGGAGTTTCTGTAACTTCTTCAGACTTTAATACCTTCAAGTTTACAACAGAAAATGGAGAGGCTGTAAGCATAGAAAAATTACGGTATTTAGTTTCTAACATCACTTTAGATACTGAAACAAAAGAATATCAACTTATTAATATTGGAGAAAATTCAGGTGCAGAAATTGTTTTTAGTGATGTTGTTATTGGTTCAAAATCATTAAAGTTTAGATTTGGTTTTACGGATGCAGACAATACAGATGGTGTTTATCAAGATTTAAATTCCGTTTCTTTTAACGTCCCTGAAATGTTGGGTGGTGGTTATCATTACATGCAATTTGATGGCAAATACAAAGACACAAATAACGCTGATGCGAATTTTAATTATCACGCAATTAGAGCTGTAGATAGAACAGACCCAAACAATTTAATTTTCGAAGACACCTCTTTTGAGGTAGATTTAGGCTCTATAAGTATCACAAAGAATGCAACTATAGAAATTAAAATGGACATTTCAGAATGGTTTGAAGACCCTAATCTTTGGGATTTAAACACGTTAAACACAGTTTTAATGCCCAATTTCGAGGCTCAAAAAATGATTAGTGCCAATGGAAAATCCGTTTTTTCTTTAGGTGATGTAACACAATAAATTTCTATCTGTCATTTCGACTTTATAGAGAAATCTTAAAATGAAACAAATCTGGCTTTACATATTTTTATTTTTTATTTTGATGAGTTGCTCATCAAAAGAAGAAGACATTTATACGCCAATTCCATATAATTTAGAAATTCCTCAGTTATTTGCAGACAAACTGATTTCACCTGTAGTTCCAACTAACAATCCATTAACAGAAGAAGGAGTTGCACTTGGTAAAAAACTTTTTTTTGATACAATCCTTTCTGGAGATGAATCTCAATCTTGCGCAACTTGTCATAGTCCACAGAAAGCATTTACAGATAATCTAAAATTTAGCTTTGGTATTAATAATATACCTGGTAAAAGAAATGTAATGCCATTATTCAATTTAGCTTGGAATTTCGATGATCGTTTTAATTGGGATGGAAGCGCTTTCGGTTTAGAAAAACAAGCTTTTGAACCTGTTACAAACCCAATAGAGATGCACGCAAATTGGGAAACTGTAGCTCAAAAATTGCGAAATCATTCAGAATATCCAACTCTTTTTTTAAGAGCTTTTGGAACCTCAACAATAGATTCTACTTTGGTTACCAAAGCAATTGCACAATTCGAAAGAACTTTAATTTCTGGCAATTCTAAATTCGATAAATTTTTACGAAATGAAATCACTTTAACGCCAGAAGAAGAAAATGGTTTCAATGTTTTTATGGATGAAGCAAAAGGGGATTGTTTTCATTGTCATGGAAGCAATAACAATCCACTTTGGACAGATAACAAGTTTCATAACAATGGTTTAGATACCAATTTTTCTGATTTAGGCTTGGGGAAAATAACAGGAGACCCAGCAGACAATGGAAAATTTAAATCGCCATCTATCAGAAATTTAGCATTTACTGCACCTTACATGCACGATAGTCGTTTTACAACCTTAGAAGAAGTCATCAATCACTATTCAGAAGGTTTGCAATTTTCATCAACTATAGACCCATTGATGAAAAAAGTAAATCAAGGTGGAGTGGGTTTATCAGCCAAAGATAAAGCCGATTTAAAAGCTTTTCTTTTATCACTTTCGGATTTTGAATTTATCAATAATTCTGCTTTTCAAGAATAATCAATAAAACCAATTAATCTATTAGGTTTCGCAATAAAAATTTGTCTTTTTTATGAGACTTATATTGTATATTTGCATCCTATTTAGATTTAATCTATTTAAAATTATGATAAAAGTTTCAGATACAGCAAAAAAGAAAGTCATAGAATTAATGACAGATGATGGTTTTGACGCAGCTAAAGATTTTGTGAGAGTTGGCGTAAAAAGCGGAGGTTGTTCAGGTTTATCTTACGATTTAACTTTCGATAAAAATCAACAAGAAAATGACAAAGTTTTTGAAGAAAATAATGTAAAAATTATTGTTGACAAAAAAAGCTTTTTATATTTAGTAGGAACCACTCTAGAATATTCTGGAGGTTTAAATGGTAAAGGATTTGTATTTAATAACCCAAATGCCAATAGAACCTGTGGCTGTGGGGAGTCTTTTAGTTTATAAAGTTGAAAGTTAAAAAGTTGTAAATTATAGCAAATAATGGCAAAATTTAGTTCTTTTGAAGAAATCCTTTCATGGCAAAAAGCAAGAGAATTAAACGTAAGCATTTATAAAGTAACAAATTCAAATGATTTATTTAATAAAGATTTTGGATTAAAAGATCAAATAAGAAGAGCGTCTGTTTCAATTTCATCTAATATTGCAGAAGGGTTTGAAAGACAGACAACCAAAGAATTTATTAGATTTTTATATATAGCTAAAGCATCTGCAGGCGAAGTTCGTTCTCAGTTATATTTAGCTTTTGATATAGAATATATTAACAAAAAAGAGTTTGAAGAATTAAAGTTAAAAACAAATGAAGTTTCAAAATTGATTAGTGGTTTATTAAAATACCTGCATTCAACTTTATAAACTTTCAACTTTTTAACATTATAAACTAATTGTATGAGTAAATATACAGAAGACGATTTAGAACAAGAACTAAAAACCAAAGAATACGAATATGGTTTTTATACAGAAATAGAAAGCGATAAGTTTGAAAAAGGCTTAAGTGAAGAGGTTGTTATTGCAATTTCTAAAAAGAAAAACGAGCCAGATTGGATGACTCAATGGCGTTTAGAAGCTTACAGAGTTTGGGAGAAAATGACAGAGCCAGATTGGGCAAATGTAAAATATCCTAAACCAAATTTTCAAGAAATAGCATATTATGCTGCTCCAAAAAAGAAACCAAAACTAAACTCTTTAGACGAAGTAGATCCAGATTTACTAGACACTTTTAAACGTTTAGGAATTTCGATTGATGAGCAAAAGAAACTAGCAAATGTAGCTGTAGATATTGTAATGGATTCGGTTTCTGTAGCCACTACTTTCAAGAAAACTTTAGGCGAGAAAGGGATTATTTTTATGCCAATTTCTGAGGCAATTCAAGAACATCCAGAATTGGTTCGTAAATATTTAGGGACTGTTGTGCCAACTTCAGACAATTTTTATGCAGCTTTAAATTCGGCAGTTTTTTCTGATGGATCTTTCTGTTACATTCCAAAAGGTGTTCGTTGTCCTATGGAATTGTCTACCTATTTTAGAATAAATGAAGGAGGAACAGGACAGTTTGAACGAACATTGGTTGTTGCAGATAAAGGAAGTTATGTTTCTTATTTAGAAGGTTGTACTGCTCCAAGTAGAGACGAAAATCAATTACATGCAGCAGTTGTAGAATTAATTGCCATGGATGATGCAGAAATTAAATATTCGACTGTTCAGAACTGGTATCCTGGAGATAAAAACGGTATAGGTGGCGTTTTCAACTTTGTAACCAAAAGAGGTTTATGCGAAACCAATGCAAAAATTTCTTGGACACAAGTAGAAACAGGTTCTGCTGTAACTTGGAAATACCCTTCTTGTATTTTAAAAGGGAATAATTCTGTAGGTGAATTTTATTCTATTGCTGTAACCAATCATTATCAGCAAGCAGATACAGGTACTAAAATGATTCATTTAGGTAAAAACACAAAATCAACAATTATCTCTAAAGGTATTTCTGCGGGTCATTCTCAAAACTCCTATAGAGGTTTGGTACAAATAAATTCGAGAGCAGAAAATGCTCGTAATTTTTCTCAATGCGATTCTTTATTAATGGGGAATGCTTGTGGAGCCCATACATTCCCTTACATAGAAGTAAAAAACAAATCTGCACAAATAGAACACGAAGCAACTACCAGTAAAATTGGTGAAGAACAATTGTTTTATTGCAATCAAAGAGGAATTGACACAGAAAAAGCAATCGCTTTAATTGTAAACGGATTTAGCAAAGAAGTACTTAATAAATTACCAATGGAATTTGCTGTAGAAGCACAAAAATTATTGGAAATTAGTTTAGAAGGTTCTGTTGGTTAATCAATTTAATATTAAATAACAAAATGAAAAAAATACTATTCTTATTATTAGCAGTTAGCATTGTTGGTTGTAAAAATTCACAAAAAAAAGAGACTGTAGAAGTTGCAAAAGAATTTGAAAACGGGGTAAAGTTATACCAATTAGTTGGGGGCTCTATTTTGGTAAATAAATTAGAAATTTTTGCGCAAGATAAAGCTTATGAAGGGCAATCGAAACAATTTACAAATATGTATTATGTAATTTCTCACCCAAAAGGAAACTTAATGTGGGATGCAGGTTTGCCAGAAAATTTAGTGGTAGAAGAACCATTTACAGAAATAAGTGGTGTTTTTACACTTCAAAGACCAGATTCTTTGGCAAATCAGTTAGAAACAATCGGTTTTAAAATTGAAGATTTCAACTATTTTGCAATGTCTCACACTCATTTCGATCACACAGGACATGCAAATTTAATGAAAGACTCTAATTGGATTCTTCAAGAAAAAGAATATAATTATGTTGCTGATTCTATTACAATTAAAGATCCTGCTTTAAAAGAACTACAAATATCTAAAGCCATAAAAATTAATGGAGACTATGATGTTTTTGGTGATGGAACTGTAGTTATAAAATCGATGCCTGGTCATACCATTGGTCATCAAGTTTTGTATATCGAAGTTGATGGTTTAACAAAACCAATTTTATTAACAGGAGATTTATATCACTTTGAAGAAAACAGAGCCAACAGAGGTGTTCCTTCTTTTAACTATAATGTACAAGAAACATTAGAAAGTATGGATGCGTTTGAAGCTTTTGCAAAAGAAAAAAATGCAGAAGTAATTATACAGCATTCTCCAAATGATGCCGAAAAATTAGAAATAATATTAAACAGCTTAGAGCCAAAAGCTTAAAGCAAATAGCTTAAAAACGATGTTAAAAATTAATAATTTACACGCTTCAATAAACGAAAAATCTATTTTAAAAGGATTGAATTTAGAGGTAAAAGCTGGTGAAGTTCATGCAATTATGGGTCCAAATGGTGCTGGGAAAAGTACCTTGGCAAATATTATTGCTGGTAAAGAAGATTACGAAGTTACAAACGGAACTATAGAATTAAATGGAGAAGATATTAGCGAATTGGCTCCAGAAGAAAGAGCACATAATGGTGTTTTTCTATCCTTTCAATATCCTGTAGAAATTCCTGGAGTTTCTGTAACCAATTTCATTAAAACAGCAATCAACGAAACCAGAAAAGCAAAAGGTTTAGAAGATATGCCTGCTAAAGATATGCTGAAAAAAATAAGAGAAAAATCTGAATTATTAGAAATAGACAGAAAATTCTTGTCTCGTTCTTTAAACGAAGGTTTTTCTGGAGGTGAAAAAAAACGTAATGAAATCTTTCAAATGGCAATGTTAGAGCCAAAATTAGCCATTTTAGACGAAACTGATTCTGGTTTAGATATTGATGCATTGCGTATTGTTGCAAACGGAGTAAACAAACTAAAATCTAAGGATAATGCTGTAATTGTTATTACACACTATCAACGTTTGTTAGATTATATAGTGCCAGATTTTGTACACGTTTTACACGATGGAAAAATTGTAAAAACGGGTGACGCTTCTTTGGCTTTAGAATTAGAAGCAAAAGGGTATGATTGGATTAAGAAGGAACTAGTTTAAATTGTTTCTATTGTTTAAAGTTTCAAGTTTTGGCTACCATTAAAAGATTCGAAGATTTAGAAATATGGCAATTGGCTAGAAAATTATCTCAGCAAATTATTTTAATTTCTAAAAACACTGAGTTAAAAAATGATTATCGATTTAAAGATCAAATAAAAGCTTCATCTGGTTCAGTTATGGACAATATAGCTGAAGGTTTTGAAAGAGATGGAAACTTAGAGTTTAGACAATATTTATCAATAGCAAAAGGTTCTGCAGGAGAAACACGCTCTCAATCTTACAGGCTTTTTGATTCAGATTATATTTCTGAAGAAGAATTAAAACAACTCATTAGCGAGTGTGAGAGTTTGAGTAAAAAAATAGCAAATTTTATCAGCTATTTAAACAAAAAGGATTTTAAAGGAAATAAGTTTAAGTAAGCAATAACTTGAAACAAAAGAAACTTTAAACCTGAAACTTATAGAAAAATGGAATTAAAAGATAAAATAGTATCATCTTACGTAGCATTTGAAAATAATTTGAATACAAATTCTGCTATTCATGACATTAGAACAAAAGCTTTAGAGAATTTTGAAAAATTAGGCTTTCCTACCAAAAAGTTAGAAGCTTGGAAATACACCTCTTTAAATTCGGTTTTAAAGGAAGATTACAGCATTTTTCCGAATAAAGATGTAGCTGTAGAATTGGCAGATGTAAAAAAGTATTTTATACATGATATAGATACTTATAAAGTTGTTTTTATTGATGGCAAATACAGCTCATTTTTGTCTGCAACCACACATGATACTATAGATGTTTGCTTAATGTCTTCTGCATTATCAAAACCAAAATACAAGGCAATTATAGAAAACTACTTTAATAAAGTAGCCAAACAAGACAATTTAACCTCCTTAAATACGGCTTTTGCAACAGAAGGAGCTTACATACATATTCCAAAAAATGTTGAAGTAGAAAAGCCAATTCAAATCATCAACTTTACAACAGGCTCAGAGGCTGCTACAATGCTACAACCAAGAAACTTAATTGTAGTTGATGAAAATGCACACGTGCAAATTATAGAACGTCATCAAAGCTTAACATCAAACGCAGTTTTAACGAATGCAGTAACAGAAATTTATGCAGGCCGAAATTCTACTGTAGATGTTTATAAAATTCAGAATGATAAAATAAACGCTTCTTTAGTTGACAATACGTATATCAATCAAAAATCGAACAGTGTAGCTTCTGTGCATACTTTTTCTTTTGGAGGAAATATCACCAGAAACAATTTAAACTTCTATCAAAATGGAGAACATATTGATTCTATTTTAAAAGGAATTACCATTATTGAAGGAAAACAGCATGTAGATCATCATACTTTAGTGCATCATATAGAACCAAATTGTGAATCTCATCAAGATTATAAAGGTATTTTTGATGATCGTTCTACAGGTGTTTTTAACGGAAAAGTAATTGTAAATAAAGAAGCTCAAAAAACAAACGCTTATCAACAAAATAACAACGTTTTAGTAAGCGATAAAGCAACCATTAATGCAAAACCTCAGCTAGAAATTTTTGCTGATGATGTAAAATGTTCTCATGGTTGTACTATTGGTCAATTAGATAATGATGCTTTATTTTACATGCAACAACGTGGAATTCCGCAAAAAGAAGGGAAAGCCTTATTAATGTTTGCTTTTGCAAATACGGTTTTAGAAAGCGTAAAAATACCAGAAGTAAAAAGTAGAATTACTAAATTAATAGCGAACAAATTAGGGGTTCAAATAGGCTTTGATTTGTAAGCATATAAGTTAAATTAATTTTTGATTGCAATAAATACTAGCCCTTTTATTTCATAAGTTTGTAATCAATCTTTAAAACAACCAAATTATGAACAAAACAATAAAAGCGGTATTACTAGTTATAGGTATTATTTTACTGGCTTATGGAGTTTACACAATGGTAGTGCCAGAAACTCAAGTTTCTATTGGTGATGTTAGTTTAATAGAAGTACAAGACAACACAAACTCATTTATAATTATAAGCCTAGGAATTGTAGCTGTAGTTTTAAGTTTAATAAAAGGAAAAAATTAGAAAACGTTTATTTATAATATTACATAACCACTCAAGTTTGAGTGGTTTTTTTATTGAATACTTTCTAAAACACCTTTTAAAAATTCATTTTCTTCCATCCATGAAAGCGCCATTCTTACAATTACCAAATCTTGATCTGGTAAAATATAAACACGCTGACCTTGATACCCATCTGCAAAAAACATATTTTTTGGTACGTCTTTAAACTGACCTTCTGCATTTAACCAAAATTGAGCTCCATAAGTTCCGTTCGAACCTGGTGTTGGTTGCGTAACATAAGTTACCCAATCTTTTGCAAACACTTGCTCTCCATTCCAATAACCTTTGTGTAAATACAACAAACCAAATTTCCCCCAATCTCTTGGAGTTGCCCAAGCATAAGAAGAGGCTACATAATTTCCAGCCAAATCTGTTTCTAAAACCATGGAGTTCATCCCAATTTTATCAATTAAATTTGTGTACCAATAATCCAAATATTCTTGGTGCGTTTTAAACTGATTTCTAGCTATGCCAGACAATAAATTAGAAGTTCCAGATGAATAGTTCCAAGAAGTATTCATTTCGCCTGTTAAAGGCTTATTTTCTTGTGCTTTTGTCATGTCTCTTTCTAAAAACAACATTTTTGTAGCATCAGAAATTTCATCATAATTTTCATCCCATTCTAAACCAGAGTTCATTTGTAATAAATTGTGAATTGTAATGTTTTTACGCTCATCATTTTGCCAAGAATCAATTGGAGCTTTATCGTATACATTTATTTTTTTTTGATATTGCATTACCCCATAAACAGTACTTAACACACTTTTGGTCATAGACCATCCTAAAATTTTAGAATCTTTAGTAAATCCATCAGCATATTTTTCTGCTATAATTTGGTCTTTATAAATTACAACAACTGCTCTGGTTTGGTTTCTTCCAAAAACGGATGACACAGTTTCATTTAATTTAGCATAATTAACGTTTTCAAAAAGGGTGTCCTTTTGAGGTGCATTTCCATAAGGATATGGTGTTATGGTATCTTCTTTTAATCTTTTGGGTGATAAATAACTAGCAGTTTCATCTGCTTCTATTAATGTTAAAACGGTTCCTAAACCTTCTCTATAAATTGCTTTTCTAGTTAATAAGCCAAAAGCGGAAGATGTAGCAATTTTATTTTCTCTATCAACTGAATCATCAGCTAAATTTACTGGCGAAAAATTATTATCTGTTTTATCTGTAAATTCTAAACTTCTATGAGCAACAAAAACAGAAGAAGCCATATTTTTAGCAGAATAACCAGCGAGTATATTCAATTTTGGATAATTGAAAAAAACCAATAATATAATTGTTACAAATAATAAGAGAAGAATCCTTTTTAACATTTTCATAAAATAGCCTTTAGTTTTGTAAAAATAAGAAAATCCTATCGTCTTTTTAATAGGTTTAAAAAATCAACCTTTATCTTTGTAACTAAAATAGATTTTTATGTTTAATGTTGATAAAATTCGTGAAGATTTTCCGATTCTAAAAAGAAAAGTACATGGAAAACCTTTAGTGTATTTTGATAATGCTGCTACTTCTCAAACTCCTCAAATTGTAATAGATACCATTGTAGATTATTATAGTAATTACAATGCAAATATTCACAGAGGTGTGCATACTTTAAGCCAAGAAGCAACAGATAAATACGAAGAAGCTCGTATTAAAATACAAAAACATTTTAATGCAAAAGAGGCTTATGAAATCATTTTAACCTCAGGCACAACCCATGCAATAAATATGGTTGCTGCTGGTTTTGAATCTCTTTTAAAAAAAGGAGATGAACTTATTGTTTCTGCTTTAGAACATCATTCAAACATAGTTCCTTGGCAAATGTTATGCGAAAAAACAGGTGCTGTTTTAAAGGTTATTCCAATGACAGAAGAAGGTGCTTTGGATATGGAAACCTATCATAATTTATTAAATGATAAAACAAAATTGGTTTTTTGCAACCACGTTTCAAATGCTTTAGGAACCGTAAATCCAATCGTAGAAATTATTGATGCTGCTCATAAAGTAGGTGCTGCTGTTTTAATTGATGGTGCTCAAGCAACACCCCACATAAAACCAGATGTTCAAAAATTAAATGTCGATTTTTACGTAGCTTCTGCTCATAAATTATGTGGACCAACAGGAGTTGGATTGTTATATGGAAAACAAGAATGGTTAGAAAAAATCCCTCCTTATCAGGGTGGAGGAGAAATGATTGCTACTGTAACTTTCCAAAAAACTACGTATGCAGGCTTGCCTCATAAATTCGAAGCAGGAACTCCAAATATTTGTGGAGGAATTGCTTTTGGAGCTGCTATAGATTATATGAACGCGATTGGTTTTGATGCTATTTCAACATACGAAAATGAGCTTTTAGAATATGGTACATCAGAATTATTAAAAGTAGAAGGGCTAAAAATCTACGGAACTTCGTCTATAAAAACAGCTGTTATTTCTTTTAATATTGATGGTATTCATCCTTATGATATGGGTTCTATACTCGATAAATTAGGTATTGCTGTAAGAACTGGGCATCATTGTGCACAACCAATCATGGACTTTTATAAAATTCCTGGAACAGTTAGAGCTTCTTTCTCTTTTTACAATACAAAACAAGAAATTGATGTTTTGGTAGCTGGAGTAAAAAGAGCAAAAATGATGCTTTCTTAAAAAATTAAACTTTTACGAAACAAAAAAAAGGTTGAGAAAATTCTCAACCTTTTTTTATTAGTGTAATATTAAATTATCTCAAAGTTGGTGAGTAATTTGTCTGATAATCATCTGCTTTTGCCAAACCATTTGTAGCTACTGTAAAATTAGAACCGAATTTAGTATCTATAGCTCCTAAAATTTTATTTGCCATTAAAGCATAACCTCTACTTGTTAAGTGTACACCATCTAAACTTACCAATCCACCTCTAACTAAAGCAGTTGTCATTGTATATTGATCAAATGTAATACCGGTTCTAGCTTGTTGTAAAATTGCATTTAAATCTATTAAAGCAACATTTGCATTAGAACTTGCAACACTGGTAATAGTAGCATTGTAAGAAGCTGTAGCAGCTTGTACTTGAGCTAACTCTGTTTCAGTTAATACCCACTGATCAGCTAAAGCAACTCCAACTCCATTTACGCTTGCTGGGTTGTTTGGAACTGCTAAAGTTCCAATAAAAGAAGAACTAGGTAATACTAATAAATCTTTAGCTGTTGTTTGTCTTAATTGAGGTAAAGCCGCAAAAGCTGGATTAATAGCGCCTAAATTTGTTAAGTGTTCATCTACTATAACCACTGCATTTTGACCTGCTTTAAAATTAATTGTTCTTTTTAAAACTTCTGCATCTGCTTGAGCTTTAGTCATTACATTTAATTGTACCAAAACACCAAAAGCTTGTTGTATTCCTCCATTATATGCTGCATAAGCACTATTAACAGATGCTGCTGTTGCTGCATTCATAGGCACTGGGTTGTAAGGTACTGTAGTAAAATATGGTAATAATGTAATATCTGGCACAGTGGCAATAACTCCTTTTGCTCCACCAGCTGTCATAGCAGTTACCATTCCTCTAAATACTTGATCGAAAACTACTGGACTTGTAATATCATTTGGTCCATACGTTGCTGGGTTAAAATTGTTTTTTTGATCTACTCCAGAACCTCCAGAAGTTGCAAATCCTAAAACATCATTTCCTCCAACTTCAGATAATGTAAAAAATGTTGGTTGTTGAGCCATTGCATCTCCTAAAACAGTAGCAGATGCACTTGATGCCATTCTACCAAAGTAAGGATTTAAAGCTCCATAACCTGGAAAGGTTAAATGAAAACTTTTTGCTCCTGGAATACCATAATTGTTAAATGATGTTCCAGCAGCTCTTCCTGTTAAACTTGTTGTAGAAGTTGCATTTAATCTTACTGGTCCAGCTCCATTAAAATAAAGTCTTGGCAGTAAGCTTGGAATTTGTTGACCTCCCATCATAAAACCGCCAATGTTGTCTCCCATTAATGGTTGATTAAAATCACCTCCACCAACTAATTTAAATTTAGATGCCATAATATTTGGAAAAGAGTTTTCTTGTCCTTTAATAAAAAGCGCCCCATCTAAATAACCACCTGTAAAAGATGCACCAACTGCTATGTATTTAGAAAAATCTAATCCGTTTGCATTTGGAGTTATTTGTTCTACTTGTGGACCTTGAATTTCATCTAGTTCGTTATTTACATCACAAGATGCAAATCCGATAGATAAAACAAGTAATCCTATATATTTATAATTTTTCATAAAATATTCTATTTTTTATTAGTTATTAATTGTCCAAGAAAGGTAGTATTGAGAACCTACTGCTCCAACACCAGGTGCACTAAAATATTCTTGACCTGTTAAATTTGCTCCTCCTAATTTAAACACAGATTTAATTGATGGAACTGTATAATTTACTTGCGCATCAATAACAGTTCTAGCGTCTACAGTTGCATCTAAGAATGTAGATTCCCATAAAAATTCTGTTTGCCATCTTGCATTAACATTAAAACCAAAGTTTTTAAATAAGTCTGTTTTACCAAATTCGATTTTTACTTTGTGTTCTGGTGTGTTAAACCCTGCTTCAAAATCTGGATCTGATGCTTGATCAAAATCAAATTTAGCATACGTATAATTTAAACCAATATCAAAACCATTAAATATTTTTGAGTTTAAACCGATAGAAGCACCATAAGAACTAATTTCGGCAGCCGTATTTGTATATACTTGAAAAGCTTTAAAGTCTCCATTTTGAAGAGCTAAAAGAGATAAAGAATTATCCCCAACTGTTCCATAGAAAGGAACTAAAACGTTTTTTGCAGCGATAAAATCGTTATATTGATTGTAGTATGCGCTAACGTCTAACGTAATTCTGGAATCTCCTGCATTTATTAAACCTCTATACCCTAATTCGAAAGCAGTTACTTCTTCTGGTTTTACCAATTCAGCAATAGATGCTGTTGGAGCACCAGCTATAACAGAACTTGCTGCAAAAGAATTATCATAAGCCAATCTACCAGATAAAGTAGTTGTTGGACCTCCTAAAATTCCTTGACCTGCTGTACTTACATTTAAAGGTGTACTTGTATATCTATCTAAGTTATCTGGAGCAGAACCAACCAAAATAGCAGAACCTGCGTCTAAACCAATGTACTGATCCTGTGTTGTTGGGTTTCTAAATCCTTTTTGAAATGAAGCTCTAAAGTTATCATTTTTATTTTCACCAGCTGCATAAGCTAAAGAAACTCTTGGAGAAAAATTACCATCAAAGTTTTGTGCTTTGTCATAACGCACTGAAGCTGTTAATTTTAAACGGTCGTCTTCTAAAAAATTCTTTTGCATTTGGGTGTAAACACCATATTCATCATAATCAATAGGACCATCAAAATCTGTAAAAATACTTCCATTAGAGTTTAAAGAATATCTTCTGTAAGAACCCCCTATTTGAAATTCTGCCCAGTCTATAACATCTTGAAAATTATAATTTACATCTCCATGATATAATTTTGTTTGATCTTGAAATCTTGAACCAGTTGCTAAATTTGGATCTGAAGTAACATCATCGAAAGTTGCTTTAAATTCTGGAGTTCCAGGAATTAAACGCCCTGTGTCTGCTGCTGCTCTTGCTGCAACATGAGAGCCAGTAACAAAATAAGTTCCTGCATATTGTGTAAACCAAGCTGTATCCGATTTCCATCTTCTGTTAATGTTAATTGCAGCAAAACGTGAATCGTAAGAATTACCAGCATCTTCAGTAGTCATGTAACCTCTAACGAAAAAGTTCTTCCCTCTGAATTCTAGTTTATGTTGTGCTAAATAAAAATCTCTAATATTATATCTGTTTGCACCTTGATAAATTGTGTTTCCAGTTCCAAACTTAGAGTTGAAAATTACTTCTAATCTATCATCACCAAAAGGTCTATAATGTAAAGCAGTATTTAATTTTACACTTCTTGCTTGATAATCTAGCATTAAATCTTGCTCTTCATAACCTGTTCTACTTACTCTACCTGCAGCACCACCTAAACTAGTAGCAACCTCATCACCATAAATATTTAAACCATCAAAATCATTTAAAGATCTATCTCCAACAGCATATTCTCCATTTCTTGTATTTCTATGGTCTGTAGCAAACCATTCTGTACCTTGTAAGTAAGCTAAAGTTGCTTTTGCAGCAAATTTATCAGAAAAGGCATATGCCATTCTAATATTATAGTCATAAACATCATTTGTGCCTGCTGCTGCTTGCGTAGTAACTCCTTGTTTGTAAGAAAAACTAATTCCTTGATCGTTAAAAGGACTTCTACTAGTCATAAACATAATACCATTAAAAGCATTTGCTCCATAAAGTGCAGAAGATGCTCCTGGTAATAACTCAACCGTATTCACGTCTAACTCAGACATTCCTAAAAGGTTACCAATTGCAAAGTTTAATGCAGGTGATGAGTTATCCATTCCATCTACTAGCTGCATAAAACGAGTATTCGCAAAAGTTGCAAAACCTCTCGTGTTTACAGATTTAAATGTTAAACTGCTCGTGTTTATATCAACTCCTTTTAAGTTTTCTAAACCATCGTAAAAAGAAGGAGAAGAGGTGTTTTTAATAGCTCTTGCATCCATTCTTTCAATAGTTACTGGAGACTCCATAATACGTTCTGGAGTTCTCGACGCTGAAACAACAATTTCATCTAAAGAAGTTTCGTTTTCTGTTAAACTAACTTCGACTTTTTGATTGTTTTTTGTTATTTCTACTTGTTCCATTTTGTACCCTAACATCGAAATTTCTAATGTAAAAGGAGGGCTGTCTGTAACTTTTAACTCAAAATTTCCATCAAAATCAGTAGTTGTACCTACAGCTTTTCTAGAAACTTTGATATTTGCACCAGGGAGGGTATCTCCCGTTTTTGCATCTGTAACTATACCAGTAATAGTAGTTTGTGCTACCATTGCTAAACTGCTGAAAGCTATAAACGCAACTAATAAAATCTTTTTTGTCATAATTTGAATTATTTGTTAACTACGTGCAAAATACAAATTTTTTTGAATTTCTGAATATTTCATCACTTATTTTATGACTTTAACAAAAGAATAGTGATAAAATTGTTATTTAAACATCTAAAAAGCGAATATTTTTATTGTTTTTTTAAGACTCAGTTATTGTACATTTGTGATATAAATTATTGTTTTTTTGAAAATAATACAAAATACTTCTCAATTTTCGTCCAAAGAACAAACTTTTGTTACTATTGGCACTTTTGATGGCGTGCATTTTGGGCATCAAAAAATTATAGAAAAATTGGTTTTTGAAGCTAAAAAAGCAGGTAAAAAATCGGTGGTTTTAACCTTTTTTCCTCACCCAAGAATGGTTTTGCAAAAAGATGCTTCTCTAGAATTGATAAACACGATTGATGAACGTGCAAAACTTCTAAAAAAAACAGGTTTAGATTATTTAATTATCCATCCTTTTAGTAAAGAATTTTCTAGAATGTCTGCTTTAGAGTTTGTAAGAGACCTTTTGGTTAATCAATTAAATATATCAAAATTAATAATTGGTTACGATCATCACTTTGGAAAAAATAGAGAGGGAAATATTACACAACTTACAGAATATAGCCACCTATATGATTTTAAGGTTGAAGAAATTCCTGCACAAGATATTGACGATGTTTCTGTAAGCTCTACAAAAATAAGACATGCTTTGGTCTCTGGAAATCTAAAAACTGCGAATAGTTATCTAGGATACAATTTTATGCTAACAGGTAAGGTAGTAAATGGAAAACAATTGGGTGGAAAAATTGGCTATCCTACTGCAAATATAGATGTAAAAGAAACCTATAAGTTAATTCCAAAAACAGGTGTTTATGTTGTAAAATCTACTATTGATGATAAAACTATTTTTGGAATGATGAATATTGGAAGCAGGCCCACTGTAAATGGAAATCATCAAACTATTGAGGTTCACTTTTTTGATTTTAATCAAGATTTATATCGCCAAGAATTAACTATTGAATTGATGTATTTTTTGCGTGATGAACAAAAATTCGATTCTGTAGAATTGTTGATTCATCAGCTGAAAAAAGATGAAGAAACAGCCAGAGATTACTTAAAAAACAATCTATAAAACTACATTGCCAAAGTCTTAATCTTACTTTATCTTTGCGCTTTCCAAAACATCAAAAAATGTTACAAGTACAATTTATTAGAGAAAACAAACAGACTGTTTTAGAGGGTTTAGCAAAACGTAATTTTGCAAACGCAGAAACAATTATTGAACAAGTTTTAACTGCGGATGAAAACAGAAGAGCAACACAGGTTGAGTTAGACAATACTTTAGCAGAATCTAATAAACTATCCAAAGAAATTGGAAATCTTTATAAAACAGGACAAGCCCAAAAAGCAAATCTTTTAAAAGAAAAAACGGTCGAATTAAAAGAGAGTTCTAAAGAATTATCAGAAAAATTAACTCTTTTTACTGATGAGCTTCAGGCGCTTTTATACCTAATACCAAATGTACCTCATATATCTGTTAAGGCTGGGAAATCTGCAGATGATAATGAAGAAATTTTTAAAGAAGGTGCAATACCTAATTTAGGAGAAAACGCACTTCCTCATTGGGAATTGGCAAAAAAATACGATATTATAGATTGGGAATTAGGCACTAAAATAACTGGTGCTGGTTTCCCTGTTTATAAAGGAAAAGGAGCTCGATTGCAGCGTGCCTTAATAAATTATTTTTTAGATAAAAACACAGCAGCTGGTTATACAGAAGTACAAGTACCACATTTGGTAAACGAAGAATCTGGTTTTGGTACAGGACAATTGCCAGATAAAGAAGGGCAAATGTATCATACAGCTTTAGATAATTTATATTTAATACCTACTGCAGAAGTGCCAATTACAAATCTATTTCGTGGCAACTTAATGCAAGAAGCAGAATTTCCTATTTGTGTAACTGGTTATACACCTTGTTTTAGAAGAGAAGCAGGGAGTTATGGAGCGCATGTTAGAGGTTTAAACAGATTGCATCAATTTGATAAAGTAGAAATTGTACGAATTGAACATCCTGAAAATTCTTACCAAGCTTTAGATGAAATGGTAGAGCACATCAAAAATATTTTAAGAGAATTAAAATTACCCTATAGAATTTTGCGTTTGTGTGGTGGAGATACAGGTTTTACATCAGCATTAACTTTCGATTTTGAATTATTTTCTACAGCACAAGACAGATGGTTGGAAATTAGTTCTGCATCGAACTTTGAAACTTTTCAAGCAAACAGATTAAAATTACGTTATAAAAATAAGGAAGGAAATAGCGAATTGGCACACACATTAAATGGAAGCTCTTTGGCTTTACCTCGTGTTTTGGCTGGTATTTTGGAGAATTATCAAACAGAAAATGGAATTCAAGTTCCGGAAGTCTTGATTCCTTATACTGGTTTTGATATTATTAACTAATTTGCTACAATAGCAACCATTAATCTTTTGTATTTATTCATCTCTATTAAAGAATTTAAATAGGCACTAATTTGTCCGTTTTTCATAAACTCTATTGAGTTTTGTTTTGCGATTTCGTATTTGTTGGCTAGGTCTAACATAATTTGTTGTTTGATTCGTTATTTATTATATAGACAAGATTCATGCCAAAATGTTACAGACAAGTTTATGAAATAAGGCTGGTTTAATAAAAAATTAACATTTTTCTTACCTATATTTGAAACTCTATGAGATGTATTGTTTTTATTTTTTTCTTTTCTATAAGTAGTTTTCTTACTGCTCAAGAGTTTACTCAGGCTAGCTCTGAAAACGATTATTTCTTAGCAGAAAGCTATTACAGGCAAGGAGAATATGAAAAAGCAACACAAGTTTACAAAGGTTTGTATGAAAAAAGTCCTTTTAATACAACTTATTTAAGTCGTTTACTTTCTTGTTACCAAGAAACAAATCAGTTTTTAATTGCAGAAAATTTATTGAAAGATAGAATTCAGAAAAATGCAACACAAACTTATTTGTATGTTTTTTTAGGCTATAATTTTGAGAAACAACAGCTCCAAGAAATTGCAAATAGCAATTACGAAAAAGCTTTGAATTCTCTAGATATAAATGCTTCTTATGCTGGTATAATTGGAAATCTTTTTAAAGAATATAGCTTGCTAGACAATGCTATTTTAGCTTATGAAAAAGCGATGGAAAATAATGAAAACACCAACTACAATTTTCAAATTGCACAGATTTATGGAGAAAAAGGGGAGTTTCAAAAAATGTTTGAATCGTATATAAATTTAGTTGATAAAAACGAAAGTTACCTTAACTTAATTCAAAGATATGCAAGCAGATACATCACTGATGATGCAGAAAATGAAACGAATATATTATTCAGAAAAACCCTTTTAAGAAAAGCAGTTAGTAATCCAAAATACGAATGGAACGTGCTATTAAGTTGGTTATTTGCGCAACAAAAAGAATATGGAAAAGCACTGGTTCAAGAAAAAGCTTTGTACCAAAGAAGCCAATCATCGGACTTAACAACCATTTTTGATTTAGGTAAACTTGCCTTCGAAAATAAAGAGTATGAACCAGCAAAAAACTGCTTTGTTTTTGTTGATGAAAACGCCTCTCTACAAGAAGAAAAAATAGATGCAAACTTGTATTTAATAAAAATTTCTGTGGTTACTAAAAACCCAGAAACAGAAACTTTATTTCAAAAATTATTTACACAATTTGGCAAAGGAGCGCAAACTATAGAACTACAAGTAGAATATGCAGATTATCTAACTTTTAGTAAAAACGAACCAGAAAAAGCAACAGCTATTTTAGAAGAAGCAATTACTTACTCTAAATCTAAATTCGATGAAGCTCGCATTAAATTAAAATTAGGAGATGTGCTGGTTTTTAGAGGGCAATTTAACAAGGCGCTCATTTACTTTTCTCAAATACAAACGCAATTAAAAGGATCAGAATTGGCACAAGAAGCAAGTTTTAAGGTGGCACAAACCAGCTATTTTAAAGGTGATTTCGATTGGGCAAAAGCACAGCTAAAAGTACTAAAAGGCTCTACAACACAACTTATTGCAAACGATGCTGTAGATTTATTTTTAAAAATTACAGACAATGAGCCTGTAGATTCTATTCCATCAGGTTTAAAACAATTAGCAAGATCAGAATTACTCTCTTATCAAAATAAAAATAATGAAGCTTTAGAAGAGATTTCTAAACTATTTTCATCCAAAGAAATTCTTGCAAATGGCTTGATTCCTGGAGAGGTGATTTATGATGATGTGTTGTATTTACAAGCAAAAATTCTTATAAAACAAGAAAGATATTTAGAAGCAATTGAAAGTTTAGAGAAAATTATTGTAGCAGACAACCAGGGTTTTTTAACAGATGATATTTATTATTTAATGGCAGAAACATATAACCTTAATTTAAATAATGTTGAAAAAGCAAAAGAATATTATCAAAAAATTATCTTTGAGCATCCTTCTAGTATTTATTTGGTTGATGCAAGAAAAAAGTTTAGAAAATTAAGAGGAGACTCAATTAATTAAGCTGAAACCAACTTTATTTTTAAAAAAAATGAAAAAACTATTAAATGGAATAATTGGTGGATTTTTAGGAGGAATCATAGGTTTTTTCGTTATTTTAATTTTTTCTTGGAGTTATGATAAAATAAATCCACCTGAAAATAATACAGGAGGAATGATATCAGTAGGATGGATTTTTACGCTTTTCACAGTTCCTTTTTTTGGGATTATTGGATTTATTTGGTTTCTAATTTCATCTCCTTTTAAATCAAAAAAAAGCACAAAATAGGAGCAATTTTGTGTTTAATTTCAATAACATTTTTAAACAACTAAACGATTACAAAAAAATGTACATATATAACGTAACTATAAATATAGATGAAGCTGTTCATAAAGAATGGTTAACCTGGATGGAAACCCACATTTTAGACGTTTTAAATACAGGTAAATTTATATCCGCAAAATTCACAGAAGTTTTAGTAAAAGAAGATTTGGGTGGTAAAACGTATTCTGTTCAATACACAGCAAATACTAAACAAGATTTGGAAGATTATTACAAAGAAGATGCTGAGCGTTTAAGAATGGAAAGTGTCAAAAAATTTGGTAATAAAATCCTCGCTTTCAGAACGGAATTAAAATTGATCAAAGAGTTTTATCCAACTAATGTGAGCAATTAGACTTCAATAAATTCAAAGTAAACTTATTGAAGTTTTATAAGCTTTTAAAAACTAACCTCAACACCCAAAGAAAAAGTGTTAATTTTAGAAACACCTAATCTGTAATATTCATAGCCAGAAGAAATTCTATAATTATTAATGTGATATTTTAAAAGTAATTTTGTGTTTTTAATTCTTTCATTATTAATCGCTGTTGTTCTGTGAGAAAGCAATAAACTAATTGGTTTTTTAATAAACCATTCTCCTCCAAAACCAAAAGTAAAACCAGTTTCGTTTACACCACTTGCAACATGCGTTGCTCCCAAACCAAACCAAGCATCCAATTTCTGGGTTCTAATTCTATGGTATTTTAATAAGGCTGAATACATATTAAAATTATCTTTTTTACCATCCATGTTTTCAGAAAAAGTTACATAATCTGCATTGAAAGAGAAACGTTTAAAAAAAAGAAAATCGAAACCAAAATTATTTCCATATAAACTACTATTTTCTATCAAAAAACGATTGTAAATATCAAATCTGGTAATATTATAATTTATAGAATCTGTATAAATAAAATTTCCTTGATGAGGCAACTCGTAAGGAAAATGAGCAATTTCTGCACTATGCATGTTGCCTTTAAATTCCCAAGGACTTTCAAATGCAGCTCCATAAGCTGTGTAAGCTAGAAGTCTTCCAATAATATCTACAAAAAGAACTTGCAATAAAGTTCTGTCTTGATTATTTGTAGATATAGTTGTTGTGGTTGAAGTAGGTATTCTTAATGTTGCTGAGGTTGAAGAAGTTGTTTTAGTTTTCAAACTCTCTTTTCCTTTATCTAATTTAGCACTTTGAGAAAATCCTGAGATAGAAAATAAGAAAGTAACTAAACTTACTAGAAGTAATTTTTTAATCATTTTAGTTGATTTTATAAAACCAAAACCACCAATAATTATGCCGATTTTAGCTGTATCTTTGTTTTCATCCATTAAAATAAAAACAGTGTCTGTAAAAGCAAAAAAACATTTAGGTCAGCATTTTTTAACAGATGAAAGCATTGCAAAAAATATTGCAGATGCTTTAACAGAAGTAGGTTATGAAAATGTTTTAGAAATTGGGCCAGGAATGGGTGTTTTAACCAAATATCTATTACAGAAAAAGCCGAAAATTACGGTTATGGAATTAGACAGAGAATCTGTAGCTTATTTAAAAGATGTTTTTCCAATAGAACAAATCAACTTAAACACATCTAAAGGGAAGTTTGAAATTATAGAAGGCGATTTTTTAAAGAAAAATATTCCTGAAATCTTTAACAAAAAACAAGTTGCCATCATTGGTAATTTTCCATACAATATTTCTACACAAATTGTTTTTAAAGCCATAGAATATAAAGATTTTGTGCCAGAATTTGCTGGCATGTTTCAAAAAGAAGTAGCTATGAGAATTGCAGAAAAAGAAGGCTCTAAAGTGTATGGAATTCTATCTGTTTTAACACAAGCTTTTTTTGATGTTGAGTATTTATTTACTGTGCCTCCAAACGTATTTAATCCACCTCCAAAAGTAGATTCTGGCGTAATTAGGCTCATCAGAAAAAAAGATTATTCTTTACCTGTAGATGAAAAACTATTTTTTAGAGTGGTAAAAACGGCATTTAATCAGCGTAGAAAAATGTTGCGTTCTAGTTTAAAATCATTCAATCTTTCGGATTCTTTAAAAGAAGAACCTATATTTGCGAGAAGACCAGAACAATTATCGGTTTTAGAGTTTATTTCTCTCACGCAAAAATTAGCAGATCATGGTATTTGAAATTACTGAAGACTTTTTAGAAAACCTTTCTCAGCTTATTCAAAAGAATAACGAAAAAGCAATTACAAAGCTTTTTAAAGAGGTTCACTTTGCAGATATTGCAGAGGTTTTAGACGAAGTAAATTTCGAGGAAGCCATCTATATTATCAAACTTTTAGATAGCGAAAAAACTTCTGAAATTCTTACAGAATTAGATGAAGATATTCGTGAAAAAATTCTTGAAAATTTATCAGCTCAAGAAATTGCAGACGAAATTGGTGAAATGGATTCTGATGATGCTGCAGACATTCTTGGCGAACTTTCAGACGAACGTCAAGCAAATGTAATAAAAGCCTTAGAAGACGATGAATTAGCTGCAGATATTAAAGAATTACTTTCTTATAAAGAAAATTCTGCTGGTTCTTTAATGGCCAAAGAACTTGTAAAAGTATATGAAACTTGGACAGTAGCTGGTTGTATGCGAAGAATTCGTGGGCAGGCAAAAGAGGTTACAAGAGTGCACTCTATTTATGTAGTGAATAAAGAAGATAAACTCGTTGGACGTTTATCTTTAAAAGATTTAATAATTGCAAAATCAGATCAGCAAATTGCAGATATTTTAAAAGCACAAGTAGATGCTGTGAATGTAAATGAGGATGATGAAGAAGTTGCAAAAATAATGGCAAAGTACGATTTAGAAGCCATTCCTGTTGTAGACGACAATAACGTTTTAGTGGGTAGAATTACCATTGATGATATTGTAGATGTTTTAAAAGACGAAGCAGATAAAGATTATCAAATGGCAGCTGGTTTAACCCAAGATGTAGATTCAGATGATAGTATTTTAGATTTAACAAAAGCACGTTTGCCTTGGTTGTTTTTAGGCTTAATTGGTGGAGTTGGAGCATTCTTAATTATGGAAGGTTTTCAAGGCGTTTTCGAAAAATATGCAGCATTGTTCTTTTTTACACCCTTAATTGCAGCAATGGCTGGAAATGTTGGTGTGCAATCATCAGCAATTATAGTGCAAGGTTTGGCAAACGATGATGTAAAAGGAAGTATAAATAGTAGATTGCTTAAAGAAATGCTTTTAGCAGCTTTAAATGGCTTTATTTTAGCCCTTTTTCTATTCATTTTTGTGTGGGCTTATGAAGGCAGTATAAACACGGCTTTAGCAATCTCTGTTTCTTTAGTCGTTGTTATTATTGTGGCTGGTTTGGTAGGTACTTTTGTGCCATTATTTTTAAATAAAAGAGGCATAGATCCTGCAATTGCAACAGGTCCTTTTATAACCACTTCTAATGATATTTTCGGAATTTTAATTTACTTTTTAATTGCAAAAATGATTTTAGGGATATAGTTTTTGGAGCTATTTCCAGCTTTGAATTTATCTTGAGCGAAGACGAAAGGCTATATCTTTTTTCCGCGGTTCTCGATACAAATTTGTTCATACTTCACAAATTCACTCGAACTAACAGAAAAAAGGATGTCGTTTCAATCTGGGCTAGACAATTTTTCAAGCAAAAAGATTACTACAAAGAAATTTACAATTTATTTATTTTCGTAAACAAATCCCAAAGAACAACTCCAGTAGTTACAGAAATATTTAAAGAATGTTTGGTTCCTAATTGTGGAATTTCGATGCAAAAATCACTGGCATTTACCACTTTTTGTTGCACACCTTTTACTTCATTTCCCATAACAATAGCATATTTCTGACCTTTTTCTGGATAAAATGTATCTAGTTTTGTGCTGTTTTCTGCTTGTTCAATAGCTAATATTTGAATCTTTGAATCTTTCAATTCTTTAATAAGCGTAAGCGTATCTTCAGCATATTCCCAATCTACAGATTCAGTTGCACCCAAAGCAGTTCTATGAATATCTTTGTTAGGAGGCGTTGCAGAAATACCACACAAATATATTTTTTCTATCAAAAAAGCATCACTGGTTCTAAAAACAGAGCCAATATTATTTAAACTTCTAACATTGTCTAAAACTACAATTAAAGGTGTTTTTTCTACAGCTTTAAATTCCTCAACTGTAATTCTATTTAGTTCGTTGTTTTTTAATTTTCTCATAAATTTTAGTTTGTGGTTAATGGTTTTTAGTTGTTGGTGTCTTAACTAACAACCAAAAACTAAACACTAACAACTATATTTTATATCTTCGCAAAACTAACTGAAAATTTCTAAAAACTTGGCCAAATCCAATCCAAAAAAGGTAACTCCTTTAATGAAACAGTATAATGCCATCAAGAAGAAATATCCTGATGCCATGTTGCTTTTTCGTGTGGGAGATTTCTATGAAACCTTTGGAGAAGACGCAAAAAAAGCGGCTGGAGTTTTAGGAATTGTACTCACAAAACGTGGAGCAGGTAGTGAAACCGAAACTGCTTTAGCAGGTTTTCCTCATCATTCTTTAAATACCTATTTACCAAAGTTGGTAAAAGCAGGAATGCGTGTGGCAATTTGCGATCAATTAGAAGATCCAAAAATGACCAAAACCATTGTAAAACGTGGTGTTACAGAATTAGTAACTCCTGGAGTTTCTTTAAATGACGAAGTTTTACAAAGCAAAACCAACAACTTTTTAGCAGCTGTTCATTTTGTTAAAAAACAGCTCGGAATTTCCTTTTTAGATGTTTCTACTGGCGAATATTTAGTAGCGCAAGGAACTGCAGAATACATAGACAAATTACTGCAGAATTTTTCTCCAAGCGAAGTTTTAGTGCAAAAACAAAACAAACAACAATTTTTAGAATTGTTTGAGAACCGATATTATACTTTTTATTTAGATGATTGGGTTTTTCAAAAAGAATATGCTAATGAAACATTGCAAAATCATTTTGAAGTAAAAAGTTTAAAAGGATTTGGAATTGAGGATGTTAAATACGGAATTATTGCAGCTGGTGCTGTTTTATATTATTTGTCAGAAACGCAACACAATCAATTAAAACACATACAATCTATTAGCAGAATTGCAGAAGATAATTATGTTTGGATGGACAGATTTACAGTTAGAAATTTAGAACTTTACAATCCAAATTCTGTAAATGCAGTAACGCTTTTAAATGTTATTGATAAAACCATTTCACCTTTGGGTGGTCGTTTGTTAAAACGTTGGTTGGCTCTCCCTTTAAAAAATATAGATGAAATAAAAAACCGTCATGAATTGGTAAAATTCTTTATCAATTCTAATGATTTTTCAAAGACGGTTACCTATCAATTAAAGCAAATTTCAGATTTAGAAAGACTCATTTCTAAAGTAGCAACAGGTAAAGCTTCGCCAAGAGAAATTGTATTATTAAAAGATTCTTTAAAAGCCATTTTTCCCATAAAATTAGCAGCAGAAAAAAGTGAAAACGAAGTCGTTAAAGACCTTGGAAATCAATTACATGCTTGCAAAGATTTAATAGCAAAAATTTCTGAAACGTTGTTTGATGATGCTCCTGTAAACATCAATAAAGGAAATGCCATTGCCAAAAATGTGCATCAAGAATTAGATGATTTACGTGCTATTTCATCTACTGGAAAACAGTTTTTAGATGATATGTTGGCTCGCGAAACTGAACGCACAGGAATTACAAGTTTAAAAATTTCTTTCAACAATGTTTTTGGGTATTATATAGAGGTTAGAAACTCTCATAAAGACAAAGTTCCTACAGAATGGATTCGAAAACAAACGTTGGTTAATGCAGAACGATATATTACAGAAGAATTAAAAGAATACGAAACTAAAATTTTAGGTGCAGAAGAAAAAATAGCCAAATTAGAACAAGAAATTTTTTCTAAATTATTGCAATATGTAATTCAGTTTGTGCAAAAAGTGCAAGAAAATGCACAAATTATTGCAAAAATTGACTGTTTATTATCTTTTTCTGTTTTAGCTGTTGATAACAATTATGTGCGTCCAATAATGGATGAAAGCACAGATTTAGAAATTAAAAACGGAAGACATCCTGTGATTGAAAAGCAGCTTCCCATAGATCAAACCTATATTGCAAACGATGTTGTTTTAAATAGAAATCTGCAACAAATTATTATGATTACTGGACCCAACATGTCTGGTAAATCTGCCATTTTAAGGCAAACAGCTTTGATTGTTTTGTTAGCACAAATGGGCAGTTATGTGCCTGCACAAAATGCAAAAATTGGGATTGTAGATAAAATTTTTACAAGAGTTGGTGCCAGTGATAATATTTCTATGGGAGAATCTACATTTATGGTAGAAATGAATGAAACTGCCTCAATTTTAAATAATGTTTCTGAGCGTAGTTTAATTTTGTTAGATGAGATTGGTAGAGGAACTTCTACTTATGATGGAATTTCGATTGCTTGGGCCATTACAGAATTCTTGCATGAACATCCATCAAAAGCAAAAACATTGTTTGCCACACATTATCATGAACTGAATGAAATGACCACCACTTTTGAGCGTATTAAAAACTTTAATGTTTCTGTAAAAGAGTTAGAAGACAATATTATTTTCTTGCGTAAACTCGTTTCTGGTGGCTCTAATCACAGTTTTGGAATCCATGTTGCTAAATTAGCTGGAATGCCAAATATGGTGATTAACAGAGCAAATAAAATACTAGCCCAATTAGAAAAAAACAATAAAAACGCAGAAGTAAAAGACGTTTTAAAACAATCGCAACATGAAGATATGCAACTCAGTTTTTTTCAGTTAGATGACCCACTTTTAGAAAACATTCGAGAAGAAATACTAAGGATTAATATTGATACTTTAACACCTATTGAAGCGTTGATGAAATTAAATGAAATTAAAAGAATGCTGGTGAAGAAATAAAAAAAATAGCAGAAAAGTACAAAATTTATAGTTTTGACTTAACTGCTATTTTTTATATACGTGGTTATGCCACGTTATCTTGCTTAATTAACTTTAATAATTTATATCCAGAAAAAATGATTCCGAAAAAGATAATAGTATTAATTAAGTCAATCTTTAAATCTCTAATTATCAAAATTATTAAGCAACCTAAAAGAGATATTATTTCTAAATAAAAATAAACCTTCGTATTCCTTTTCATAAATTAACTATTAGTTGCAACACACGCTATAAAACCTATTGATCCTAATGCTGTAATTGCTCCACCTACAAAAGCGCAAGGCACGCATCCAAAAAAAGAACCGAACGCAATAACTCTTCCAGCTGCTGCAACTGTTGCAGCACCTGTTTTACAGTCGATTACATCGTAATCTGTCTTTGCATATGAATTGTTTGTGTTGCTTTTTGCCCATAAAATCTCATACTCATCATTAATAGAATTATAATTTGAAATATCAACTTCAATAGTATTAAATCTTATTCCAAATTCTTTTAAATATCCTGTTGTTACTTTTGTCATGTCAATATTGCCAAAAACATGTTGCATTCGGTTATAATACGCATTGTTTTGACCGTTAATTTGTAATAAAAGCGTACAAAGTATGCAAGATAAAATAATCTTTTTCATAGTTTTTTTGTTTTAAATTAATTGATTTATATGTATTATGGGATATACTTTAAGTCAAAAACCCCTTGAGTAATCTTAATATCCTCACAGTCGTCTGTTTTTGTGGAGAATTCGAATGTTCCCGAAATTATATAATTTACCCTATCGATTTTAGTAAATTTAACAAAGCCTTCATATGTATCTTTGTATTCGTAGAGACAGAATTTATTTTCTGATACTTTAGTTGTGTATTTTGCTCTAGAAACTCCTTCACCAATATCTTTAAATTCATAAGAGACACCTGTAGTAAAAGGGTCTAAAGCTACAATATAAACACCTGCAGAACCAAATTGTATAAACCCACCTTGGTAAATTGCAACTTGTGCAGAAGTATTAGTAATATTAACAACTTCTCCATTTACTATATACCCAAATGTACCTTTACCACTCTGTGTGGCTTCTGGGAGTTGAGGAGTATCGTTGTCTTCTCCAAAAAGTTCGCAGTTTTGAAAAAGTAATGCAATAGAAATAAATAAAACGTGGTAAATTTTGTTTTTGTGGTTTAAGTTTTTCATAATAATTTATTTTAGTTTCTTAAAATCAAATAATTTGTTTAATTAATTCGTGTTTTTATTTTAACTTATTGTTAAGGTTTTCTTGCATAATCTAAATTTTCGTTGGCTTTCCTTTACGAGGGATGCCTACAACCATTTATATCATAACAAAAACTTCTTTTATCCTTTTTAATTTTCGACATATTTTACTCTTAATTTTTAAAATAAAATACCCATTTTTTAAAATTGAAAAAAGCAATGTTTTTGTGTTTTGCTTTTTTATAAATTTTGTTTTATAAACTTAGCCGATAATTAGGTTGGTGCCAATACCTGTTTATGGTGAAATTTTCATCTCCCTGTAAACAGGGAGATGAAAAAAATTAAACTATTAATAATCAGAATATTATAAAACTTTAAAATCACTTTTTTTGCTCTTAAAAAAGTATGTTTTTACTCACCTTTTTAAAAAAGATTCTTAAAATGGTTTTTAAAGAAATTAGAAATCGAAAAAAAATACTGGCCCAATTAGAAAAAAACAATAAAAACGCAGAAGTAAAAGACGTTTTAAAACAAACGCAACATGAAGATATGCAGCTCAGCTTTTTTCAGTTAGATGACCCACTTTTAGAAAATATACGTGAAGAAATATTAACAATTAATATTGATACGTTAACACCTATTGAAGCATTGATGAAATTGAATGAGATTAAGAGGATGTTGGTGAAGAAATAGTTTATTCTTTATTTAAATTTTTTTTAAGTTCTCTATTCTTAAGAGTAAAAAATCGAATTGCTTTAATTAGCAACCAAACCATTAAAACCGCAAAAAGGAGGTAAAATGTCTGTGTGATGATAAGCATAGGGCTCATGTCATTTAATGATTCTTCCATTTTTAAATTTTTTTTAAATATAAAAAAATAAAACCTAAAAGCAATGTTTAGCCTTTAGGTTTTAGATTCTATGGGTACAAAAATTTTTTTTTATATAGACCTTTTTAAATCTAACAATTTGTTTGTAGACTTAATGTAGCTATTATAAATACTCTCGTATTTAATAAGGTCATTAAAACAATAAGGCATATTTACAGCACTTACCATTACTTTATCTCCAGTTAACATTTGTAAATCTTTTCCACAATCGCTAACAGTCACTTCTCCTTCAAAAATCATTGTAGTTCCTTCAAAATTAGGAACTTGAATAATTTCATTAGACAATAAACTTCTTTGGCCTGATTTCCTGTTTAAAACAAATACTTTGGCGTCAATGGAGTTAGAACCTCTTTCTTTTTTAATAAGACTTGTTTCTACGTAAAACATGAAATCAGATGTTGGTCTACATTCGTAACCTTGTTCTGAAAGCAGAGCAATTACGTTAATTTCTTCAAGATTTAAGTTGGTTTCTGTTGTAGTATTTTCTGCTTTGTTAAACGAAAAAATACCAATAAGTAGCATAAGAAGCGCTACAGCTTTTTTTAGGGGTTTCATATTAAGGGGTTTAATATTATTGGGTAAAAATACAAAATGTTTTTTATTTATCAACAAATAAAAAACAAATATTTTTATTACAATTAAAAAATGGTTTTAAGTTATTCATTATTAGTGTTTTAAAATTTTGTAAGGAAATCGTAAATTTTTATTTTGTGCATTCGTCAAAATAATTTTTAATAAAAACCACTTATAAAATATGAAATTTTAACTTTAACAAATTAAAATATATATTAGAATAACTATTATCTTTGTCTGCTATATGAATACAACATTTTTATTTATTAGCGGTCCAGAAATTTTTGTAGTGATGCTCATTGTAGTCATGTTTTTTGGTGCAGATAAAATTCCTGAAATTGCCAAAGGTTTAGGTAAAGGAATGCGTCAAATAAAAGATGCTACTAATGATATTAAAAAAGAAATTAACGATAGCGCAAAAAATCAAGGTATAGAAACAGATCTTACTAAAGACATCAAAAAAGAGATTTCTGAGGTAAAAGATAATATTGATGATTTAACAGGCCCTATAAAGCGTATGAGATAAATTTAAAATTATGCGTTTATAAAATCGTTTATTTTACTCTACTTAAGGTTAAGCCATCTCTTATTGGTAACAAAACAGTTTCTACTCTATCATCAGAATTTAATAGTTTATTGTATTCTAATAAAACTTTGGTATCTACATCTTTAAGGTCTAATTCTTCAATAACCTTTCCACTCCATAAAACATTATCAGATAGAATAATTCCGCCAGAATTCATTTTATCAATAATTAAATGAAAATAATTGATGTAATTCGATTTATCTGCATCAATAAAAACTAAATCAAACTTCTGGTTAATTGTTGGAATAATTTCTGTGGCATCTCCAACTATTTGCTGAATTTGGTTTCTATAACCAGACTTTTCGAAATATTTGTTTTGCAACGTTTCTAGCTCTTCGTTTTTATCTATTGTAATAATTTTTCCTTTTGTTGATAAACCTTCTGCCAAACATATTGCAGAATACCCTGTATAAGTGCCAATCTCTAAAATTGTTTTTGGTTGAATTAATTTTGATATGATTGATAAAACTCTGCCTTGAAAAGCACCACTTAACATTCTTGGGTTTAGTTCCTTTTGCCAAGTTTCTCTGCTTAATTCTTGCAATATTGTTGGTTCTTGCTGAGAGTGATTCACAACATAACTGTCGATTTTTTCTGGTAAAAAGTGCATCTTTTTAAAAGTTTAAAGAATCGCAAAAATATAGATTTATGTAGATATAAAATCTAAAAACCTAACTTTAAAAAAGTTTAAAATTGTTGTGTATTAACTTTATTAAATTCTCTTTTTAGCTCTTCTTTTTCTTCAATAGTTAAACAATGATGAACTTTTTTACAATTCTCAGAATAACTCTTGTAAAAAACGGTTAAAAGTACATTTTGTTTCGTGTATACAGGGCAAATTTTACAACGCAAAAAATGAATATTCAATTTTACTTTATCCCAAAAAGTAGCTTCACCATATTGATTTTTATCACAAATAGTTGTGACTTCATCGCAAGTTATTTTAAATTTCTTGAACATTATTTAATTGTTAAACCAGTTATCTTCCATACATTTTCTGAGTTGTGTTCTAGCTCTATGAATAATTACCCATAAGTTGGACGCTGTAATGTCTAACTCCTTACAAATTTCTTCAGTTTCAAAATCTTGAATGGTTTTTAATCTAAAAACCATGGCATATTTTTCTGGCAAATTATCTATACAGGCCTCTATTTGAGTTCTTAATTCTTCGTTTTCAATATCCTTTTCAGATGCATTATCCCAACTTTGTGGCACTCTTTCTTCTATCCAATTTCCTTCATTTTCACCATCATTATAAAAATTCATTCTTACTTCTGCTTGCCCTTTTTTGGAGTTACTTTTTCTGTAATAATCTATAACTTTTCTCTTTAAAATAGAAACTAACCAGGTTCTTTCTGTAGATTTTCCTTGAAAATTTTTAGCAGATTTTAAACCCGCAAAAAAAGTTTCTTGGACTAAATCTTTTGCTAAATCACTATCATTAACACGCACAACTGCGTAATTGAATAGATAATCTGCATAATTGTCTATCCATTTATTTGGGTTTAGTATAATTTTTTCTTCTGGCATTGTAGTGTTTAAAACTCAAATATAATGCTATTTTTTTTCTTCTAAAACCTTGCAATTATCTCTTCTTCTTATATCAATCAAAAAAACAATTTCCCAATTTCCGTTATTTTTAAATAATTGAAAAGAGTTGGCTCCACAATGACTAAATTTATCGTTAAAATAAAACTCATAAGGCGTCCAAACTGAAGCTAAATTTCCATCAATTTTAATATCAATAGAGAGCAATTTTTCTAAGTAAACGTGGTCTGATTTTTTATTGGCAATTGAAGTAAGTAGCTTTTTTTTTGAATCTGTTTGTAAAATATTCTTACCCTCTTTTGTGGTAGAAGTTGTTTGAATTTTAATGTCTTTATGCAATGTTGTTTTCATAAGAGTGCTATCTCCTTTATGCAAACCCTCGAAGAAAACTTCAATTACTTTTTTAATAGCTATTTCTTCTTCTTTTTCTTGAGCCATTATGGTTGATGAAAAAAGTAGCAACACTAAAAACACGATGAATTTTGTCATAATTGATTTTTTTGAAATATAAAATTACCTATTTTTTTTGTATTCATGATAACCAAAAAAACATTACAAACTTATCCACTTATAAAACATCTGCTTTAATTTATTACTTTTACGCAATCTAAATTTAAAAAATATGTCAGTATCTAAAAAACAGTATAAGAGAATTACTGTAAAATCTCTTGTAGAGATGAAAGCAAATGGAGAGAAAATTTCTATGCTAACAGCTTACGATTATACGATGGCAAAAATATTAGACAGTGCTGGTTTAGATGTGCTTTTGGTGGGTGATTCTGCTTCGAATGTAATGGCTGGCCATGAAACTACATTGCCAATTACTTTAGATCAAATGATCTATCATGCAAGCTCTGTAATTAGAGGTATTCAGCATTGTTTAGTGGTAGTAGATTTGCCTTTTGGTAGTTATCAATCAGACCCAAAAGAAGCTTTACGTTCTGCCATAAGAATTATGAAAGAAAGTGGAGCACATTCTATAAAATTAGAAGGTGGTAGAGAAGTAAAAGAATCTATAAAACGCATTTTAAATGCAGGAATTCCAGTGATGGGACATTTAGGTTTAACTCCACAATCTATTTATAAATTTGGAACTTACACAGTGAGAGCTAAAGAAGAACAAGAAGCAGAACAGTTAATGGAAGACGCTTTACTTTTAGAAAGACTAGGTTGTTTTGCCATTGTTTTAGAAAAAGTGCCTGCAAAATTGGCTAAGAAAGTTGCTGAGGCAATTTCTATTCCTGTAATTGGTATTGGAGCTGGAAATGGAGTTGATGGTCAGGTTTTAGTAACTCATGATATGATTGGAATGACACATGAATTTCATCCTCGTTTTTTAAGACGATATTTAGATTTATATGCTGATATGACAGGTGCTTTTAAACAATATGTTGCTGATGTAAAAAGCAAAGATTTTCCTAGTGATAAAGAGCAGTATTAAAGTAGATTGTTAGAAAGCCAGATTATTAGATGTTTAGATTTAAAATATACGCATTTTTCTAGAAATCTAATTTTATAAATTCCAATAGTCTATTAAAAATGCACAGATATAAAGATTTAAAGTTTTGGCAATTAAGTAGAGCTTTTTGTAAAGAAATTTATGAAGTAACAAATCTATTTCCTGAAACAGAAAAATTTGGTTTAGTTTCACAATTAAGAAGAGCGAGTGTTTCAGTTGCATCTAATATTGCCGAAGGCGCCTCAAGAAGTTCTAATAAAGATTTTAATCGTTTTTTAGTAATTTCTTTAGGTTCTTGTTATGAAATTGAAACACAACTTTTACTTTCTTTCGATTTAGGCTTTATTAATGAAAATGTACTTGAAAGACTAAATAATTCTTTACATCAAATAATTAAAATGATGTCAAAGTTCAGTTCAGCTCTAAAAATCTAAAATACCAACCATCTAAATATCTGACCCTTGAAAGTCCTTCACTTAGACACAAATCATCCTTTATTAATAAATAAATTAAACGACTTAGGTTTCGCAAATGATGAAGATTATACTTCTTCAAAAGAAGAAATTGAAGCTAAAATTCAGAACTATGATGGTTTTATCATCAGAAGTCGATTTAAAATTGATAAACATTTTTTAGACAAAGCAACCAATTTAAAATTTATTGGAAGAGTTGGTGCTGGTTTAGAAAACATAGATTGCGAATATGCAACATCAAAAAATATAGCTTTAATTGCAGCTCCAGAAGGCAACAGAAATGCTGTTGGAGAGCATTCTTTAGCTATGCTTTTATCCCTTTTTAATAAATTAAACAAAGCTGACAAAGAGGTTAGAAATGGAAATTGGTTGCGTGAAAAAAACAGAGGAATTGAACTTGATGGAAAAACAGTAGGCATCGTTGGTTATGGAAATATGGGAAAATCCTTTGCCAAAAAACTTCGTGGTTTTGATGTAGAAGTTTTGTGTTACGATATAAAACCGAATGTTGGCGATAATAATTGTAAACAAGTTTCTTTGCGAGAAATCCAAGAAAAAAGCGATGTTTTAAGTTTACATACACCACAAACAGAAATCACAAAAAACATGATAAATACTACTTTTATCAATAACTTTAAAAAGAATTTTTGGTTGATAAATACTGCACGTGGAACTTCTGTGGTTACCAAAGATTTGGTGGATTCCTTAAAATCAGGTAAAATTTTAGGTGCTGGTTTAGATGTTTTAGAATATGAAAAATCTTCTTTTGAAAATCTTTTTTCTGATGACAATATGCCTGAAGCTTTCCAGTATTTAATTGCATCCGATAATGTAATTTTATCTCCACATATTGCAGGCTGGACCATAGAAAGTAACCAAAAATTAGCACAAACAATTGTAGATAAAATTAAAGCAAAATTTTGTTAACTTGTTGGCTTCAAATCATCAACCAAAATAAAAATGACTTTCGAAGCAAGTACACCTGAAGAATATGTTTCTCAAATCCCAGAAGAACGCAGAATTCACGTTGATAAATTAAGAACTGCTATCAAAGAAAATTTGCCTTTAGGTTTTGAAGAAGGAATTCTATATAAAATGATTGGATTTTATGTCCCTCTTTCTAAATATCGAAAAGGCTATCATTGTCAGCCTGGAACACCTTTACCATTTATAAATATTGCTTCCCAAAAGAATTCAGTGAACTTATATCACATGGGTATCTATGCAAAAAAAGAACTTTTAGATTGGTTTGTAGCAGAATATCCAAAGCATTGCAACCATAAATTAGATATGGGTAAAAGTTGTATCCGATTTAAAAAGTTAGAAGAAATTCCTTATGATTTAATTGGTAAATTATGCACCAAAATAACTGTTAATGAATGGATTAACACTTACGAATATGCAATAAAAAAATAATTATGAAAAATAGAGTTACAGGAATTGGAGGGTTTTTTTTTAAAAGTGAAGATCCAAAAGCATCTAAAGAATGGTACAAAAAACATTTAGGTTTTAATACTGATGATTATGGTGCTACTTTTTGGTGGAAAGATAAAAATGGGAATGATGCTTCTACTCAATGGAGTCCTTTTGCTAAAAAAACCGATTATTTCGAGCCATCGAAAAAAGAATTCATGTTTAATTATAGGGTAGAAAATTTATTAGAATTATTAGCAGAACTTAAAAAAGAAGGTGTTACTATTGTAGGAGAAATGCAAGAGTTTGAATATGGAAAGTTCGGTTGGATTTTAGATAATGAAGGAAATAAAATAGAACTTTGGGAACCTATTGATAAAGCATTTTTATAAACTAAAATTTAACTATTATGTCTGAAGAAAAACCGGGTAAAGAAAAAAAAGATCTTATAGATACTTTAAAAGAAAAATCTAACGAATTTGTAACAGATGCTCAAGAAGCCTTAGATTCTGCAAAAGATTTAATTGATGACGCTTTTTCTGATGAAAATATAGAAAACGTTAAAAAGAAAACTACAGAATATTCTGATAAAGCTAAAGTAAAAGCCGCAGAATTTGCAGCAAAAGCTAAAGAAACTTTTGAGGATTTAAAAGGAAACGCTTCTGAACTTGCGAGTGAAGCTGCAGAACATTTAGCCGATTTTGCAGAAGAAGCAAAAGAAGATTTTAAAGAAGTAAAAGAAAAGTCTAAAAACTTTTTTCAACGTTTATTTAGTAAATAATATAAAAGCCAATTATGAAATTTTTATCTGAGCACCCAACAGAAGTGGTAACGCTTCTTTTTTTAATTGTTACTTTTTTACAATCTGGTATAGACAAATTATTAGATTGGAGAGGTAATCTTTCTTTTATAAAAGATCACTTTAAAAATTCTCCTCTCAAAAATAGTGTTCCTTTATTGTTAGCTATTATTTTAGTGCTAGAAATAGCTGCTGGTGTTTTAATGTTATTTGGTGTATATCAATTATACACTTCTGGCGCAAAAGAGATCGCTTTATTGGGTGTAGAGCTTTGTGCTGTAACTTTAATTTTTTTATTAATTGGCCAACGTTTGGCAAAAGATTATGCAGGCGCAATGAGCTTAGCTGTTTACTTTATTATCACACTTTGGGGTGTTTATTTGTTAAATAGTTAAAAACTATTTAATTTTTATAATTATAACTTTTTCTTATGAAAAACGAGCTTAAAACACGTGTTTTAAGCTCGTTTTATTTTTTGTTAAAGTGTTTATGTGTTTTTTGCGATTATCTTTAAACTTGCCTTTTTAAAATGGATTTTTAGCGCTTTTTAAGAACATAAATCGAAGAAGAATGCTCTTTGGTGCTTTTTGCTTTCCAATTTGATATAAAACCTACATAAAAAGATTTTAAAAGATTCATATTTCCGGTTTTATATTTTTCACTTAAAAGAGAAACATAATAACTGTCGAATTTCATTGGAAGTGTTTTTTCTACAATCATATTTTCTAATGAAAACAATTTTGTAATTGAAGTTTTAGAGAAATGCCAAACATGTCTAGGTACATCAAAAGCAGCCCAAAATTGTTTGTAATAGTTTGCATCGTAACTTTTGTAATTTGGGACAGCAATAATTAATCTTCCTTTTTCAGAGAGTAAATTATTTAAAATAGAAATATACTCTTGTAAATTTTCTACATGTTCTAAAACATGCCAAAGTGTAATTATTTCAAATTCTTTACCTTCCAATTTTGACAAATCTTCTTGCAGAATAATTCCTTTTTTTGAAGCAATAGTTCTTGCTCCTAAATCTGGTTCTGTTCCAAAAACATTCCAAGAATTATTTTGACAAACTTTTAAAAAATCACCTGTTCCTGCTCCAACATCTAAAATATTTTTTTCTGGTCTAGAAATACTCTCTTGACAAAGAAGGTATTTATTAACTAGTTTTAATTTTCTTTTTAAAGTAATATTTTTTACAGATTGATATACTTTATCTAAAACAGATTTTTTAGAATCTGTATGAGAAATGTAATCTTCACTTTTGTAATAATCTGATAAATTTTTAGGAACAGGAACTGTTGCTAATAAATCGAATTCAGTATTCTTTTTTACTTGATAAACTTCCCCAGAAACAGTATAATCTTTGCAGCTTAAAAAGGGTTCTAAATTTTTATAAAAGTCTATTTTTTGATTCATTTATATTTTTTTTAAAAAGAGATTCCTGCTTTCGCAGGAATGACAAATCATTTAAAATTTTAATTTTTTATTCGATTGTTCCTCGTGGAACAATTTAATTTTTTAAAAATTTATCTCCCCATATAAACTAACAAAACAGAAATATCACTTGGAGAAACTCCACTAATTCTGCTAGCCTGAGATATAGAAGTTGGCTGAATTTTACATAACTTTTCTCTTGCTTCAAAAGACAAAGATTTTACTTTTTGATAATCGAACAAAGATGGAATTTTTACATTCTCTAATCTATTTAATTTATCTGCATTGTTTTTTTCTTTTTCTATGTAACCAGAATATTTTAAATGAATTTCTGCTTGTTCTATAATCTCTTTATCAATGTTATTCTCTTCTAAAAACTTGCTTAATTTTTTGATGCTTTTAAAGTCAGAAAAATCTAATTGTGGTCTTGCAGCAATTTTAAAAAGCTTCATAGATTGATTAATTAAATCTAAATTTTTAGCTTCTAAAATCGGATTTATCTCTGCTTCTTTTACACTTGTTTCTTCCAGAAATTTAATTAACAAATCTGTTTTACGTTGTTTTTCTAAAACTCTTTCCATTCTTTCTTTTGATGCTAACCCTAATTCAAAAGCCATTGGCGTTAATCTTAAATCTGCATTATCTTGTCTTAAAAGAGTTCTATATTCTGCTCTAGAAGTAAACATTCTATAAGGCTCTTCTGTACCTTTTGTAATTAAATCATCAACCAAAACACCAATATACGCTTCATTCCTTTTTAAGATAAAAGGTTCTTTACCTTGTGTTTTTAAGGCAGCATTTATACCCGCCATTAAACCTTGTGAAGCAGCTTCTTCATAACCTGTAGTTCCATTAATTTGCCCTGCAAAAAATAGATTTTTAATCAACTTGGTTTCTAAAGAATGCGTTAATTGTGTTGGTGGAAAATAATCATATTCTATTGCATAACCATATCTAAAAAACTTCACATTTTCAAAACCTTCAATAGCTCTAATAGCTTTGTCTTGAATGTCTTCTGGAAGTGATGTTGAAAAGCCATTTACATACATTTCGCAAGTTGTCCAACCTTCTGGCTCTACAAAAATTTGATGTCTATCCTTAGTTGCAAATCGATTGATTTTATCTTCTACAGAAGGACAATATCTTGGTCCTGTAGATTTAATTCTACCATTAAACATTGGTGATCTATCAAAACCTTCTTTTAATAATTCGTGTACTTTTAAATTGGTATATGTTAACCAACAAGAACGTTGTTTTTGAAGTGCCTTCGTAGTTGGCAAGTAAGAAAATTTTTCTGTGATTTCATCTCCTGGTTGTTCTTCCATTTTAGAATAATCCAAAGATCTTCCATCCACTCTTGGAGGCGTTCCTGTTTTCATTCTACCAGCCTCAAAACCTTTTGCAACCAAATCTTCTGTAATTCCTCTTGACGCTCCTTCACCTGCTCTACCACCCCCAAAACTTTTATCACCAATATGGATCAATCCGTTTAAAAAAGTTCCTGCTGTAATTATAACTGTTTTTGATTTTATTTCTAAACCCAAAGCCGTTTTTACGCCAACAATTTTATCGTCTTCAAAGATTAATCCATTTACAGAATCTTGATAAAAATCTAGATTTTTTGTTTGCTCTAACATTGTTCTCCAGCATTCTGCAAATTGCATTCTGTCAGATTGCGCTCTTGGACTCCACATAGCAGGTCCTTTGGACTTGTTGAGCATCTTAAATTGAATCGCAGTTTTATCTGTTACAATTGCACTGTAGCCACCAAGCGCATCAATTTCTCTTACAATTTGACCTTTGGCAATTCCACCCATTGCAGGATTGCAACTCATTTGGGCAATGTTTTGCAAATTCATTGTAATTAGCAAGGTGTGTGCACCCATGTTTGCAGCAGCTGCAGCTGCCTCACTCCCTGCATGACCACCACCTACTACAATTACGTCATATGTTGTTGAAAATAAACTCATTATTTGATAAGTTCCACGTGAAACTTCTATTTTATTTATTTGATTATCAATATCTTAAATAAGATAAGGCTATATTTTCTTGCTTTCTCATTATCATTTTCTCATTATCAGATTTATCTTTAAAACCTAAATAATGTAAAACACCATGAATCATAACTCTGTGCAATTCTTCTTCGACAGTTACATTGTATTCTGTTGCATTTTCGCTTACTCTTTCTATAGAGATAAAAATATCACCAGATATTAATTTACCCAATGTATTATCGAAACTAATAATATCAGTTAATGTATCATGTTGTAAAAACTCTACATTCAATTTCAGAAGATAGGCATCATCACAAAAAATATAATTGATTTCTCCAACCTCAAAACCTTTCTCTGAAATAATGTTTTCAATCCAATTTGCTAGTGATTTTTCATTCTCTAATTTAAATTCTGTTTCATAATTAAACTCAATCATTATTCCTTCTTTTTATCATCAGAAAAGTATTCTCTGACCTTCTTTTTATAATTTTGTTGCAAAGGTAAGGATTGTCTGTTTAATATCTCTATTTGATTGTAAAACTGCTTTTTAAATTCTAATGCTTTTACTTTGTTTCTTTCGTTCTCTTTCTGATTGGCATTCGATTTTCGTTTTTCATCTTTTCCTTGCTCTAAATCTGCCTTTTCTAATTTTAAAAGCTCATAATTTAAGTTTTGCATTTTTTGTAAAGAACCAGCATTAAATCCTTTTTCAAGTATTTCGTTTTCTAGTTCTTCCATGGTTTTTAATGCTTTCTTTGCATTCGCATTATTTCCGGGTTTTCCATTATCATTTTCTTGAATGGCGTTTTGCAACTCTTGTCTTAATAGACTTTGTTGTTTAAAAATTTCATACAATTCACCATCTAAATCGTCATTAGAACCTCCTTCTCCTTCTCCATTTTTGTTTCCATTTTCACCAGATTTTCCATCTTTGCCATCTTTGCCTTTTTCTCCTTTCTCTCCCTTTTCTCCTGGTTTTCCATCAGAATCGGGTTTATTCCCTTCTTTTCCTTCGCCCTTCTTCATGCCTTTTTCCATCTTTTTAGACAAACCTTCTTGTTTTTTAATTAAGTCTGGTAAACTAAAACCTTGTCCTTTTCCCTTTTTTCCTTTGCCCATTTTCATGGCCATATTATTTTGCATTTCATTTAATATATTACTTAAATAATCTGCTAAATTATTGGTGGCTGTTATTACATACCGTTGATTGGAAACTCCATTATTGAATCTGTTTTCAGAAAAATTTTCTAAAGACTGCTCTAAATTGTAATGTGCAGAAGATAAATCGTCTTGAATTTTAGAAGATATTTTTGGTAAACGCATTGCCAAAACATACAAACTATCATCTATGTGTTCAAAATAAGTTTTAATTTCATTCTGCTTTTTAAGGTCTTTTCCAAAATCTGGATGTGCTATTGAAGTTTCACTAAACTTATTCATTAATTCCTCTTGCTGAAAAGAAAAAATAACTAAGTTTTCAAGTATTTTTCGCAAGTCTTCCATGTTTTCTTCTATGGATTCTCCTTGCATTTCCATCATTGATTTTTGCATTTTAGCACTCATTTCTTTCATCTTTTTAGATGATTTCTTTTGACTGCTTTTTGCTTCTTTCTGATCTTGATTCTTTAAGTTTTCTTCAGATTTACTCAACTCTTTATCAATGTCTTCCTTTTCTTGGTCAACATCTGGCAACTCCATTGGTTCTTTTAACTTTTCATTATCTTCATTTAATTCTTCCAACTCCTCTTTAATTGCCTCAAATTCTTTTTTGATTTCTTTTTGAGCCTCTAATGTGTTGTCTTCCTTCTTCTCTAACTCATCTTGTTTTTTGGAAAGTTCCTCAATCTTGTTAGCAATTTGCATGGTTTTCTGTTCTACATAAAAACGTTTTACCATTTCTAAAGTTTTCTCTAAACTGCGCTGTTGCTGTTTGTTTTGTTGCGCTAATTCCTTGGCTTTTTCTACTAAGTCTTCTTTGTTCAATTTATCAGCCATTTTCTGAATTTCATCCAATAGCTTTTGTTGTTTATCTAACTTTTTAAGCTCTTCTATTCGTTCTTTTAAATCTTCTTTTTTCTCTTGTAAAGTCTTATCTTTTTCTTGTTTTTCATCTATATTCTGTTGCAGCTTTTCAGTTTGCTTTTGCATCATTTGTTGATATTGTTCCTGACGCTTAATAAAACTTTCTACTTTCTTTTTATCGTTCCAATTAATGCTTTTTTTATTCTGTAATTCTTGCTGAATATTCTCTAATTGTTCTTGTTGCTTTTTCTGTTTCTGAACAGAATTTTCTAAATCATTAATCGTATTTCTTTGTTCTTGTAACAACTCCTCTTCTACTTCATCTTCAGTTTTTTGTCTGTAATTAAAAACTTTACTTTTTGCAGATTTATTTCCATTTACAGCATCATTATCAAAAACCTGAAAATACATTTCGTAATTCGTTCCTTTATTCAAATTTAATCCATCAGGAAATTGATAAAAAAAAGTTTGAATATTTTCCTTTGAAATTTGAAGATTAAAATTTTGTTTTTGTTCTGGTGAATCTTCATCATAATACACCAACTGTAGTTTTCGAATTCCATAATCATCAGAAATCTGTCCTGCAAATTGAGCTGTTCCACGTGAAATGCTATCGATATTCGATTGCACAGAAATTATCGGAAATTCATCTTTTACAACAGCCACAGAAAACTGTAAATTTTCGTAATCTTTTAAATTTTTATTGGAAGATGAAATTTGATAATTCAATGCATTTTCAATTTCCTTTTGAAATTCAAAATTATCATCAGCATACTTTGTAAAATTTTGTCTTTGCTCATTACTAATAAAAACAAGTTCATCTGTTTTAGTTGTTTGCACATTCCAATTAATATTTGTGCCTTCAGGAACTGTTAAATTTCCAGAATTTTGTATAGTTTCATTTTTACGGCCTAAATAATTTGGATACTGTAAATTCAAAGAAATATTGTTGATAGTTGGTGTGCCAATTACCTCTATTTGATAATCTTCAGACTGAATTCTGTTTGCTTCTGCATAAAATTTAATGGGTTCTTGCACATCCGAAAATGTATAAGAAAACGATCCATTTCCATTATTCTCTAAATAATATTGCTGGTTTTTAAAGATGATAATTGCTTCACTTGGGGTTACATTTCCAACAGTTTTTAAAGAAATTGTAATTGGTTTTCCTTGAATAACTTTTAAATTATTATTCAGTAAAGAAAAGGAAAAAGGTGAAGGAGGATTATAAGCTGTTCTATGATTTACAACACGATCTAAACTTTCTGAAAGTGATCCATTATTCACTGTAAATAAGCTAATTACATAAATTAAAACAGGGACAATTGCGTATTTTAAATACTTTTTGTTTTGTTTAAAATCGATTGCTTTGAGAAAAGGAATGGGTTTCAATTCTGCTGATTTTTGATTGATGCTTGCTAAAATTAAATCAGATTCCTGCCCATTTGCATTGAGTTGTAACACATTTAATAATTTGTCTTGAACTTCTGGGAAATGAGCACCAATAATTTTGGATGATTCTTCTAAAGAAATTCCTTTTCTAAAACCAATCAATTTAAAAATAGGAATGGCTATAAATTGTATCAATAAAAAAACTTCAACAGCAATAAAAACCCAGAATAAAATAGTTCTAGCTGTTGGTTTTAACCATAAAAAATACTCTATAAAGAGCGTGAAAAAAAGGTATAAAAAGCCTAAGGAAAAAAATAAAATAGCTCCTTTTATCAATTCATTTGTATAGTATTTACGTGTAAATTGATGTAATTTCTTCTGTATGTTTTCGAATTCGCTCATAATCAATTAATAAAAGTACTATTTTTGATTAAATACAAAACAAAATAATTGTTAAAACAATTTGTAAGTTTTAAAAAGACTTTACTACTAAAAATAAAAAAATAAAAATCATGAAACATTCAACCTTACTTTTAACTTTGTTTTTTACATCAACATTCTTTGCTCAAAGCCCTTGGACACAAGAAAAAGGACGTTTTTTTACAAACCTTTCTTTTTCCACAATCTCTGGTTATAACACACTTTTTGGAGATCCAAATTATAACACAGAAAGAACAATTTCAGATAGAACCTTTCAACTTTATGGAGAATATGGCTTGTCGGAAAAAACGTCTCTATTGTTTTCCATTCCATTAAAATCAATAGAAACTGGAGCGCCAACTGCTGGAACTAATTTTGTTCCAATTACAACAGCGAATTCAGAAACTTCTTTTGGGAATATTAATCTAGGTATAAAACATAATTTTTATAATGATGGTTGGGTACTTTCTGGGCAGTTTAATGTAGATGCAAATACAGGGAAATATGATGCAGCTTCTGGAATTAGAACAGGTTATGATGCTTGGTCTTTTACGCCACTCTTTTTAGCAGGAAAAAGCTTTGGAAAAAACTATTTTCAATCTTTTATTGGTGCAGATATTAGAACCAATGATTACAGCTCTAACTTTAAAATAGGTGGAGAATTGGGTAGAAAAATAACCCAAAATATTTGGTTAATTGGTTTTGTAGATGTTTCCAAATCTTTTAATAATGGAAACGTAATTTTACCACAAGAAAATATTTTAACGGGTTTGTATGTAAACAACCAAGAATATGCTGCTTATGGTTTAAAAGGTATTTTGGAGTTTTCTGATTTTGGTGTAACAGCAAGTTTTGGATCTGCTTTTTCTGGTAATAATGTGCCTCAAAAAACGGCTTTTTCTTTTGGGATTTTTAATAGGTTTTAAAAGAAGTCTTTAAATTTAAATTCACAATTTTTATCACATGTAATTTCTATTCTCTTTTTAGAAAAAGTATCTTTGCAATTCAAAAATAAAAGAAAATGGAATCTAATGTTCGTGTTCGTTTTGCACCAAGTCCTACAGGACCTTTGCACATTGGTGGTGTAAGAACAGCTTTATATAATTATTTATTTGCTAAAAAACACCAAGGAACTTTTATTTTAAGAATAGAAGACACAGACCAAACACGCTATGTAGCCAATGCAGAACAATATATTATTGATGCTTTAAACTGGTCTAACATTCCTTTTGATGAAGGTCCAAATAAAAACGAAAAATTTGGTCCTTACAGACAATCTGAGCGTAAAGAAATCTATAAAAAATATGCAGCTATTTTAATCGAAAATGGATGGGCATATTATGCTTTTGATACTTCTGAAGAATTAGATTTTCACAGAACAAATCATGAAGAAAATGGGAAAACCTTTATTTACAATTGGCACAACAGAGAAAAAGGAAAATTAGTTAACTCATTGGTTTTAAGTACTGAAGAGGTTAAAAAAAGAATTAATTCTGGCGAACAATTTGTAATTCGTTTTAAAACTCCTGCTGATGAAATTTTGGAAATGGAAGACGAAATTCGTGGAAAAATTACGATCGAAACCAAAACTTTAGACGATAAAATTTTATTTAAAAGTGATGGAATGCCAACTTATCATTTAGCAAATATTGTAGATGATCATTTAATGGAAATTAGCCATGTAATTCGTGGTGAAGAATGGTTACCATCTATGCCACTTCATATTTTATTATACAAAGCTTTTGGTTGGAATGCACCAAAATTTGCGCATTTACCCTTAATTTTAAAACCCGTTGGAAAAGGAAAATTAAGTAAAAGAGATGGAGATAAATTAGGGTTTCCTGTATTTCCTTTAGAATATACAAATGAAGAAACAGGAGATGTTTCACGTGGTTATAAAGAAGATGGTTATTTTGCAGATGCTTTTATAAATATGTTGGCTTTTTTAGGATGGAATCCTGGAACAGAACAAGAAATCTTTTCTTTGGATGAATTGGTTCAAGAATTTGATTTAAAGCGTGTTAGTAAATCTGGAGCAAAATTTAGCCCAGATAAAACAAAATGGTTTCAGCAACAATACATGCAGACCAAAAGTAATGCAGAATTAACAGATTTATATTTGCCTATTTTAACAGAAAAAGGAATTGTAAAAGATAAAGAATTTGTTCAAAAAGTAGTTTCAGCAATTAAAGAAAGAGCTGTTTTTGTCGATGATTTTTGGGAATTATCGTCTTTCTTTTTTCTAGCTCCAAAAGAATTTGATGAAAAAGCTACAAATAAAAATTGGAAACCAGAAACCAATTCTTTAATGCAAGAATTAATTGCTGTAATTTCATCAATAGAAGATTTTTCATCAGTAAATACAGAAAAAGTTATCAAAGAATTTATTTCTGGCAAGGAAATTGGTTTTGGTAAAGTAATGCAACCTTTACGTTTAAGTTTGGTTGGTAAATTAGCTGGCCCTCATTTGTTTGATATTATAGAAATGATTGGCAAAAAAGAAACTATTTATAGAATTGAAAACGCAATTAAAAATATATAATATGAAAAAATACATCATTTTAATTTTTACTTTTATAAGCTTTACTTCCTACTCTCAATTTCAAAATGGAGGTATGCAAGGTCAGCGTCAAAGACAAATGCCTCAAACACAAAGAGCTGCTCCTGAACCTAATTACGAGGTTGAAAAATATTTAGGAATTGTTGTTTATGATATTGAAAAAGCTGCAAAAAAATCGGGTGTAAAACTATCATCAGAAGAAGGGAAAAAGTTTTCTGAAGCTTTAACAGTTTACAACAAAAAGATAAAAGATTTAAGAAGAATAAATAGTTTTACGCTGAAAAGTACCAAAGAAATGGTTGAAAATTTTCAGAAAAAAGCAATAGAAACTGGAGATAATACAGGACAAATTGAAATTCAGAAAACAATGATGGAAGATTTAAAACCAATTTCTGAGGCTTTAAAAAATGAAGACCTAAAATTTGACGCTTCTATAAAAAGTATATTATCTGAGAAACAATATGAAAAATGGACAAAATACAACAGAAAGTTATATAAAGTTTTTCCTGAACCAGAAGACAAAAAGGAAGAGGAATAAAAAACTAAAAACCCTGAAAACTATAATTTTTTAGGGTTTTTTTATATTTCAGTGTAACATATTAAATATTTGAGCTTCTAATAATTACATCTTTTAAAAGGTTATATTTACAAGAAATAAAAATTTTAACAAAATAAAATCCTATGGCACCTACTTTTTTACTTACAGTTGTACTTATTTTAATTATTGTTTTTGCTGCTTTTTTTATGGTAAAGCAACAAACTGCTGCTATTATAGAGCGTTTTGGTAAATTTCACAGCATACGTCAATCTGGTTTGCATTTTAAAATTCCCTTAATTGATAAAGTTGCAGGAAGGTTGTCTTTAAAAATTCAGCAATTAGATGTAATTGTAGAAACTAAAACATTGGATGATGTATTTGTAAAATTAAAAGTTTCTGTACAATACAAAGTAATTACAGAAAAAGTATACGATGCTTTTTATAAATTAGATTATCCTCATGAGCAAATAACTTCGTATGTTTTTGATGTGGTAAGAGCAGAAGTTCCAAAAATGAAATTGGATGACGTTTTTGTTAAAAAAGATGATATTGCATTAGCTGTAAAAGCAGAACTAAATGATGCTATGGCTGATTATGGATTTGATATTATTAGAACTTTGGTTACAGATATAGACCCAGATCCTCAAGTTAAAATAGCAATGAACAGAATTAATGCTTCTGAACGTGAAAAAATTGCAGCTCAATTCGAAGGTGATGCACAACGTATTTTAATTGTAGAACGTGCTAAAGCAGAAGCAGAAAGCAAGCGTTTACAGGGACAAGGTATTGCAGACCAAAGAAGAGAAATTGCTCGTGGTTTAGAAGAATCTGTAGAAGTTTTAAATAAAGTGGGTATTAATAGCCAAGAGGCATCTGCATTAATTGTGGTAACACAACATTATGATACTTTACAATCTATAGGGCAACAAACCAATAGTAACTTAATTTTATTACCTAATTCACCACAAGCAGGAAGCCAAATGCTAAATGATATGGTTGCAAGTTTTACAGCAAGTAATCAAATTGGTGAAGCAATGAAAAACGCAAAACCAAAGTTGAAAAAATAGAAATTAACAACCATGTTTAATTATATTAAAAACTGGTTATCCACACCTTACTATTTTAATTCATCAATTAAATTTAAGTTTAAAATAAGCTTAGTTTTAGGTGTATTGGTGTTCTTATTCTTATATGTTTTTAAGCCTTTTACATTGTTTAGTTTGCAAGAAATCTTACTAAATTATACTTTGTTAATAGGCTTGGTTACTTTTTTAGGCAGTTTCTTTTTTTTAACAGTACCTCCTCTTATCTTTAAAAGTTATTTTAGTGAAGATAATTGGACTATTGGAAGAAATATTTTATTTATTCTAATAGGAATTTTTGTTACAGGTTCTTTATTGTGGTATATAGCGAAATTTTATAAAGATGAGAGAGGAATAGAAAATATTAGCTATTTTTCTTACATATTATACTCTAATCTTGTTGGTGTAATTCCTGTTTTATTTACAATTTTTATAAATGAGAAAACATTAAGAGAAAAAAGAATTAAAAGAGCGAAAGAAATTACTGACTTTAAACAAAAAGCGGAAAAAAACAACGAAGAGTTATCTGACAAGTTTGTAATTTTATCTGATAATAAAAGAGAAAGTTTAGAAATTAAAATTAGTGATTTAGTTTACATTACTTCTCAAGGAAACTATGCTAGTTTTTTTATAAAAAAAGAAGAAAATAAAACAAAAGAAAAAATTTTACGAGTTACTTTAACAGAAATAATTAAGGCTTTAAAAGACTATCCACATATTATTAGGTGTCATAAATCTTATATTATAAATACTAAATATGTTACTAGTTTAACTGGAAATGCAAGAGGCTATTTATTAAAATCAGAATATATTGATTTTAGTATTCCTGTTTCAAGATCCTTTAGCAAACAATCTTTATTAGCTATAATTAAATAATTGATTCCCATTTATCCCAAATACTAAAAAAAATTCCCATTTATAACATTTTATTAGAAATAATGATATACGATTTATATATTTACACCAAATAAATATAAGTTGGGGGACTATTATTTATAACAAAAAAAGCTCAATCTGATTAATCAAATTGAGCTTTATTTTTGTGTAAAAAAGATTTTTTACTTCTTCTCTTCTAACTTTTCTCCTGAATCTTCTTTAGAAGCGTTTTTAAATTCTTTAATTCCACTTCCTAGACCCTTCATTAATTCTGGTATTTTTTTACCACCAAACAGTAGTAAAACTACAACAACTATTAAAATAATAGAACCACCTCCAGGAATTGCTAAATATGTGTGTAAACTAGTCATTCTTTCTAAATTTTAGTGTAGCAAAGATACAAAAAGGTTTTTTATTAATTTCTTTTTTGTATAATACCTCCTACTACTTTTTTATCATTTAACACTTCTGGGTTTCCTTTGTAAAAAATAGAGCCACCAAAACTTACTTTTGCCTCTAAAGATTCGCCTGCTAATATTTCTGCTTTCGATCCTGAACCTGCAAAAACAAATGAGTTTTTTACAGCTTCTAAATTAAAGCCATTATATACTCCATATAAATCTAAATCTACTTTTTGATTGTCTGTTGTGCCTGTTAATTTTATAATACCTCCAGAAGACGCTCTAACTTCTAAATTTGTGGTTTTTACAACTAAATTTATAAAAGCTCTTTCTTGTGCATTTACTTCTAATTTATCTTGTTCTATTAACTTTGCTGTAATTGTAGCACCTTCATTCGCATCAATAAGATCGATATTAGTATTGTAATACAATTTGATTAAAACTTCACCTTCTGCTGAATTATTTTCTGGATTTAAAGAAAAAGGCAATGACAACTTTAATGTATTATTTACACTCTTTACTTTTACTTTTTCAGATTTATTACCTGTAATTTCTATCTTTTGTTCGGTAGATTTTATTAATTCTACTTCTATTCCATTATAGACTTTTAAAATAGAAAAGTCTACTAAGTTATTTGTAATTGTTGTTTGTGCTGTAACTGCTATTGTTAGCAATAACATGTATATAAAAACTATTTTTTTCATCTTTTTAAAGTTTGATGTAGATACTTAATCAACAAGTATACCATTATAAAGACTTTTTTTGTCTTTTATTGTGGCAAATGAATAATTAAAAAATTGTTAAATTAAGATGCTACTTTAACTGCAGTGCCAGTAATTGACACTAATAAAGTTGAAGAATTTGCAAGTGGCTCTACATCTAACTGAATTCCAACCACTGCATTTGCTCCTAATTTTATGGCATTATCTCTTAAATTTTGAAATGCTTTTTCTTTAATACTTTCTAATCCTAAAGTGTACATTTCTCTATACTTAGCCATACTAAACATGTCTGTAAAAGACATTTTTCTACCATTAGAAGAATAGCTAGAATCGTAAGCAGCACCTGTTACAATACCTAAATAATCTACTATTTTAAAGTTTTCTATGTTATTTGTTGTGGTTAAAATCATGGTTTTTGTTTTTAATAATGACACGAATCACACAAATTGGTGTCTTAAAATATTAATCTTCAATCAAATTAAAATCTAAATGCTTGCGTTCTAAATCTGTTTTCTTTACTTGCACTTTTACGTTGTTTCCTAATTGATAAATGTTCTTGGTAGATTGCCCAACAATGGCATATTGCTCTTCATTAAAAATATAATAATCGCTTTTTATATCTCTAATTCTAACCATTCCTTCACATTTATTTTTAGTGATTTCTACATAAATTCCCCATTCTGTAACACCTGTAATTACACCTTCGAAAACTTCATCTTTATGATCTTGCATGTATTTTACTTGCATGTATTTTATAGAATCACGTTCTGCTTTACTGGCTAATTCTTCTCTTTTAGAAGAGTGCTTACACCTTTCTTCGTACAAATCTGTTTTAGGTGTTTTTCCTCCATCTAAATAATATTGTAGCAATCTATGTGTCATTACATCTGGATAACGTCTAATAGGTGATGTAAAATGACTGTAGTAATCGAAAGCCAAACCATAATGCCCAATGTTTTGAGTAGTGTAAACTGCTTTAGACATAGTTCTAATGGTTAAGGTTTCAATCATATTCGATTCTGCTTTTCCATGCACATCACTTAATAATTGGTTTAAAGATTCTGAGGTAGATTCTTTTGTTTCTGTATTTATTTTATAACCAAATTTACCTATGATATTCTGTAAAGAAGCTAATTTCTCGATATTTGGTTCATCATGAATTCTATAAATAAAGGTGTTATTTGATGGTTTTCCTTGTTTTGTACCAATAAATTCTGCAACTTTTCTGTTTGCCAACAACATAAATTCTTCTATTAATTTATTAGCATCTTTAGATTCTTTAAAATAAACCCCAACAGGGTTTGCTTGTTCATCTAAATCGAACTTCACTTCTACTCTATCAAAAGAAATTGCACCTTCTTTCATTCGTTTTTTACGAAGAATTTTAGCTAATTCATCTAACTTTAAAGTTGCTTCTACAATTTCTGGGGTTACTGTGTACACAGAACCAGTTATAGAAACATCAATTGGAATTGTGCATTTTAAAGATTTCTCGATACTAATTTTCTCATTCTTCGAAAATTCACTCGAAATGACAGCATCTGATTTATCTTGGTTCTTGTCTCTTGATTCTTGATTCGCTTCTATTAAATACTGTGCCTCTTCATAAGCAAAACGTTGGTCTGAATAGGTTACAGTTCTTCCAAACCACTGATTGAGAATCTGTGCTTTTTCGTTAATTTCAAACACTGCAGAAAAAGTTAATTTTTCTTCATAGGGTCTTAAAGAGCAAACACCATTAGACAGCATTTCTGGCAACATTGGCACAACTCTATCTACCAAATAAACAGATGTTGCTCTGTCATAAGCCTCATCATCTAAAATAGTATTTGGTTGTAAATAATGAGAAACATCTGCAATATGAATTCCTATTTCGTAATTTCCATTTTCTAATTTTTTGAATGATAATGCATCATCAAAATCTTTTGCATCTTTTGGGTCGATAGTAAAAGTTAAATCGCCTCTCATATCTCTACGTTTGGCAATTTCTTCTTTGGTAATTTCAATAGGTAAACTTTGTGCTTCTTTTTCTACTTGAGGTTCAAATTCGTAAGGTAAATCGTACTCTAATAAAATAGAGTGCATTTCTGTATTATGATCTCCAGGTTTACCAAGAACTGTGGTAATTTTTCCAAACGGATTTTTAGATTTTTCTGGCCAATCTATAATGGTTGCTTGCACTTTATCTCCATGTTCTGCACCATTCATTTTATTTTCAGAAATAAAAATATCTGCATACATTTTATTGTTATCTGGTATTACAAAACCAAAGTTTTTACTTTTTTGTAAAACCCCAACAAAATCTGTTTTAGCACGCTCTATAACTTCTACAACATCAGCTTCATATTTATTGCTGCGTTTTCGTTTGTAAACATAAGCTCTTACAACATCTCCATGTAAACCTTTTCCTAGATTTACGTTTGGTATAAAAATATCATTTTCATAATCATCTGTCATAAAATATCCATTTCCATTCGATGTAATATCTAAGGTTCCTAAAGAATATTTTCTATCTTCATTAATTTGAAATTTTCCTCTGTCTACTTCTTTTATTTTTTGAGTTGCAGTTAACTCTGCTAATTTCTTTAAAATTTGAGTTTTTCCATCTGTATCAGAAATTCCCATTTTACCAGCAATTTGTTTGTAATTATAGTATTTACTGCTGTCTTCGTTTAATATTTTAAATATATTTCTTGTTAAATCTTTAATGATTTTACCTTTCTTTTTTACTATTTTATTCTTTTTTGTCATTAATTCTTACTTCTAATTTATATGATCCCAAATTACAATTTTTTAGATGATAATTTATTAAAAAATAGTTATCAAACTATTATTGTATTTTAGCTTTTCTTAATCTATTATTTATGCAACATTTCGCCAAGCTCAATGCAGGCTCTTGGTTTTTAATTGCTAATCCTACTTCTGGAAATCGGAATTTTTCTGAACAATGGAAGCGAATTCAGCATCATTTAAAAGCCAAGCAAATCGATTATTCATTTGCGTTTACAAAATATTCTAAACACGAAATTGAATTGGTACAAAATGCAATTCAACAAGGTTTTAGAAACATTATTACAGTAGGTGGAGATGGAACACTAAATTATGTAGTAAATGGAATAATGCTGCAAAGATATGTAAAAACTTCTGATATAACTATTGCAGTAATTCCTTTAGGAACAGGAAATGATTGGATTAAAACTTACCAAATACCAAATTCAATCGATAAAGCTGTCAAAATTATTTATCAAGGTAAAACCATTTTACAAGATATTGGAGTTTTAAAAACAGATGATAAAAGCATTTCTTATTTTAACAATGTAGCTGGTTTAGGTTATGATGGTTACATTGTAAATAAAGTAAATTCATTAAAAAAACTTGGTGCTGCTGCTTATATATTAGCAGGAATTGCTGGTTTACTTTTTTATAAAAAATCTACTTTTAAAATTATTTTTGATGATAAAACAATAGAAACCAAATGCTTAATGTCAATTATTGGAATTTGTAAATTTTCTGGTGGTGGTATGCAGTTTACAAAAAATGTAAATACTTCTGATGGTTTGTTGGATATTACCATTGCTAAAAATTTAAACTTTTTAGATTTGATTTTAAATCTACCAAAATTATATTCTGGTAAAATAGTACATCATAAAAAAGTAGAAACTTATAAAACGAAAGAGATAAATGTAATTCCTGTAAATTCAAAACCTTTCATTCAAGCAGATGGTGAATTGATTGGAAGTGGAAATGTTACTGCAACCATTGTAAAGAAAGCTATTAATTTTGTAATTTGTTAAAGAAAACTTAAAATTTTTGTAACGTTTTCTAAAATTACGCGTCTTTATAGAAAGAGTAACAAACTTTTAAGATGAAAAACCTTCGTAAAATAATCGCTTTATTCGCATTTATATTTGTTGCAGGTATATGTATTACTGTGATAACTGTAAATACTTCTTTGAATAAAACTGAGGTTACTAAAGAAACTGTAGAAATTCAAAAAGACACACTTTATCTTTTAAAAGCAGAAAAGAAAACAGTTTAATGTTTACGTTTATTAAAATTTTAGATTTCAACACTTATCAACATTATATATTATTATCATTTATCTTTTATAAAATTTTAAAAAACTATGGTGTTTATAATAGTATGTGAATAGCTACTATAAAATTATGTAATTCTATTTTTATAATTCACTTATTAAAAATAGTCGACATTTTATGAGTTATTTAAAAGCTTAAAAATCAACTTAAAAATAGACTTGTTAACAAAACTTATAAACAGTTATAAACAGTTATAAACCTATTTTTATCAATAAATTTCTATCTACTTAATGTAAATAAATTGTAAATTTTATGTTGATAAACTTTTATTAAAATCTTAAAATAAAATTTGCATATGTCGTCTATACTATTGTATTGTAATAAATTTTAAAACTACCAAAAAAACTTTTCAGACTTTACAGATACTTCTTAACATTCTCTTAAAACATTTAAAAGGTTTAAAAATAAGGAGTTATTAAAAAAGTATAAATTATTAATGTTTATAACTGTTCATAACCGTTAATTTCTATATTTTTGTTGATGTAACTATGTCATTGCGAATGAAATGAAGCAATCTGTAAATTAATAAAAGGATTACTTTATAAACTAGTAAAGACAATTAAAAAAGATATTATGACAATTGCAATTGGTAATGATCATGCAGGAACAGAATATAAATTCGAAATTATAAAACATTTAGAGAATAAAGGATATAAAGTTTTAAATTTTGGAACAGACACCAACGATTCTATGGATTATCCAGATGCAATTCATCCAACTGCAGATGCTGTAGAAAGTGGAAAAGCCGAATTAGGAATTATTTTATGTGGTTCAGGAAATGGGGCTCAAATGACGGCTAATAAACATCAAGGAATTAGAGCTGCTTTGTGCTGGAACAATGAGCTGGTTGCTTTAACAAGGCAACATAATAATGCAAATGTTTTAACGATTCCTGCACGTTTTGTTTCTCTGCAACAAGCTTTAGGTTTTGTAGATATTTTTTTAACTACAGAATTCGAAGGAGGAAGACATGAAGGCAGAGTTAATAAAATTTCATGTGCTGGGTAAAATAACTTACTATTTATTATTTCGAGTGAATTTTCGAAAAATGAGAAAATTTGTATCGAAAAATCTCTCTAAATAAATGAACTTCACAATAAAAACTTTTTCAGAATTAACCACAACAGAATTGTATCAAATACTTCAATTAAGAGCAGAAGTTTTTGTGGTAGAACAAGATTGTGTGTATCAAGATGTAGACTTTAAAGATCAAAAAGCTTTGCATGTTTTTGGTTTAAAGAATGATAAAATTGTGGCATACACACGTATTTTTAAACCTGGAGATTATTTCGAAAACTCAAGTATTGGTAGAGTAGTAGTTGCTGCTTTAGAAAGAAAATTTGGTTTTGGTCACGAAATAATGAAAGCTTCTATAAAAGTAATTAAAGATCATTTTAATGAAGATACAATTACTATTTCTGCTCAAAAATATTTAAAAAAGTTTTACGAATCGCATAACTTTATTCAAGTAGGAGAAGAGTATTTAGAAGATGGAATTCCTCACATTAGAATGGATACAAAATAAAAAAGGTTGAAACAGCTGTTTCAACCTTTTTTATTTTAAGATTCTTCTTTAGTACCAAATAATTTCTTTTTAAAGACTGTAAAAGCACCAACTACACCTAAAGCAATTATTTTCCAAAATTTTAAAATCAAAGCAAAAAAACCAGCTTTAGCTAATAACTTACCTGCAATTAAACCTCCAATTCCATAAGCAGCAACTTCATCTATATCTGGGTTAAAATCAGCATAAGTATTCCCTTTTGTAAAATGTACGCTATGTATAATTTCATTTACATCTTTTTCAAATTCTGGTAAAATATCAATATTTCCAATAGCATTAAGATTTAAATATCCTTTTCTTCCTAGAACTCTAATATTGTAATTTAAGGTATTTACTTCTTCACCTTCAAAACTTAGTTCTTTTGCCCAATGAAGTTTTTTTTCTGCTTCATCGTAGAAAGGTTTAGATGCCCAACCAATAAGTTTCATTTCTGGATATCCTAACTTTTTACGTTCTGGATTTTCTGAATTTGTATCCTCTTGCATTTCCTCTAAAAGATCATCATAATCTAAGTCTTTAGCATCTTCATCATCAATATAACCATCATTAGAGTAGGTAACTTCTACAGCATATGTAAAATGATCATCTATTGGAGAAATATCTTCTGGAAACAATAATCCTAGAACTTCAGATGGTGGATTACCCCACAAATCCGTTAAAACATAATTACTTTGCTCAGCGTTTAAAAACTTATATCCTTTGGGTACATTTATTTCTGCAAGACCATTTTCTAGAGAAATTTTACCATATTCATATCTAAATGACTTATTAATACTATCTAATGTAAACAGATAAGCTTTCTGCTCCTCATCAGTAAGAATTTCTTCTGTTTCTTGAGTAAAAATTGAGGTGCTTAAAAAGCAAAATAATGCAATTGTAAGTAATTTTTTCATAGTATTTTTTAAAAATAATTTACAATTATACAAAATAATACTATTATTTACTTTAATTATTTTTATAAAAACTAATCATTTTAATTGATGAGAAATTAAATTACTCACTTCTCTTACTTCCCCAACATTTAAATTCCCCAGTTTTATTTCGCCAATTCTAACTCGAATTAAACGCAAAGTTGGATACCCAACAGCAGCAGTCATTTTGCGAACTTGTCTAAATTTTCCTTCTTTAATAATGATAGAAACCCAGCTTGTAGGTCCATGCCTTTCATCTCTAATTTTCTGACTTCTTAATGGAAATTTAGGATCATCAATTAAAAAAGCTTTTCCTGGTTTTGTTGTGTATTTTTTACCATTAAAACCAATTTCTACTCCGTTTTTTAATCTTTCTACAGCTTCTTTATTTATAATTCCATCAACTTGCACATAGTATTCTTTTTCATATTTAGAACTTCTAATTTCTTCTGATATTTTTCCATCTGTGGTTAATAAAAGTAGTCCCTCTGAAGCAACATCCAATCGTCCAATTGCCATAGTTCCTTCTGGAAAATTGTATAAATCGCCCAATAATTTTTTCTTTCTTTTCGCGGGATTTACAAACTGAGAAATCATTCCCCAAGGTTTATGTGCGATAAAATGTTGATGTTTTTTTATCAATTTAAAGTACCTTAACTTTAAAAGAAAAGTGATTTTTACCTTCAGATAAACGCATGTTTTCTTCAGAAAATTTTTGATCTGTATAAGAGGTATATTGTGAAATAGGCTCTATGCAAAGCATATTATCAACTTCTGTCCAAAGCATAAAATTATTAAAACCTTTGGTAGTAATTTCTAAATTAGGTTTCTCAATATTTTTTAAAATAATAGTATCAATATTTAACACAGGAAACGCATTATGGCCTACTTTATAAATATCATGTAAGGTAATTTTTTGATCACCAGAAACCAATGTTTCTTTACCTGTATCAGATAATAAAAAAGCAGGATGATAGCCCAACATAAAAGGCATTCCTATTTCTGATAGGATGATAAAATCGATATTTAAAACATTATTTTTTAAACTAAAATTTTTCTCAAAAGTAAAATTGAAAGGCCAAAAAAGGAGTTCTTCAGTAGATTTTGCAGGAAATTTACTATTCTTAATTTTGGTGTTTTTTGTATATTTTTTTTTGAATTTTACGCTGTTTTCATCCGAAGAAATTAACGAATAATCTAATTCGCGCAGCAAACCATGTTGGTCTTGAATAGCATCTCCATTTTTGGTATGCATTCTAAAATTATTTTTATCTAAAGGCCCAATTACAGGAAACATTTCGTCATCAGATTTTCGCCAACCTTTATTTCCTTTTTGATGAATAAATTCATGTTCATCAACTTTAAAAGAAATAAGTTCTCCTTTTTCAATTTTTACAATTGATTTTTTATCATCAGAGATTAAAGAAATAATATTTTCATTCATATCTTAAAAGTAACAAAAAATTAGGAAATAAAACATTCTAATTTTGTAACTTGTAGCACTTTTTAAAAATAGAAAATTAAGTAGATTTTATGGCAAAAGATAAAGGAGTAGACAAGGATAAAGAAGCAAAATTAAAAGCATTACAACTTACTTTAGATAAGTTAGATAAAACTTATGGCAAAGGTTCTGTAATGAAATTGGGTGATGTAGTTACAGAAGACATAGCCTCTATTTCATCTGGTTCTTTAGGGTTAGATTTAGCTTTAGGAGTTGGTGGATATCCAAGAGGAAGAGTAATAGAAATTTATGGACCAGAATCTTCTGGGAAAACAACACTTACTTTGCATGCAATTGCAGAAGCTCAAAAAGCAGGAGGAATTGCAGCGTTTATTGATGCAGAACATGCTTTTGATAAATTTTATGCACAAAATTTAGGAGTAGATATTGATAATTTAATTATTTCTCAGCCAGATCATGGAGAGCAAGCGTTAGAAATTGCAGAAAATTTAATTAGATCAGGTGCCATTGATATTGTTGTAATAGATTCTGTTGCAGCATTAACACCTAAATCTGAGATTGAAGGAGAAATGGGAGACTCGAAAATGGGTTTACATGCTCGTTTAATGAGCCAGGCTTTGCGTAAATTAACAGGGACTATTTCTAAAACAAACTGTACTGTTATTTTTATCAATCAATTAAGAGAAAAAATTGGAGTGATGTTTGGAAATCCAGAAACAACAACTGGTGGAAATGCACTTAAATTTTACGCTTCTGTTCGTTTAGATATTAGAAGAAGAACGCAAATTAAAGACGGAGATAGAGTTATTGGAAACAGTACTAAAGTTAAAGTAGTAAAAAATAAAGTAGCACCACCTTTTCAAGTGGCAGAATTTGATATTATGTATGGAGAAGGAATTTCTAAAGTTGGTGAAATTTTAGATATTGGTGTAGAGTTAGGAATTATAAAGAAAAGCGGATCTTGGTTTAGTTATGGTGAAACCAAATTAGGGCAAGGTAGAGATGCTGTAAAAGGTTTGATAAAAGACAATCCAGATTTAGCAGAAGAATTAGAAGGAAAAATAAAATTAGCTATTGAAAATCAAGAATAATTATTAAAGGTTCTAATTATGTAAAACTGCTATAGAAATAATCAATCTATAGCAGTTTTTTATTTTTTAAAGATGATTCAAATATCAGAAAACATAAAATTAAAAGAAATTTCTATTTCAGATGATAACACTTTGTTTAATTTAATGAAAGAAATTTATCCACCAGCTTATCAGCATTTTTGGACAGACGCAGGCGAATGGTATGTGAATACACAATACTCTAAAGACAATATTTTTAAAGAACTTTCTGAAGAAAATACCGACTATTATTTTATTGTTTTTAATGATGAAATAGTTGGTAATTTTAGAATTATTTGGGATAAAAAACTAGCTAATTTATCCGAAGAAAAACAAGTAAAATTGCACAGAATTTATCTGCACCCAAAAACCCAAGGAAAAGGAATTGGTAAAAAATTAATATTTTGGCTAGAGGCTAACGCAAAACAAAAAGGCTATAAAATTATTTGGCTAGATACTATGAATGAGCAACCACAAGCTTTTCAATTTTATAAAAAGTTAGGTTACAAATATCATTCTCACACTTTTCTTCCTTTTGAATTAATGCTTGATTCTGTTAGAAAAATGAGTCAGGTTTATAAAATTATCTAAAGTTATTCTTTAGATAATATTTTTACCAGCCATAAAATAAAATAAACTCCTATGCCTAAACCAGCAAATAAAACAAGCAATACAAATAATAGTCTAATATTTTTTGCTGTAAAATTTGTTTTGGTACTTAACCATTCACATACTCCTAGAATCATAATTTTAATTTTTTAATTTTTTCGAAATGTCGGTTCGAGTGATTTCGATTTTCATCGAAATTGTATCGAGAACTAACTAAACATACCTAAACTCCTGTACTTCCAAAGCCTCCAGAACCACGTTCAGTTTCATTTAAAATGTCAACTTCCATCCAAGTAACTCTTTCGTGTTTTGCAATAATTAATTGTGCAATTCTTTCACCATCATTAATTACAAATGCTTCGTTTGATAAATTTACTAAAATCACTCCAATTTCACCTCTATAATCTGCATCTACAGTTCCTGGACTGTTTAAAACCGTAATTCCTTTTTTAGCAGCCAAACCACTTCTAGGTCTAACTTGCGCTTCAAAACCAACAGGCAAAGCTATAAATAAACCCGTTTTTACAATCGCTCTTTCTAAAGGTTTTAAAGTTATGGATGCCTCAATATTTGCTCTTAAATCCATTCCTGCAGCTCCTTCAGTTTCGTAGTTTGGAGTTGCGTGTTTTGATTTATTGATGATTTGTACGTTCATTATTCTAAATTATATAAAAATGTAATTACTTCTAAAAATTCTGTTTTCCAAAAAGACTCTGAATGTATACCATCAGCAACAATTTTTGTTTTAATATTTTTATCAGGAAAACCTGAATCTACTAATAATTTCGCCATATTTTCAGTATCAGGAACCATAGTATCTCCTTCTTTTTCACCTACTAAAAAGTAGATTTTAGAGTTTTGCTGATTTCCATTTTCTTTGGCAAAATCATTTACTTTATCAGAAAACCAAAACGAAGTAGAAAGTGCCCCAACTTTACCAAAAACTTCAGGATTTTTTAAGCCCCCGTAAAAAGAAATTAAACCCCCTAAAGAGCTTCCAATAATTGCTGTATGCTCTGCTGCAGTTTTTGTTCTATAGGTTTTATCAATAAAAGGCTTTAATTCATTTACTAAAAAATTAATGTAAATAGCCCCTTTTCCTCCTCCATATTTTTCGTGTTTCCAAGGTGTATACTCTTCAATTCTTTTTTCGCCACCATTTTCTACACCCACAACAATAAAGCTTTTTCCTGTTGTTTTGTATAATTCATTTAAAGTTTCATCAATTTGCCATTCACCAGCATAAGAAGTTGCATCATCAAATAAATTCTGAGCATCGTGCATATAAATCACAGGATAACTGTCTTCTGAATCATTATAATTTGGTGGTAAATACAGCCAAGCTTTATGCGAAATATCATTTAATCCATCAATAATAAATTCTTTTTCTAATATCGAAACATTGGCTGCTTTTGTAGATTTTTTCTGTTTTACTTCAGAGAGTGAAGTTTGTTTTTTATCAATTATTTTTTTGCAAGCAAAAATCAAAAGAAGAAAAGAAAAAAAGGCAAATAAAATTGTTTTCATTATTGATGTAACTTTTAAACAAATATAATAAATCAGCCAAGTTTTCATCAATACTTAATAGTTTTCTTATTTTTGGAGCCTAAACAATCTTAAATGAGTAAAGATCAAAAAATAGCGGTTTTTGGAGGTGGAAGTTGGGCAACAGCGATTGTAAAAATATTGATGGAAAACCTAAAAACGATAGGTTGGTATATGCGAGATGAGCAATCCATTTTACATATCAAAGAAAACGACCATAATCCAAAGTACTTAAGTTCTGCAGAGTTAGATGCTACTTTATTAGATTTATCTGGCGATATTAATTACATGGTTGATAATTATGATGTGCTAATTTTTGCAATTCCCTCTGCTTTTTTAACAAGTGAGCTCGAAAAAATACATATATCTTTAAAAGATAAAATTATTTTTTCTGCTATTAAAGGAATTGTACCAGAAACAGGATTAATTGTGGGCGAACATTTTAATCAAAAACACAAAGTTCCGTTTAAAAATATTGGTGTAATTACAGGTCCATGTCATGCAGAAGAAGTTGCAATGGAGCGTTTGTCTTATTTAACTGTGGCTTGCAAAGATGATATAAAAGCCAAAAACATGGCTAAAGTTTTAGAAAGTTGGTATATAAATGTAAAAACTTCTGATGATATTATTGGAACAGAATATGCAGCAATGCTAAAAAATATTTATGCTATTGCAGCAGGAATTGCTCATGGATTGGGATATGGAGATAATTTTCAATCTGTGTTAATGAGCAATGCAATTCGCGAAATGAAACGCTTTATTAAGAAAGTGCATAAAATGAAACGTAACATAAACGACTCTGCTTATTTGGGGGATTTATTAGTGACAGGTTATTCTACTTTTAGTAGAAATAGAATGTTTGGAAATATGATTGGCAAAGGCTACACAGTAAAATCTGCACAACATGAAATGAGTATGATTGCAGAAGGGTATTATGCTACAAAAAGTGCTTTTAAAATTAAGGAAGATAAGAAAGCAAATACGCCAATTATAGACGCTGTTTATAATATTTTGTATGATAATAAAAACCCTAAAAAAGAATTTAAAAAGTTGTCAGATAAATTGGATTAATTGTTTAATTTTGAACATTTAAAACTATTTTTAAACTTTTAGAATGAAAACAATACAAGAAGTTGTAGAAAGCACGATTAGAAAAACTCCATTTATAGAGGAGGCTTTAAACGAAAAACTTATAAATGTATCTTCTTTGGCTCGAATAATATTGCCAGAAGTTTCTCAAGTTTTAAAAAAGAATGTAAAAGTTGGTGCAGTAATGATGGCCATTAATAGGCTTTCACCTGCAAGTGAATTGCGCATCAGAAAAAACATAAAACGTTTAGCATTAGATTTAGGAGATGTAATTGTACGTTCTGATTTGTGCGATTTTACCTTTAAAAACACAACTTCGTTATTAAAAGAAATTGCAAAAGTTTTAAATAAATCCTCTGAAAGTCAAGATTACTTTTTAACGGTTTCTCAAGGAATTTTTGAAACAAACATTGTTACCAGTAAAAACTTAAGACCTTTTGTAGAAGAAATTTTTGAGGCAGAAACTTTAACACATAGTATGTTAGATTTGGCATCTATCACTATAAAATTACCAAAAGAAAACTTAGAACAATCTGGTATTTATTACTTTATTTTAAAGCAATTAGCTTGGGCAGATATTCCTTTACAAGAAATTATATCCACCACAAACGAGATGACCATTGTTGTAAAAGAGCAAGATATAAACCAAACATTCGCCATTTTAATGGATATGAAATTGAGTTGATTAAAAACAGTAACTTTGTCATGAATATAAACCAGGTAAAGCATGAATTACAAAATATCCTTTCAGGAAAGAGCAGCCATAGCTATGATGCAATTATCCAAGCAGTTACCAGTTACATTAGAACAAGCCAGAAATCAAGTCCTTTGGCTGAAGAAAAACACCAAAACAAATCAAAAGAAACAGAGAGACTTATAAATTTTGCCAATGAAAAAAATTTATTTTTTGCTAAGATTGATCAAAATAAATACATTGCGCAAGGAGCAGAACAAAAAGTTTACATAAAAAATCAGCAATATGTTTTAAAACTCAATGATGCTATTTATTATGCATCTTGGGAAGATTATTTTCTAAATCTTCTACTTCATAACTATTTTTTTTCTGATACAGCTTATCAATTTTTAGGATTTTATAAAGATGATGAAAAATTTTATTCGGTTGTAAAACAACCATTTATAAAGGCTGATAAACTTACAAATTTGAATCATGTAAAATTATTTTTAGAAAGTAATGGTTTTAAGAATACAAGAAATAATGATTATTGCAATCAAGAATTAGGTATTATTCTGGAAGATTTACATGATGAAAAAGTCCTAACAAAGAATAATATTTTTTATTTTATTGATACTGTTTTTTACATAAATCCAGAAATTTTTTGGGATAAATAATCTGAATATTGAAAAAGCAAGACCCTTATGCAGCACTAAGAATAAGAGAATTTAATATTTTTTTATTTGTTCGATTTTTATTGGTTTTTGGTTGGTCCATGCAATTTATTGTTATTGAATGGCAGGTTTATTCTATCACAAAAGATCCACTTTCTTTAGGAATTATTGGTTTAATGGAAATAATTCCAGCTTTTTCTATGGCTTTATTTGCAGGTCACATTGTTGATCAAAAAGAAAAAAGGAATTTATTAGCAACTTGTACAGCTGCTTTTTCTTTAATAAGTCTTGGGTTATTTTTTTTAACTACAGATTCAATAATTAACAGTTGGTCTACGAATTCAATTTTATATTGCATTTATGGATTGGTTTTTTTTGGTGGATTTTTAAGATCCTTTTTTGGCCCTACTATTTTTTCTTTAGTAGCATTATTGGTTCCAAAAAAAATATATCATAATGCTGCAACTTGGAGCACAAGCACATGGAAAACAGCGAGTGTAACTGGAGCGCTTTGTGGAGGTTTTTTTATTAGTTGGATACAAGTAGATAAAACTTTATTATTAGTTTTTATTCTAGTTTTATTGTCTTTTATCACTCTTTTTCAAATAAAAAAGAAACCTATTCTAAATAAAAAAATAGGCGAGCCAATTACCGAAAGTTTAAAAGCAGGAATAAAATTCGTATTTCAAAATAAAGCAATTTTAGGTACATTGAGTTTAGATATGATTGCTGTTTTATTCGGAGGAACTGTGGCAATTTTATCAGTCTTTGCTCAAGATATTTTAAAAGTTGGACCAGAAGGTTTTGGTATTTTAAATGCCTCAATTTCTATAGGAAGTATTGTTACGATGCTTTTAACTACATATATTCCTATCAATAGAAATACAGGTAAAAAAATGCTGATTTCCGTATTTATTTTTGGACTTAGTATTATTGCTTTTGGATTGTCCTCTATTTTCTGGGTAAGTATTTTGGCTTTATTTATAAGTGGAGCTGCAGATGGAATTTCGATGGTTATTCGTCAAACGATTTTACAGTTAAAAACACCAGATGAAATGCGAGGAAGAGTATCATCTGTAAACTCAATGTTTGTGGGTTCTTCTAATGAGTTAGGTGCTTTTGAAAGTGGTTTAGCAGCCAAATTAATTGGACCTGTTGCTGCAGTTGTATTTGGTGGCACAATGACTATTATAACAGTAGCAACCACAGCCATTGTAAGCCCAACAATTAGAAATTTAGATTTAACTGCAGATTTGGAAGAAAGCGAAAAAGAGAATTAAGTACAATAAAAAGTCTATTTAGGAATCTTTCTAAAATTTCCTAATAACAAAGTCCAATCATAATTTTTAAATTCTAATTTTTTAGGCTTTTCTGGTGTAATTTTATAATCTACTAAAATTTGTCTTGCTCCACAAATTCCACCAAAATCTGCTCTAAACCAAGAAAATAAAGACACAGATTTTGCTGTTTTCGTTTCAGAATTGTAAGTAGTTTGTTCTTTTAAATATTCTGTTGCCATAAAATCTAATTCCTTATTTAAGTTTTCATTGGTAAATAATGCAACTGGAGGACAACTTTTAGCCCCACAATTTAAAGCAAAATGGATTCTCCAATCAATATTTTGAACTCTTAACTTACGTTCCCATTTTGGGCGAAAATATTTTCTTAAATAACCCCAACTAAGTTTAACTCTAGAGCGTCTTATAATATCGTGTTCAATATCATCAAAAGATAAAGTTTCTCCAGCAATTTTTACTCTTGGAGTGCTAAAAAAAGTGCCTCTATCTTTGTATAAATCAGGGTTTTCTGTTAAAGAAATTTGAATAAAAGAATTGTAAATATTTATCCAAAAAGCTAATTTTTGAGTATCGGTTTTTAATTCTGATGTCAAATCTTCTAGAGTACTATTTGCTAAAAGTGTAACTTGGTTTTCATAAGATTTTTTATCCATAATATTTTGGAGTAAATCTTTAGAAACTTCACTATAATTTATCTTATTTTGTGCTATAAATTTAAAGGTTGATAAAAAAAGCACTGTTAATAAAAACTGTTTCATATAAAAAAGTGTAAGTTAAAGTATGATGTTAAGTATAATAATTCCTGCTTATAACGAACAAGAAAATCTAACAAAGGTTTTGTCGTTTTTGTGCGAACAAGCTAACAAATTTCCAATAGAAATTATTGTTTCGAATTCACCAGAAACTACAGATAACAGTTTTAAAGTCTGTAAAAACTTTAGTAAAGTTACATATTTAATAAGCGATAAAAAAGGAAGAGCAGCACAAATGAATTTTGCCGTAAAAAAAGCAAAAGGAAGCGTGTTTCTTTTTTTACATGCAGATGTTATTTTGCCAGAAAATTTTTATTCGGAAATTAAGAAAGTAATTCAATCAGAAAAAAAAGCAGGATTTTTTGCTTATCAATTTGATAAAAAATCGTCTTTATTAAGCCTTAACAGTAAATTTACGGCCAAAGATGGTTTGTTTGCTGGTGGAGGAGATCAGTGCCATTTTTTTACCAAAGAAGCATTTACAAAGTTAAATGGGTATAATGAGGAGTTTTGTATTATGGAGGATTTTGAGATGATGGATAGAGTTCGAAAACAGAAAATTCCTATTGTAATAATTCAGTCGAAAGCTACAGTTAGCGCAAGAAAATATGATTCTAATTCTTGGTTAAAAGTAAATTTAATTAATGGCTATGTTTTTTTAAAATATAAGTTGGGTGTTCACCCAATAAAACTCAGAAAAACCTATAAGTCTCTTTTAAGAGAAAGTGTATAAAAAAACCCGAAAGTAATTTACTTTCGGGTTTTTTGTTATTTAACTTCTTTAATAGTTAAGATTGTTTTTACGGTTATTTTCTTCCCTGTTTCTTCACCTTCGTTATCATATTCATCAATTTCTTTTGTACTGAAAGTTAATGAGAATTTTTTTCCAATTAAAGAATCGTCTTCTAAACCTAATTCTACATCTTCTGCAACGTCATAGAAAAGATGTTCTTTTTTTGCATCATCTACAAACTTGTAATAATCTTCATCTGTAACACCTTTGTAAACTGCAGTTAAAGAATTTTCTTGTTGTAAAGCGTCAAATTTTTTTTGCCGAAAATGATACTGAAATAAATAGCAATAAAGCTATAGCATATATTTTTTTCATGTTTTTTATTTTTTAATTGTTCGTGCTTTTTAGCTCAAAAAATTTGTGAAATTAATTGATTAAAAACGCATCAAATATATATTATTTTTCAATTAAAATTTAAAGCCGATGATAAATTTTTATTTAATTCATCTAAATTTTTAGCACTTGTTTTTTTATCCCATTTTAATTGATTTTCAAATAGTTGCGTAACATAGTTTTTGTATTGATGCACACTTTGAGCG